>NZ_JBSFVD010000009.1:0-243686 GCF_053592135.1 Streptomyces sp. NPDC002784 | reverse complement strand
CGGGGAATTATCTGGCCGCCACCGGGGAGAACTGGATGGCCGCCAGCGGGGCGAACTCCTGGCCGCCTACGGGGAGAACGAAATGGCCGTTGACAACCGCGCTCGCCCCGTGACCGTTCGCAGGGTGAGAGGTGCGACGCGGGCCACCCGAGGCCGATGCCTGTGCTCACCGCCGACCGGGCCCGAGCCACCATCTCGCACGACACCCCATATCGAGAGGCAGCAACCATCATGCCGTTCATCACCGTCGGCCAGGAGAACTCCACCACCATCGACCTCTACTACGAGGACCACGGCACCGGGCAGCCGGTCGTGCTGATCCACGGCTACCCGCTCGACGGCCATTCCTGGGAGAAGCAGGCCGCGGCCCTGCTGGAGGCCGGTTACCGGGTCATCACCTACGACCGGCGCGGATTCGGCCGCTCCAGCCAGCCCACCACCGGCTACGACTACGACACCTTCGCCGCCGACCTGAACACCGTCATGGAGACCCTCGACCTCGAGGACGCCGTCCTCGTCGGCTTCTCCATGGGCACCGGCGAAGTCGGCCGCTACCTCGGCACCTACGGCTCCGCCCGGGTCGCCAAGGCCGCCTTCCTCGCCTCGCTGGAGCCGTTCCTGCTCAAGACCGACGACAACCCCGGCGGCGTCGACGGGAGCGTCTTCGAGGGCATCAAGCAGGCCGTCACCGCCGACCGGTACGCCTACTTCAGCGCGTTCTACCAGGACTTCTACAACCTGGACGAGAACCTCGGCAGCCGGATCAGCGAGGAGGCCGTCCGCAACAGCTGGAACGTGGCCGCCGGCGCCTCCTGGTACGCCTCGCTGGCCTGCGTCTCCACGTGGACCACCGACTTCCGTGCCGACATCCGGAAGGTCGACGTGCCGGCGCTGATCCTGCACGGCACCGCCGACCGCATCCTGCCCATCGAGGCCACCGGCGAGCTCTTCCACAAGGCGCTCCCGCAGGCCGACTACGTCGTCGTCGAGGGCGCCCCGCACGGCCTGCTGTGGACCCACGCCCAGGAGGTCACCGATGCCCTCCTCGCCTTCCTGGCCAAGTAGGGGGCGGAGAACGGGCCCCTGTCCGGCTGTGCCCCGTCGGGCGTCCTAGGCCGCAGGACCGCCACTCCTCGGGACCGGGAGCTTGTGGCTGTGGCTGCCGGCCGCTCTCTCCGGCGCGCCGGGCGTGGGGTCCGTGTCCATGTCCAGGGCGGCGAGCCGGTCCCGGACCTGCTGGGCGCTGTGGGACATGGCTCGCTCGTCGGCGCTTGCGAGGGCTCGGACCCAGTCCGCTCGTGCGGCTTGCCGGTCGCCCTGGGCCAGCCGGGTGTCGCCCAGCCGCATCAGTGTGCCGACGGCGTTCCTGTGGTCACCCAGTTCCTCGAACCTCCGCGTGGCCCGCTGGTAGGTGGCCACCGATTCCTCGTAACGGCCGAGCAGACGGAGGTTGTGCCCCAGAATGTCCCAGGCCTGGGCGAGTTGCCACGGCGCGTCCAGGCGCTGGAGCAAGGCGATGCTCTCCTCGCTGTACCGGAGGCTTTCCTCCAGCTGCCCCAGGTTGCAGCGGAACCAGGCGAGTTCGCTGAGGCACTCGGCCAGCCACAGCTCCTCGCCCGTCTCCCGGGACAGCTCCAGTCCCCGCTCGGAGGACGTCACGGCCTCCTGGATCCGGCCGAACAGGAACAGCGCGCACGCCGTGACGTAGTGGGCGCGGGCCAGGTCACCGGTCGCGCCGAGCTCTTCGAAGAGCGTGGTGGCGAGTCGCAGGTGGTCCAGGGCCTGTTCCTGGTGGCCGAGATAGCCGTGGACGGCACCGAGGTGACGTAGGCAACGGCCTTCTTCGAGGCGGTTGTTCCGGCGCCGGGCCACTTCGAGGGCGGGGGTCAGCGCGGTGATGGCTTCGGGCCAGAATTCCTGACGGTGGAGATGGTCCTTGAGCGACCAGGCCAGCCCGGTGGTGTGGTGGTCCAGCCGCTGGCTGACGGCGGTGTGGAGCAGGCCGGTCAGCACCCGGTGTTCGGCGGTGAGCCATCGGGTCGCCTGCTTGACGGTGGTGAGGCTCTCCGGGGTGACGCCCGGGCTGGGTGCGCCGAGGTCCAGCTCGGGCGTTGCGTCGTGTTTCAGGAGCTGGCTGGCCTCGTAGGCGGTGAACAGGTAGTGGTCCAGGACCCGGAGGGTGGCGTGGTGGCGTTCCTGGGCGGTGTCGTGGGTGTGGCTGAGTTCGGTGGCGTAGCCGCGCAGCAGGTCGTGCAGGCTGTAGCGGCCGGGCAGCGGTTGTTCCAGGAGGCAGGAGCCGACCAGGCCGGCGAGTGCGCGGCGGGTTCGGGGGAGGGGCAGGCCGGCGAGACCGGCGGCGGCGGGCGCGGTGATGTCGGGGCCGGGGTGCAGGGCCAGGAGGCGGAGGAGCCGGGCTGTGGGCTCGTCCAGGGACCGGTAGGACCAGGAGAAGACGGCGCGTACGTCGGTGGTGGAGTCGAAGCCGGTGAACGCGTCGAGGCTGCCGTGGGTGTGCCGCAGGTCGTCGGCGATGGCGTGCAGGGGGAACGAGGGATCGAGTTCGGCGCGGGCGGCGACCACCGCCATGGCCAGGGGGAGCCGTCCGCACAGGCGGATGATGTCGGCCGTGGCGGTGGGCTCGGCGGCCAGTCGTTCGGTGCCCAGGCGTCGTTCGAGGGCTCGGTGGGCCTCCGCCTGTGAGGGCAGTGGGAGGGTGAGGGGTTTGGCGCCGTCGGTGGCGATCAGACCGGGAAGCTGGTTGCGGCTGGTGACCAGGGTGAGGCAGCCCGCTCCCCCGGGGAGCAGGGGGCGCACTTGCTGTTCGTCGCGGGCGTTGTCCAGGACGAGGAGGATCTGCCGGTCGGCCAGGAGGCTGCGGAAGAGTGTGCTGCGGCCGGGGGTGTCCTCGGGGATGCGCTGGGCGGGAACGCCGAGGGCGGTGAGGAAGCCGTGCAGGGCGTCACCGGGTTCCACGGCGGGTGCGTGGGGGTGGAACCCGCACAGGTTGACGAAAAGCTGTCCGTCGGGGAAGGAGGGTGCGATGCGGTGGGCGTGGTGGACGGCGAAGGTGGTCTTGCCGACACCGGGGGCACCGCTGATGACGACGGTTCCGGGGCCGCCCGGTGCACCGCTCACGGCCGACAGCCACGCACCCTGGGCCTCTCGCCCCGCGAACACCGCCAGACTGCGCGGCAGTTGTGCCGGACGTGCCCGGGGCGGCGAGATGGTTCCCTCGGACGGTACGGCCGGGTCGCCACTCGAGGCGGGGCGGTCGGCGGCGTCGGCCGGGCCGGCGGTCGCGGTCGCGTCGTCCTCCTCCGGTGCCTCGGACGTGGTCGGCCCGAGCAGGTCGCGCCCGTGTCCGGTACCCCCGCCGGACACGGATGCCACCCCTTCACCCGGCCCGGCGGCCGAGTGGAGGGGTGGCAGGTCGTGGTGGAGGATGCCGTGGTGCAGCGCGCGGAGCGAAGGGCCGGGTTCGAGGCCGAGTTCGTCGGCGAGGTGCCGGCGCAGGTCGGTGTAGCGCTGCAGCGCTTCGGGGTGCCGGCCGGCGAGGTACAGGGCGCGCAGCAGCAGGGCCCAGCCGGTTTCCCGCAGGGGATGCTCGGCGACCATGTCCTGGGCCGCGTCCAGGGCGTCGCTGATCCGTCCGCGCAGGAGCAGGGCCGTGGTGCGGACCTCGCGGGTGGTCTGGCGCAGTTCTTCCAGGCGGGCTGCCTCGTTGACGGCGAACAGGTGGTGCGCGGCGTCGGCGAACGCGGTGCCCCGCCACATCTCCAGGGCTTGTCGGGTCTCCTCCACGACGCGTTCGGGCCGGCCCTGGTCCATGAACCGGCGTGCCTGGGCAAGGGCCCGCTCGAAGCGCACGGTGTCCCGGCTCTCGGGCGGTACCCGCAAGGCGTAGCCCAGGGGTTCGGTGACCAGTACCTCGCAGGTGCCCTTTCGGCGCAGGTGCCGGGGTTCCAGGACCGCGCGTACCTTGCTGATGTGGGCGTGCAGGGAGCCCATCGCTGCGTCCGGTGTCCGTCCCGGCTGCTGCGGCCACAGCTCCTCGCACAGCGTCTGCGGAGCGACCGCCCGGCCGTCGGCGAGCAGCAGGCGGATCAGCAGCAGCCGCTGCCTGCGCCGGCCCGGATCGAGGACCGAGCCCGCCCGCCGTACCACCAGCGGACCCAGCAGCCCGAAGTCGAGATCATGTCCCACCACATCTGCCCCCGTACTCATCCACCATCCCGCTCGACGGCGCCACCATCGCAAGCACGCACCTGACCATGAGCAGGTGGGCGGCCCGCTCCCGCCGTGAAGAAGGAAGACCGGGCGTCGCACACCGGGGCACCCGCGTGACCCTCGTCGTGGTGAGCTGTCCGCCGAGATGGGGGGCGGCGCTGGTGATCGGAGCGGCGAGGACCCCGTCGTCCGCTTCCCGCATACCGGACAGGACATTAGCAGGACGCCGATCGGCGTGATGACCTCGTCGGCGGCCCTCGCAGCAGCTCCGCGACACCCGCCAGTCAGACCCCCTCACCTGCGACGACGCGTGAACCAGAGCGACGTTCGCTCCGTTCACCGATCGAACGGCCGTCGTCAGGAGTGGAGAGAAGACATGGTCAATGTCGAAGGAACGAACACCGCCCGGTTCGAAGCGGTCCGAGCGGCGCTGGCAGCACACCTGGAGTCCGGCGAGGAGTTGGGGGCGTCGATCGCCGTAGACGTCGACGGAGTGATGGAAGTCGATCTGTGGGGTGGGCACGCCGATGAGGCGCGGACCGTTCCGTGGCAGCAGGACACATTGGTCAGCCTGTGGTCGACCACCAAGACCCTGAGCAGCCTGGCGGCCCTCCTCCTCGTCGACCGGGGGGCACTGGACCTCCACCGCCCGGTCGCGCACTACTGGCCCGAATTCGCCGCTCAGGGCAAGCAGGACATCGAGGTGCGGCACGTCCTGGCACACACCTCGGGGCTCTCCGGCTGGCAGCAGCCCTTCACCATCGACGATCTGTACGACTGGCCGACCGCGAGCGCCCGGCTGGCCGCGCAGGCGCCCTGGTGGGAGCCGGGCACCGCCTCCGGGTATCACGTGCAGACCCAGGGACAACTCGTGGGAGAGCTCGTCCGGCGGGTCAGCGGCCGTACCCTGACCGAGTTCGTCGACACGGAGATCGCCAAGCCGTCGCAGGCCGACGTCCAGATCGGTGCGCGGCAGGCCGACTGGCCGCGCGTCGCCGAGCTGGTGGCCCCGTCGCAGCTCCCCGGAATACCCGCCGGCCTCGACCCCGACGGGATCTTCACCAAGACCCTGCTCGGAAGTCCCGCCCGGGACGAGCACGTCGACACCCCGCAGTGGCGCCGGGCCGAACTCGGCGCCGTCAACGGACACGGCAACGCACGAGGCATGGCTCGCGCCCTCTCCGTGATCTCACGACGCGGCCGGGTGAACGGCCTGCGGCTGCTCTCCGAGGAGACGGTGGAGAAGGTCCTCGACGTACAGGCGGACGGAACCGACCTCTTCCTCGGTGTCCCCGTGCGCTGGGGCATCGGCTTCGCGCTCGCCGACGCGAGGACGATGCCGCACATGCCCACCGGAAGGGTCTGCTTCTGGGTCGGCCGGGGCGGCTCCATCGTCCTGATGGACCTCGACCGGCGCGTCACGTTCTCGTACACGATGAACCGGCTGGGCGACGGAATCCTCGGCTCGGAGCGCACCCACAGCTACCTCAGGCATGTCTGTGAAGTCCTGGACTCCACCGGCTGAGGGGCCCGCTCGGCAGGCCGTCTCGGCGGCAGGGTTCCTGAACTGCCGCCTCCGCCAGGGTCGCTGCGCCCACCAGGCCGGAGTCGGGGCCCAACTCGGCCGGGACGGCGCGTAGATGGTGCAGGAACGGCATGGCCGCGTAGCGGCGCAGGTGGTGGGTGAGGGGGGAGAAGAGGACCTCGCCCGCCTGGGCGACGCCGCCGCCGACCACCGCGATGTCGATCTCGACCAGGGCGGCCGTGGCCGCTATGCCCGCTGCCAGGGCGCGGGCCGCCCGGTCGAAGGCGGCTACGGCGGCCGGGTCGCCGGCCCGGGCCGCGGTCGCGACCGCCGAGGCGTCCGGCGTCGCGGGCGGGCGCCAGCCGAGCGAGAGCGCGTGGCGGGTGAGGGCCGTACCGCTGGCGATGCCTTCCAGGCAGCCGCGCGCACCGCACGGGCAGGGATCGCCGTCGAAGTCGACGCTGATGTGCCCGAGGTGACCGGCGTTGCCGGTGCGGCCGTGGCGGACCCGGCCGTCGAGGACCAGACCGGCGCCCACGCCCGTGGACACCACCAGGCACAGCGCGTCCGCGTGGCCGCGCGCCGCGCCGTGGCGGTGCTCGGCCGCGGCCATGGCCACCGCGTCGCCCGCCAGTACGACGGGCCGGCGTGCCAGCGCCGGGTGCGCGCCGACCGCCGCGACGAGCGGGAAGCCGCGCCAGGCGGGGATGTTCACGGGGCTGACGGATCCGTGCGCCAGGTCGACCGGGCCGGCGCTGCCGATGCCGAGGGCGCGTACGGCCTCCCACCGCGGGTCGGCGGCCAGGGCGTCCAGCACGTGGTGCACCGCGTCGAGGAGGGCGTCCGCCGAGCCCTGGGCCGGGGTGGAGCGGCGCACGCGGTGGACAAGGGTGCCGTCCCCTGTGACGAGCGCACCCGCGATCTTGGTCCCCCCTATGTCGAGGGCGGCTGTCAGGTCATCGCCCCGGGCGGGGGTGGCGCTTTGCTGACTACTCATCGTGATCGGTCTCCGGGGGGAGTGGTGGGTGCGGGAGGGGGAGGCGGCGCCCTATCAGAGCACGCCTTTGACAACGATGTCCAGGGGTGCGCGCGGCTCCGGCGGAGCGTGCGTCCCAGCCCGGCCGGATTTAGTCAAGGTTTAGTAAAGTCGCAGATCAGCGCCGTCATGATTGGGGAAATCGATCTAGACCGGTCTATGGACATTGCCGCGACGTTACGTCTACGTTGAGCGCTCATCAGACCGGGGTCCCGGCAGCCGGTGCGGGCGTTCTCCTGGGTCTGGCGTCGACAGTTCGCGATGAGAGGTGGCGGGGATGCGGAGAAGTTGGGTGGCTCTTGTGGCTGCGACCATGGTGGCGGCCACAGCCTGTAGCGGTCAGGAGGACGACCAGCGTGGCGAGATCGCCGCTCCGCCGAGCGATCCGGCGAAGGTGTCGGGCGAGATCACGGTCCTCACCAACCGGACGGACCAGATAGCCGACGGCACCCTGAAGAAGTACGCCGCGGAGTTCCGCAAGGTGTACCCCGGTGTGGAGGTCAAGTTCGAGGGGCTGACCGACTACGAGGGCGAGACCAAGATCCGGATGAACACCGACAAGTACGGTGACGTCCTGCTGATCCCGAACTCCCTGTCCGTGGAGCAGTACCCCACCTTCTTCGCCCCCCTGGGCAAGGCCGAGGAGCTGTCGGCGAAGTTCGACTACACCGACCACGCCACCGTGGACGGCCAGGTCTACGGCCTCGCCAACATCGGTGTGGCCAACGGGTTCGTCTACAACAAGGCGGTCTGGAAGAAGGCCGGCATCACCGAATGGCCCGCCACGCCCGAGGAGTTCATCGCGGACCTCCAGACGATCAAGGCGAAGACCGGTGTCACGCCGTACTACACGAACTACAAGGACGGCTGGCCGCTCACCAACTGGACGAACGCCGTCGGTTCCCCCGCCTGCGACCCCGGCGCCTACGACGCGCTGGCGACCACGGAGAAGCCCTGGAGCGAGGGCTCGGACCTGCACACCATCGACAAGCTCCTCTACACGATCGTCGACAAGAAGCTCTCCGAGACCGACCCCACCACGACCAACTGGGAGGACTCCAAGTCCCGGATCGGGACCGGCGAGGTCGCGTCGATGTGGCTCGGCTCCTGGGCGATCTCCCAGCTGACGGCCGCGGCCGAGGCGGCCGGCGAGAACCCCGAGGACATCGGGTTCATGCCGTTCCCCGCGCAGCAGGACGGGAAGTTCTGCTCCGTGCTGCGCCCTGACTACCAGTACGCGGTCAACGTCCACTCCGACCGGAAGGCCGCCGCCCGGGCGTGGATCGACTGGTACATCACCAAGTCCGGCCAGGCCGCCGCCGAGGGATCCATCTCCTCCGTCAAGGGCACCCCGCTGCCGGACACCCTCAAGGACTTCGCCGACAACGATGTCACCCTGATCCGGCAGCACCAGAAGAAGCGGGCCGAGGTCAACGAGATCGACAAGGCGTCCGAGATCGGCATCACCGCTCAGGACTACCGGCAGAAGCTGGTGGACGTCGCCCGCGGCGCCGCCGACGGCGACATGGACAGCTACTTCGACGAGCTGAACGGCAAGTGGTCCGAGGCGCGGCAGACCCTCGGCGGCTGACCGCACCACGCTACGGCGGACAGCACCGCGCAGCGCCGTCCCGGCCGCACCGGGACGGCACGCGCCCCCTCGATCGCCGTGCCGCCGCCGCTCAGCAGGCCCGACCGGGAACCCACCACGAGGAACCATGAGATGACCGCTGCCCAGAAGACCCGTGCCGGGGCACCTGCCGCCGGCCGGGGAAGCGCACCGCCTCCCGAGCCCGGCGCCGGCCGGCCGGGCACCGGCAGACGCCGCCGTGCCACGGCCCTGACCCCCTGGCTCTTCCTGGCCGCCCCGCTGACGCTGCTGGTGATGTTCACCTATCTCCCGGTGGCCGACATGATCGGCTACAGCTTCACCGACTGGGACGGTGTCAGCCCCACCCGCTCCTACGTGGGCGGGGAGAACTACACCGACCTGGTCACGCGGCCCGCCCGGTTCGAGGTGTTCCTCGTCAGCGGTTTCTACCTGGTGGCCTCCGTCGTGCAGGTCGCTCTCGCCCTGTACTTCGCGACGGTCCTCAGCTTCGACACCCGGTTCCGCAACCTCTTCAAGGGCCTGCTGTTCTTCCCCTACCTGATCAACGGGGTGGCCGTCGGCTTCGTGTTCCTGTACTTCTTCCAGCCCGACGGGACGCTCGACACGCTGCTGCGCATAGTTGGCGTCGAGGGCGAGCGTCTGTGGCTGGGCGACGCGGACCTGGCCAACCCCTCGCTGGCGGGGGTGTCGGTGTGGCGCTTCATGGGGCTGAACATGGTGCTCTTCCTGGGCGCCATCCAGTCGATCCCGCCGCACCTGTACGAGGCGGCGCAGCTGGACGGCGCCAACCGCTGGCAGCAGTTCCGGCACATCATCGCGCCGAGCATCAAGCCCATCATCAGCCTGAGCTTCGTCCTCGCCGTCTCCGGCTCCCTGGCCGTCTTCGAGATCCCGTACATCATGACCGGCGGCGCCAACGGCACGGAGACGTTCGTGATCCAGACGGTCAAGCTCGCCTTCCAGTTCGACAAGGTCGGCCTGGCATCCGCCTCGGCCGTCGTCCTGCTGGTCCTGATCCTGCTGATCACCTGGGTCCAGCGCCGGCTGATCCCCGAGGAGAGGGTGGAGCTCTCGTGACCACCGACACCCGCGGCGGCGCGCTGTCCCGGACCGCCGTCCTCCTGAAGTACCTCTCGCTGGTGCTGGCCTCGGCCGTGGTCGTCGTCCCGCTCGGCGTCGTCCTGCTGACGTCGCTGAAGACCCAGTCGGAGGTGGCGAACGACGGGCCGCTGTCACCCCCCGGCAACTGGTTCAACTTCGCCAACTACGCGACCGCCTTCGAACAGGGCGCGATGCTGCGGGCGTTCGGCAACACCGCGCTGATCCTCGTGGTCTCCACCGTCGGGACCGTACTGATCGGCTCGATGACCGCCTACGC
Organism: Streptomyces sp. NPDC002784; assembly: GCF_053592135.1. Taxonomy (NCBI): domain Bacteria; kingdom Bacillati; phylum Actinomycetota; class Actinomycetes; order Kitasatosporales; family Streptomycetaceae; genus Streptomyces; species Streptomyces sp. NPDC002784. Next base: position 233,908 of record NZ_JBSFVD010000009.1, on the reverse strand, counting down.
CATCGACCGTTTCCAGTTCCGGCTGAAGAAGCTCGTGATGGGCCTGTTCCTGCTGGCCACCCTGGTCCCGAGTGTCACCACCCAGGTCGCCACCTTCCAAGTCATCGACGAACTGGGCGCCTTCAACACCCGCTGGGCCCCGATCCTGCTCTACACCGGCACCGACATCGTCTCGATCTACATCTTCCTGCAGTTCATCCGCTCCATCCCGATGTCCGTCGACGAGGCCGCGCGCATCGACGGGGCGAGCCACTGGACGATCTACCGGAAGATCATCTTTCCGATGCTGCGGCCGGCCGTGGCCACCGTCGTCATCGTCAAGGGCATCGCCGTCTACAACGACTTCTACGTGCCCTTCCTCTACATGCCCGATCCCGAGCTGGGCACCATCTCCACCGCCCTGTTCCGGTTCAAGGGCCCCTTCGGCGCCCACTGGGAGACCATCTCCGCCGGCGCGATCCTGGTGATCGTGCCGACCCTGATCGTCTTCCTGGCGCTCCAGCGCTTCATCTACAGCGGCTTCGCGGCCGGTTCCACCAAATGACCCGCCCGCACCGCGCCCGCACCACGTCTCACGAGGAGTCCCGCATGAAGGTCCGCACCCCGCTGTCCCAGGGTTGGACGCTGCGCCTGAACACCGACCGTCACACCCCCGAGCAGGCGCCCCCGGGGCTGGCCGGGACCGCCGTGCCGGCGCGGGTTCCCGGCTGCGTCCACACCGACCTGATGGCGGCGGGATGGCTGGCCGACCCCTACCTCGACCGCAATGAGGAGGAGGTCGCCTGGGTGGGCCGCGCCGACTGGACGTATGCGACCCAACTGCCCGCGCGGGACGGGTCCTTCGAGCGTGCCGACCTGGTCTTCGACGGTCTGGACACGGTCGCCGCGGTACGCGTGGGCGGCCGGCTGCTGGGCCGTACCCGCAACATGCACCGGTCCTACCGGTACGACGTCACCGACCTGCTGGCGGACGGGCCCACCCCGCTCGACGTCGCCTTCACCTCCGCCTACACCGAGGCCGAGGCGGTGCGGGCCGCGCTGGGGGAGCGGCCCAACTCCTACCCCGAGCCCTTCAACTACGTACGCAAGATGGCCTGTTCGTTCGGCTGGGACTGGGGTCCCACGCTGGTGACGGCCGGGGTGTGGCGCGAGGCGCGCATCGAGCAGTGGTCCACGGCCCGGCTGGCCGCGGTCCGTCCGCGGGTCACCGTCGCCGAGGACGGCACCGGTGTCGCCGAGATCGTCGTCGACCTGGACCGCACGGCGACCGGACACGACCGCGCCCTGCGGCTGGCGGCGGCGGTCGGGGACGCGTCCGCGGAGATCGCCGTGGCACCGGGGGAGCACACCGCGACGGTGACGGTGCGGGTGCCGGACGCGCGGCTGTGGTGGCCGCGCGGGTACGGCGAGCAGCCGCTGTACGGGTGCACCGTCGTCCTCAGCGATGCCGACGGCGGCCCGGCCCTGGACAGCTGGGAGCGCCGCGTCGGCTTCCGCACGATCGAGCTGGACACCTCGGCGGACGCCCACGGCAGCGCCTTCACCCTGGTCGTCAACGGCACCCCCGTCTTCGCCCGGGGCGTGAACTGGATCCCCGACGACGCCTTCCCCGCCCGCGTCACCGCCGACCGCTACCGCACCCGCCTCACCCAGGCCGCTCAGGCGGGCGTGGATCTGGTGCGCGTGTGGGGCGGCGGCATCTACGAGGACCGGGCCTTCTACGACGTGTGCGACGAACTGGGCCTGATGGTCTGGCAGGACTTCCTGTTCGCCTGCGCCGCCTACCCCGAGGAGCAGCCGCTGCGCTCGGAGATCGAGGCCGAGGCCCGGGAGAACGTGACCCGGCTGATGCCCCACCCGTCGCTGGTCCTGTGGAACGGCAACAACGAGAACCTCTGGGGCTTCGCCGACTGGGACTGGGAGCAGGCCCTGGCCGGCGACTCCTGGGGCGAGGGCTACTACCTCGGCCTGCTGCCGCGCGTCGTGGCGCAGACGGACCCGACCCGGCCGTACTGGGCGGGCAGCCCCTGGTCGGGATCGTGGGACCACACACCCAACGACCCCGACCACGGCACCGCGCACTCCTGGGAGGTGTGGAACCGCCGCGACTACAGCGACTACCTCACCACCGTGCCGCGCTTCGTCGCCGAGTTCGGCTGGCAGGCGCCGCCCGCGCTCGCCACGCTGGAACGCGCCCTGTCGGAGCGGCCGTTGGCGGCGGACTCGCCCGGCATGCTGCACCACCAGAAGGCTCAGGACGGCAACGGCAAGCTGAACCGGGGCCTCGCCCCGCACTTCACCGAGCCCGCCGACTTCGCCGGCTGGCACTACCTGACCCAGCTCAACCAGGCGCGGGCCGTGGCCGCGGGCGTCGAGCACTGGCGCTCCCACTGGCCGCGCTGCGCCGGCACGGTGCTGTGGCAGCTCAACGACTGCTGGCCGGTCACGTCCTGGGCGGCGATCGACGGCGACGGCCGCCTCAAGCCCCTCTGGTTCGAGCTGCGCCGCCTGTACGCCGACCGGCTGCTGACGATCCAGGACCGCGACGGCGAGCTGGTGCTCGCGGGCTGCAACCAGGGCGCGGCGGTCTGGGACACCACCGTGACGGTCCGCCGGATCGGTGCGGACGGGACGGTGCTGGCGCACGCCGAGGTCGCGCTGAAGGCGGCCGGACGGGAGGTGGCCCTGGAGCGGCTGCCGGAGTCGGTCACGCGCTTCGGCGACGTGCGCCGGGAGTTCCTGGTCGCCGACGCGGACGGGCTGCGCGCGGCGCACTTCGCCTGCGCGGACCGTGAGTTCGCCTACCCCGCCGCCTCCTACGAGGTGGAGGTGAGCGCGGACGGCGACGACGGCGCACGGATCACGGTCACGGCCGGCACGCTCGTACGGGACCTGCTGCTCCAGGCCGACCGGCTGGACGCGGACGCCCGCACCGACCACGGCCGGGTGACGCTCCTGCCCGGCGAGAGCACGACATGGCGGGTCACCGGCGCGCGGCCCGCCGCGGAGGCCGCCCGGGCGGCGCTGTTCTGCGTCAACGCCGGGAGCCGTCCGTGACCGAGGGGGCACGCCGGCCGAGGCGCGTCACGATCTCGGACGTGGCGGCCCGCGCCGGTGTGTCCCGGGGCGCGGTCTCCCTGGCCTTCAACAACCGCCCCGGGGTCTCGGAGGCCACGCGTGAGCGCATCATGGCCGCCGTCGCCGAGCTGGGCTGGGTGCCGAACCAGGCGGCGATCAAGCTGTCCGGTTCGGCGACCGGCGCGGGCGACACCGTCGGACTGGTCATCGCCCGCCCGGCGCGGCAACTCGGCCTGGAGCCCTTCTACATGGAGTTCATCTCCGGCGCCGAGTCCGTGCTGGAGGAGCAGGGCTGCTCGCTGCTGCTGCACCTCGTGCGGGACACCGCCCAGGAGATCGCCGTCCACCGCCAGTGGTGGCAGTCCCGCCGGATCGCCGGGTCGATCCTGGTCGACATCCAGCACGACGACCCCCGGATCACCGAGCTGGCGACGATCGGACTGCCCGCCGTCGCCGTCGGACACCCGTCCCTGACGGGCGACTTCACCTCGGTGTGGACCGACGACGAGACCGCGGTGCACGAGGCGGTGCGCTACCTCGCCGCCCTCGGCCACCGGCGCATCGCCCGGGTGGGCGGCCACCCGGCGCTCGGCCACACCATGATCCGTACCGCCGCGCTCGACGCGATGGTGGCGGAACTGGGCCTGGAGCCGGCCCGCAGCCTCACCACCGACTACTCCGGGGAGCAGGGCGCCCGGGCCACCCGGTCGCTGCTCGCCTCCCGGGAGCGGCCCACGGCGATCATCTACGACAACGACATCATGGCCGTGGCGGGTCTGTCCGTGGCCGCCGAGATGGGCCTGAGCGTGCCGAAGGACGTCAGCCTGATCGCCTGGGACGACTCCCAGCTGTGCCAGCTGACCCATCCCAACCTGTCGGCCATGAGCCACGACGTCTTCGGGTTCGGGGCCGACGTCACCCGCCGGCTGTTCGACGTCGTCCACCGGCGCAACCCCTCGTCCGGCCCGGCCGCGACCCCGGTGCTGCTGCCCCGCGGCAGCAGCGCGCCACCGCCGCGGGACGCCGGCTGACCCCACCGGGAGGGACCCGTGAACCGGGCTCGCGTGTCTGCGGGCGGCGGCCCGTGAGGCTCGCGGTCCGAAGCGGGCCCCGTACGGCCGTCCTGGTGCACGGCATCATGTCGGACTCGCGGGGCTGGAGCCGGGTCGCCCCGGCGATCGCCGGGCACGGCTACCGGGTCGTCGCCGTGGACCTGCCCGGCCACGGCGCCGGCGGGCCCGCCCCCGTCTCCACGCCCACCGCGCTCGCCGCCGCCCTGCTCGACACCCAGCCCGGCGCGCCCGACGTCGCCGTCGGTCACTCCCTGGGCTCGGCCGCCCTGCTGCTCGCCGTACCGGGACTTCGCTGCGCCCGAGCCGTCCACTGCGACCCCGCCTGGCTGCCCCGGCCCCGGGACCTGAACGCCCTGCGGGCCGGCAAGCACGCCACCTGGCGGGAGCCGCGCGCCGCCCATCCCGGGCGGCACGACGACGGCATCACCGCCGAGCGGCAGGCCCTCGCCGGCTGGGACCCCGCGTCGGTCACCGCGCTCCAGCACCTGCCCGGCCTGCCGGGCGCCCCCGCTGCACGGCTGGCTGTGACCGGCACCGTCAGGGCAGCACGACCTCACCCTGGTTCAGGACACGGGGGTGGAAGTACGCCGCCTGGATCTCGGCGTTGGTGTTGTTCCCGCGCAGCTGCTCGGACCACATCATGAACCACGCCCACCTGGTCTGGCTGTTCAGCAGGGTGGAGTTCGGTATCTTGCCCATTTCTGCGAGGGCCATGGGCTTGGTCCCCGCAATGCTCTGCATCTGCTGGTAGTCGGCGGAACTGGGGTGGTTCTTGTACCAGACGTCCAGCGAGACGACATCCACGTACTGATGGCCCGGGTAGTACGTGCTCCAGCCGCCCGCGGGATTGTCCTGGACGTTCCAGACCCAGATCAGATGGTCCAGCCCTTTCGTGCCGGCGAGGTAATCGCGGGTGATCTGAAAGAGGCGTGCGCTGCCGTTCGCGCCGGGCCGGTTCCCCCACCAGTTCCACGATTCGTTCATTTCGTGCAACGGCCGGAAGAGAACGGGAACGCCCGCGTTCTCCAGTTGCTGGAGGTAGGGGACGACTTCGTCGAGGCGCCGCTTCCAGGCATTGTTCAGGGCGCTTCCCGAGGTGATGATCTGGGTAAATTGCGCGTTGGTCACGTTCGACTTCACGCCGCCCTCGAAGGGGCACGTGCTGCCGCCGGTGGGAGGGCAGACATGCCAGGTCAGGGTGACCAGGGAGCCGTTCGCCCACTCGGTCCTCGCCTGGTCGATCACCCGCTGGCGGTTGGCCACGTCGGTGGCGTCGAACATCAGGTCACCGCCCCACAGCCCGGGGTACTGCCCGGTCACATCCTTGACCTGCTGCGTGTACTGGCCGGGCGCGGTAGCGGGTTCCTTGTTGTGCTGTCCGGAGACGATGGAGTTCCCCGTGATGGTGCGGAGGTAGTTCAGTACGGTCTGCTTGGGCGTCGCCGGAAATGCCTGCGCGGATTCCGTCGTGGGCCGGACGAAGATTGTCGCGGTGACGGCCGCGGCCGTCAGGAGGGAAGTGACGCAGCGCCGCATTCTTCTCATGGGCGTACCAGCTCTCGTGGCCGAGGGAATGGCGTTTCGCCACAAAGGTGGCCGCCACGGCGGCAGTCGTCAATGGGCCGAATCGATTTCCGCAACCGGCCCGCGCAATGTTTTACTGAACGTTTCCTGAACGGCTATGCCGGCAATCACCCGCGCGCCCTGGTTTCCGCGTACGTCTTGGCGTGGCCCAGGGTGGCCCGGCTGTTGGTGCCCAGCGCGTGGCGCAGGAACACCCGGGCCTCGGGGACGCCCGCGTCCGCGCCCAGGATCGCGTGGATGTTCTCGGTGTCGACGATCACCGTGTGCTGGGAGGTGGCGGTGGTGACGCCCCGGTCGTCCTCGGTCAGCTGCCAGTACCCGGTGTGCAGGGCCATCAGCGCGGGCAGCGTGGTCTGCTTGTAGACGATGCGGTGGTGCGGGAAGCACACGCGGACGGACTCGGTGGTGTGGGACGAGCCGTCCCTGGCCCGGGTGTCCATCCTCAGCACCTGAAGGCCCGGGGTCTCCTCGCGCAGGTCCACCGCGGCGACGTGCGGCAGCCGCTCGCGCCACCGGTCGGCCTCGTTGATGAAGTCGTACACGTCCTTGGCCGAGCCGTCGATCTCGACGCTGTCCTCGAAGGACAGCCTCAGATCGGGTGCGCCGGTCGCCAGCTCCACGTTGGCCTTCAGCGCGGCCAGCTCCGAGCGGCTGTTGCGGTCCACGGCCCGGTCGATCCACTCCAGGCCCTCGGGGTCGTCGTCGACGGCCCGGTAGTCGTGCAGCAACCGCAGCCGGGTGCGCTCCGGCGCCAGGGCCTCGGCGATCCAGGTGCCGCCCATCGCGGCCACGGGCGGCGACGGCACCTCCTGACGGAAGGTGATCGTCAGCGCCCCGGGGGCCAGGACCCGGCGGGAGGTCCAGTTCTTCGCGGTGCCGTTGGCGGTGGCCCAGATCCGGATCCGCTCCTCGTTCCCCGTGTGCTCCACCCGCTCGACGAGGACGGAGGGCGGGAAGATCAGCGGCCAGTTCTCCACCTCGGCGATCAGCCGGTACACCTCCGCGGCCGGAGCCTCGACGGTGATCTCGTGCTCGACCTCGCGTACGGTCATGACCGGTGTCACCTCTTTCGACGGGTCCGAAGACGGCGGAGGGGGTCAGAAGTTGCCGAGCCCGCCGCAGACGTTGAGCGCCTGCGCGGTGATGGAGGAGGCGGCGTCGGTGACCAGATAGCCGACGAGCCCGGCGACCTCCTCGGGGGTGGAGTACCGGCCGAGCGGGATCTTCGCCTGGAACTTCTCCAGGATCCGCTCCTCGCTGGTGTCGTACGCGGCCGCGTATCCCGAGCGCACCCGCTGCGCCATCGGCGTCTCCACATAGCCGGGGCAGACCGCGTTGACGGTGATCCCGGTCGGGGCCAGCTCGTTGCCGAGGGCCTTGGTGAAGCCGACCACCCCGTGCTTGGAGGCCGAGTAGGGGGCGCCGAGCACCACGCCCTGCTTCCCGGCGGTGGAGGCGATGTTGACGATGCGGCCCCAGTCCTTGTGCCGCAGCCCGCCCGTGTTCAGCACCTCACGGGTCATCAGGAACACGCTGTTGAGGTTGGTGCCGATGACGTCCAGCCACAGCTCGTCGGTGATGTCCGCGGTGACCCCGCCGCCGCTGCGGCCGGCGTTGTTGACCAGGACGTCGACCGTGCCGTACCGGTCGACGGCGGCGCCGACGAAGCGCCGGATGTCCTCCGTGGACCGCACGTCGCACGGCGCGCCGTCGACGTCGAGGCCTTCTTCGCGCAGCTCCTTCACCGTGCGCAGCACACCGTCCTCGGTACGGGCGCAGATGAAGACCCGGTGTCCCCCCTGTGCCAGCAGCCGGGTGGTGGCGAGGCCGATCCCGCTGGTCGCGCCGGTCACCACGGCGGTGCGTGACTCCTGCTCCGACATACATCCTCCTTGAAGGGGCCTCAGGGCCGGCCACCACCGTGACGACTCACGTCGGGGGAAGGGTCGTCGCACCTGCTGTGCGATGAGTCGAGTTCACCTTGAGAGCGCGCTGGCACCCTCGGCCCGGACGCGGAGGGTCTCCGCGCAGCCGACCACGAGGAGAAGCACTCGATGACCGAAGTCGCGGCCGTGCCCGACCAGGCTCCCGACGGCAGCCTCTTCCAGCAGGTCCAGCAGTTCTACGCCCGGCAGATGCGGCTCCTCGACCACGGCGCCGTCGAGGAGTGGGCGGACACGTTCACCGAGGACGGCGTCTTCGACCAGAACGTCGCCGAACCGCTGACCGGCCGCGCGCACATCGCCGTGGCCGCGCAGAAGCGGGTGGGCCAGATCGTCGCCGAGGGCATCACCCGCCGCCACTGGCTCGGCATGCTCGAGGTGGATCCGCAGGACGAGCAGGGCGTCGTACGGACCCGCTACTACGCCTTCTCCATGGCCACCGAGCGCGGCGGCCGGCCGCAGATCACGGCGAGCACCTACGCCGAGGACGCCCTGGTCCGCCACGAGGGGGGCTGGCTCGTCCGGTACCGGCGCGTCACCCACGACGGCACCACCTGATCCGTACGCCCGAAGGAGGCACACCCATGTCGACGCAGCGCGTCGCCCTGGTGACCGGTTCGACGTCCGGGATCGGCGAGGCGACCGCGAAGACCCTGGCAGCCGCGGGCTACCGGGTCGCGGTCAACTCCCGCAACTCGCCCAAGGAGGGCGAGGAACTCGCCGACTCGCTGCCCGGTGCCGTCTACGTCCAGGGCGACATCGCGGTGGAGGAGCAGGCGGCGCGGATCGTCGGGACGGTGGTGGAGCGCCTCGGCCGGCTCAACCTGCTGGTCAACAACGCGGGCGCCACCCGGCTCATCCCGCACGCCGACCTCGCCGCGGCCTCACCGGCGGTGTGGCGGGAGATCCTGGACGTCAACGTGGTCGGCACCTGGCAGATGAGCGTGGCGGCCATGCCGCACCTGAAGGCCGACGGCGGCGGAGCCATCGTCAATATCTCGTCGATCGCCGGGGTCAAGCCGACCGGCAGCTCGATCCCGTACGCCGTCAGCAAAGCGGCGATCAACCACCTGACGCGGCTGCTGGCCAACGTCGCCGGTCCCGACGTCCGGGTCAACGCGGTGGCCCCCGGCCTCATCGACACCCCCTGGACCGCCGACTTCACCGGCCCGCGCGAGGCCGTCACCGCGGGCGCCCCGCTGCGCCGGATCGGCACCCCCGAGGACGTCGCCCAGTCGGTGCTGACGCTGGCCGAGGCCGCGTACACCACCGGTGTGGTGCTGCTGGTGGACGGCGGTGTCCACAACCTCTGAGCGGTGCGGGAGGACGGGGACGAGGCGCGCCGAGAGGCCCCGGCAGCGCTGCCGGGGCCGGATTCAGTGCTCCAAGGCGTCGATCCCGATGTGCCGGTGGCGGATGAACCACTGGCCGCCCTCCCGTACCAGCACGTCCCGGCAGACCACGTGCGCGAAGATGTCCGGCCGCTGTCCACGCGGCGCCCGCATCACCAGCGAGTAGTACTGGGCGCGCAGCGTGCCGTCCGGCAACGGGGTGACCATCAGGTTGCTCACCCAGTGCCGCATGACGACGCCCGCCTCGGCGAGTTCCGCCGCGCGCCGGGTGATCGCGGCCCGGATGGCCTCCCGGCCGCGGAGCGCGTCGGTGCGCCCCGGTTCCTCGAACACCGCGTCCTCGGTGTAGGCGTCGGCCCAGGCGTCCGGCTCGCGGTCGTCCATCAGCGCCATGTGCCAGGCGTAGAACTGGGTGATCTCCGCGTACAGGGCGGGGTCGGCGAACGGACGGGCCGACGGCCCGGTCGGGGGCGGGGCGGTCTCTGAGTGCAACTCGGTCACCCTTTCTCGGTGTGGGAGGGGGCGGGGTGCCGCTTCAGGCGGTCCCCAGCAGCCGGCCGCCGTGGGCGTGGCCCGCGGTGTCCAGGCGCAGGGCGGCGTGGCTCGCCACGCAGTGCACATCGCGCCAGACGCGCTGGAGCGGGTCGTCCTGCGCCTGCGCGCCGGAGCCGGCCGAGCGGAAGAGGCGTTCCACCGCGTCGACGAGGTGGTCCGCGGCGAGCGCGCAGTCCCGCGGCGCCCTGGTCCGCTCGTCCTCGCCGCCGCGGCCCTCGTCGGCCGTGCGCGCCACCCGGCGCAGCAGCAGGGCCGCGCCCTCGATGTCGCCCTCGGCGCACGCCAGTACGCCCTGCGCCGCAGGTCCGGGCCGGGCCGCCGCCCGAGCCGACCAGGCCCGCACGGCCGCGCGCGCCGCACCGAGCGCCGGGGCGGCGAACAGCGGACCGCTGACCGCCCGCAGCGGGGCGGTGTGGCACCGCGCTGCGGAGCCGACGGCACGGCCCTGCCGGATGTCGTCGCGCGGGACGGACCGGTGCGCGGGGACGAAGACCTCGTCCGCGATCAGCGTGTTGCTGCCCGTCGCCCGCATGCCGACGTTGAACCAGGTGTCCGCGACCCGGTAGTCGCGGCGCGGCACGGCGAGGAACAGGGCGGTCTCCCGCTCGCCGGCGGGCGCCGACGCGCACACCAGGGTCCAGTCCGCGAAGTCCACGCCGCTGACCAGCGGCCACTGTCCGGTGAGCCGCCAGCCGCCGGGCACGGCGGTCGCCCGTCCGGTGGGGTTGAGCGCTCCCACGACGAGGGTGTCGGCGCCGCCGGACCAGAGTTCGCTCTGTCCTTCCTCGGGCAGACAGGCGCCCATCCGGGCGGCGCCGGAGGTGACGGTGGCGATCCAGGCGGCCGAGGTGCAGCCCTCGCCCACCAGGGCCACGGTGTCCAGCAGTTCCTCGAAGCCACCGGCCCGCCCGCCCCAGCGGACCGGCACGAAGTGCCGTGCGAAACCCGCCGCGACCAGGGCGTCCACCACCTCGCCGGGCAGCCGCCGGGCGAGGTCGGCGTCGGCCGCGTGCTGGGCGGCGAGGTCGGCGGCCTTGCGCACGTCGCCGGACGGGCCGGTGGGGCTGGGTAACGAGCCGGACATGGGCGCTGCCTCCTCGCCGCGGGACGTTGGCGTGCCGCCCCTCAACCTGGTCGAACGGTCTTGAGGAGGGTTGGGGGATCCCTGGAGACCCGGTGGATCGGGCGCCGGTGAAGCCGGTCCGCCCATTCCACCGCGCCTCAACCAGCCTGTGTTTCAAGTCAGTTGAATGGCCAATGATCCGTATCCCGAACGCGGTCCGGGGTCCCGGGCGAGGGCCGTCGGCCCGCGCTGCAGCGCGGCTCAGCAGGTTCTTGAACCCCTCCGGCCCTCCGGTGGAGATCGAACACGGCCTCAATCGCGGCGAAGTCGCATGTTTCGGGGCTCCGTTCGGATCCGGACGGCGGGACTCCGAGCGATACTTGCCAAGTTCAGCGCGGGTGCGGTCAGGAATCGCGGACAGGATCCGACCGGATCGGTTCCTCAACACGTCATGAATTACCCGTACCGCGACGGCATCTTCCCTCGTTATGATGCGGTCTCAGGCGGCCGACACCCGTCTGGGTGTCGAGGTGAGGTCATGCGTTTCTCGAGCATCGGCCGTTAGCTTCGCGCCATTGAGTCGAACGGGGGCGGTTCGAAATGGGTGGTTTTCTTGGCGCATTACTGCGCCGCCTGGAGGCGGCGGACCCCAGCCGCGAGGCCTTTGGCTTCGTCGGTGCCGAGCCGTCCGCCCGCCGTGGGCCGGGATCACCGGCCCGGACTCTGACCTACGGCGAACTCGACCGCCAGGCACGGCAGTTGGCGGCCTGGGTCCAGTCGCGGGGCGGGGCGGGACAGCGCGTCCTGCTGCCGCACTGCGAGGGACCGCTGCAGATCGCCGCGCTGCTCGGCTGTTTCTACGCCGGAGCCACCGCGGTGCCCTGTCCGTCCCCGCTGGACGGCGGGCGCAACGTGCGCCGGCTGACCGCCGTCGCCAAGGACGCCGACGTGGGCCTGGCCCTCGCCGACTCCGCGGTGGCGGCGGAGCTGTCCCGGCTCTTCGCGGGCAGTGACCTGGTCTGCCTCGCGGCGGACCGGGCGGCCCTGCCGGACCCCGAGGACTGGCGGCCGACGGTGTCGTCCGACGACGACATCGCCCTCATCCAGTACACGTCCGGGTCCGTGACCCAGGTGAAGGGCGTCGTGATCAGCCAGCGGAACCTGCTGGCCGGACAGGAGGCCATCGCCCGGGCGCTCGGCACGGACGAGCACTCGGTGATCGGCGGCTGGCTGCCGCCGTACCACGACATGGGCCTGGTGGGGCAGTTGCTGCACCCGCTCCACCTCGGCGCCCGAGGCGTGCTCATGCCCGCCACCACCTTCGCCGCACGGCCGCTCAGCTGGCTGCGGATGATCCAGACGTACGGCATCACCCTGTCCGGCGGCCCCGACTACGCGTACGACATGTGCGTGCGGGCGGCGACGGACGAGGAGGTCGCACGGCTCGACCTGTCCTCCTGGCAGGTCGCCGTCAACGGCGCCGAACCCGTGCGGGAGGCCACCATGGCCGCCTTCGCGGAACGGTTCGCCCCGGCCGGGTTCCGGCCCCAGGCGTTCTACCCGGCGTACGGGCTCGCCGAGGCGACCCTGCTGGTGACGGGCGGCACCCCGGGGCGGCGTCCGGTGGAGCGCGCGGTGGATCCCGCCGCGCTCGCCGCCGGCCGGATGACCGCACCGGTGAACGGCTCCCGCAGCCGGACCCTGGTCGGGGTCGGACGGCCGCGCGGGGTGGAGGTACGGATCGTCGACCCGGAGACCCGGCAGGTGCTGGAGCCGGGGCGGGTGGGCGAGATCTGGGTCCGCGGCGAGAGCGTCGCGCCGGGTTACTGGCGGCGCCGAGCCGAGACCGAGGAGAGTTTCGGGGCGATCACATCCGCTCATGACGGATCGTTTTTGCGTAGCGGCGACCTGGGAGCCGTGGATGAACACGGCGAGCTGTTCGTGATCGGACGGCTCAAGGAAGGCGTCGTCGTCAACGGGGTGGATGTCGCGCCGGAGGACATCGAGACCTCGGTCCAGGGCCTGAACCCCTTGTTCGGGGTGACCGCGGCCGTCACCACGGGGCCGGAACGCGACCGGCTCATCGTGATCCAGGAAGTGCGCGAGAACGGCGTCCTCGACGGCGAACTGCCGTCGCTCGCCGAGTCCGTACAGACCCACCTAGACGGGGAGTTCGGCATCCCCGACGCCGTGATCCTGCTCGTCCGGCCGGGCGTGGTACGGCGCACCACCAGTGGGAAGCTCCAGCGCTCGGCCATGCGCGGGCTGCTGCGGAGTGGCGGGATTCGGCCGCTGTATCCGCGCGTACCGGCGTTCCAGGCCGACTTGAGTCCGAGTTGAGCCCTACTCCAGACGCTCACCGGACCATCACGTAACCATCACATCACTGAGCGAATCCATGCTGCGGAACCTCAGCAGCGGAGTGCAGGCTACAGAGAGGATGCCGATGGACATCGAAGTGCTCGGCGCATGCAGAGTGATGCAGACCGGCAAGTCTGTGGTGCCTTCCGCGGTCAAGCCACGCAAGGTTCTCGCGGTACTGGCCCTCAACCCTGACCGTCCCGTCTCCGTAGGGATGCTGGTGGAGGAGGTCTGGGGCGAGACCCCACCACCCAGCGTCGCAACGACCCTGCAGACGTACATACTTCAACTTCGGAACCTTATCACCTCCGCCATCGGAGGCCCATCGCCTGATATGCCACTGGGCGCGAAAAGCGTCCTCGTGACCCAGCCCGGCGGCTATCTGCTCGACACCCAGGGCGGTTCCGTCGACGTCCGGGAGTACGAGCGGCTCTCCGGCGGCGGTCACCGGGCCCTGGAGAAGGGGGACTACGAGGCGGCGGCGGACCTGTTCCGCAAGGCCCTGTCGCTGTGGCGCGGGCCGGCCCTCGCCGACGTGGAGTGCGGGCGGGTGCTGGACGTCGAGGTGACCCGCCTGGAGGAGTCCCGGATGGGCATCCTGTGCCGCCGCATCGAGGCGGACCTGCTGCTCGGGCGCCACCACGAGATCATCGGCGAGCTGTTCGGGCTCGCGGCACGGCACCCGCTGCACGAGGGCATCCATCTCCAGCTGATGCTCGCGCTGTACCGGGCCGGGCGGCGCACCACCGCGCTGGAGGTCTACCAGCGGCTGCGGGACGTGCTCGCCGGCGAGCTCGGGCTCGACCCGAGCTACGAACTGCAGTCGCTCCAGGGGGCGTTGCTCGACTCCTCCTCCGAACTAAGGCTGGACCAGCCGCTCTCGCTCTTCAGGGTGCGAGCGCCGGGCCGGTACTGACGTACCGGTGTCGCCGGTCGCGTTGCTCCTGCCCGGTGCGGGAGCTCAGTACCCCGCCATGGCCTACGGCCTGTACCGGTACGAGCCCGCCTTCACCACGGCGATGGACACGGTGTTGGAACTGCTGGGCCCGGCCGGGGAACGGTTGTACCGGCTGTGGTCCTCCGGTGAGCGACTGCGCACCGTGGCCGAGGTGCATCCGCTGCTGTTCGCGGTCTGCCACGCGCTCAGCGAGACGGTGAGGGACCGAGGTCTGCGCCCCGGCGCGGTCCTCGGTCAGAGTGTCGGCGAGCTGGTGGCCGCTGTCCAGACCGGCGTGCTGCCGCTGACGGACGCGGTACGCCTGGTCGCCGTACAGGCGGACGCGCTCGCCGGGGCACCGGCGGGCGGAGCGCTCGCGGTCGCCGCCGCACCGCCCGCGGTGACGCCCTTCCTGCGGGGCGGCACGGTGGTGGCCGCGTCCAACGGGCCCGGGCAGACCGTGGTGTCCGGCTCGGAGTTCGGGCTGGCGGCCACGCGACGGGCGCTGGAGGTCGCCGGGCTGACCTGGATGCGGGTGCAGGTGCCCGCGGGGCTGCACGGACCGCTGGTGGCCCAGGCGTGCCGGGAGACGTTGCCGGCGTTCCAGGCCTCCGTGTACGCGGCTCCGCACACGCCCCTGCTGTCCGGGAGCGCGGGCGGCCGGCCCGGCGACGAGCGGGCGGTCGATCCCGAGTTCTGGGCCCTGCAGCCGTCCCAGCCGGTGCTGCTGGACGCGGCGCTCGGCCAACTCACCGCGGTCGGAGCGCTGTTGTGCGCCGAGGTGGGTCCCGGCCATGGGCTCGCGGTACAGGCCCGGCGGCACGGTCACCGGGCGGTGTCGCTGCTCGACGGGTGTGTCGGGGCGCCGCACGAGGAACGGGAGCGGTTGCGGCAGGCGCTGGACTGCCTGGCGCTCGGGGATCCCGAGGAGCGGACGGGCCCGCCGGCGGACACGAGGGTGGCGTGGTTACGGCCGCCCCCCGAACCGCAACCGGAATCGGGAACCTGAACTGGGCATATGCCGCCCCGCGCGCCTGCGGGGCGGTCCACCAGGGCTTGAGCGGTGCGGCGGAGGCTTGTTCCGTTCTCGTGCGGGTGGTTGTGGTAGCCGGACGTACGGGGACTGACCGGACCCTACGGACCGCGAGGAGTGACACCCGGTGGAGCGATCTGTGCGTGCGGCCACGGCCGAGGCGCGGCTCCGGAGCCGCACGGACGAACTGGAGCGCGCGCTGGCTCCCTTGGGGACGGCCGCGGTCGGCGGCGAGACGCTCGCCCGGGCCGAACGGATACTGGACGACTGCGAGTTCGGCGCGGAGTTCGTGCCGGTGGAGTCCGGCGGCCGGCTGGAGCGGATCGACGGGCTCGGCCGGATGGTGCGGCCCGCGTGCAGGCGTGATCTCTCGCTCGGTTTCGGGTACGGGCTCAACTGCTACTTCGCCGCCACACCCGTGTGGGCCGCCGGTGACCTGGCGCAGCGGGAATGGACCGCCGCCCTGTTGCTCGGCGGGGGCAGGATCGCCGTCGCCCGGCCCGCCGTCGCGCACGCCAACGACTTCGTGCGCGACGAGTTCGCGCTCGTCACACGGGACGGCCGGAGACGCCTGGACGGCGCCAAGACCGCCGTCCTCAACTACTCCCGGGCCCGCGGTCTCACCGTCATCGCCGGCACCGAGGACGGCACGCACGAGGCGCTGCTGATCGACCGCGAGATCCTGCCCGCGGGCGCCCTGCGCACCCGGTACCGGTACCGCACCGTCGGCCTGGACGGCTGCGAGTTCGGCGGCCTGGAGTTCACCGACTGCCCGGTGCCCGAGAAGGCCGTGATCGGCGAGCCGGGCCAGGGCATGGCGCTGGCCGTCCGCTGCTCGGTCGTCACCCGGGCCCTGCTGCCCTCGGTGCTCATCGCCGCCGCCGACACCGTGCTGCGCACGGCCATCCGGTTCGCCGTGGAGAACCGCGGCGACGACCCCTACGGCCCGCTCAAGTCGACGTACGGGCGCGAGGTGCTGACCGGCGCCCTGCTGGACCTGCTGATCAGCGACAGCATCGCCCTGGCGGCCGCCCGCGGCATCCATCTGCTGCCCGACCGGGTGAGCGCCTGCGCCGCGGCCGCCGCCTACACCGTGCCCAAGCTGCTCCAGGACTCCGCGCACGATCTGTCCACGGTGCTGGGCGAGGCCTACTTCGACGGCAAGGGCCCCTACGGCGCCTTCGGCCGCATGGCGCGCGACCTGCCGCTGCTGGCCCAGGGCCACGCGGGCACCGCCGCCCGCCAGGCGATGCTGGTCGCCCAGCTCCCGCACCTGGCCCGCACCTCCTGGCTGGTGGACGACGAGCCGCCCGCCGCGCTGCTGCGGCCCTGGGAGGACCTGCCGCCCGCCGATCTCGGCACCCTGGCGCCCGCGGGCATCGCCGACCCCATCGTCCCGGTCCTGAGCGCCTGCGCCGGCCTCGGCGACGAACTCGGCGAGCTGGTCACCGCCTTCCTCGGCGAACTCCGCCAGCTGCGCGGGCGGTTCGCCAGGATCACCCCCGGCGACGGACTCTCCACGCCGGACACCCTGGCCCTCACCGACCGGTACGCCCTGGTCTGCGCCGCGGCGGCGAGCCTCGGCGTCTGGCGGGAGCACCGCGACGCCCGCCCCGGGACCTTCCTCGCGGACCCGGCGTGGATCACCGGCGCACTGCACCGGCTGGGCGCCCTGCTGGGGCTCGACACCCCCAAGGCTCCTCAGGAGGCCGTCGAACGGCGTCTCTTCGAGGCCGTCCTCGAACGCTACGAGCTCAAGCGCTCCTACGACCTGTACGAGACGAACCTCGCAGAGTCCTGACCGGAAGGAAACCGCCCATGCGCGCACACGCCGACGACACACACGCCGACGACACGTCCGGCGATCTGATCTCCGCGGTGGTCCAGGCGGTGCGGCGGGTCATCGACGACCCGGTGGCCGAGGTCGGCACGGACTCCCTGCTGAGGGAGGACCTGGGCTTCGACTCGGTCCTCATCATGCAGCTGAAGTACCGCGTCGAGCAGGCGGTCCCGGAGCTCGGCGAACTCTCCCTGCCCGACATGGTCGACAGCATGACGTCCGTGGGCTCCCTGGTCGCCTACCTGCGCGACCGTCTGGTGAAGGCGGTCGTCTGATGGCCCCTCCCAGCGCCGGAGCCCCCGTGCTCGTGACCGGTCCCGACGGCCAGTGGGACGACGTGCTCGGACCCCTGGCCACCCGCGGCACCGTGGTGACCTACGGCAGGGTCGCCGACTGGCTGCCCGAGGAGACTGGAGAAAGGGTTCTGCGCCCGCTGCTCGGCCCCCGTGACTGGGGCCGCTTCCAACGGCTGAGCCACCGCCGGGTGCGGGAGGGCTTCCTCGCCTCCCGGCTGCTGCTCAAGCACACCGCGGCCCGGGTGCTGGCCAGCAGCCCCGAGGCGGTGGACCTGGCGTACAAGCCGGGCGGCCGGCCGTACCTGCGCGGCTGCGACCAGATCGACATCAGCCTCAGCCACACCGAGGAGGTCATGGTCGTCGGGGTCACCCGGCGCGGCCTGCTCGGCGTGGACGTGGAGCGCGCCGAGCGCCCCATGGTGGGCACCGGTGTGGAGTTCCAGGCCTGCACGCCGCATGAGCGCGAGCTGCTGGAGTCGCTGCCCGAACAGACCCGCAACAGCGCCCTGGTCCGGCTGTGGACGCTGAAGGAGGCGTACAGCAAGGCCATCGGCCAGGGGCTGCGCTTCCGGTTCACCGAGTTCGGCTTCACGCTCGACGACGCGCGCATCAGCCTCCAGCGGCCGGACGGCTCCCCGGGCACCGGCCCGGAGTGGAGCTTCGGCACCTACGCCCTGGAGTCCGACTACGTGGTGAGCGCCGCCCTGCGCGACGAGGGCTTCGGCGCCGCGGCCGACACGGCCGTCGACACCACGCTGGACCAGAGCCTGCTCGGCGTGCTGCTCGGCCGGCTCTGAACCGCCGGCCCTGCGCGCCCCGCCCCTCTGCGGCCCTTCCTGTCCCTGTCCCTTCTTCTCCCGACACCCGCACCCCCCTCAAGGAGGCACCCATGGCCATGTCCGAATCCCCCGACCGCTTCACCCTCACCGATCTGCTCCGGCTGCTCAGCGAGAGCGCCGGCGTCCCCGAGGGCATCGACCTGGAGGCCGAGGACGTCGTCGACACGCCCTTCTACCGGCTCGGCTACGACTCGCTGGCCCTGCTCCAGGTCACCGGCCGGCTCAAGCGGGAGTACGGCCTGACGCTGCCCGACACGATCGTCGCCGACGCCCCGACCCCCCGGGCCCTGCTCACCGTCATCGCGCACGCGCGTGCCGCCTGACGTCCCGCGCGGCTCGCGCCGAAAACGGTGCCGGCCGCGTACCTTCCCGGATTTCTCCGGAGAAGGTACGCGGCCGGCTTTTGCGCTCCAGCTCCTTTGCTCCCCCGGCTGGGGGAGGGCCGGGTGGATCAGAAGCTGGGCGCGGCGGTGGGGGACCTCAGCTGGCCCAGGTACGGGTGCCACAGGTGGGTCGGGTCGCTCTCGACCGCCTCGATGATCTCCCACATCGCGGAGAGCGCCTTCGGCTCCTCGTCGTCGTAGACGTCGCCCTGGAGCATCTTGAGGATGTCCAGCCGGTAGCGGTCGTCCTGGACGAAGGCGGTGAACAGGATGTTGAGGCGGTAGTAGGCCTCGATGAAGCGGTGCCAGTAGCCCACCGCCTTGCGGAGCTTGCCCTCGTAGGCGGCGAAGCGCTCGTGCTTGAAGTCCCCGGCCTCGTGGGCGGCGATGATGTCCTTCGCCGCGAGCCGGGCGCTGTTGAGCGCGACGGAGACGCCGGAGGAGAAGATCGGGTCGACGAAGCGGGCGGCGTCCCCGATGAGGACGTAGTTGTTGCCGGCGATCTGCTTCATGCCGTAGCTGTAGTCGCCCTCGGTCTTCATGGGCTTGACCTGCTTGCAGTTCTTCAGCACGTCGAGCAGCTCGGGGCGGGAGGCCACGGTCTCCCAGAAGTACTTCTCGCGGTCGCCGCCGTACTCCTGGAACCGCTTCTTCTGGCTGACGACACCGATCGAGGTGATGGTGTCGGTGATCGGGATCTGCCACACCCAGGTGTCGATCACCGGGAGGAAGTGGATGAAGATGTAGTCGGCCTGGTCCTTGTTGACGGCGAGGGCCTTGCGGTCCAGACCGTCGAACCACGTGTGCACGGCGTACTGGTTGAAGACCGGGTCCGGGATCTTGGTCTTGAGCTGGTTGCCCAGACGGGTCTGCCGGCCACTGGCGTCGACGACCATCTTGACCGGGATGTGCGTCGACGAGGAGCCGACCTTCACCTCCACGACCGGCAGTTCGCCGTCGAAGTCGACCTTGCCGACCCGGACGCCCTGGAAGACCTTGGCGCCCAGCTCCTCGGCATGCTTGAGGAGGATGTGGTCGAACTTGCTGCGGTCGACGTGGAAGGTGTGGTCCCGGTCCACGCCGTCCTGGTCACGCTCGCTGAACAGGACCTCGGCGGCGCGGAAGTCGTGGTTCAGGCCGCGGAAACCGTTGTGGTTGATGTCGCGGTCCTCGGCGGAGGTCCAGGCGGCACCGAACTTCTTCGGGAAGCCGGCTGCCTCGACCTTGTCCATGGCCCCGATCTCCAGGAGCACCGGGGTGGTGGCCGGGACCAGGGACTCGCCGACGTGCTCACGAGGAAAGTTCTCCGCCTCGAACACGGCCACGGACAGCCCGGCCTTGGCCAGGTACGAGGCCACGGTCGATCCCGCGGGGCCGCCGCCGATGACTGCGACGTCGAATTGTGCGTCCACGATGCTCTCTCTTCCTTCGGTCGGTTCAGGCAGCGGGCTGCGGGGCCAGGGAATGGACCATGTCCGTGATGGCCGCCAGGTTCGCGAAGTTCCGGCCGGTGATGTGGGTCGGGGGCACGACGACCCCCAGCTCGGTGCGGATGAACGAGAGCAGCAGGGAGGTGTTCATGGAGGTGAGGACGCTCCACTCCAGCAGCGGGGTCTCGTCCGTCAGCTCCGAAACCTCGCTCTCGCCGAGGAACTGCTGCTCGATGTACTCGCTGATCCTCTGACGGATCTCTTCATGGGACAGCGCCGCCACTGGGGCCTCCTGTTGGTCTCGGGCTTCGGCGTGTGGGGAGAGCCGTACAGCCGGTGATGCTGGGTGTTCGCGGTTGAGGTTCACTCGGCAACCGCTCGGGCGACCGCCCCACGGGCCGCCGGAACCCGGTTCGCGGTGGCCGCGAACCGGGTCAGCCGGGCGCTCAGCGCGGCCCTGAACTCCGGTTCCTGGAGGAAGAAGTGGCCGCCGGAGACCAGCGTCAGATCGAAGACCCCGGTGGTGATCCGCGACCACGCGGCCATCGACGGGGCATCGGTCAGGACGTCCTTGCGCCCGGCGAACGCGGTCACCGGAACGGTCAGCCGGGGGCCCGGGGCATGGGCGTAGGTCTCGACGACCTTCAGGTCGGTGCGGATGGCCGGCAGATAGAACTTCAGCAGCTCCGGCTCGGCGAGCAGCGCCTCGGGCAGCCCGCCGATCCGCTGCAGCCCCTGGACGAAGCCGTCGTCGGGCAGATGGTGGAACGGGCGGTGCGACAGCGGCTCGGTGGGCCCGTTGCGCCCGGAGACCAGCAGCAGCTCCGGCGGGGTGCCCCGGGCGGTCAGCGCCCGGGCGGTCTCGTAGCCGACGAGCGAGCCGAAGCTGTGCCCGAACAGCGCGTACGGCTCGTGCCGGCGCTCGCCGATCAGCCGTACCGCCTCCTCGGTCAGCGCGGCCAGGCCGTGCAGCAGGGGTTCGCGTACCCGGGTTCCGTGCCCGGGCAGTTCGAGGGGGACCACGGTGACGTGGTCGGGCAGATCGGCGGCGAGCCGGATGTACGGATGCGCGCTGCCGCCCGCGTGGGCCAGGCAGAACAGGGTGAGTCGGTG
This sequence comes from Streptomyces sp. NPDC002784, assembly GCF_053592135.1. NCBI lineage: Bacteria > Bacillati > Actinomycetota > Actinomycetes > Kitasatosporales > Streptomycetaceae > Streptomyces > Streptomyces sp. NPDC002784. The sequence goes on along the minus strand of NZ_JBSFVD010000009.1, from coordinate 213,028 downwards.
GTCGGTGGCCAAGGGAGGGTTTCCTTCCGCGCTCTGAGGTACCGGCGGGACTTGTTCGACGGGGATCGCACCAGCCGTCGCTCAAGTCGCCGTCGACACGGCTTCGAGAGGGGTGGGGCCTCCGGGCGCCCTCGGGGAGGGACGAGGACCGGCCACGCCTGCGCTCTCTCAAGGGCGTCTTGAGTCCGTCTGCCTACCGTCCCTTTCGGCCGCACTTGAGGATGAGAGGTGCCACGGTGAGCGGACCTGCGAGGGAGATCACCCCCGAAGCGGTGGAGAACTGGCTGGTGGAGCAGATTGCGCAAAGGACGTTGCTTCCCCCGGCGATGGTGTCGGTCCACCTGTGCTTCGACGAGTTCGACATCGACTCCGCGGACAGCCTGGTGATCACCACGGCCCTGGCGGACTGGCTCGGCGACGAGGTTGACCCGCGTGCACTGGTACGTCATCCGACGATCCGGTCGCTCGCCGGATACCTGGCCGGTCGACGGGGCCAGGTCACAACGGGAGGTACACCGGTCCATGGCTGAGAACCAACGGTACGAGCCGCGCCCCGACGACATCGCAGTCGTCGGGGCCGGCTGCCGATTCCCCGGCGGCGTACGCGACCTCGACGGGCTGTGGCGGGTGCTGATGGACGGCGTGGACGTCATCACGCCGGTCCCCGCCGACCGCTGGAGCGACGACTTCCACCACCCCGACCGGCACAACCCCGGCACCACCTACTGCCGTGAGGGCGGCTTCCTCGACGAGATCGACCGGTTCGACGCCGACTACTTCGGCGTCTCCCCGCGCGAGGCCCGCGGCATGGACCCCCAGCAGCGGCTGCTGCTGGAGGTGTGCTCGGAGGCCATGGAGGACGCGGGGCTGCCGCGCGGCAGCTGGGAGGGCACCCGGACCTCGGTCCACATGGGCATCCTCGGCTCCGACTACCTGCTCCTGCACGCCCGGACCTCCGGGATCCAGGCCATCGACCCCTACTTCGCCTCCGGCAAGGAGTTCAGCTTCGCCGCCGGACGCATCGCCTACACCTTCGGGCTGCACGGTCCCGCGATGACCGTCAACACCGCGTGCTCCTCGTCGCTGGTCGCCGTCCACCTGGCCTGCCAGGCACTGCGCAACGGCGAGGCCGACACCGCGCTCGCGGGCGGCGTGAACGTGATCGTCGCGCCCGAACTGTCCGTCTTCATGGGCAAGGTGCAAGCGCTGTCCCCGACCGGACGGTGCCGCCCCTTCGACGCCCGCGCCGACGGCATCGTCCGCGGCGAGGGCTGCGGCGTCGTCGTCCTGAAGCGGTACGCCGACGCCGTACGCGACCACGACCGCGTCCACGGGCTGATCCGCGGCTCGGCCGTCAACCAGGACGGCCGCAGCGCCGGACTGACCGCCCCCAACGCCCTCGCGCAGCAGGCCCTGCTGCGCTCGGCGCTGGCCTCGGCGTCGGTCGCGCCCGAGGAGCCGGTGTTCGTCGAGGCGCACGGCACCGGCACCCCGCTCGGGGACCCGCTGGAGATCTCCGCGCTCACCGAGGTGCTCGGCCGCACCCGGCCGCCCGAGGAGCCCCTGCTGGTCGGCTCGCACAAGGCGCACTTCGGGCACATGGACTCCGCCGCGGGCATCGCGGGCCTGCTCAAGACGATGCTGGTGCTCCGGCACCGCACGGTCCCGGGGCAGATCCACCATGTCTACCCGGCCCCGATGATCGACTGGGAGTCCTCCGGGACGCTGGTCCCGGTCGAGCACGTCCGGCTGCCCGGCGAGGACCTGCCGCTGACCGCGGGCGTGAGCGCCTTCGGGCTCTCCGGCACCAACGCGCACATCGTGCTCGGCAGCGCCCCGCAGCCCGCGGCCACCGACCTCCCGGACGGACCGCACACCCTGCTCATCTCGGCGACCACCGCCGAGGGGCTGCGCCGGCTGGCCGCCGACTACGGGGCCCGGCTCGCCGACCCGGTCGGGCCGGCCGCGGCCGCCTCCGCCGTACGGCGCACCCATCTCAAGCACCGGATCGCCGTCGTCGGCAAGGACGCGGCCGAGATCACCGCCGCGCTCGCCGACGCCGAGGGCGTGCGGGCGGCCGAGAACCCGCCGAAGCTGATCCATGTCTTCTCCGGGCAGGGCTCGCAGTGGCCGCGCATGGGCCTGGACCTCGCCGAGAGCGAGCCCGTGGTCCGCGACGTCCTCGACGACTGCGACGAACTGCTGCGCGCCGAGGCCGGCTGGTCCCTGTACGACGTCCTGCGCGACGCCGACCCGGCCCGGGTCAAGGCCACGGACGTCGCCCAGCCCGCGGTGTTCGCGGTCCAGGTCGCGCTCGCCCGGCTCTGGCAGTCCTGGGGCGTGCGCCCCGACGCGGTGATCGGCCACAGCATGGGCGAGGTGGCCGCCGCGCACATGTCCGGCGCGCTCGAACTCGAGGACGCCGTACGGCTCGTGGCGCACCGCGGACGGCTGATGCACCGGGCCGCCGGCACCGGCCGGATGGCCAACGTCGAACTCGGCGCCGACCAGGTCCGCGAGCGGCTCGCCGCCCGCCACCCCGAGGTCGTCGTCGCCACCGAGAACGGACCCGCCTCCGTCGTCATCGCCGGACCCAAGGAGGCCGTGGAGAGCGCGGTCCGCGAGCTGGCCGACGACGGCGTGAACGTGGTCGCGCTCCCGGTCGACTACGCCTTCCACTCCCCGCTGATGCAGCCCTACGCCGACGAACTCGCCGACCTGCTCAGCGACTTGACGCCGAACACGCCGACCGTGCCGTTCCTGTCCACGGCCCTGCCGGGCCAGGACGTCCCGCTCGACGCGGCCTACTGGAGCGCCAACCTGCGGGAGCCGGTGCGGCTGTGGCCCGTCGTCGACACGCTGCTCGCCGAGGGCGAGACGGCGTTCGTCGAGATCGGGGCGCACCCCGTCCTCTCCCGTCCGCTCCAGGCCTCCCTCGCGCACCGCGAGCGGCGCGGACCGGTCGTCTCCTCGCTGGTCCGGGGCCAGGACGGCCCGACCATGCTGGCCCGTTCCCGGGCCAAGCTGCACGAGGCCGGCGTCGAGATCGACTGGGCCGAGGCGCACGGCGCGCCGGTGCGCCCGGTGACCCTGCCGCCGCACCGCTGGGCCGACGAGCGGTTCTGGCTGGACGGCGTGGAGCGCGGCGAACAGGGCTCGGGCCCGGCCGACCTGGACGGCCTGCGGGCCGAGGTGCGGCTGGTGGACGCGAAGGGACGCGTGGTCGCGGAACTCGGGGCCGACGCGGGAGCCGCGCCCGCGGCTGCCGCTCCGGCCGCCGTCCCGGCTGTCGCCGCCGCTCCCGCTCCGGCCGCCGTGGCCACGCTCTCCGCCGAGGAGCCCGCCGAGGCGGCGGCGCCCGCGCCGGTCGCCCACGGCCGGGAGCACGTGGCGTCCACGGTCCACGCCCAGCTGGTCAAGGTCCTCGGCCACGGGCCGCGCAAGCGGCTGCCGCGTACCCGGGGGTTCTTCGAGCTGGGCATCGACTCGATCTCGGTCGCGGAGTTCGCCCGCCGGGTGGCGGAGGAACTGCGAGTGCCGGTGGACGGCGCGGATGCGCTGGCGCACGGCACGATCGATGGTTTCGCGGACTACATCATGACGTTGGTGCCGGAGTCGTCCGCGGAGAGCGCCCTCGAGAGTGCCGCTTCCGGTGGCGAGGCGGGTGCGGCGCCGTCCGGGCCGGTCGCGCAGTTCCCCGCGCCCCTTGGGGGCGCCGGTGAACCCGGCGATGTCAAGGAACCGGTGACTGTTTCCTCCGCTGCCGAAGCCTCGGGCCCGGGGTCTGCCGAGGCCGAACCCGTCCCCGCCCCCGAGCCCGCCCCCGCCTTCGACGACGACGAGGCCGTCGAGCCCATCGCCATCGTCGGCATCGGCTGCCGCCTCCCCGGCGGTGTCGGAGGGCCCGAGGACTTCTGGCGGCTGCTCGAACAGCGCGTCGACGCCAGCGGTGACGTGCCCGCCCAGCGGTGGGACGCCGCGGCCCTCGACGGCGTGCCGGCCCGCGGCTCCTTCCTCGGTCAGGTCGACGGGTTCGACAACTCCTTCTTCCGGATCTCGCCCCGCGAGGCCCGCACCATGGACCCGCAGCAGCGGCTGTTCCTGGAGGTGGCCTGGGAGGCGCTGGAGGACGCCGGGGTCCGCGCCGACCGGGTCGGCGGCACCCGTACCGGGGTGTTCGTCGGCCTCAACACCACCGACTACCAGCAGCTGGTGACCCGCCGCGAGGCCGACGTCGACCTGTACTACGGCACCGGCAACTCGTTCAGCGCCACCGCGGGCCGCATCTCGTACTTCCTGGGGCTGCGCGGCCCGAGCCTCGCCGTGGACACCGCCTGCTCCTCCTCCCTCACCGCCGTGCACCTGGCCTGCCAGAGCCTGCGCGCGGGGGAGAGCCGACTGGCGCTGGCCGGCGGGGTCAACGTCATGGCGACCCCGACGGTGTTCCTCTCCATGGGCGCGGCCGGGGCGCTCGCCCCCGACGGACGGTGCAAGACCTTCGACGACTCCGCCGACGGCTACGGCCGCGGCGAGGGCGCGGGTGTGGTCATCCTCAAGAAACTCTCGACCGCGCTGCGCGACGGTGACCGGGTGTACGCGATCATCCGCGGCAGCGCGGTCAACCAGGACGGGGCCAGCGGCGGGTTCACCGTGCCCAGCGGCACCGCCCAGGAGGAGGTCATCCTCACCGCGCTCGGCCAGGCCGGGATCGAACCGTACGAGGTGTCCTACGTCGAGGCGCACGGCACCGGCACCCGGCTCGGCGACGCCGTCGAACTGCGCGCCCTGGCAGGGGCGTTGGGCACCGGCCGACCCGCCGACCGCCCGCTGGTGGTGGGCTCGGTGAAGACCAACGTCGGCCATCTGGAGGCCGCCGCCGGAGTCACCGGCCTGATCAAGACGGTGCTGGCGCTGGGCCGGGAGCGCATCCCCGCCCAGCTCCACCTGTCCGAGCCGACCCGCCAGCTGGACTGGGCGAAGCTGCCGTTGGACGTGGCCGGGGACCCCGTGCCGTGGCCGCGCGGCGAGCGGCCCAGGATCGCGGGCATCAGCGCGTTCGGCTTCACCGGCACCAACGCCCACGTCCTGGTCCAGGAGGCCCCGGCCCGGCCGGAGCCCCCGGTCGCGCCCCGGCCGGTACGGCCCTGTGTGCTGACGGTGTCCGCCGCGACACCGGACGCCCTGACCGATGCCACGGCCCTGATGCGCGAGCGGGTCGCCGCCGCCGGCGACAGCGAACTCGCCGACCTGTGCTGGACGTCGGGCGCCCGCCGCGCCCACCTCGCGCACCGGATCACGGCCGTCGGACGCAGCCGCGACGAACTCCTCGCCGCCCTGGACCGGGCCCGCCCGGTGCAGGCCCGCGACGAGGCGTCGGTGCTGTTCGTCTACGGCCGCACCCCCGCCGACCTGTCGGGTCACGAGGAGGCGCTGGCCGGGGACCCGGAGGCCATCGCGGTCTACCGCACCACCCTCGCCGAGGCCCGCGAGGCGCTCCGCGCCGAACTGGGCGAACCCGAGGGCCCGGCGCACCCGGGCAGCGTGGAGCACGCCGGCGAGGTGTTCGCGGGCCAGCTCGCGACGACCGCCCTGTGGAAGGTGCTCGGCGTCGAGCCCGACGCGGTGGTCGGCTGGGACATCGGCGAGTACGCGGCCGCCGTGGTCGCGGGCGACCTCACGCTCGTCAACGCCGTACGGCTGCTCGCGGCCGGTGTGCCCGTCCCCGGGCAGTCCGACGGGGCGCGGGTGGCCCGCCACTCCGCCGCCGACGGCTGGAACGCGCTGGCCAACGAGGTCATCATGGCCGGCCTCGACGTGCTGCTCGACATCGGCACCGGAAGCCGCGCCATCCGCATGCTGGGTGCCGCCCTGGACGCGGCGGCGGAACCGGGGGAGACCATCCCGGTCCAGCTCACCGCGCCGCGCCGGCGCCAGCCCAGCGGCATCGAGAAGGCCTACCTCGGCCCGGTCGAGCTGCTGGAACTGGCGGGGGCGCTGCACGCCCACGGGGCGAGCGTCGACTGGGACCGGCTGGTGCCCGGAGCGCACCGCCCGGTACCGCTGCCCGCCTACCCCTGGCAGCGCAAGCCCTATTGGGTGGACACTCCCTACGCGGTGGAACCCCGGCCGCAGGCCGAGCCGCAGCCCGCGGCCCCGGCCGCACCGGAACCCGCCGGTGATCTCGCCGCCGAACTGCTCGCGCTGCCGCCCGACCGGCGGGAGGAGCGACTGGTCGACCTGCTGCTCAAGCTGGTCGCGCAGGTGCTCGGCGAGGAGGCCGATGTCTCGCCCGACCAGGGCTTCTTCGACCTCGGTATGGACTCGGTGCTCTCCCAGGACCTCAAGCAGCGCGCCGAACGCGAGCTGGGTCTCGAACTGCCCGGCACCGTCATGTTCGAGTGCCCCAACGTCACGTCCTTCGCCCGCTTCGTCCTCGACGAGGTGCTCACCGAACCGCAGGACCAGGCCGAACCCGTCGAGGCAGCCGCCCCGCAGGAGCCGGCCGAGGACCTGGATGACCTCGACGACGACTCCCTGCTGAGCCGTCTCGACGACGCGCTGGCGTCGTCCGAAGCCCTGTTGACCGAGGGAGACTGACCATGACGACCCCGGACTACCGGGCCAAACTCGTCGAAGCCGTCCGCACGATCGAGAAGCTCCAGGGCGAGCTGGCGAAGAACCGCAGCCGCCCGCTGGACGAGCCGATCGCCGTCATCGGGCTCGGCTGCCGGCTGCCGGGCGGCGCCAAGGACCCCGACTCGCTGTGGCGGATGCTGGTGGCGGGCACCGACACCATCCGGGACTTCCCGGCCGAACGCGGCGACGCGCAGGCGGTGTTCGACGACGACCCCGACCAGCCCGGCAAGGCGTACGTCACCCAGGGCGGCTTCCTCGACGAGCGCGTGGACCTGTTCGAGCCCGGCGTCTTCGGCATCTCGCCGCGCGAGGCCGTCGGCATGGACCCGCAGCAGCGGCTGGTGCTGGAGGTGGCCTGGGAGGCGCTGGAGCGGGCCGGCTACGCGCCGGACCGGCTCACCGGCAGCCCCACCGGCGTCTACTTCGGCGTCTCCACCACCGACTACGCCCGGATGCGCCAGAGCGAGGGCGACATCCGGGACGTCGACGCCTACCAGCTGGTCGGCGAGCCCAGCTTCGTCGCGGGCCGGATCTCCTACACCCTCGGCCTGATGGGACCGAGCAAGGTCGTCGACACGACCTGCTCCTCCTCCCTGGTCGCCCTGCACGAGGCCTGCCAGGACCTGCGCACCGGCGAGTGCGACATGGCGCTCGCCGGCGGCGTCAACCTGATGCTGTCGCCGTACGGCTTCGTCATGATGAGCAAGTTCGGCGGGCTCTCCCCGGACGGCCGCTGCAAGACCTTCGACGCGGGCGCGAACGGCTATGTGCGCGGTGAGGGCGCCGGTGTGGTCGTCCTCAAGCGCTACTCCGACGCGCTGCGCGACGGCGACCCGGTGCTGGCGCTGGTCCGCGGCTCGGCCGTCAACCACGACGGACGCAGCAGCGGGCTCACGGTGCCCAACCCGGCCGCCCAGCAGGGCGTCATCCGCGGTGCCCTGGAGCAGGCGGGCATCGCGCCCGGCGACGTCGACTACATCGAGGCGCACGGCACCGGCACCGCGCTCGGCGACCCGATCGAACTGCGCGCCCTCCAGGCCGTGATCGGCCGCAACCGCCCGGCGGACAACCCGCTGAAGGTCGGCTCGATCAAGACCAACATCGGCCACCTGGAGTCGGCGGCCGGCATCGCCGGGGTGCTGAAGCTGGTCCTGGCCCTGCAGCACGGTCACATCCCGCCGCACCTGCACTTCAACGACCCCAACCCGAACGTCGACTGGGGCAAGCTGAACGTCGAGGTCACCAAGGACGGCGGCCCCTGGGACGCGGAGGGCGGCCGGCCCCGCGTCGGCGGCATCAGCAGCTTCGGCGCGAGCGGCACCAACGCGCACGCCGTCATCAGCGCGGCGCCCGTCAAGGCCGAGCCGCCGGCGTCCGCCGGACCCCAGGTGCTGACCCTGTCCGCGCACTCCGCCGAGGGCCTCGCCGAACTGGCCGGGCGCTACGCCGGTCACCTCCGCGACAACCCCGGGATCCCGCTCGCCGACATCAGCTGGACCAGCCAGGTCGGCCGGTCCCGGCAGCGGCACGGACTCGCCGTCACCGGCGCCGCGGCGGGCGAACTCGCCGCCGCGCTGGAGGCGTTCGCGCGCGGGGAGCGGGGCTCCGGCACCGCGACCGCCGAACTGCCCGTCCACAAGCACCGCAAGACGGCCTGGCTGTTCACCGGCCAGGGCTCGCAGTACGCCGGAATGGCCCGCGGCCTGGCCGACGAGCCCGCCTTCCGCACCCCCTTCGACGAGGCCGCGGACCTGTTCGACGTCCACCTGGACCGCCCGCTGGCGTCCGTGGTGTGGCCCGAGCCCGGCCAGGAGTCGCCGGTCGACGACACCCGCTACACCCAGCCCGCGCTGTTCGCCGTCGAGTACGCGCTGGCCCGGATGTGGCAGTCCTGGGGGCTGAAGCCCAGCGGGCTGCTCGGGCACAGCATCGGCGGCATCGTCGCCGCCTGCGTCGCGGGCGTCTTCGAACTGCCGGACGCCGTCCGGCTGGTCGCCGCGCGCGCCGCCCTGATGGCCGAGCTGCCCGAGGGCGGCGCCATGGCCGCCCTGGACTGCGACGAGGCCACGGCCCGCGCCGCCATCGCCGGATACCGCGACACGGTGTCGCTGGCCGGGGTCAACGGCCCCTCCAGCGTGGTGATCTCGGGTGCCGCCGCCGACGTGGACGCGGTGCGCACGGCGCTGGAGCAGCGCGGGATGCGCACCACCCGGCTCACCGTCAGCCACGCCTTCCACTCCCCGCTGCTGGCGCCGATGCTGGCTCAGTTCCGCGCGGTCGCCGAGTCGCTGACCTACCGGATGCCGGACCTGCCGCTGATCTCCGACCACACCGGACGCGCCTGGACCGCCGAGGACTGCGGCCCGGAGTACTGGGTGCGGCACGCGGCCGGCACGGTCCGCTTCCACGACGGCCTCACCGCGCTGCACGCGGAAGGGGCCCGCACCTTCCTGGAGATCGGCCCCGCCCCGGTGCTCAGCGGCATCGGGGAGCGCACCGGCCTGGACGGCGACTGCCTGTACGTGCCGTCCCTGTACAAGCCGAGGGCCGGCGCACCCGAGGACCGCACCGCCGTCCAGCGGGCGCTGGGTCTGCTGCACCTGCGCGGCGAGACCGTGGACTGGACGGCGGTGCACTCGGGTTCGGGACGCACTCCGCGCCGGGTGGCCCTGCCGGTCACCCCCTGGCACGGCGAGCGCTACTGGTTCGAGGAGCGCCGTGCGGCGCCCCGGGCGGCCGCCAGCGGCACTCCGGTGCCGCAGGCCGGGATCCGGCTGCACAGCGCCGTACCGACCTATGAGCTCCAGCTGGACGAGCCGGAGTGGGACCGCTACGCGCGCACCGGCTCCGACGGCCTGAGGTTCCTGCCCGTCGGCTCGCTGGGCCGGGCGGCGCGGGCGGCGGCCGCGGACGCGCTCGGCGGGGTGTGGTCCTGCATCGAGAAGCTCGACGTGTTCCAGCCGCCGCCGATGGACCGGGCCGGGCGGGTGCTGCAGATCACCGTCAACAAGGACGACGACGGCTGCGCGATCGTGGAACTGCACAGCCAGACCCCGGCCGAGGCGGCCGCCGGAGCGCCCTGGACGCGGCATGCCCACGCGGTGCTGCGGCGCCGGGCGAGCACCCGCTCGCGGCACTCCGGCAGCACGGCCCCGACGCTGGCCGGGCAGGAGTACGGGGACGAACTCCACTACGAGACGGCCTCGTTGTCGGACGCCCTGATCGGTGCCGTCGTCTCGGCGCACCGCGGTGACGAGGGTGTGCTGGTGGCCCTCGGCCTGGACACCGGGGAGACCGCCGACCACGCCGTGCAGGTCTTCGACGCGGCCGTGGCGGCCGTGTCCTGGGACGCGGGGCTGAGCGAGGCGGGCTTCGCCGGGCGGATCACCGAGGCCACCCTCGAATCGCTGGACCGGGCCCGCTACGTACGGGCCATCGCCCAGAGCGGCAAGGAGCCCGGCACGGTCTGCGGCAGCGTCGACCTGTTCGCCGAGGACGGCGCCTACCTGGGCGGCATCCGCGATCTGACGGTCGTCAGCCGGACGGCGTCCGCCGCGGCGCCCGCCCCGGCGCCCTGGCGGGACCCGGAGGAACTGCTCACCCGGCTGGAGTGGCACGAGATCGAACCGGCCGCCGCCGAACCGGACCTGTCCGGCCAGGGCTGGCTGCTGGTGCCCGACCGCACCGGCACCGCCCGCCGGCTGGCCACGGCGCTGCGGGCCCGGGGCGCGCACTGCCGGATCGAGGAGTCCGGCGCCCCCGACCTGGACGACTGGCTGCGCGAGCTGCCCGACGGGGTCGCCCCGCACCGGGTCGTGCTGCTGACCGGCCTGGACGCGCCGCGCCCGGACGCCGCCGACGCGGAGTCGCTCACCGCCTTCCGGGACCGCGCCGAACTGGCCGCCGTCGCCCTGGTCCAGGGCCTGACGGCCCGCGCGGCCTGCACGAAGACCGGGCTCAGCCTGGTCACCCGGGGTGCCGTGCCCGCCGTGGCGGAACAGGGCGTGACCTCGCCCTTCGCCGGGACGCTCTGGGGTCTTGGCCGGGCGATCGCGCTGGAGCACCCCGAGCACTGGGCCGGCGCCGTCGACCTCGACCCGGGACCGGGGGAGAGCGACGAGGGCGCTGCGCTGGTCGCGGCGCTCGCCGACACGGCCGCCGAGGACCAGCAGGCGCTGCGCGGCGAGAGCCGCCGGGTGGCGCGGCTGGTGAAGTTCCCGCTGACCGCCGAGGAGCTCAGGCGCCGGCCGCGCATCGACCGGCAGGGCACCTATCTGATCACCGGCGCGTTCGGCGGCATCGGCCAGGCCCTCGCCCGCCAGCTCGCCGACAGCGGCGCGGGCAAGCTCGTCCTGCTCGGCCGCACCCCGCTGCCGCCCCGCAACACCTGGCACGACCCCGAGCTGACCGGATCCGTCCGGGAACGCGTCGACTTCGTGTCCGCGCTGGAGGAGACCGGGGTACTGGTCGACGTGGTCGCGGCCGACGTCAACGACGTCGAGGACATGCTGCCGGTGATCCAGGGCCTGGCGACCGGCCTGATGCCGCTGCGCGGTGTGGTGCACGCGGCCGGCACCTCGGTCCCGCAGTTCCTGCGGGACATCCCGGTGTCGGACCCGAGCGACTACGACACCGTGTGGCGGCCCAAGGTGGTCGGCGGCTGGCTGCTGCACCAGCTGACCGAGGGCCTGGAGCTCGACTTCTTCCTGGGCTTCTCCTCGATCGCCGCGACCTGGGGCTCCCAGCACGTCACCAGCTACGCCGCCGCCAACTCCTTCCTCGACGCGCTCGCCGAGTACCGGCGCGCCCAGGGCCTGACCGCGCTCACCGTGAGCTGGGGTCCGTGGGAGCTGACGTCGAACCTGTTCGGCGCCGACGTCGTGGAGTTCCTGACCTCCACCGGTCTGCGCATGCTCTCCGCACCGCAGTGTCTGCGGCTGCTCGACGCGCTGCTGGCCCAGGACGCCCCGCAGGCGGTGGTCTGCTCTGCCGACTGGTCGGTGTACAAGCCGGTCATGGAGGCCCGCGCCGACCGCCCGGTGCTGCGCACGGTCGAGATCGACGAGGGCACCGGCGGGGGCACGTCCACGGCGGTGCTGGAGGCCGTGCAGGGGGCCGACGCGGCAGGCCGTACGGCCGTGCTGACCGGCTATCTCCAGCAGGTGCTCGGCGAGGTGCTGGCGGTGCCGCCGGAGTCGGTGCTGCCGGAGGCGGACGTGATGTCGCACGGCCTGGACTCGCTGATGGTCATGGAGGTCGTCAAGCGCTGCAAGGGCGATCTGGGCATCAGCGTGCGCCCGAGCCAGTTCTTCGAGCGGACCGCCCTGGAGGACTGGGTGCGGCTGCTGGACACCGAGCTGGGCGGCGAGGGCGAGGCCGCGCCGCAGCCGACCGCGGACTGGACGGAGCCGGCGCTGATCGCGGCCGACGTCGTCCTGGACCCGGCGATCGTGCCGGCCGGACCGGTCGGCGAGGGCTACACCGACCCGACCGACGTGCTGCTCACCGGCGCCACCGGCTTCCTCGGGGCCTACCTCCTCGACGAACTGCTGGCCACCACCGACGCCACCGTCCACTGCCTGGTCCGCTGCGACGCCCCGGAGTCGGGCCTGGCCCGGATCCGGCGGAACCTGGAGCAGTACCTGCCCTGGCGGGAGGACGCCGCGGACCGCGTCAAGGTCGTCCCCGGCGATCTGGCCAAGCCCCGGCTCGGCCTGGCGGACGCGGAGTTCACCCGGCTCGCCGGCACCCTGGACGCGATCTACCACAACGGCGCCTGGGTCAACTTCTCCTACACCTATGAGCAGTTGCGGCCCGCGAACCTGATCGGCACCCAGGAGATCCTGCGGCTCGCCTGCGCGGGCCCGGAGCAGATCCCGGTCTCGTACGTGTCGACGTACGGCATCTGGGGCATCCCCGCCGACGGCCGGACCGTGATCGGCGAGGGGGACGACATCCTCGGCGCCGGCAAGCTGGTGACCGGGTACGTGCAGACCAAGTGGGCGGCCGAGCTGCTGGTCCGCCAGGCGCAGGAGCGCGGTATCCCGGTCGACATGCACCGGCCCGGCCGGGTGCTCGGCGACTCGCGCACCGGAGCCTGTCTGACCACGCACTTCACCACCCGGGTGATCAAGGGCTGCGTGCAGCTCGGGATGGCTCCGGATCTCGATCTGGAGATCGAGATGACCCCGGTCGACTACGTCACCTCGGCGCTGGTGCGGATCTCCCGCGGGGCGCACGCGTGGGGGCTGACGTACCACCTGGTCAACCGGCGCAAGGCGGCCTTCAAGGAACTGCTGTCCGCGATGGAGCGGCACGGCTGGGAGTTCCGCACGGTGCCGGTGGAGCAGTGGTGGCGGGGGCTGCAGGAGTCGTTCGGCGTCAACGACAACGAGCTGCACCCCGTCATGGGGGTGGTCGAGGAGTTCGTCGTCGGCGGCGAGGAGGCCATCGACTACGACGCCACGAACACCGTCCAGGCCCTGGTGGGCTCGGGAATCGCTTGTCCTCCGCTCGATGAGTCACTGCTGTCGCTCTACTTCGAGTGGATGGTCCGAACGGGGTACTTGCCTGCACCGTCGAGCAGGGAGAATAATTCATGGCAGGATGAATCCATCAACGGGTGAATTCATGACGCGGTGACGCCCCGCCGTTTGCGGCGGCCGACCCGCACGGCCGAGCCACGGTCCGTTGCCCTATATTCAGGGTCTGCGGAATATAACGACGGAGAAAGGCATCTCCCCCCATGACCACATCCGAAGACCGGGTCCCCGGCGGTGGCGCCGTCGGAGCGGCCCCGTCAGCGAACCCCAAGCGCTGGACGGCTCTCGTCTTCATCTGTCTGGCCCAGCTGATGGTGGTTCTCGACATCACGATCGTGAACGTCGCGCTGCCGGAGCTGCAGGCCGATCTCGGCTTCTCCAATGAGAACCGGCAGTGGGTCGTCACGTCGTACACCCTGGCCTTCGGCAGCCTTCTGCTGCTGGGTGGCCGTATCGCCGACTACACCGGCCGCAAGCGGGCCTTCCTGGTCGCCCTGGCCGGCTTCGCCATCGCCTCCTGTCTGGGAGGTGCGGCCGGCAACATCGAGCTGCTGCTCACCGCGCGTGCCCTCCAGGGTGTCTTCGGCGCCCTGCTGGCCCCCACCGCGCTCTCCCTGATCTCGGTGAACTTCACCGACCAGAAGGAACGGGCGAAGGCGTTCAGCATCTTCGGCAGCATCGTCGCCAGCGGTGCCGTCATCGGTCTGCTGCTCGGCGGCTTCCTCACCGAGTACATGGACTGGCGCTGGTGCATGTACGTCAACGCGCCGATCGCCGTGATCGCCGCGTTCGGCGTGCTCTACCTCGGCCCGGAGCAGCGTGCCGCGGTGCGCGCCCGCTTCGACATTCCTGGCGTCCTGCTGGTCACCAGCGGCCTGGTCGCCATCGTGTACGCGTGCAGCGAGGCCGAGTCCGAGGGCTGGGGCTCCGGTCTGGTGATCGGTCTGTTCGTGGCCGGGGCGGTGCTGCTGGGGGCGTTCCTCGCGGTCGAGGCCCGCTCCCCGCATCCGCTGCTGCCGCTGCGGGTGATCGCCGACCGTACCCGCGGCAGCGCCTATCTCGCCATGGCCGTCGGCATGATCGCCATGCTCGGCGCGCTGTTCTTCCTCACCTTCTACCTCCAGCTGGTCAAGGGGTACTCCCCGGTGGAGACCGGTCTGGCCTTCCTGCCGATGCCGGTCGGCGTGGGCATGTTCGCCGGCGGTCTGTCGCCCAGGATCCTCCCCAAGGTCCCACCGCGTGCCATGGTGGTGCCCGGCATGATCATCGCGGCCAGCGCGCTGTTCTGGCTGGCCGCGCTGGAGGCCGACTCCTCCTACTGGGGCATGGTCATGCCCGCCCTGTTCGTCCTGGGCGCGGGTATGGGTCTGCTGATCGCGCCGTCCGTCAACTACGCGACCTACCGGGTCGCCGACGAGGACGCCGGCGTCGCCTCCGGCACCGTCAACACCGCCCAGCAGATCGGCGGTTCCATCGGTGTGGCGCTGCTCAGCACGCTGGCCGCGGACGCGGCCTCGGAGCACATCGCCGAGCATGCCAGGCAGGGGGTGACCCCTGCCCTGCGGCAGGCGGCGATGGTGGAGGGCTTCACCACCGCCTTCACCTGGGCCGGGGCGATCATGGCGTGCGGCGCGGTGGTCCTGGCCGCGCTGATGAACGCGCCCAAGCCGACGCCGGGGGAGGCCTCGCACGGGTCTCCGATGGCGCACCTCGGCTGACGTCCCGACCGCACAAAACGGCCGGCTTCCCCTTCGGGGGAGGCCGGCCGTCGTGGTGTGCGAGGCCCCCGTTCAGCTGTCGCTCCGCGGTGCTCCATGGGCGACTGCGGGGCTTCGTGTGACTGTATGTCGGGTTACCCGTGGTTATAGATCAGCCTGAGCAGGATGTGAGCGACACTCGAGGCGCTGCTTCTAGTTTGGCCGAAACAAAAGCCCACGGGGCTAAAAACGGCTAAGGAGAGGCTCATGCCGACTGCCGCCCTCCGCTCGATGCACCCCACGTCACCTCAGTACGACGTGGCCATCCTGGGGTCAGGCCTGGCCGGAACCACACTGGCCGCGTGCTTGGCACGCAACGGCGCGAAGGTGATCGTGCTCGACGCCGGCACGCACCCCCGTTTCGCCATCGGCGAATCGACGATTCCGTACACCTCGATGCTGATGCGACTGGTCAGTGAGCGGTACGGCGTGCCGGAGATCAAGTGGCTGACGACCTTCGAGGCCGTGCAGTCGAAGATCTCCACCAACTGCGGGGTGAAGCGGAACTTCGGTTTCCTCTACCACCGCGAGGGCGCCCGGCAGAACCCGCTGGAGACCAACGAGTTCCCGATCCCGAAGATCACGCACACCGAGAACCACTTCTTCCGCCAGGACACCGACGCCTGGATGCTCGGCGTGGCCATCAACTACGGCGCCGACGTCCGTCAGCAGACGAAGATCGTCGACGTCGACATCGACGACGACGGCGTCACGGTCATCCCCGACAAGGGCGACCCGGTGCGGGTGAAGTTCGTGGTGGACGCGAGCGGCCACCGCTCCCCGCTGGCCCAGAAGTTCGGCCTGCGCGAGGAGCCCAGCCGGCTGCGCCACCACTCGCGCTCGCTGTTCACGCACATGGTCGGCGTCAAGCCGTACGAGGACACCGTCCCCAAGGGCAGCCACCACAACCCCAGCCCGTGGAGCGAGGGCACCCTCCACCACATGTTCAAGGGTGGCTGGATGTGGGTCATCCCCTTCGACAACCACCCGCGGGCCACCAACCCGCTGTGCAGCGTCGGCCTGAACCTCGACCCGCGCATCCACCCCAAGCCGGACTGCTCCCCCGAGGAGGAGTTCCGCTCCTTCATCGCCAAGTACCCGGACATCGCCCCGCAGTTCGAGGGCGCGGTCGCGACCCGGGACTGGGTGAGCACCGGGCGGCTGCAGTACTCCTCCAAGCAGACCATCGGCTACCGCTGGTGCCTGACCTCGCACGCGGCCGGCTTCGTCGACGCGCTCTTCTCGCGCGGCCTGTCCAACAGCATGGAGATCATCCACGCGCTGGGCTGGCGGCTGCTGGACGCCATCAAGGAGGACGACTTCTCCGTCGAGCGGTTCGAGTACGTCCAGGAGCTGGAGCAGGGCCTGCTCGACTTCAACGACGACCTGGTGGCCAACGCGTACACCTCGTTCGGCAGCTGGTTCCTGTGGAACGCCTACTTCCGGGTGTGGTCGCTGGGTCAGATTCTCGCCACCTTCGAGATCAACCGCTCCTACGCGCGCTTCCTGGAGAACCACGACCCCAAGGTCCTCGAACGCCTGGAGCGGCAGGCGCCCGACGGCGCCATCCCCGACTACGCGCCGGTCCGGAAGCTGCTCAAGTCCATGAGCGAGACGGTCCAGGAGGTCCAGAACGGGCACCGCGACCACCGCGAAGCCGCCGACATCCTCATCCAGTTGCTGCGGGACGCCGACTTCGTACCGCCGGCCTTCGGCCTCGCCGACCCCGACAACCACTGGACGGACGCGTCGACCGCCAAGATCCTCAAGACCCTGCGCTGGTCGCGGACCGAGGCTCCCAAGGAGATCGGGGACCTGACCTGGGAGGGGCTGACGCTCTTCATCAAGAAGCGGTTCGACAAGGAGGAATTCAAGATCACGGAGGAGCTCACCCATATCGCTGCGGGCTGGCCGTTGATCGGCCGGGCGCTCCGGGTGCCCGACCCCAAGTGACCGCACCCGCACCGAGCCCGACCTCCCATCAGCTTCCACACCTCTGGAGTTCCTCATGTCCGACACTGAGACCGCGGCCGGTGGCTCGTCCACGGTGCACGACGTGGCGATCCTCGGGTCCGGCATCGCCGGCTCCATGCTCGCGGCCGTCCTTGCCCGCAACGGTGTCAAGGTCCTGCTCCTGGACGCCTCGTCCCACCCGCGCTTCGCGATCGGCGAGTCCACGATCCCGTACACGCTGGTCTGTCTGCGCACCATAGCCGAGCGCTATGACGTGCCCGAGATCAAGACGCTCGCCACCTTCACCAACGCCACCAAGGTGCTCGGACCCAAGTTCGGGGTGAAGAAGCACTTCGGCTTCCTGCTGCACCACGAGGGCCAGCCCCAGGACCCGCGCGAGGTCAACCAGTTCGGCACCCCCGGACTGCTGCACGAGGCGAGCCACCTCTACCGGCAGGACACCGACGCGTACATGTACCACGTCGCCCTGAAGTACGGCGCCGTGGGCCGGCAGAACTTCCGGGTCGCCGACGTCGACTTCGACGACGCGGGCGTCACCCTGAGCACCGCCGAGGGCGAGCAGTACCGCGCCCGGTACGTGGTCGACGCCAGCGGTCACCGCTCCCCGCTGGCCGAGAAGTTCGACCTGCGCGAGGACCCCTGCCGGTTCAGCCACCACTCCCGGTCGATCTGGAACCACATGACCCGGGTGCGGCCCACCGACGAGCTCTTCGACCGCGCCCCCGAGGACACCCCGCCCTCGCCCTGGTACCAGGGCACGGTGCACCACCTCTTCGAGCGTGGCTGGTTCTGGGTCATCGGCTTCGACAACCACCCCGCCTCCCGCAACCCGCTGTGCAGCGTCGGCCTCACCCTCGACGAGCGCACGTACCCCAAGTCCGCGGACATGACGCCGGAGGAGGAGTTCTACCACCACGCGGCCCGCTTCCCGGACATCGCCCGCCAGTTCGAGGGCGCGCGCCCGGTCCGCTCCTGGACCTCCACGGACCGCCTGCAGTACTCCTCCAAGCAGTGCGCCGGCGACCGCTGGTTCCTGCTCTCCCACGCGGCCGGCTTCATCGACCCGCTGTACTCCCGCGGCCTGTCCAACACCGCCGAGGCCATCAACAGCCTCGCCTGGCGGCTGCTGGACGCCGTCAAGGACGGCGACTTCTCCCGCGAGCGCTTCGACTACGTCGACCGGATGCAGCAGGGGCTGTTCGACTACAACGACTCACTCGTCAACGCCTCCTTCATCTCCTTCAGCGACTACGACCTGTGGACCGCCGTCTACCGGATCTGGTCCTGGGGCGCCAACGCGGGCACCTACCGACTGTCCGAGGGCCTGTTCAAGTACTTCAAGGACGGTCGCGACCAGCACTTCAAGGACCTGGAGAAGGCCCCGTACCCCGGCCTGTACTGGCCCGACCACGACGGCTTCAAGGGCCTGTACGACAGCCTGATCGAGGAGTGCCTGAACTACGAGGCCGGCAAGGTCACCGCACGCGAGGCGGCGGACACGGTGTACGCGCAGCTGGAGAGCGCGAACTTCGTGCCCAAGCACTTCGGCTTCGCCGAGCGGGACCTGCGCTTCATGATCCCCAACGCCAAGGTGATGGCGAAGACCGCGCGCTGGCTGGCCACCGAGGCCGACCCAGTGGTCAAGCGGATGATGCAAGGCAATGCTCGTGAGGCGGTCAAGGCGAAGTTGAAGGGCAGGCGCATCTTCTGACGGCGGCGGTACCTCCCGCCAGACGGCCGCCGGCCGCCTGCCCCGACCCCGCCGCGTCGGCCACATCCGCGGCAAACCGACAAGAAAGGTCATCGTTGTGGACAACAAGACCGCCGCGTACGACGTGATCATCGCCGGTGCCGGCCCCACCGGTCTCATGCTGGCCGGGGAACTGGCCATGGCCGGCGTGCGCTGCCGGGTCGTCGAGCGCCGCGAACACCGCACCAGGGAGTCCCGGGCGCTCGGACTGCACGGACGGACCATGGAGGTCCTGAACATGCGCGGGCTCGCCGAAGAGGTGCTGGCCCGCGCCAACCCGGTGCCGCGGGTGCGGGTGTCGCTCGGCGACTCGCTCTTCGACATGAACCGGCTCGCCACCGACTACGGGCAGCTGACCATCATCCCGCAGGGCGAGACCGAGGAGATCCTGGAGAAGCGCGCCACCGGTCTCGGGGTGGTCGTGGACCGCGGGGTCACCCTTGCCGACTGCCGGCAGGAGGGCCGTGTCGTCTCCTGCACCCTGGAGCAGGACGGCCGGGAGTGGGAGGAGACCGCCTCCTGGCTGGTCGGCTGCGACGGCTCGCGCAGCCGGGTGCGGGAGGCGATGGGCGCCGAGTTCACCGGCGCGACCTACCCGTACACGATCATCGTCGCCGATGTGAAGCTGGGCACCCCGCTCGACGACCAGCTGCTGATCCGGGTCGGCCGGGCCGGACTCGTGGTGGCGACCGACTTCGGCAACGGCTGGTACCGCATGGGCGTCATCGACCGGGACAAGCCCTGGTCGGACAACCCCGTCACGCTCGCGGAGGTCGACCAGACCCTGCGCAAGCTGTTCGGCCGGGACATGCGGCCCAGCGAGCCGCTGTGGACCTCGCGCTTCCACATCCAGGAGCGCCAGGCGTCGTTCTACCGCAAGGGCCGCATGGTCATCGCCGGCGACGCCGCGCACGTCCACTCCCCGCTCGGCGGCCAGGGGCTCAACCTCGGCATCCAGGACGCCATGAACCTCGGCTGGAAGCTGAGCGCCGTGGTCCAGGGGCGGTCCGCCGACGACCTCATCGACACCTTCGCGGAGGAGCGGCGCCGGGTCTCCCAGGGCGTGATCAAGGTGACGGACATCGCCACCCGCATGATGACGTCCGACCGGCTGCCCGCGCGGATCGCGCGCAAGACCGTGATGACCGTGGCCAGCCGGGTCCCCTTCACCCACCAGACCGCGGTCGGGCATCTGTCGGGCATCTACACGAGCTACCCGTCGATGGGCGCGGCCGCCGGCGCCTCGCCGCTCGTCGGCACCCGGGTCCCCGACCTCAAGATCGCCGGGCGCGGCGGCACCCCGCAGCGGCTCCACGAGGCGATGCGCCAGGGCGGCTTCGTCCTGATCGACTCCGGCACCGGCGCCCCGCTGCTGCCGTCGGTGCCGGAGACGGACGGCAACCTCGTCCGGCTCACCGGCCGGGTCGTGGCGGGCTCCGGTCAGTGGCGCAAGCCCGAGGTCATCCTGGTCCGCCCGGACGGCTACTGCGCCTGGGCGGGCTCCCGCACCCGGGCCGTGGGCGAGCTGTCCAACACCTATCTCCGCTGGATCCAGGCCTGACCCGGCCGCCCGGTCCGCCCGGCGTGCCGCCGCCCCACAACGGCGGCGGCACGCCGCGACAGCGGCCGGGCCGAGCGCGGTGGCCCTGAGTGGTGGCCGAGTCTGCCTCAAGCGGGCGTTCCTACGGTGTGCCGAAATGGATGCCGGGACCACTGAGGAGAAATCTGATGCCCCCTGCCACCACGCCGAAACCGATGGCGGCGCCACAGTACGACGTGGCCATTCTCGGGTCCGGCCTTGCTGGTACGACGCTGGCCGCGTGCCTTGCCCGCAACGGTGCGAAGGTGCTCGTCCTCGACGCCGGCACGCACCCCCGTTTCGCCATCGGTGAGTCGACCATCCCGTACACGTCGATGATGATGCGGCTGGTCAGTGAGCGGTACAACGTGCCCGAGATCAAGTGGCTGACGACCTTCGAGGCCGTGCAGTCGAAGATCTCCACCAACTGCGGGGTGAAGCGGAACTTCGGTTTCCTCTACCACCGCGAGGGTGCGCGGCAGAACCCGCTGGAAACCAGCATGTTCCCGATCCCGAAGATCACGCACACCGAGAACCACTTCTTCCGCCAGGACACCGACGCCTGGATGGTGAACGTCGCCATCAAGTACGGCGCCGACATACGCCAGCAGACGAAGATCGTCGACGTCGACATCGACGACGACGGCGTCACGGTCATCCCCGACAAGGGCGACCCGGTGCGGGTGAAGTTCGTGGTGGACGCGAGCGGCCACCGCTCCCCGCTGGCGCAGAAGTTCGGCGTGCGCGAGGAGCCCAGCCGGCTGCGCCACCAGTCCCGTTCGCTGTTCACCCACATGATCGGCGTGAAGCCCTACGAGGACACCGTCCCCAAGGGCAGCCACCACAACCCCAGCCCGTGGAGCGAGGGCACCCTCCACCACCTCTTCGAGGGCGGCTGGATGTGGGTCATCCCCTTCGACAACCACCCGCTGTCCACCAGCCCGTTGTGCAGTGTCGGCATCAACCTGGACCCGCGGATCCACCCGGTGCCCGAAGGCCTCTCCCCCGAGGAGGAGTTCCGCGCCTTCATCGCCAAGTTCCCCGACATCGCGCCGCAGTTCGAGGGCGCGGTCGCGACCCGGGACTGGGTGCGCACCGGGCGGCTGCAGTACTCCTCCAAGCAGACCGTCGGCTACCGCTGGTGCCTGACCTCGCACGCGGCCGGTTTCGTCGACGCGCTCTTCTCGCGCGGCCTGTCCAACACCATGGAGATCATCCACGCGCTGGGCTGGCGGCTGCTGGACGCCATCAAGGAGGACGACTTCTCCGTCGAGCGGTTCGAGTACGTCCAGGAGCTGGAGCAGGGCCTGCTCGACTTCAACGACGACCTGGTGGCCAACGCGTACACCTCGTTCGGCAGCTGGTTCCTGTGGAACGCATGGTTCCGGGTGTGGTCGCTGGGTCAGATCCTCGCCACCTTCGAGATCAACCGGGCCTACGCCACCTACCTGGACCGCCGGGACCCGGCCGGCCTCGAACGGCTGGAGCGCCAGGCCCCCGACGGCGCCATCCCCGACTACGCCCCGGTCCGCCAGCTGCTGAAGAACGTCAGCAGCCTGGTGCAGGAGGTCCAGAAGGGGGACGTCGATCCGCGGGACGCCTCGGAGGAGATCCTCGCGCAGCTGCGCGCGGCCGACTTCGTTCCCCCCGCCTTCGGTCTCGCCGACCCCGACAACCACTGGACGGACGCCACGACGCTCAAGGTCCTCCAGACGCTGCAGTGGGCGAAGAAGGACGCGCCGGACGAGATCGGCGAGCTGGTCTATGACGGACTCACCCTCTTCCTGCGCAAGCGGTTCGACAAGGAGGAGTTCAAGGTCACCGAGGAGCTCAAGCACATGGCCGCGTACTGGCCGGTGATCGGCAAGATCATCAAGCAGCGGAACGCGAGCGCGAGCTGATGGCCACCGAGACGAGGAGTGAGATGAAGCAGCAGTCGAACGACACCTACGACGTCGTCATCCTCGGCACCGGCCTGGCCGGCTCCGTCTTAGGCGCGATCCTGGCCAAGGCCGGGAACAAGGTGTTACTCATGGACGCCGGCTCCCATCCGCGGTTCGCCATCGGTGAGTCGACCGTCGGCTACACGCTGGTCCACCTGCGGATGCTCGCCCACCGCTACGGCGTGCCGGAGATCGGTCACCTCGGCAGCCTGGAGGAGTGCAACAAGTACATCAGCACGTCCTCCGGTCTGAAGCGGCACTTCGGCTTCATGATCCACCGCGACGGGCAGGAGCCCGACCCGCGGGAGATCAACCAGTTCCGGCTGCCGAAGGTCCTCCACCTGGCCAGCCACTACTTCCGCCAGGACATCGACCAGTACCTGTTCCACGTGGCCCTGAAGTACGGCTGCGAGGCACTGCAGAACTACCGTGTCGACAAGGTGGACTTCGACGACGACGGCGTCACGGTCATCGGTGAGGACGGTACGACTCACCGGGCCCGCTTCGTCGTCGACGGCAGTGGATTCCGCTCCCCGCTCGCCGAACAGCTGGGCCTGCGTGACGAGCCGTCCAAGCTCAAGCACCACGCCCGCTCGATCTTCACCCACATGATCAACGTCGACCGTGTCGACGACCACACGCGCATGGGCCCGAACGACGTGCCCCCGCGGCCCTGGCACGAGGGCACCATGCACCACATGTTCGACCGCGGCTGGTTCTGGATCATCCCGTTCGACAACCACCCCAAGAGCACCAACCCGCTGTGCAGTGTCGGCCTCCAGCTCGACCCGCGTCGCTACCCCAAGCCCAGCGACATGACGGCCGAGGAGGAGTTCTGGCACCACGTCGACCGGTTCCCGCTGGTCAAGCGGCAGCTGGCCAACGCCCGCAGCGTCCGCCCGTGGGTGAGCACCGGCCGACTGCAGTACTCGTCCAAGCAGGTCGTCGGCGAGCGCTGGGTCCTGCTGCCGCACGCGGCCGGCTTCGTCGACCCGCTGTTCTCGCGGGGTCTGTCCAACACCTCCGAGATCCTCAACGTGCTCGCCTGGCGGCTGATCCGGGCGCTGAAGCGGGACGACTTCGACCCGGCGCAGTTCGAGTACGTCGAGAAGCTGGAGCAGAACCTGCTCCACTTCAACGACCGCCTGGTCAACTCCGCGTTCATCAGCTTCCAGGACTACGACCTCTGGAACGCGGTCTTCCGGATCTGGAGCTACGGCTCGCTGCCCGGCGCCTTCCGCGTCATCCACGAGGACCTCAAGGCCCGGCGGCAGAACGACCCGGAGATCTGGAAGGCGATGGAGGACGTGCCGAGCCCCGGACTGTGGTGGCCGGACAAGCCCGAGTACCGGAAGATCTTCGACGAGATGGCCGACTACTGCGAGGCCGTCGACGCCGGGGAGATGGACTCCCAGGACGCCGCGGAGAAGCTGTTCGCCAAGCTGCGCCAGGCCGACTGGATCCCGCCGTCCCTGCAGATCGCGGACCGTGACGTCAGGTTCATCGACCCGAGTCCGAAGCGGCTGCGCAACATGCTGCTCTGGTCCCGCACCAAGGCGCCCGAGGACATGCGGCCGTACATGGTGGGCACCGCGGTCGAGGCGATCAAGCACTTCGTGAAGGGCAAGCGAATCTTCTGAGCGGGCGAAGGGGGCCCGCTCGCGGCCGGCGGGACGTCCTGTCCCGTCGGCCACAGGGCTGTGACGGCGAACCCGCGCCGTACACGAACGACATGCCAGACATCAGGAGGAGAGCGTGACGAAATCCCAGGCGTCCGCACTGCCCGAGCCGGGCAGCGCCCGGGCCCCCGATCCCGCGGAGAAGTACGACGTGGCCATCCTCGGCGGCACGCTCGCGGGCGGCCTGCTCGGCGCCGTGCTGTCGAAGCAGGGGGTGCGGGTCCTGCTCGTACCGGCCGCACACGACCGCACCGAGGCCTCCGGGGAGACCACGGTCCCGTACACGGCCGAGGTCTTCCTGCTGCTGGCCAAGCGCTTCGGCATCCCGGAGATCGCGGCCTTCGGCCTCTTCCCGGACCTGCCCGAGGACATCCGCCGGGACAGCGGCATCAAGAAGAGCCTCGGCTTCCTCTACCACCGCCGCGGGGAGGAGCAACGCCCCGACGAGGCCGTGCAGTTCAACGTTCCCGGTGAGCACGCGGAGTGGCATCTGGAGCGCCGCAGTGTCGACATGTACACGGTGCGCCTGGCCCACCGCTACGGCGCGGCCGTCCTGCCGCACGGCGTGCACGCGACCGACGCGTGGACCGACCCCGACGGCGCCCGGGTGGAGACCAGCGACGGCCATGTGTGGCGCGCCCGCTACCTCGTGGACGTCAGCGGCCCCGACTCCCCCCTGGTGGCCCGCAACGGCGGCGACGACGCCGAACCGCGGCTCGCCCTGCGCTCCCGGGTCATCGCCACCCACATGACGGGCGTCGCCCGCTTCGAGGAGATCCGCGACACCTCGGACTACCCGCGGGCCACCGCCTGGTCCCAGGGCACGGTGCACCACATCTTCGACGGCGGCTGGATCCAGCTCGTCCGCTTCGACAACCACCGCGACGGCGGCAACCCCGCCACCGGCGTGACGCTCAGCCTCGACCCGGGCCGCTGGGAGCACCTTCCGGAGGACCCGGAGAAGGCCTTCCGGGTCGTGGTCGAGCAGTACCCCGACCTGACCCGGCAGTTCGCCTCCGCGCAGGCCGTACGGCCCTGGACGAACGCCCCGCTGTGGCAGCGCACCGCCGCCCGCACCCAGGGCGAGCGCTGGTTCGCGCTGGAGCGGACCGCGGCACGCAACGACATGTTCCTCTCCCGTGACGTCACCATGGCCGCGGAGATGGTGCACGCCCTCGCCACCGCGCTGATCCCGGCGGTGCGCCGCGACGACTTCTCACCCGCACCCTTCGCCCGCATCGCCGCCTTCCAGGACGAGCTCGCCGCCTTCAACGACCGGTGGCTGTCCGGCGCCCGCATCGCGAGCCAGGACTTCCGGCTCTGGAACGCCTACTCCCGGGTCTGGCTGCTGTGGCAGATCCTCGCCGACCTCTCGCTCAAGCGGGCCCGTCTCGACGTCGAGGCGAGCCACGGCCGGGACTGGACGCCGGTGCAGCGCTTCGAGCTGGGCGGCATCTGGTTCCACGTACCCGAAGGGCTGCGCGGCATCATCGACCGCTCGCTGCGGACGATCGAGCGGGTGGGCGCCGGTGAACTGCCGGCCGCGTCGGCGGCGGACGGCATCTTCGCCGAACTGCGCCGGGAGAAGTTCGTCCCCCCGCTGTACGCCTTCGGCGACCCCGAGGCCAAGGTCTACCACTTCACCATCCCCAAGCGCCTGAAGATGCTGTGGTGGGTCAAGACCTCGGCCCCCGCGGACTTCCGCCGCCTGCTGACCCGCGACAACGTGACCTCGGTGACCTCGGCGACATCCCGCTGACCCACCCGGTCCCGACCCACCACGCCGCCCCCTCACCAGGGGGCGGCGTGCCGGCGTTCGGGGGAGCCCGGCTCCAGCTGCCGGGGCGTGAACTCCGAAGCCCGCCACCGAGGTCGGTGGCGGGCTTCGGGGGGAGACCGGGCGGGGCGGGGTTACCCCGCGTTGGGCAGGAGACGGGCGTAGGCACCGCGCCAGTAGGTCAGCGGGAAGCGGTCCTCCGCCGTGCCGCCGCCCACCACCCGGCCTATCAGGAGGGTGTGGTCGCCGGCCTCCACCGCGTCGTGCAGTTCGCACTCCGCGTGGCCCACCGTGACCGCCAGCAGGGGAGTGCCGGTGGCAGGCCCCGGGGTCCAGCGGACGCGCTCGAACTTGTCCGTCGCGCCGGAGGCGAACAGCTGCGAGGCCATCTGGCCCTGCGAGCCCAGGATGTTGACCGAGAACTGGGCCCGGTCCAGCACCGCCCGGAGCGTGCCGCTGCGGTTGCTGACGCTCGCCAGCAGCAGCGGCGGGTCCACGGAGACGCTGCACACCGCGGAGCAGGTCAGACCGCGCGGCTCGTCCTCCTTGTCCAGGGTGGTCACGATGGAGACGCCGCTGGCCAGCGACGCCATGACGGTACGGAACAGCTGGATGTCGACGGACGAGGCCATCGTGGGCATGGCGGTCTGCATCACAGCTCACCCGCCTCTACGGCCGTGACGAGCGCGGCCCGGTGCAGCTTGCCGTTGGGTGTCCTCGGCAGATCCTCGGCGATGTGCAAACGGTCGATGTTCATATAGGTGGGCAACCTTTCCGCGCAGCGGCGTTTGATGGCGAGCAGGGAGGGCCGCTGTCCCGGCGAGGGGACGACGACCGCGTGCAGTTGGGACGTGAGGCCGGTGCCGATCACCAGGACCGTCACCTCGGCGACGGACTCGAGGGTGCCGATGGCCGCCTCGATCTCGCCCAGCTCGATCCGGTTGCCGCGCACCTTCACCATGTGGTCGCGGCGTCCGACGTACTCCAGGTTCCCGTCCGCCCCGAGCCGGGCGATGTCACCGGTGCGGTAGGCGCCCTCGTGGGGGCCGCGCCCCCAGTAGCCGAGCATCACCGTCGGGCCGGTCACCACGACCTCGCCCTCACCGCCCTCGGGGCCGTCCAGGGTGACGGTGTCACCGGAGCAGGCCGTGCCGATCGGCAGCGGGGTGTCCCGCTTCAGGTCGGCCTCGGTGACCTCGTAGGAGGTGCAGACGTTGGTCTCGGTCGGCCCGTACCAGTTCAGCAGGCGCACCCCGGGCCAGGCCTTGCGCAGCTCCTGGACGTGGTGGATGGCGAACGGCTCGCCGGCGAACAGGCAGACCCGCAGCGACGACGGGGGAGGCCCGTCCAGCAGACCGCCCTCCCGCATCATCAGGCTGATCGCGGACGGCACCGAGTACCAGACGGTGATCAGCCGCTGCCGCATGAACTCCGCCAGCTGCAGCGGGGCGTAGGCCAGCTCCTCGGGGACCAGGTGCACCGAGGCGCCGGAGGCGAAGGCGCCGTACAGGTCGAAGACCGAGAGGTCGAAGTTGAACGGGGCGTGGTTGGACAGCCGGTCGGAGACGGTGAGCTGGAGTTCCTCCACCGCCCAGTCCACGAAGGCCAGCGCGTTGCGGTGGCTGATCATCACGCCCTTGGGCTCACCGGTGGAGCCCGAGGTGTAGAGGATGTACGCCGGGTCGTCCGGCTCGTTGCGGTACTGCGCGGGGCGCACCCCGTCCTCGGCCCGGCCGAACAGCTCCTCGAAGCCGGCCAGCGGTGCCGCGTCGAACTCCGCGGCCCGGGCCCGCTCCACCCCGCCCGCGTCGGCCACGACCAGCTTCGGCTCGCAGCCGGCCGCGATCCGGGCCACCCGGGCGGGCGGGTTGGAGCCGGTGACCGGCACGTACAGGGCGCCGATGCGCAGCGCGGCCTGCATCACGGCGATCGCGTCGACGCTCTTGTGGCTCCAGATGATCACCCGGTCGCCGACGCCCACCCCGCTCTCCAGCAGGGCCGCGGCATACCGGTCCGCGCGACGGTCCAGCGTCCGGTAGTCGACGGGGCCGTCCGCCCCGTGCACCGCCACGGCGTACGGATTGCGCCGGGCGGAGTCGTACAGCAGGCGGTGCAGGCTGACGTTGGTGCTCATAGTCCCAGCTCCCTGGAGATGATGTCGCGCTGGATGTCCGATGTGCCGGAGAAGATGACGGAGGGCACCGCGTCCCGCAGGGCGGCCTCGATGCCCTCGGCGCGCTGGTAGCCGCGACCGCCGAAGAGCCGGATGGCGTCCAGGGCCGTGGCGACCACGCCCTCGGAGACCGCCAGCTTGGACAGGGCGATCCACAGGGTGGCCGGGCCGCCGCGGTCCATCTCCCAGGCGGCGCGGTACAGCAGCAGCCGGGCGCTCTCGGTGCGCAGCTTCATGTCCGCGATCCGGTGCGACACGGCCTGGAACTGGGAGATCCGGCGCCCCGACTGCCTGCGGGTGCGGGCGTGCTCGACGGCCCGGTCCAGCAGATGGTCCGCGAGGCCGAGGAAGCCGGCGAACAGACAGCACCGCTCCCAGCCCATCGAGTGCTGGAAGATGAAGCCGCCCTGGCCCTCCTCACCGAGGACCTGCTCGTCGGGCACGAAGCAGTTCTCGAACTTCAGCCGCCCGGCCGGGACATGGGCCATGCCCATCTTCTCGAAGGGCTCCCCGATCGTCAGACCGGGGGCGCCGCGCTCCACCACGAACCCGGTGACGCCGAGATAGCCCGCCTTGGGGTCGGTCGTGGCGTACGTCGTGAAGACGTCCGCGGCCGGACCGTTGGTGACGAAGCTCTTCTCGCCGTTGAGGATCCAGCCGCCCTCGGTGCGCTCGCCGACCGTGGCGAGACGGGAGACGTCGGAACCCGCCTCGTCCTCCGTCATGGCGTTGCCGGCGATCAGCTCGCCCGAGCACATCCCGGGCAGGATCCGGGACTTGAGGGCCGGGCTGCCGAAGTCGACGATCGGCATGGCGCAGGCGAACAGGTGCGCCGAGGCGCCGAAGACCAGCCCGGTGCGGTCGCAGCCGCGGCCGAGGGCCTCCACCTGACGTGCGGTGTCCAGGGCGCCGAGCCCGCCACCGCCGTACTCGGCGGGCACGGAGAGCCCCAGCAGGCCCAGCTTGCCGAGCTGCGTCCAGTCACCGCGGTCGTAGTACTCGGCCGTGCCGTCACTGGCGGGGAACGCCTCGCGCACGGCGGCCAGGGTGCGGTCGTACGCCTGCCTCTGTTCCTCGCTCCAGGCGAAGTCCATGGTGCGTGCCTGCCTTTCAGTCACTTTGGGGAGGAGAGCGCGGAAACCGCGGGACGGGACCTCAGCAGCTCCTCATGGGCGCGCTCGTGGGGCCTGGCCAGCAGCCGGGTCAGCAGCGGCGCGGCCATCGCGGTGGTGACCAGGGCCATGATCACCATGGCGCTGAACAACTCGACGGAGAGCAGACCCAGTTGGAGACCGACGTTGAGGATCACCAGCTCGGTCAGGCCACGGGTGTTCATCAGCAGCCCGAGCACGGTGGCGTCGCGCCAGTTCATCCCGGTCAGCTTGGCCGGGATCGCCACGCCGCCGAGCTTGCCGACACAGGCCACCGCGATCACGGCGAGCATCACCATCAGGCCGCCGCCGGTGATCGTCGTGAGGTCGACGGACAGGCCGGTCACCACGAAGAACAGGGGCAGCAGCAGCTTGCTGGCCTTCTCGGTCGGGCCGAAGGCCGACTGCAGCAGCCTGCGGTCCCGGGGCATGACCAGGCCGAAGAAGAACGCGCCGAAGATGGCGTGGATGCCGATCTCCGAGGTGAGCCAGGCGGAGCCGAAGGCGCCGCAGGCGGCGATCACCATGACGTACTGCATCGCCGAGTCGGGCATCCTGGCGGTGGCCTTGCGCAGCAGCGGCCTGACGATCCACAGCATGCCGGCGACGTACACCAGCGACCACAGCAGCATCGTGAGGAACGCGCCCGTGCCGGTGGCCGTCACCAGCGCCACGACCAGGGCGAGCATGCACCACGCCAGGACGTCGTCGGCCGCCGCCAGCGCCAGCGAGAGCGCCCCGGCCCGGCTGAACTGCAGGCCCTGGTCGGCGACGATGCGGGCCAGCACCGGGAAGGCCGTGATCGACATGGCCACGCCGAGGTAGAGGCTGAACTCGAACATCCCCACCTCTTTGCCGTTCACCGTGCCGTAGGTGCCGTAGATCAGCGCGGCGAGGCCCATGCCGAGGGCGAGCGGGCAGGCGATCGAGCTCAGCCAGATGATGCCGGTGGACTTGCGGCGGCCGCTGAAGCTGGTGCCGTCGAACTCCCAGCCGACGACGAACATGAAGAGGATCAGGCCGATCTGGGCGGCGGTGCCCAGATGGGCGCGTGCCTCGGGAGGAAAGAACTGGTTCGGGAGATCGCCGGGCAGCAGACCGAGCAGACTGGGGCCCAGGCAGATGCCCGCGGCGATCTCACCGACCACGGCCGGCTGGCCGACGCGCCGGGCGCAGACCGCGAAGGCCACACCCACCAGCAGGGTCAGCGCGACGCCGCCGATCACTGTTGTGGTCAGCCACTCGGAGTTGGCGGCAGCTGCGAAGCTCACTGGGTCTCCTTACATACGGGCGGGGCGGGAACGGATCAGCGGCTCCATGTGTCGCTGCCTGCCAGGACGGCCGCGAGGTCGCCCTTGCCGTGCTGTTCGACCGCGGCCTCCAGCTGGTCGGCCAACTGCCGGTCGTAGACCGGCCGTTCGACGTCCCGGAAGACACCGATCGGCGTGTGGTGCAGGGTCTGCGGATCCGCGAGCCGGGACAGCGCGAAGGCGGTGGTGGGAGAGGCCGCGTGGGCGTCGTGGACGAGGACGCGGTCCTCGTTCTCGTCGGTCACGTCGACCACCTCCAGATCGCCGGTGGCCGGGTCGCGCACGACACCCCTGGCGCCGTCCGTACCGAAGCGGACGGGCCGGCCGTGCTCCAGCCGGATCACCGACTCCTGCGCCTGCTGCTTGTCCTTGAGGACCTCGAAGGCGCCGTCGTTGAAGATGTTGCAGTTCTGGTAGATCTCCACCAGCGCGGTGCCCGGGTGCTGGTGGGCCGCGCGCAGCACCTCGGTGAGGTGCTTGCGGTCGGAGTCGACGGTCCGGGCCACGAAGGTGGCCTCGGCGCCGAGCGCCAGCGACACCGGGTTGAAGGGCGCGTCGAGCGAGCCCATCGGCGTCGACTTGGTGATCTTCCCCAGCTCGCTGGTCGGGCTGTACTGGCCCTTGGTCAGGCCGTAGATCCGGTTGTTGAACAGCAGGATCTTGAGGTTCACGTTGCGGCGCAGGGCGTGGATCAGATGGTTGCCGCCGATGGACAGCGCGTCGCCGTCGCCGGTCACCACCCACACGCTCAGGTCGGGCCGGGTCACGGACAGGCCGGTGGCGATCGCCGGGGCCCGGCCGTGGATGGAGTGCATGCCGTAGGTGTTCATGTAGTACGGGAAGCGCGAGGAGCAGCCGATCCCGGAGATGAACACGATGTTCTCCCGTGCCACCCCCAGCTCGGGCATGAAGCCCTGCACGGCCGCGAGGATCGCGTAGTCACCGCACCCGGGGCACCAGCGCACCTCCTGGTCGGACTTGAAGTCACGGGCGAGCAGGTCAGCCGGCATGGATCTCCTCCTTCAGGACCGAGGCGAGCCGCTCCGCCTTGAAGGGCATGCCGCTCACCTGGGTGTGGCTGCGTACGTCGACCAGGTACCGGGCACGCAGCAGGGCCGCGAGCTGGCCGAGGTTCATCTCGGGGACCACGACCCGCCGGTAGCGCCCGAGGACCTCGCCGAGGTTGCGCGGGAAGGGGCTGAGATGGCGCAGATGCGCCTGCGCGATCCGCTCCCCGGCGGTGCGCAGCCGGCGCACGGCCGCGGTGACCGGGCCGTAGGTCGAACCCCAGCCCAGCACCAGGGTGTCGGCGCCGTGCGGGTCGTCGACCTCCAGGTCGGGCACCCAGATGCCGTCGATCTTCCGCTGCCGGGTGCGCACCATGAAGTCGTGGTTGGCCGGGTCGTAGGAGATGTTGCCCGTGCCGTCCTGCTTCTCGATGCCGCCGACGCGGTGCTCCAGACCCGGGGTGCCCGGGATCGCCCAGGGGCGGGCCAGGGTCAGCGGGTCGCGCTTGTACGGCCAGAAGACCTCGGTGCCGTCCTCCAGCGTGTGGTTGGGCCCGTCGGCGAAGTTCACCCGCAGGTCCGGCAGTTCGTGCAGCTCGGGGATCCGCCACGGTTCGGCGCCGTTGGCCAGGTAGCCGTCGCTGAGCAGATAGACCGGGGTGCGGTAGGTCACGGCGATGCGGACCGCTTCCAGCGCCGCGTCGAAACAGTCGGCGGGTGTCTGCGGCGCCACGATCGGCACCGGTGCCTCGCCGTTGCGCCCGTACATCGTCTGGAGCAGGTCGGCCTGCTCGGTCTTGGTCGGCAGGCCCGTCGAGGGGCCGCCGCGCTGGATGTCGACGATGACCATGGGCAGTTCCAGGGCGACGGCCAGACCGATCGTCTCGCTCTTGAGCGCCATCCCGGGACCCGAGTTGGAGGTCACCGCCAGCGAACCGCCGAACGCCGCGCCGAGCGCCGCGCCCGCCGCCGCGATCTCGTCCTCCGCCTGGAAGGTCCGCACCCCGAAGTTCTTGTGCCGGCTCAGCTCGTGCAGGATGTCCGAGGCCGGGGTGATGGGGTACGAGCCCAGGAAGAGCGGCAGGTCCGCCTGCCGGGCCGCGGTGAGCAGACCGTAGGACAGGGCGAGGTTGCCGGAGATGTTGCGGTAGGTGCCGGACGGGAAGGTGTTCGCCGCCGGGGCGATCTCGTAGGAGACCGCGAAGTCCTCCGTCGTCTCGCCGAAGTTCCAGCCGGCCTTGAACGCGGCCACGTTGGCGGCCGCGATCTCCGGCTTCTTGGCGAACTTCGTCCGCAGGAACCGTTCGGTGCCCTCGGTGGGCCGGTGGTACATCCAGGACAGCAGACCGAGCGCGAACATGTTCTTGGCGCGCTGGGCCTCCTTGCGGGTCAGCCCGAACTGCTTCAGCGCCTCGACGGTGAGGCTGGTCAGCGGCACCGGGTGCAGGCGGTAGCCCTGGAGCGAGTCGTCGTCCAGCGGGGAGGTGTCGTACCCGGCCCTGGCCAGCGCCCGGGAGTCGAACTCGTCGCTGTTGACGAGGAGTTCGCCGCCGGGGCGCAGGTCGCCCAGGTTGGTCTTCAGGGCCGCCGGGTTCATGGCCACCAGCACGTCCACGGCGTCGCCGGGCGTGAGGATGTCGTGGTCCGCGAAGTGCAGCTGGAAGGAGGAGACGCCGCCCAGGGTGCCGGCGGGGGCACGGATCTCGGCGGGGAAGTTCGGCAGGGTCGACAGGTCGTTGCCGAACGAGGCGGTCTCCGACGTGAATCGGTCACCCGTCAGCTGCATGCCGTCTCCGGAGTCGCCCGCGAACCGGATGACCACACGGGACAGTCGCTCGGTCCGCGAGGAAGCGTCCGAGGCCGCCGGTGGATGGATGCTGGGGTGAGGAGCTGCAGTCACCGAGCCTCTACCTCTCTCTCGGGGGGTGCCCACGGCGGTTGCAGTGTCGGCAGGTCGCCTAGAGGGGTGGTCAAGAAGCGGTGCACCAGGGGAGGGTGTGCCGACGTACGCCCGTCGGCCAGGTCGGGCACCCCTCCACCACCCCTTGAGCGTGCGCCTCGACCATCGCCGCATGACCCGACGCGCAGTGATCACGGGGCTGGGTGTGGTCGCCCCCGGTGGCATCGGCACCAAGGACTACTGGGCGCTGCTCACCGGCGGCCGGGCCGCGACCCGGCACATCACCTTCTTCGACGCCTCCGGCTACCGCTCCCGGGTCGCCGCCGAGGTCGACTTCGACCCCGCGGCCGCCGGACTCGGGGTCCGGGAGATCCACCGCATGGACCGCTCGGCGCAGTTCGCCGTGGTCAGCGCCTGGGAGGCGGTCGCCGACAGCGGTCTCGCGCTCGGCGGTCTGGACCCGCTGCGCACCGGCGTCAGCATCGGCTGCGCGGTCGGCGCGGCCACCAGCCTGGACGCGGCCTACCCGCTGCTCAGCGACGAGGGCCGCAACTGGCGCACCGACACCCGCTATGCCGTACCGCAGCTGTACGACTACACGGTGCCGAGCGCGCTCGCCCGCGAGGTCGCCTGGACCGTCGCCGCGCAGGGTCCGGTCGCGATGGTCTCCACCGGCTGCACCTCGGGGCTCGACGCCCTCGGCCACGCCGCCGGGATCATCGCGGAGGGATCGGCCGACGTGATGCTCGCCGGGGCGGCCGAGGCGCCCGTGTGCGCCATCACCGCGGCCTCCTTCGACGCCATCAAGGCCACCACGCCGTACGAGGGCGACGATCCCGCCGAGGCGTCCCGGCCCTTCGACCTGAACCGCGACGGGTTCGTGCTCGGCGAGGGCGGCGCCGTCCTCGTCCTGGAGGAGAAGGAACACGCCCGCCGCCGCGGCGCGCACGTCTACGCCGAGGTCGCCGGGTTCGCCACCCGCGGCAACGCCTACCACATGACCGGACTGCGCCCGGACGGCACCGAGCTGGCCGCCGCCGTCGCCGCCGCCCTGGACGAGGCCCGGCTGCCCGCCGACGCCGTCGACTACGTCAACGCCCATGGCTCCGGGACCCGGCAGAACGACGTCCACGAGACCAACGCGCTGAAGATCGGCCTCGGCCCGCACGCCTACGACGTACCGGTCAGCTCCATCAAGTCGATGATCGGCCACTCGCTGGGCGCCATCGGCTCCCTGGAGGCGGCCGCCTGCGCCCTGGCCCTGGAGCACGGCGCGATCCCGCCGACCGCGAACCTTCACACCCCGGACCCGGAATGCGATCTCGACTACGTACCCTTGACCGCGCGGGCTCAGCCCCTCAAGACGGTCCTCAGCGTGGGCAGCGGCTTCGGCGGCCTGCAGAGCGCCCTCGTCCTGAGGAAGCCCGAATGACCCCCGAACCCGTCCCGGCCCCGCCCGCCCGGGTGCGCGCGGCCGTCACCGGACTCGGCGTCGTCGCCCCCAACGGCGTCGGCACCAGCGCCTGGTGGCAGGCGACCCTGCGCGGGGTCAGCGCCCTGCGCCCGGCCCGCGACGCCCCCGTCAACCGCGTCCCGGTCGCCGGTGAGGTCACCTCCTTCGTGGCCGAACAGCACGTGCCCAGCAGGCTGTTGCCGCAGACCGCCCGCTTCACCCGGCTCGCGCTCGCCGCCGCCGCCGAGGCCCTGGACGACGCCGGCGTCGACCCCGCCGCGCTGGAGGAGTACGGCGCCGGCGTGTTCACCGCCAGCTCGGCCGGCGGCTACGAGTTCGGGCAGCACGAGATGGGCGCCCTGTGGCGCACCGGCAGCGACAGCGTCAGCGCCTACCAGTCCTTCGCCTGGTTCTACGCCGCCTGCACCGGCCAGGTCTCCATCCGGCACGGGATGCGCGGCGCGAGCGGCACCCTCGTCACCGAACAGTGCGGGGGACTGGACGCGGTGGGCCAGGCCCGGCGGCGGCTCGGCGACGGCACCCGGGTGCTGCTGGCCGGCGGCTCCGACGCGGGACTGTGCCCGCTGGGCTGGGCGGGCCACCTCGCCACCGGACAGGTCAGCCCGCACACCCACCCGGCCCGCGCCTACCTGCCCTTCCACCCCGAGGCCTCCGGTTACGTCCCCGGTGAGGGCGCCGCCTACGTCGTACTGGAGGAACGGCAGGCCGCCGAGCGGCGGGGCGCGCAGGTGCTCGGCGAGGTCGCCGGGTACGCCGCCGCCTTCGATCCGCCGACCGGGCCCGGCAACCTCGGCCTCGCCGCCCGGCTCGCGCTCGCCGACGCCGGACTGACCCCGGACGACATCGACGCCGTCTTCGCCGACGCCTCCGGGGTGCCCGCGCTGGACGCGGCCGAGGCCGAGGTGATCGAAGAGCTCTTCGGGCCGTACGGCGTCCCGGTCGCCGTGCCGAAGACGATGACCGGACGGATCGGCGCCGGCGGCTCCGCGCTCGACCTGGTGGCGGCGCTGCTGGCGCTGCGCGAGGGGGTGCTGCCGCCGGCGGTGCACGTGGACCGGCCCAAGGACGTCTGGCACCTCGACCTGGTCACCGGCGCCCCCCGCCCGGTCGACCTGCGGGCCGCGCTGGTTCTGGCCCGGGGGTACGGCGGATTCAACTCGGCCGCGGTGGTGGTGCGATGACCATGGGCAGGGCCGTGCCCGGCTCCTGGGCGGGCGCCCTGGGCGGCGGCCCGCGGGGCCGCGACCGGCCGCACCGCACCGCGCTGGTGACCGGCGCGACCGGCGGCATCGGACGGGCCGTCGCCGAACGCCTCGCCGACGACGACTTCGACCTGTACGTCTGCGCGCGCGACGCGGACGCGGTCGCCGGGACCGTCGCCGCGCTGCGCGCCAAGGGCGTGAAGGCGGACGGCATGGCCGCCGACATCCGCGACCCCCGGGCCGCCGCCGAACTGGCCGAGGCCGCCGTCGCCTGCCACGGCCGGCTCGACGTCCTCGTCAACAACTCGGGCCGGGACGGCGGGGGAGTCACCGCCGAACTCACCGACGAGCTCTGGCTCGACATCATCGAGACCAACCTCAACAGCGTCTTCCGCGTCACCCGCGAGATGCTCCGCCGAGGCGGCGCCGTCGACCGGGGCTGGGGGAGGATCGTCACCATCGCCTCCACCGCCGGGAATCAGGGCGTCGTCCGCGGCGCCCCCTGCTCCGCAGCCGAGCACGCCGTGGTCGGCTTCACCAAGGCCCTCGGCCTGGAGCTCGCCACGACCGGCGTCACCGTCAACGCGGTGTGCCCCGGCTATGTCCGCACCCCGTCGGCCGAGGGGTTCCCGCGGGACCGCGCCGACGCCACGATCCCGCTGGGCCGTCGCACCACCACGGAGGAGGTCGCCGGCATGGTCGGCCACCTGGTCGGTGACGACGCCGCGGCCATCACGGCCCAGGCGATCAATGTCTGCGGCGGCCTGGTAAGTCACTGACCGTCTCCGACACCGAGGGAACCGGCATGCCGAACACCGTCCACACCACCCGGATCGCGGCGCCCGCGCAGGCCGTCCACGCGCTCGTCGCCGATGTGACCGTCTGGCCGCTGATGTTCGAGCCGAACATCCACACCGAGTACGTCGAGGGCTCGCCGCGCACGGCGGGCAGCGAACGCATCCGCATCTGGGCGTTCGCGGGCGCGCAGATCCGCAGCTGGACCTCCGAGCGGACCCTCGACCCGCACGCGCTGACCGTCGACTTCCGCCAGCAGGACCCGGCCGCGCCGCTGACGTCGATGAGCGGGCGCTGGGTGGCCAAGGACATCGGCGGCGGTGAGACGCTGCTCGAACTCCACCACGAGTTCCAGGCGTTCACCGACGAGCACTTCGTGCTGCACGCCCTCCACCACAACAGCCCGGCCGAGCTGGCCGGGGTGCGGATCGCCGCGGAGAACCCGAGGACGCCGTACACCTTCGAGGACAGCCTGCGTATCGCCGCGCCCCCGGAGGCCGTCTACGGCTTCCTGTACGACGCCGGCCACTGGCCGGACCGGCTGCCGCACGTGGCCTCGCTGGACCTCACCGAGGAGACGCCGGGCATCCAGCGGATGGCGATGGAGACCCGGAGCCCCGACGGCACGCTGCACCACAGTGAGTCGGTACGGGTGTGCAGGCCCGAGACCGGCAGCATCGTCTACAAGCAGATCCGCACCCCCACGGTCCTGGTGGCCCACACCGGGCAGTGGCGCCTCGACCCGCTGCCGGACGGCACGACGCTGGCCACGTCCCGGCACAGCGTGATCCTGGCGGACCCCAAGGCACGCGAGGCGGTGCGGGCCGCGCTGGGGACGAACAGCAGGGCGACCCTGCGCCGCGCCAAGGAATTCGCGGAAACACGCCGCGCCTAGGCCCTGTTCACGCCGGTGGACCACGCCCCCGCGACCGTGGGTGCGGTCAGCGCGGGCGTGTTGCGCCGTGCGCCGGTCGGGCCTGCCGTCGCGTCCGGCCGGCGCCCGAGCAGGGCGTGCACCGCCTCCGCGACCTCCTCGCAGGTCTGCGCCCGGACCGTGTCCGTCAGGCCCGGCACGGCGGCGTCGACGCGGACCTGCGGACCGGTCACCGCCGCCGGCAGCCGCGTCAGGTAGGTCAGGGCCGCCGCCCGGCCCACGGCGCGCGGCCCACGGCCGACCGCCCGTCGGCCACCGACCCCACGTTGACCACCCGCCCGCAGCTGCGGCAGCGCGGGGGCCGCCGCCTGGCTCACGGCGCGCGGCACCCGGGCCCCGGCCGGCCGCCCGTCGGCCAGCGACCCCACGTTGACCGCCCGCCCGGCCCCGCCCGCCCGCAGCTGCGGCAGCGCGGCCAGACACATCTGCCAGGTCCCGACGACGTCCACGTCGAAGAACTCCCGCCACACCTCGGCGTCCTGGCGCGGCTCCCGCCGGGGCACGCCCAGGGAGTTCACCAGCACATCCAGCCGGCCGTAGCGCCGCACGGCCGCCGCGACCAGCGCCTCGCCTCCGCGCGCACCGCGATGTCGGTGGACGCATGCGTCACGGCACACCTTTCCGCCAAACTCCCCCGCCCCCGCCGGGCCGCCCGCATGGTCCGCCCCGGTCGTCGAGTGCGGCTCGACGCCCGAATGAGCAGGCGCTGCCAGTCTTCGCGCCCAGGTACGCGCGGTGGCATTTAAGCCCCACTCCACCGGCTCTCCAGCTCAGCGACGCATTCTGTCGCCCACGCGTTCCGAAAACGGGCTGAACCAGCCTCTTGACGACCTGTGAGGAGCGTCAATGGACCGCTTTCCACCTCCACTCCGGGAACGGACTGCCGAACTCCACGAACTGCGCGAGTCGGTGCACCGCGGTCCCTCGGAGCGGGCGACCCAGGCACAGCACGCCAAGGGGAAGCTGACCGCACGCGAACGGATCGATCTGCTCTTCGACAAGGGCACGTTCACCGAGACCGAGGGCCTACGACGGCACCGGGCGACCGGCTTCGGCCTGGAGGCCCGCCGACCGCACACCGACGGCGTGATCACCGGCTGGGGCCGGATCAACGGCCGCACCGCCTTCGTGTACGCCCATGACTTCCGGATCTTCGGCGGCGCGCTCGGCGAGGCGCACGCCCAGAAGATCCACAAGCTGATGGATCTGGCCACGGCGGCCGGCGCCCCGGTGATCGGCCTGTGCGACGGCGCCGGCGCCCGGATCCAGGAGGGCGTCACCGCGCTCGCCGGGTACGGCGGCATCTTCTCCCGCAATGTACGCAACTCCGGGGTCATCCCCCAGATCAGCGTCATCATGGGCCCGTGCGCGGGCGGCGCGGCCTACTCGCCGGCGCTCACGGACTTCGTGTTCATGGTGCGCGGCACCTCGCAGATGTTCATCACCGGCCCCGACGTCGTCCAGGCGGTGACCGGCGAGGAGATCACCATGGACGGGCTCGGCGGCGCCGACCCGCACTCCACCGCCTCCGGCGTGGCCCACGCGGTCTTCGACGACGAGGAGGAGTGCCTGGAGAACGTCCGCTTCCTGCTCTCCCTGCTGCCCGCCAACAACCGCGAACTCGCCCCGTCCGTCGCCGAGTCCGACCCGGTCGACCGGCGCACAGAGGCGCTGCTGGACATGGTCCCGGCCGACCCGCGCGCCTCCTACGACGTCCGGGACGTCATCGAGGAGATCGTCGACGACGGCTTCCTCTTCGAGGTCCACGAGAACTGGGCCCGCAACGTGGTCTGCGCGCTGGTCCGGATGGGCGGCGACGTCACCGGCATCGTCGCCAACCAGCCCATGGTGCAGGCCGGCGCGCTGGACATCGCGGCCTCCGAGAAGGCGGCGCGGTTCGTGCGGTTCTGCGACTCCTTCAACATCCCGCTGGTCACGCTGGTGGACGTGCCCGGGTTCCTGCCCGGCGTCGGCCAGGAGCACGGCGGCATCATCCGGCACGGCGCGAAGCTGCTGTACGCGTACTGCGACGCGACCGTGCCCCGGGTCCAGCTGATCATGCGCAAGGCGTACGGCGGCGCGTACATCGTCATGGACTCCCGTTCCATCGGCTGCGACGTCTCCCTGGCCTGGCCGGTCAACGAGATCGCGGTGATGGGCGCGGAGGGCGCGGCGAACGTCGTCTTCCGGCGCGAGATCGCGGCCTCGGACGATCCGCAGGCGACGCGCGAGCAGCTGGTGAAGGAGTACCGCTCGGAGCTGATGCACCCGTACTACGCGGCCGAACGCGGCCTGGTGGACGACGTCATCGACCCCGCGGAGACCCGCGCCCGGCTCATCGACGCGCTGCGCACGCTGCGCCGCAAGCACGCCGACCGCCCCTCCCGCAAGCACGGGAACCAGCCCCAGTGACCGAGGACCGGGTGATACGAGTGCTACGAGGCGAACCGACACCGGAGGAACTCTCCGCCCTGCTCACGGTGCTGCTGGCGATGTCCGGCCGCCGGGAGGCGTCGGCGGAGGTGGAACCCCTGCCGGTCCAGCCGCCGGCGGTGGCCTGGACGCAGACGGGTGGCGGGGGGACGAGTTGGGCGGCGCCGGGATACCCGTACTGGACGGCGGTGACATGAGCGGATCCGCGACGCGGCTGCGGACCGAGCTGACCGAGGTCGCCGACGGGGTCTACGCCCACCTCCAGCCCGACGGGGGCTGGTGCCTCAGCAACGCGGGTGTGGTCGCCGGTCCCGAGGGCCTGCTCCTCGTCGACACGGCGGCCACGGCCGCGCGGGCGGCGGCGCTGC
Source organism: Streptomyces sp. NPDC002784 (assembly GCF_053592135.1). Lineage (NCBI taxonomy): Bacteria > Bacillati > Actinomycetota > Actinomycetes > Kitasatosporales > Streptomycetaceae > Streptomyces > Streptomyces sp. NPDC002784. Next base: position 172,644 of record NZ_JBSFVD010000009.1, on the reverse strand, counting down.
GGGAGGCGGTGGGAGGACTCGGCCGCGGCCCGGTCCGGGTCCTGGTCAACACCCACCACCACGGCGACCACACCCACGGCAACGGCGCGTTCGCGGGCGCGACGGTGGTGGCGCACGCCCGGACCCGGGCGGAGATGGAGCGCAACGGCCTGGCCCTCACGGGGGTCTGGCCGGACGTGGCGTGGGGGGAGCTGTCGGTACGGCTGCCGGACCTCACCTTCACCGACCAGCTGAGCCTCTACCAGGGCGACCGCGAGATCCGCCTGCTCCATCTGGGCCCGGCGCACACCAACGACGACGTGGTGGCGTGGCTCCCCGAGGAACGGGTCCTGTTCGCCGGGGACGTCGCGATGGCGGGCAGCTCGCCGTTCGTCCTCATGGGCTCGGTCTCGGGCTCGCTGGCGACCCTGGCCCGGCTGCGCGCCCTCAGGCCCCGCACGGTGGTCTGCGGCCACGGGCCGGTACGGGGGCCGGAGGTGCTGGACGAGACGGAGGAGTACCTGCGCTGGATCCAGCGGGTGGCGGCGGAGGGCCGGGCCCAGCGCCTGACCCCCCTGGTGGCGGCCAGGGAGGCGGGCAAGGGCGCCTTCGGTCACCTCACCGAGTTCGAGCGCATCGTGGGCAACCTGCACCGCGCCTACGCGGAACTCGACGAGCGCGAGGCGATCGCCTCCGGCCGGACGGTGGACGTGGCCGAGGCGTTCGGCGAGATGATCACCTACAACGGCGGCGCCCTCCCCACCTGCCACGCCTGACGGGGCACCGGCACAGGCCGCACCACTCCGGCCCGTGTCGGTGTTGGGCCGAACGGGTGACTTGGCGTAAGAATTGGCTGGTGCAGGCATTGAGTACCAGTCAGTTCGGGGGGAGCCGGTGAACCGCTACGACGTCACCGATGAACAGTGGGAAGGGCTCGCCCAGGTCGTACCCCTGCGCGGCCGGGACGCATGGCCGTCCGCGGTGGACCACCGCTCGCTTCCCGAGGCGGCGACCGAGCCGCGCCGCCGCTTCGTGGTCCTGCGGGTCAACGTCTTCGGCGACGCCCGTGAGGTCGCCGAGACCCTGATGGCCGGCATCCCGGTCCTCCTCGACCTCACCGGCGCGGAGACGGAGGTCGCCAAGCGCGTCCTCGACTTCAGCACCGGCGTCGTCTTCGGCCTGTCGAGCGGGATGCACCGGGTCGACCGGAACGTGTTCCTGCTGACCCCGCACGGCACCGAGGTGAGCGGCCTGATGGAGGGAGCGGCGGTTCCCGACTCCTGACCCGCCCGGTCCCCCGATCGTAGGAACCCCCCACCACCGAAACGATTCCCCCACCCCCACCCTCCTACGGTCCGCATATGACCCCACCCCCCACGCCCCCGAAGCCGACCGACTCGCACGTGCCGGCCCTCGCCGGCTCCGCGCGGACCGACGGCGAGCCACCAAGCCTTTCCCACACGCCGGGTCCCCCGTCACCCGCCCACACGCCCTCGAGCTCTTCCCGCGCGGCCGCGTCCCCCTCGGGTGGGCCGAGTCCTGTCTCCGGGGAGGTCCGGCGTCCTCAGCGGCCGCAGGTCACCGAGTTGCGGCTGTCCGCGTTTGCCGGGCATCGGGGGGTCCGGGTGCCGTTGGGGGCGTGCACCTTGCTCGCCGGGGTCAGTGGGTGCGGGAAGACGAGTGCGCTGCGGGCGTACGAGGCGCTGGCCCGGCTCGGCGGGGGCGCCGCACTGCGGGACGTGTTCCCCGATCCCCTCGCCTGTGTGCCCGACGGCGCCCGTCCCGACGCCCAGCGCCGCCGGGGCTTCCGCATCGGCTGCACCGCCGACGGCCCCGAGGGCCCGGTCCGGCTCGACCTCGCCGTACAGGCCGAGCCCGCCCTGCGGATCGTCGGCGAGCGGCTGACGGCCGACGGCGTCACCCTGCTGGAGACCGCCCTGCGCGACCCCGGCCGGCGCACGGTCCAGGCCGCCTGGCACACCGCCGGATCCGCGCCCGTGACCCGCGCCCCGCTCCCCGACGACCTCCTCGGCACCGCGCTGCTGCCCCTGCGCGTGGCCGGCAAGACGGACGGCCAGCGCCGCGTCCTGGCCGCCGCCGAGCAGATGGTCGTCGCCCTGCGCTCGGTCTTCCCCTGCGATCCGCACCCGGACCGGATGCGCGCCCCCGTCCCCACCGGCTCCGGACGCCTCCTCGGCGGCTGCGACAACCTCGCCGACGTCCTGTGGCGCACCCGCGTCGAGTGCCCCCGCCGCCACCAGCAACTGATCGCCGCGGTACGCGCCGGATGCGCCGGCCCCGTCCAGGACGTCCTGGCCGAACAGCCCGGCGACGGCACCGTCCGCGGCGTACTGGACCGCGGCGACGGCACCCGCACCGACTTCGCCCGCCTCGGTGACGGCGAACTCCGCCATCTCGCGCTCGCCCTGGTCCTGCTCACCGGCCCCGGCGTGCTGGACCTGGACGCCCCCGGCGAGGTGCCCCCGGCCATGCGGACCCTCACCGTCCTGGCGGACGGCCTCGAACGCGCCCTGGACCCGCACCAGCGCACCGAACTCCTGCGGCTCGCCGCCCGGATGTGCGCCCGCGGCCACATCCGCCTCGTCGGGACGGTCAGCGACGCGGCCTGGGCCGACGGAACGCCCGGCGTCACGGTGGTACACCTGACCCCGTGACCGAACCCCTCGACGTGGCGCAGCTCCAGCGCAGGCTGGCCGAGTTCGCCGCCGCCCGCGACTGGCAGCCGTACCACACCCCCAAGAACCTCGTCGCCGCGCTGAGCGTGGAGGCCTCCGAACTGGTCGAGATCTTCCAGTGGCTGACGCCCGAGGAGTCGGCCCGGGTGATGTCCGACCCCGACACCGCGCACCGCGTCACGGACGAGGTCGCCGACGTGCTGGCCTACCTGCTGCAACTGTGCGAGGTGCTCGGCATCGACCCCCTGGCGGCCCTGGCCGCGAAGATCGACCGGAACGAACGCCGGTTCCCGGCACCGTAAGGCCGGTCGTACGCGCGGGAGTTGATCAGCCCGATGTCACTCTCGGTGACCAATCACCCGCCCGAAACCGATTTGTTGTCCGCAGATTTCCGTCTTCCTCTGGCTTTTGGTCTCACACCCCCTCACTCTGGGTAGTGAACAAGGGAGTTCAGGAAGACGTGCCAGGGGCGCGTCGGAGCAGACGGGGGCAGCGCATGGACGCGGTGCGGCTCATCGTGACGAGCAGGCGTGCCCTGGCGGCGAGCGACCGCACGCCGGAGATCATGACCGAGGTGTGGCAGGCACAGGCGCTGGCCCAGGCGATAGGCAGCCGGCTCGCGGTCTTCGGCCCGCCCGAACTGCGCGGCGAGGCACTGGGGTTGACCGAACTCGCGGGAAGGGGCTGCGGGGTGCTCGACACCCCCGTACTCGACCTCAAGGACCTGCGCGCCGCCCAGCTCGGCGACCTGGGCGACGCCCGCCAGGCGCTGATGTACCTGGGCGGGCTGCTCGGCGAGGTCGGCATCGCCCTCGTCGGTCTGGCGAGCGCGGCGGACGACGAGGGCACGTACTGGCAGTGCATGGAGGCCATCGACGCGGCCGACGAGTCCCGCGACCGCGTCCTGGAGATGCTCCGCAGACTGGCGGACCGGGACAGAGAACTGCTGTTGCAGGAGGCGCAGAGAGAAGCCGGCTGACCGGCCCACCGACCTCAGCCCTCCACGAGGCCCCCACCAGGAAATTCCTAGTCGCCGTCCTCCACGACCCCCGCCACCGCACCCCGCCCCGCTCCTCCGGCCGACTGGAACTCCGCGTCCAGCGCGGACAGATCCGCGTTCAGCGCCGCCATCAGCTCCTCCATCTGCTGCAACAGCCCCTTCGGCTGACCGGCGGCGCCCCCGGCGCCCCCGGCCCCGCCCTGCTGCGGCACGGATTCTTCGGACATGACGGCCTCCTCGGCCCCCGGCCCCGGGTTGCGGAGACCGATGCGGGTGTCGCCCGGCGGCGAACAGGCCGGTGCGGGAGCCGGGCGGTCCGGTTCCGCCCGAGCCAACGATCACCACCGAACCGGGTCACTGGCCCGGCCCCGCCCCGGGCCACGCCGTTGACGTTTTTCACCCGACCGTGGGGGAGCGCGGCCCGTGGGACCGCCGGGGTTGACCACCGCCCCACCATGCAGGATGGAGGCATGGATCTGCGCATCTTCACCGAGCCCCAGCAGGGGGCCACCTACGACACCTTGCTCACCGTGGCGAAGGCCACCGAGGACCTGGGATTCGATGCCTTCTTCCGGTCCGACCACTATCTGAGCATGGGCTCCGGGGACGGCCTGCCCGGCCCCACCGACGCCTGGATCACCCTCGCCGGACTCGCCCGCGAGACCAAGCGCGTCCGCCTCGGCACCCTCATGACCGCGGGCACCTTCCGGCTGCCCGGCGTGCTCGCCATCCAGGTCGCACAGGTCGACCAGATGTCGGGCGGCCGGATCGAACTCGGCCTCGGCGCCGGCTGGTTCGAGGAGGAGCACAAGGCGTACGGCATCCCCTTCCCCAAGGAGAAGTTCGGGCGCCTGGAGGAGCAGCTGGCGATCGTCACCGGTCTGTGGGCCACCGAGACCGGCGACACCTTCGACTTCCACGGCACCTATTACGACCTCACCGGCTCGCCCGCGCTGCCCAAGCCCGCCCAGGCGAGGATCCCGGTGCTGATCGGCGGCCACGGCGCCAGCCGCACCCCGCGCCTGGCGGGCCGGTACGCGGACGAGTTCAACATGCCCTTCGGCAGCATCGAGGACAGCGTCCGGCAGTTCGGCCGGGTCCGGGCCGCCGCCGAGGCGGCCGGCCGCCCCGCCGACGCGCTCACCTACTCCAACACCCTGGTGGTCTGCGTCGGCAAGGACGACGCGGAGGTCGCCCGCCGGGCCGCCGCCATCGGCCGTGAGGTGGACGAACTCAAGGCCAACGGCCTGGCAGGCTCCCCGGCCGAGGTCGTCGACAAGATCGGCCGCTACGCCGAGACCGGTTCCAGCCGGATCTACCTCCAGCTCCTCGACCTCTCCGACCTCGACCACCTGGAACTCATCTCCTCCCAGGTGCAGTCACAGCTCCCGTAGCACCGCGGGAATAACCAAAGGCGCCGGTCGGGCCCGGTGTGCGAAGGTGTGACCGTCGTCCTGAAGGCCCCCAGGATCACCCTCCCGGGGGCCTTCGTGCGTACGGCGGCGCATCCGTCCACCGAGCCTCAAAGGCCCTGCCCATGTTCCTGACGATCAGTACCACCGGCACCCCGCGGCGCCCCGCCACCGACCTCGGCTACCTGCTGCACAAGCATCCCGAGAAGGCGCAGGCGTTCTCCACGTCCTACGGCACGGCCCACGTCCTCTACCCCGAGGCGGACGCCGAGCGCTGCACGGCGGCGCTGCTGCTGGAGGTCGACGCGGTGGCACTGGTCCGGCGCGGCAAGGGCAAGGGCCGCGGCGGCGCCCCCGACGCGGCGCTCGCGCAGTACGTCAACGACCGCCCCTACGCCGCCTCCTCGCTGCTCGCGGTGGCCCTGAGCGGGGTGTTCTCCAGCGCGATGAAGGGCGCCTGCGCGGCCAGGCCGGACCTCCCGGGACAGGCCCGCCCGCTGCGCGTCGAGGTGCCCGCGCTGCCCGCCCGCGGCGGCCCGGACCTGGTGCGGCGACTGTTCGAGCCGCTCGGCTGGACGGTCACCGCCGAACCGGTGGCCCTGGACGAGCGGTTCCCGGAGTGGGGCGATTCGCGCTACGTCCGGCTCGTCCTGGAGTCGGATGCGCTCACCCTCGCCGAGGCGCTGCGCCACCTGTACGTCCTGCTGCCCGTCCTGGACGACGCCAAGCACTACTGGGTCGCGCCGGACGAGGTCGACAAGCTGCTGCGCGCCGGCGAGGGCTGGCTGCCGGAGCACCCCGAGCAGAAGCTGATCACCAGCCGCTATCTCTCCCGCCGCTGGTCGCTGACCCGCCAGGCCATGGAGCGTCTTGAACTGGTGCGGCTCGCCGAGGCCGACGACAGCGAGGTCGAGGACATCGACAACGCCGTGGCGGCCGACGCGGAGGAAGAGGAGCGCCCCACCCCGCTCGCCGTGCGGCGCCGGGACGCGATCCTCGCCGCGCTGCGGGAGTCCGGTGCCGCCCGCGTCCTCGACCTCGGCTGCGGCCAGGGCCAGTTGGTGCAGGCGCTGCTCAAGGACGTCCGCTTCACCGAGATCGTCGGCACCGATGTCTCGATGCGGGCGCTGACCATCGCCGCCCGCCGCCTCAAGCTGGACCGCATGGGCGAGCGGCAGGCGTCCCGGGTGAAGCTCTTCCAGGGCTCGCTCGCCTACACCGACAACCGGCTCAAGGGCTACGACGCCGCCGTGCTCAGCGAGGTCATCGAGCACCTCGACCTGCCGCGGCTGCCCGCCCTGGAGTACGCGGTCTTCGGCGCCGCCCGCCCGCGGACGGTCCTGGTGACCACCCCGAACGTCGAGTACAACGTCCGCTGGGAGTCCCTCCCGGCCGGACACGTCCGGCACGGCGACCACCGCTTCGAATGGACCCGCGAGGAGTTCCGCGCCTGGGCGCGGAAGGTCGCCGAACGACACGGCTACGCCGTGGAGTTCACCCCCGTGGGACCCGACGACCCCGAGGTGGGTCCGCCCACCCAGATGGCCGTCTTCCGGCTGACCGACAAGGAGGCGAAGGCCGCATGACCGAGAACCAGGGACGCACCCTGCCCGTCACCGACCTCTCCCTCGTGGTGCTCGTCGGCGCCTCCGGCTCCGGCAAGTCCACCTTCGCGCGCAGGCACTTCAAGCCCACCGAGGTGATCTCCTCGGACTTCTGCCGCGGCCTGGTCGCCGACGACGAGAACGACCAGAGCGTCAGCAAGGACGCCTTCGACGTCCTGCACTACATCGCGGGCAAGCGCCTCGCGGCCGGCCGCCGTACGGTCGTCGACGCCACCAGCGTCCAGCAGGACTCCCGGCGTCAGCTGATCGAACTGGCCAGGCGGTACGACGTCCTGCCGACCGCCATCGTGCTGGACGTGCCGGAGGAGGTGTGCGCCGAGCGCAACGCGGCCCGCACCGACCGCGCCGACATGCCCCGCCGGGTGATCCAGCGACACATCCGCGAACTGCGGCGCTCCATAAGGCAGTTGGAGCGCGAGGGCTTCCGCAGGGTGCACGTCCTGCGCGGAGTCGAGGAGGTGGAGCGGGCCACCGTCGTCACCGAGAAGCGCTACAACGACCTGACCCACCTCACCGGCCCCTTCGACATCATCGGTGACATCCACGGCTGCTCCGCCGAACTGGAGTCGCTGCTCGGCAAGCTCGGTTACGCCGACGGCGTCCACCCGGACGGCCGGACCGCCGTCTTCGTCGGCGACCTCGTCGACCGCGGCCCGGACAGCCCGGGTGTGCTGCGCCGGGTGATGTCGATGGTGAAGTCGGGCCACGCGCTGTGCGTGCCGGGCAACCACGAGAACAAGTTCGGCCGCCACCTCAAGGGCCGCACGGTCCAGCACACCCACGGACTCGCCGAGACCATCGAGCAGATGGAGGGGCAGAGCGAGGAGTTCCTGCGCGAGGTGCGGGAGTTCATCGACGGCCTGGTCAGCCACTACGTCCTCGACGGCGGCAAGCTGGTCGTCTGCCACGCCGGTCTGCCGGAGAAGTACCACGGCCGCACCTCGGGCCGGGTCCGCTCGCACGCCCTGTACGGCGACACCACCGGCGAGACCGACGAGTTCGGGCTGCCGGTGCGCTACCCGTGGGCCGAGGACTACCGGGGCCGGGCGGCCGTGGTGTACGGCCACACCCCCGTCCCGGAGGCCACCTGGCTCAACAACACCATCTGCCTGGACACCGGCGCCGTCTTCGGCGGCAAGCTGACCGCGCTGCGCTGGCCGGAGCGGGAACTGGTCGACGTACCCGCCGAGCGGGTCTGGTACGAACCGGCCAGGCCGCTGCGCACGGAGGCGCCCGGCGGTCACGACGGGCGGCCGCTGGACCTGGCGGACGTGCACGGGCGCCGGGCCGTGGAGACGCGGCACGCGGGACGGGTCGCCGTCCGGGAGGAGAACGCGGCGGCGGCCCTGGAGGTGATGAGCCGCTTCGCGATCGACCCGCGGCTGCTGCCGTACCTCCCGCCGACCATGGCGCCGACGGCGACCTCGCAGGTGGACGGGTACCTGGAGCACCCGCAGGAGGCGTTCGCGCAGTACCGGGAGGACGGGGTCGAGCGGGTCGTGTGCGAGGAGAAGCACATGGGCTCACGTGCCGTGGTCCTGGTGTGCCGGGACGCGGACGCGGCGCGCGGGCGGTTCGGGGTCGACGGGCCGACCGGGTCGCTGTACACGCGGACCGGGCGCCCCTTCTTCGACGACGAGTCGGTGACGGAGACGATCCTCGGCCACCTGCGCGCGGCCGTCGGCGAGGCCGGACTGTGGGACGAACTCGCCACCGACTGGCTGCTGCTGGACGCCGAGCTGATGCCCTGGTCGCTGAAGGCGTCCGGGCTGCTGCGCTCGCAGTACGCGGCCGTGGGCGCCGCCTCCGGGGCGGTGTTCCCGGGTGCGCTCGCCGCGCTGGAGGGCGCCGCCGCGCGGGGCGTCGACGTGTCGGGGCTGCTGGCACGCCAGCGCGAACGGGCCGCGGACGCCTCCGCGTTCACCGAGGCATACCGCCGCTACTGCTGGCCCACCGAGGGCCTGGACGGCGTCCGCCTGGCGCCGTTCCAGATCCTGGCGGTCCAGGGCCGCAGCCTCGCCGCGCTCCCGCACGACGAACAGCTCGCGCTGCTGGACCGGCTGGTGGAGCACGACAGCACGGGCCTGCTGCGGACGACGCGTCGCCTCCACGTCGACACGACCGACCCGGAGTCGGTGCGGGCGGGCGTCGACTGGTGGCTGGAGATGACCGGACGCGGCGGCGAGGGCATGGTCGTCAAACCGGCCGGCGCCCTGGTGCGCAGCCCGCAGGGCCGGCTGGTGCAGCCCGGCATCAAGTGCCGCGGCCGCGAGTACCTGCGAATCATCTACGGCCCCGAGTACACGCGCCCGGACAACCTGACCCGGCTGCGCCGGCGCTTCCTCAACCACAAGCGCTCGCTCGCGATCCGGGAGTACGCGCTCGGTCTGGAGGCCCTGGACCGGCTGGCCGGGGGCGAGCCGCTGTGGCGGGTGCACGAGGCGGTGTTCGGGGTGCTGGCGCTGGAGTCGGAGCCGGTCGACCCGCGGCTGTGACCGGCAGCTCTACCCCGCGAGCCGCAGCCGCTCCCGGCACACGCCGATCCGGACCGACTGGCCCCAGGTCAGTTCCAGGGCGTCGCTCTCCATGCCGTCCCCGAAGGCGACCAGGCGTTCGGACTCGACGGTGAGGGTCAGCCGGGCCGGGCCGGCCAGCTCACCGGCCACCAGGGACGTCCCGGTGGCCGGTGAGGGCCAGGCCTCGCGGACGAACCACAGCAGCCGTTCCTCCGCCGGGGAGGGCAGCCGCGGCCGTCCTCCCCGGTCCTGCCACACCGACCGGAGCCATCCGGTCGCCCCCGTCCCGGTGCCGATCAGCACCCCGGACGAGGCCTGGGCCTCGACGACACCCCCGTCGTCCTCCAGGCCCAGGCGGTACCGCGCCGTCTGGTGTCCGGCGGCGCCCAGATAGATCTCGTTCAGCGCGACCAGGCGCTGGGTGTCGTCGGCGACGGCCTCGACCATGGTCAGCTCGTCCACGGCCGAGGTGCCGGCCGACGCCAGCAGCCTCGCCGCGTCGCCGGGCCGGTGCCGTACCAGGACACCCGGATTGCGTCCGGGTTCGGCGTCGATGCCGATCACCGGTTGCCCCGAGAGGTACTTGGCGACGTTCGCCACCAGTCCGTCCTGGCCGACCACGACCACCACGTCCTGCGGCGCGAACAGGAAGCGGTCCACGTCGGCCCGCTCGACCCGTGCCTGCCGCCAGGTCAGCGGGATCGCCGCGACCACCTCGGCGAGCGCCCGGCGGGTACGGCGGTGCCGGGCCGCGACCTCCTCGATGTCCCGGCCGCGGGAGCGCAGGAAGTAGGCGGCCTGGCCGTGGGTGCCGTGCCGGGCCACCAGCTCCTCGTACTCCGTGGTGCGGTGGACCAGCACGGCCCGGGGCGCGAGACTCACGTCCGCTCCCCGTCGCCGAGCCGGGCGAGCAGTCCGGTGAGCACGTCCGGCGAGACGGTGACGCTGTCGATGCGGGGCAGGTTCTCGGCGAGCCGGGTGCCGGTGAGGGCGTGCAGGACGGTGACGTCCACCTCGGCGTGCACCCGCAGCCAGGCGGCCTGGGCCGCGGCCTTCGCGTCACCGACCTCCCGGGTGCCCTCGGCCTCGGCGCGGGCGAGCCGTACGGAACGCGCGGCTTCGGCCTCCGCGAGCCGTTCGGTGCGCCGCGCCTCGGCGTCGGCCAGCCGCACCGAGCGAGCCGCCTCCGCCTCGGCCCGTACCGCGTCGGCCGCAGCGGCCTCCTCCGCCTCCCGGCGCGCGTTGGTGCCCCGCTGCTCGACCAACTGCTCCTCGCGGCGGGCGAGTTCGATCTGGCTGGCCAGCTCGTTCTCGGCGATCGCGCGTTCCCGCTCGACGGCCACCGCCCGGCGCTCGTAGCCGGCCCGGTCGGCCTCCTGCTGGATCAGCTCGCGCGCCGGGGTCCGCAGCGCCCGCTCCACCTCCGGTTCCGGGCGCAGCGCCACCACGCGCACGGCGACGATCTCGATGCCGGTGGCGGGCAGCCGCGGTTCGGCGCCGAGCCCGGCGGCGACCCGTTCGCGCACCGCGCTCACCCCGTCCACCAGGGCCGCCGCGAGGGGCGTACGGGCGAGGACGGCGAGGGCGTGCTGCTGGGCCGTCTCGGTGAGCAGGGTGCCGAGCTGTTCCAGCGGAGCGCCGCGCCAGGCCCCGGTGTCGGGGTCGACCGAGAAGTCCAGGCGGGCCGAGGCGAGGGCCGGGTCGCTGATGCGGTAGGTGACCGTCGCCTGCACGGCCACGTCCTGGAAGTCGGCCGTACGGGCGTGGAACGTCATCGCCAGTTCCCGGTCGTCGACCGGCACTTCGGAGATCGCCGCGCTGAGCGGCCGGAACCAGAAGCTGATCCCGGGTCCGTCGTGCGCCAGGCGGCCCGAGCGGTGGTGCCGGATGTGCGCCGTCGGCGCCCCGCGCAGGTGGCGCCAGCCGAGGCGCCGGGTGATGTCGGCCATGGAGTGACCCCCTCACTGGTTTTCGTCATGACGACGATAAGCGGAGAGCCCGTTTATCGTCAAGGGGACGAGAATCGGAAGTGGTCAAGGAGGGGGTGAATGGCGCCCCCGGTGGTCAGGATGGAGTCATGGGATTCCATGTCGACTCCGAGGCCGGGCGGCTCAGCCGCGTCATCCTGCACCGGCCGGATCTCGAGCTCAAAAGGCTCACCCCCAGCAACAAGGACGCGCTGCTCTTCGACGACGTGCTCTGGGTGCGCCGGGCGCGCGCCGAGCACGACGGCTTCGCCGACGTCCTGCGCGACCGCGGGGTCACCGTCCACCTCTTCGGCGACCTGCTCACCGAGGCCCTGGCCATCCCGGCGGCCCGCACCCTCGTCCTGGACCGCGTCTTCGACGAGAAGGAGTACGGCGTCCTCGCCACCGACCATCTGCGCGCCGCCTTCGAGAACCTGCCCGCCCCCGAGCTGGCCGAGGCCCTCGTCGGCGGCATGACCAAGCGCGAGTACCTGGACGCCCACCCGGAGCCGGTCTCCGTGCGCTTCCACGCCATGGAGCTCGACGACTTCCTCCTCGCGCCCCTGCCCAACCACCTCTTCACCCGCGACACCTCCGCCTGGATCTACGACGGCGTCTCCGTCAACGCCATGCGCTGGCCGGCCCGTCAGCGCGAGACCGTGCACTTCGAGGCGATCTACCGGCACCACCCGCTGTTCCGCGCGGAGACGTTCCCCTTCTGGTCCGAGGGGCAGGCCGACTACCCGTCCACCATCGAGGGCGGCGACGTCCTGGTGATCGGCAACGGCGCCGTGCTGATCGGCATGAGCGAGCGCACCACCCCGCAGGCCGTGGAGATGCTGGCGCACAAGCTGTTCGCCGCGGGTTCCGCCCAGTCGATCGTGGCCCTCGACATGCCCAAGCGGCGTGCCTTCATGCACCTCGACACGGTGATGACGATGGTCGACGGCGACACCTTCACCCAGTACGCCGGGCTCGGCATGCTCCGCTCGTACACCATCGAGCCGGGCGTCGACGGCAAGGAGCTGAAGGTCACCGACCATCCGCCGGAGCACATGCACCGCGCCATCGCCGCCGCCCTCGGGCTGAGCGAGATCCGGGTCCTGACCGCGACCCAGGACGTGCACGCGGCCGAGCGGGAGCAGTGGGACGACGGCTGCAACGTCCTCGCGGTCGAGCCGGGCGTCGTCGTGGCCTACGAGCGGAACTCCACCACCAACACGCATCTGCGCAAGCAGGGCATCGAGGTCATCGAGATCCCGGGCAGCGAACTGGGCCGGGGGAGGGGCGGCCCGCGCTGCATGAGCTGCCCGGTGGAGCGAGGGGCTGTCTAGCCGGAGCGGCCCTGTATATAAATGTGGAACATCGTATAGAGTTCCAGGGTCATTGTTCACGTATCTCTGGAGCGCCCCCATGGCGACAGTCCCGACCGCCCTCGCCGGCCGCCACTTCCTCAAGGAGCTCGACTTCACCGGGGAGGAGTTCCGCGGTCTGATCGAGCTGGCCGCCGAGCTGAAGGCGGCCAAGAAGGCCGGGACCGAGCCGCGGTACCTGCGGGGCAGGAACATCGCGCTGATCTTCGAGAAGACGTCCACCCGCACCCGCTGCGCCTTCGAGGTCGCCGCCGCCGACCAGGGCGCCTCGACGACGTACCTGGACCCCTCCGGTTCGCAGATCGGGCACAAGGAGTCGGTCAAGGACACCGCGCGGGTGCTCGGGCGGATGTTCGACGCCATCGAGTACCGCGGGGACAGCCAGGAGAAGGTCGAGGAGCTGGCCGCGCACGCCGGGGTGCCGGTCTACAACGGCCTCACCGACGACTGGCACCCCACCCAGATGCTCGCCGACGTCCTCACCATGCTGGAGCACACCCCGAAGACCCTGGACGACGGCATCGCCTTCGCCTACCTCGGCGACGCCCGCTTCAACATGGGCAACAGCTATCTGATCACCGGCGCGCTGCTCGGCATGGACGTGCGGATCGTCGCGCCCAAGGCGTACTGGCCGCACGAGGACATCGTCGCCGAGGCGCGCCGGCTCGCCGAGACAAGCGGGGCGGCCGTCCTGCTCACCGAGTCCGTGACGGAGGGCGTCCTGGGCGCCGACTTCGTCGCCACGGACGTCTGGGTGTCGATGGGCGAGCCCAAGGACGTCTGGGCCGAGCGGATCAAGGCGCTGGTCCCGTACGCCGTCACGATGGACGTGCTGCGGGCCACCGGCAACCCGGACGTGAAGTTCCTGCACTGCCTCCCCGCCTTCCACGACCTGGGCACGAAGGTCGGCCGGGAGGTCTTCGAGGCCCACGGCCTGGACTCCCTGGAAGTCACCGACGAGGTCTTCGAGTCGCCGCACTCGGTGGTCTTCGACGAGGCGGAGAACCGTATGCACACGATCAAGGCGGTCCTGGTCGCCACGCTGGCCTGAGCCGGGGCTAGGCGGGCCGCCGCTGCGCCGGTATCGCCGGCAGCCGGAACCACACGGCCTTCCCCGACGACGTCGGCCGATGACCGCACGACGAGCTCAGCGTGCGGATCAGCAGCAGCCCCCGGCCGTGCTCCTGCCAGGGATCCGGCTCCCCCTCGCAGGGGCGGGTGAGGTTCCCCGGCGGCGCCGGGTCCGGGTCGTGCACCTCGACCTGGCAGCCGCCCGGCAGCAGCTGCACCACCAGCTCTATCGGCCCCTCGCCCGCCGTGTGCTCCACGGCGTTGGCCACCAGCTCCGCGGTCAGCAGCTCCGCGGTGTCGCTGTCGGCGGAATGCTCCAGCTCGGCCAGGGCGGTGCGGATCAGGGCGCGCGCGACCGGCACCGCCGCGGTGGTGTGCGGCAGCGCGATGCGCCAGGAGGCGGAGGCGGGGAGGCGATCGTGCACGGCGGATCCGTTCATCAAGCAGGCTGTCCTGCTCTCGACCAGAGAAATGGTACGGGGCCCCCGCCGGAGGTGTCCGGCGGGCACCGCCCGGGGCCTTCCACCCCGGTGACCAGCGGCCTACCCAGGTGAACGGCGCGCCTCGCGCCGTTGCTCCCGTCGTTACCGGGGCGTCGACGACCCGTGACACCCGGGTCGCCGCCGTGACGTATCGCGCCATCCTGACGACAGTCACGGATGGGTGATAACTTCGTCGGGTAGACCTCAGTGGAACAGCGCCGCCCGCAGTCCGCCCGAGGAGGCCGCCCGCCATGAGTCCCTTCACCGGCTCCGCCGCCCGGACCGAGCGCTGGCGCCATCTGCGGGTGGACCTCACCGACGGCGTCGCCACCGTCACCCTCGCCCGCCCCGAGAAGCTCAACGCCCTTACCTTCGGCGCCTACGCCGACCTGCGCGACCTCCTCGCCGAGCTGTCCCGGGAGCGGGCGGTACGGGCCCTGGTGCTGGCCGGGGAGGGGCCCGGCTTCTGCTCCGGCGGGGACGTGGACGAGATCATCGGCGAGACGCTGTCCATGGACACGGCCCAGCTGCTGGACTTCAACCGGATGACCGGCCAGGTGGTGCGGGCGGTCCGCGAGTGCCCGTTCCCGGTGATCGCGGCGATCCACGGCGTGGCGGCGGGCGCGGGCGCGGTGCTGGCCCTGGCCTGCGACTTCCGCGTCGCCGACCCCTCGGCCCGCTTCGCGTTCCTGTTCACCCGGGTCGGCCTGTCCGGCGGCGACATGGGAGCGGCGTACCTGCTGCCCAGGGTCGTCGGCCTCGGCCACGCCACCCGCCTGCTGATGCTGGGCGACCCGGTACGGGCGCCGGAGGCCGAACGCATCGGCCTGATCAGCGAACTGACCGAGGAGGGCCGGGCGGACGAGGCGGCACGGTCCCTGGCCCGCCGCCTGTCCGAGGGCCCGGCCCTGGCGTACGCCCAGACCAAGGCGCTCCTGACGGCGGAACTCGACATGCCCCTGGCGGCAGCGGTGGAACTGGACGCCTCGACCCAGGCCCTGCTGATGACGGGCGAGGACTACGCGGAGTTCCACAAGGCTTTCCAGCAAAAGCGCCCCCCGAAGTGGAAGGGGCGGTAAGTGATCCGGCCTCAAGGGGCGCGGGGAATCGCGCGACCGGCCCCCACGAACCCGCAGTCGCCGCCCCCCACCAGCCACCCCCTCCAGGTGGCGATCATCGGCGGCGGCCCCGGCGGCCTCTACGCCGCCGCCCTCCTCAAACGCCTCGACCCCACCCGCGAGATCACCGTCTGGGAACGCAACGCCCCCGACGACACCTTCGGCTTCGGCGTGGTCCTCTCCGACGAAACCCTGGGCGGCGTAGAACACGCCGACCCCGAGGTCTACGCGGCCCTGCGACAGGACTTCATCCGCTGGGACGACATCGACATCGTCCACGGCGACTCCCGCCACACCTCCGGAGGACACGGTTTCGCCGCCCTCGGCCGCAAACGCCTCCTGCAGATCCTGCACGACCGCTGCCGCGCCCTCGGCGTGGAACTCCGCTTCGCCTCCGAGGCCCCCGGTCCCGCCCGGCTGGCGGAGACCCACGACCTGGTCATCGCCGCCGACGGTGTGCACAGCACCACCCGTCAGGTCTACGCCCATGTGTTCCGCCCCCATGTGGCCACCCACCACTGCCGTTACATCTGGCTGGCCACCGACTTCGCCTTCGACGCCTTCCGCTTCGACATCGCCGGGACCGAACACGGCGTGATGCAGCTGCACGGCTACCCCTATGCCCCCGACGCCTCCACCGTCATCATCGAGATGCGCGAGGAGGTGTGGCGCGCCGCCGGCTTCGACGGACCCGACCCGCAGGAGTCCATCGACAGCTGCGCCAAGATCTTCGCGGAAGCCCTGCGCGGCCGCCCCCTGCACTCCAACAAGTCCGCGTGGACGACCTTCCGCACGGTCGTCAACGAACGCTGGTCGCACGAGAACATCGTGCTGCTGGGCGACGCCGCGCACACGGCCCACTTCTCCATCGGCTCGGGCACGAAGCTGGCGGTGGAGGACGCCCTCGCACTCGCCGCGTGCCTCCAGGAACAGCCCGGCATCCCCAGCGCGCTCAGCGCCTACGAGGAGGAGCGCAAACCCGTCGTCGCCTCCACCCAGCGCGCCGCCCGCGCCAGCCTGGAGTGGTTCGAGGACATCGCCCGCTACCTCGGCCAGCCCTCGCGCCAGTTCGCGTTCAACCTGCTCACCCGCAGCCGCCGGGTCACCCACGACAACCTCCGCCTGCGCGACGCCCGCTTCACGGCATCGGTGGAACGCGCCTTCGGCTGCCCGCCCGGTACGCCGCCGATGTTCACCCCGTTCCGGCTGCGCGGGCTGACCCTGCGCAACCGGATCGTCGTCTCACCGATGGACATGTACTCGGCCGTGGACGGACTCCCCGGCGACTTCCACCTGGTCCACCTGGGCGCCCGGGCCCTCGGCGGGGCCGGCCTGGTGATGACCGAGATGGTGTGCATCAGCCCCGAGGGCCGGATCACCCCCGGCTGCACCGGCCTCTACAACGGCAAGCAGGCCGAGGCATGGCGCCGGATCACCGACTTCGTGCACACCCGGGCGCCCGGCACCGCGATCGGCGTGCAGCTCGGCCACAGCGGGCGCAAGGGCTCGACCCGGCTGATGTGGGAGGGCATCGACGAGCCGCTGCCCGACGGCAACTGGCCGCTGGTGGCCGCCTCCGCGCTCCCGTACAAGCCCGGGAGCCAGACCCCGCGCGAGCTCTCCCGCGCCCAGCTCACCGATCTGCGCGAGCAGTTCACGGCGGCGGCCTGGCGTGCCGCCCGCGCGGGCTTCGACCTCCTCGAACTCCACTGCGCGCACGGCTATCTGCTCTCCGGCTTCCTCTCCCCGCTCACCAACCGCCGCACCGACGCCTACGGCGGCTCCCTGGACAAGCGGCTGCGCTTCCCGCTGGAGGTCTTCGACGCGGTCCGGGGCGTATGGCCGCAGGAACGGCCCATGACCGTCCGCATCTCCGCCACGGACTGGGCCGAGGGCGGCACCGGTGCCGAGGACGCCGTCGAGATCGCCCGCGCCTTCGCCGCGCACGGTGCCGACGCGATCGACGTGTCGACCGGGCAGGTGGTGGCCGAGGAGCAACCGGAGTTCGGGCGCTCGTACCAGACGCCGTACGCGGACCGCATCCGCAACAGCACCGGCGTCCCGGTGATCGCGGTGGGCGCGATCTCCTCCTGGGACGACGTCAACTCCCTGCTCCTGGCGGGCCGCGCCGACCTGTGCGCCCTGGCCCGCCCCCACCTCTACGACCCCAACTGGACGCTGCACGCGGCGGCGGAGCAGTCGTACGAGGGGCCGGGCGTGGTCTGGCCGGTCCAGTACCGGGCGGGCAGCCGCCGCCCCCGGACGGGCCGCGCGGACGCCCCCAAGCCCCGCCTGACGCTGGGGACATGAGGGCGTACGTCCTAGTTGTAAGGCAGGCGCTCTACAGCTCGGCCATGCCCGCGGTCAGCGTCGCCCCGTCCGCCGGGTCGATCACGATGAACGCCCCCGTGCGCCGCGAGACCCGGTAGTCGTCCAGCGCCAGCGGCTCCGCGGTGCGCAGCACGATCCGGCCGAGGTCGTTCGCCCTCAGCTCCGCCGCACCCCCCAGCTCCTGGACGATCGCCTGCACCGTCCGCGAGGTGTGCCGGACCAGGACCCGGTCACCGACCCGCAGCGGACGGTCGGCCAGATGACACACCGCCGCCCGGACCTGCCGGGTCAGCGCCGGCACATCGACCCCCGCGGTGATCAGGTCACCGCGCGACACGTCCCGCTGATCGGCCAGCCGTACGCTGATCGACTGCGGCGCGCACGCCACCTCCCGCGCGGACCCGAGCACGTCGATACCGGTGATCTCCGAGGTCGCGCCGGACGGGTGCACGGTGACCCGGTCGCCGACGCGCAGCGCCCCGGACGCCAACTGGCCCGCGTAGTGCCGCGCTTCGCCGTCCCGGATGACGTACTGCACCGGGAAGCGGACCGGCGCGTCCGCGGCCTCGGCGCCGACCGGAACCTGTTCCAGGAACTCCAGCAGGGCCGGGCCCCGGTACCAGTCCATGTGCGCCGAGCGCTGCACCACGTTGTCACCGGCGAGCGCCGACACCGGGATCGGCGTGAAGCCGGGCAGCCCGGACTCGGCGGCGTGACCCGCGAAGTCCTCGACGATCCGCTCGAACACCTCCTCCTCGTATCCGACCAGGTCCATCTTGTTGACGGCGAGGACGACCTGCGGAACCCGGAGCAGCGCGGCCACGGCGGCATGCCGGCGGGTCTGCTCGACGACGCCGTTGCGGGCGTCGACCAGGATGATGGCCAGCTCGGCCGTGGAGGCGCCGGTGACCATGTTCCGGGTGTACTGCACGTGGCCGGGGGTGTCGGCGAGGATGAACCGCCTGCGCGGGGTGGCGAAGTAGCGGTACGCCACGTCGATGGTGATGCCCTGCTCCCGCTCGGCGCGCAGGCCGTCGGTGAGCAGCGCGAGGTCGGGGGTGTCCTGTCCGCGGTTGCGGGAGGCGTGCTCGACGGCCTCCAGCTGGTCGGCCAGCACCGACTTGGAGTCGTGCAGCAGCCGTCCGACGAGGGTGGACTTGCCGTCGTCCACGGAACCGGCCGTGGCGAACCGCAGGGTGTCGATGGTGGTGCTCATGGCTAGAAGTACCCCTCGCGCTTGCGGTCTTCCATCGCGGCCTCGGACGTCTTGTCGTCGGCGCGGGTCGCGCCCCGCTCGGTGAGCCGGGAGGCGGCGATCTCGGCGATCACCTTCTCGATGGTGTCGGCGTCGGAGTCCACCGCGCCCGTGCAGGACATGTCACCGACGGTCCGGTAGCGCACGAGCCGCTTCTCGACGGTCTCGCCGTCCTTCGGGCCGCCCCACTCGCCCGCCGTCAGCCACATGCCGCCCCGCGCGAACACCTCACGGCGATGGGCGTAGTAGATCTCCGGCAGCTCGATGCCCTCGCGGGCGATGTACTGCCACACGTCCAGCTCGGTCCAGTTGGACAGCGGGAACACCCGGACGTGTTCGCCGGGGGCGTGCCGGCCGTTGTAGAGGTTCCACAGCTCGGGCCGCTGGCGGCGCGGGTCCCACTGCGAGAACTCGTCGCGCAGCGAGAACACCCGCTCCTTGGCGCGGGCCTTCTCCTCGTCGCGGCGCCCGCCGCCCAAGACCGCGTCGAACCTCTCCGCCTGGATCTTCTCGGTCAGCGGCAGCGTCTGCAGCGGATTCCGCGTCCCGTCGGCACGTTCGCGCAGCACACCCCGGTCGAGGTAGTCCTGTACGGAGGCCACATGGAGCCGCAGCCCATGGGCCGCCACCACCCGGTCCCGGTAGTCGAGGACCTCGGGGAAGTTGTGCCCGGTGTCGACGTGCAGCAGCGAGAACGGCACCGGCGCCGGCGCGAACGCCTTCAGCGCCAGGTGCAGCATGACGATCGAGTCCTTGCCGCCGGAGAACAGGATCACCGGCCGCTCGAACTCACCCGCCACCTCCCGGAAGATGTGCACCGCCTCGGACTCCAGCGCGTCCAGGTGGGAAAGACCGGACCTCACACCAGCCCCCGCTCCGCCAGCACCGCGTGCACGGCGTCCGCGGACTCGCGCGGGCTCTGCTCCTGCGTCCGCAGCACCAGCGCCGGGTCCACCGGCGGCTCGTACGGATCGTCGACGCCGGTGAGACCGGACAGCTCGCCCGCGGCCTGCCGGGCGTAGAGCCCCTTCACGTCCCGCTCGCTGCACACCTCCACCGGAGTGGCGACATGGATCTCGACGTACGGCGTCCCGCTCGCCTCGTGGCGCCGGCGCACCGCCTCGCGGCTGTCGGCGTACGGGGCGATGACGGGGACGACGCAGAGCACGCCGTTGCGGGCCAGCACCTCCGCGACCAGGCCGATGCGCTGCACGTTGGTGGCCCGGTCCTCCTTGGAGAAGCCCAGGCCCGCGGAGAGGAAGCGGCGTATCTCGTCGCCGTCGAGGACCTCCACGCGATGTCCCTCGGCCCTGAGCCGGTCGCCCAGCAGCCGGGCGATCGTCGTCTTGCCCGCGCTCGGCAGCCCGGTGAGCCAGATCGTGGCTCCCCGAGCCCTTGCCGTGGTGGTCATGCGCAACAGTCCTTTTCCTTACCGGGCATGCAACTCGCCGCACGCTAGGCAAGGAATCTGAGAACAGCGACGGAAGAGCCTGAGGGTTCTCTGAGTGACCGAGGGCATGGCCGGTGTCACAGCCCGGCGAAGACGGCCCCCGCGTCCCTCAGCCGCGCGTGCAGCGCACGGAACACCTCCGCCGACCGCACCCCGGGCCAGTCCTCGGGCAGCAGCCGGGCGGGCAGCCCGGGATCGACGTACGGCAGATGACGCCAGGAGTCCAGGGCGAGGAGATAGTCGCGGTACGCCTCCTCGGGCGGGGTGTCCAAGCGCTGCTCCCAGGCGTGCAGCACGCGCGCGTGGCGGTCGAGGAACGCCTCGTGCTCCTTGGCGACGGCCGCCAGGTCCCACCAGCGGGTGACCGCCTGGACGGTGGGCGTGAAGCCGAGGTGCTCACCGCGGAAGAAGTCGACGTACGCCTCCAGGCGCAGCCGCGCCAGGGTGTGCCGGGTCTCCTCGTACAGCCGCGCGGGCGCGATCCACACGCCGGGGGCGGCGCTGCCGAAGCCGAGGCCCGCCAGCCGGGAACGCAGCACGTGCCGCTTCTGGCGCTCCGACTCCGGTACGGAGAAGACCGCCAGGACCCAGCCCTCCTCGTCGGGCGGCGCGGTGGCGTACACGCGCCGGTCGCCGTCGTCGAGCAACTGGCGCGCGTCCGGGGAGAGTTCGTAACCGGCCGCGCCCTCGGCGGTACGGGCGGGGACGAGCAGCCCGCGCCGTTTGAGGCGGGACACCGACGAGCGCACCGAGGGAGCGTCCACGCCCACCGCGGCCAGCAGCCGGATCAGTTCGGCGACGGGCACCGGGCCGGGCACGAAGCGGCCGTAGGCGCCGTAGAGCGTGACGATCAAAGACCGTGGTGCATGCTGGTCGGACACGTTGATCATCTTAGGTCGTCGGTATCACTGCCGGTCACCCGCGGCGTCGGCCGCGAGACGCAGCCTGAACCGCTGGAGCTTGCCGGTCGCCGTGCGCGGCAGGGCGTCCAGGAAGACGATCTCGCGCGGGCACTTGTACGGCGCGAGTTCCGCCTTGACGAAGGCGCGCAGCCTGGCCGCGTCCCGGGGCGCACCCGGCCTGAGCACCGCGAACGCCATCACGACCTGTCCGCGCGCGGCGTCCGGCCGGCCCACCACCGCCGTCTCCAGCACGTCCGGGTGGCGCAGCAGCGCCTCCTCGACCTCCGGGCCCGCGATGTTGTACCCGGCCGAGATGATCATGTCGTCCGCGCGGGCGACGTAACGGAAGTAGCCGTCACTCTCCCGGACGTAGGTGTCGCCGGTGATGTTCCAGCCGTGCCGTACGTACTCGCGCTGGCGGGGGTCGGCGAGATAGTGGCAGCCGACCGGCCCGCGCACCGCGAGCAGTCCCGGCTCCCCGTCGGGCTTCTCCCGGCCGTCGGCGTCCACCACGCGCGCCTGCCAGCCGGGCACCGGCAGCCCGGTGGTGCCGGGCCTGATGTGCTCGTCGGCGGCGGCGACGAAGATGTGCAGCAGTTCGGTGGCGCCGATGCCGTTGATGATGCGCAGCCCGGTCCGCTCGTGCCAGGCCCGCCAGGTGGCGGCGGGCAGGTTCTCGCCGGCCGAGACGCAGCGGCGCAGGCTGGAGACGTCGTGCCCGTCCAGTTCGTCCAGCATCACGCGGTAGGCGGTCGGCGCGGTGAACAGCACCGTCACCCGGTGCTCGGCGACGGCGGACAGCAACTGCCGGGGGCCGGCCTGTTCGAGCAGCAGCGCGCTCGCCCCGGCCCGCAGCGGGAAGACCACGAGCCCGCCGAGCCCGAAGGTGAAGCCGAGCGGGGGACTGCCGGTGAAGACATCGCCCGCACGGGGCTGGAGCACGTACTTGGAGAAGGTGTCCGCCGTCGCCAGCACATCCCGGTGGAAGTGCATGCAGCCCTTGGGCCGCCCGGTGGTGCCGGAGGTGAAGGCGATCAGCGCCACGTCGTCGCAGGCGGTGTCCACGGGGGTGTACGGGGTGGGCGGCGCCGGCCGCTTCAGCAGGTCGTCCGGGGCGTCACCGCCGTACGTGGCGATCCGCAGCCCGGGTATCTCCGCCTTGGCGAGGTCGTCGACGGCCCGGATGTCGCACAGCGCGTGGCTCACCTCGGCCATCTCGCACATCGTGCGCAGTTCCTGCGGGCGCTGCTGGGCCAGGACGGTCACGGCGACCGCGCCCGCCTTCAGCACCGCGAGCCAGCAGGCCGCGAGCCAGGGGCTGGTGGGGCCGCGCAGCAGCACCCGGTTGCCCGGCACGACCCCGAGGTCGCCGGTCAGCAGATGCGCGAGGCGGTCGACCCGGGCCCGCAGCTCGCCGTAGGTCCAGCTGGGACCGCCGGGGGTGTGGAACGCCGGACGGTCGTCCGGGGGGCCGTGCAGCAGCTCGGCGGCGCAGTTCAGCCGTTCGGGGTAACGCAGCTCGGGCAGATCGAAGGTGAGCTCGGGCCACTGGTCAGGCGGCGGGAGATGGTCGCGCGCGAAGGTGTCGAGATGCGCCGAGACGTTCATGGCGGTGCGCCCCCTTGCCTGGTGGGCTCCCTGGTTGCCTGGTGGGCTCGCTCGAGGAGCGTATCGCGTTGGTGACGGCAGTCAACTGCGCGCGATACCGTCGGGGGAGTGGCCCCGCGGTCCCGTCGACCGGCCGCGGGCGGAGAGGACGGCGATGTCCGCATTCTCACTCGAACCGGAACAGACCGCCTGGTGTGCCGAACTGCGCCTGCTGGCCGCGAAGCGCCTGCGCCCGCTCGCCGAGAAGGGCGAACCCGGCCAGGTCAACCGCCCGCTCGTCGCCGCACTGGGCAGCCTCGGCCTGCTGCCCCGCCTGTTCACCTCCGGCGCCCTTGAGCTGTGCCTGATGCGCGAGTCCCTGGCCTACGCGTGCACGGAGGCGGAGACGGCGCTCGCCCTCCAGGGCCTGGGCGCCCACCCCGTCCACGCCCACGGCACCCCGGCCCAGCGCGAGCACTGGCTGCCGAGGGTCGGCGCGGGCACGGCGGTGGCCGCGTTCGCGCTCAGCGAGCCGGGTGCGGGCTCGGACGCGGCGGCCCTGTCCCTCACCGCCCACCCCGACGGCCCGTCCGCCTGGCGCCTCACCGGCGAGAAGTGCTGGATCTCCAACGCCCCCGACGCCGACTTCTACACGGTGTTCGCCCGCACCACCCCGGGCGCGGGATCCCGGGGCGTGACCGCGTTCCTGGTACCGGCCGACCGCCCGGGCCTGACCGGCGCCCCCCTCGACATGCTCTCCCCGCACCCCATCGGGACGCTGGCCTTCGACGCGGTCCCGGTGACGGCCGACGACCTCCTGGGCGAACCCGACCGGGGCTTCCGGGTGGCGATGGGCACCCTGAACCTCTTCCGGCCCAGCGTCGGCGCCTTCGCGGTCGGCATGGCACAGGCGGCCCTGGACGCGACGCTCGCCCACACCGCCCGACGGGACGCGTTCGGCGGCACGTTGAGCGACCTCCAGACGGTCGCCCACCAGGTCGCCGAGCTGGCCCTGCGCACCGAGGCGGCCCGCTTGATGGTGTACGCGGCGGCCACCGCGTACGACGAAGGCGCCCCGGACGTCCCGAGGCGCGCCGCGATGGCGAAGCTGCTGGCGACCGAGACGGCGCAGTACGTGGTCGACCGGGCCGTCCAGCTGCACGGCGCCCGGGCCCTGCGCCGGGGCCACCTCCTGGAGCACCTGTACCGCGAGGTCCGGGCCCCGCGGATCTACGAGGGCGCCAGCGAGGTGCAACGCGGCATCATCGCCAAGGAGTTGTACGCCGACCTGGAGGCCCGAGCATGACAGCGCGACGAGTCGACCCGCCCGAGCTGTCCCCGCCCACGGGGTTCACCCACGCGGTGGTGGCGACGGGCTCACGGCTGGTGTTCCTGGCGGGCCAGACAGCCCTGGACGCCGACGGCAGGATCGAGGGCGACACGCTCCCGGAGCAGTTCGAGAAGGCGCTGGGCAACCTGCTGACGGCCCTGCGCGCGGCGGGCGGCACCCCGGCGGACCTGGCCCGGGTCACGGTGTACGCCACGGACATCGAGACCTACCGCGGGCACGCCCGTGAACTGGGCCTGACCTGGCGGCGACTGGCGGGCCGGGACTACCCGGCGATGGCCGTGGTGGAGGTCGTGCGCCTGTGGGACCGGCAGGCGCTGGTGGAACTGGACGGCTTCGCGGTGCTCCCGTAGCGAACCGGTCAGGCGGCCACCACCAGCCGGCCCACCGGCACACGCTGAGGCAACACGACCCGCCCGTCCGGCAGCAGCTCGCCGGAGTCGTCGAAGACGATGGTGCCGTCGCACAGCAGGCTCCACCCCTGCTCGGGATGGGCGGCGACGACGAGCGGAGCATGCGAACCGGTCACGGAACACGACGTCTGGTGAGCACTCATGGTGCGCCTCCCCATGGGTCGGACACTTCCTATGGGTAGACCATCCTCCCGGCGTGCACTCATCGCCACGGGCCGGCCGCAAGCGTGACACCACCGGGACAACTCCCGGACGGTCCGGGGACGCCCGGCGCGGACTCGCCACCGAAGGGGTGACGATCACGCGCGTGGGCGTGCGCGCCCGGTACTGGTGGAGGCCCTCGAACTCCGCTCACCGGAAGGTCTTCCCATGCCCGTACGCGCCGCCCTCGGCACCGCCGCAGCTTCCACCCTGCTCCTGCTCACGGCCCCCGCCGCGCCCGCCGCCCCCGGCGAGACGGTGACCGTCGACCCGACCGGCACCATCGCCGCCGACGGCACGGTCACCCTCTCCGGCACCTACCGCTGCACCGGCGGCACGGGCCCGGTCTTCGTCAGCTCCTCCGTGGGCAATCCCTCGTCGGGTCTGCGCCACGGCATCGGCGGCACCCGCGCGGTCTGCGACGGCGTGGAGCGCCGCTGGCAGAACACGGGCAAGCCGTCCCGCAGTTCGCTCGAAGCGGGTCCGGCCCGCGTGGAGGCGACCGTCATGGAGCTGGACGCCAAGGGCGGCCTGCCGCTGCCCGTCTTCCACGCGGCCCACCAGCAGGACGTGACCCTCGTCGCGAACTGACCCCGCCAACCGCGTACGACTCGGGCCGGACTCCGCGGTCGGTGAACGCCGCCGCGGAGTCCGGCCTCCGCGCTACGAGAGCCGGTCGACGACGGTCTGGAGCTGTTCGACCTCCGCGGACTGGCTCTTGACGACCGCCGCCGCCATCTTCCGGGCGTCGGGGTTCTCGCCGTTCTTCCGCTCGTCCTCGGCCATGGCGATCGCGCCGTTGTGGTGCTCGATCATCATCTCGGCGAAGGCCCGGTCGAACTCGGTGCCCTTCAGGGCCTTCAGCTCCGCCATGTCCGCGCCGGACATCATGCCGTCACCGCCGTGGCCCGACCCGTGGTCCATGCCGGGCGCGGAAGGATCCGCGGTCGGCTGCTTCCAGGACTCCAGCCAGCCCTTCATCGTCGTGATCTCCGGGCCCTGGGCCCGCTCGATCCGCCCCGCGAGTTCCTTGACCTCCGCGTCGGAGGCCCGGCCGTCGGCCAGCTCCGCCATCTCCAGGGCCTGTTCGTGGTGCGGGATCATCATCCGGGCGAACGCGACGTCCGCGTCGTTGAAGGCGCCGGCCGCGGTCCCGGCGGGCCGCGACGCCGGCTCCGACGCCGAGCCGCCGTGCTCCATGCCGTCCATGCCGTCGCCCCCGCAGGCCGCGAGGAACAGGGCGCCGGTGGCGACGAGGCCCGCCGCGGCGAGGCGGCGCTTGATTGCAGTCATGGGTGATCTCACCTTGCGTTGTCGTTCCGTTCGTGGGCATGCCGAGTCACGGGCTCGCGCCCGTGGCAGGGGTCGGCCTATTGCCGCAGAACGGACAGCTGGGTGAGATCAGGGCCGCGCGGCGGAGGACGGGGCCGCCCCACGGCGGCGACCTGGGCGAGGAGCCGGGCCGCCCGGTCCCGGGCACGGGCGCTCGCCGCCCTCAGCAAGGCGGCGAGCACCAAGGCGCCGAAGAGCACCGCGACACACAGCGACATCAGGTCCATCGGCACGGCGGGCTCGTGCGTGGACGACCCGTCCGGCACCTCCGCCGCCGGATGGTCCATGGGCGCCGCGTGGGAGGACGCCCGCATCCCGGAATGGGAGGAGTCCTCGGGGTGCCCCAGGGTGTGCATCACGAACACCCCGAGCGCGAGCACGACGACGAGCAGCAGCCGCCCGAGGGCGCTCCCCGCTCGTCCGTACCCGCTTGCCCGCACGGCCCGAGCCTACGTGCTCAGATGTCCCGGGGCACTGACCTGTGTGAATGGGCTTTCGGTTGTTTCACGCCCGTGCCTGCTGATGCAGTCGGGCGTCCCAGGAACATGTCACCCGCCGCTGCGCTCTTGCCCACATCGGCCATGCGGGCCGGAATCGCCCTCTTTTCAACTGCTCCGAGATGAACGGACCCTGGCGGGAAGGGATGCGCACGGACGGTGTCGAGGGGGAGCCGCGATGTCCGGACCGCTCTATGTTCCCGTTCTGCCCACGAAGCCGCACGCGGCCGGGGCCTTCCGGCGGCTCTGGCCGGACGTCCGGGCCGCGGTCAGGCCACTGTGGAACCTGCCGCCGTTGCCAGCGGTGGCCCCGGAGACGCTGGCCGTGGTGGTCGGCAAGTACGTCGATCCGGTGAGTGCCGTGAGCCGTCACGGCGGATGGATCGACGCTCCCTTCGGGGAGGATGCCCAGACCGCCGCCCTCGCCGAAGCCTTGGCCGTGTACTGCGAGTTGGGGCGGCTGCGGCCGGTCACCGGGCCCGAGAGGAGCCAGGCGCAGCAGGCTGCGGCCGTGGAGACGGCCCGACGGTGCCTGCGCGGCCTGGGTGTGCGGGTGCGGGTCTCGGGGGAGTGGGACGGCCGCCTCGGGGAAGGCGTCAGGGGCCTGCTGGCGCTGACCGGTCCGGAGGTGCCGTTGGATCTGCTGCTCGACATGGGCGCGGTCCTCGACGACCGGCCCGACGCGGGCAAGGAGGCGCTGCGCGCCCTCGACGCGCTGATGCCCTTGGCGGTCTGGCGGACCGCCGCCCTGCTCGGAGGCGGCATTCCGCGGATCACCGCCGACATGTCGGAGGAGGGATCGTGCGAGGCGTCGCGGGCGGAGTGGCGCATGTGGCACGAGGTGCGCGCGGCGGGCCGGGCCTATGCCCCGCTGCTCGGCTACGGCGACTTCGGGGTGCAGCCCCCCGGCGCCCTCGCACAGGCCCCGGCGCCCGGGAGAAAGGGCGGCCCGCCCTGGGGTGTGCTCCGCTACACGACCGCCAGTACGTACCTCTTCGTCAAGACGCTGACCCGAGGCCCCGACCGGATCGCCGTCAACCGTGCCGCGGCCCGCCGGATCACCGAACTGCCCGAGTTCCGGGGAGCAGGAGCCGGGCCGGGTGAGGAGTGGCTGAGTGACTGTGCGAACGGCCCGCTCACGAGCAGTGAGGGTGTGGGCGGGCCCACGGAGTGGCTGAGGGCGGGAAACCTCCAGCACATGACGTACGTCGTACGGAGCCTGTCCCACGGTTGAGCGGGCCGTCGGCCAGGTTCCGAGGAGCCTGGCCCTGCACGTGGCTCAGTCGAACAGCGGTGCCAGAGCGGTCTCGCCGGACAGGATCCGCCAGGCGGGTACCCGCACCGTCCGGCTCACCGGGCAGGTTTTGGCGCCGTGGCCCCCGGAAGGCAGGCCGGTGAGCAGGTCGCCTCGCGCGTGGAGGAGCCTGAGGTGCCGCGCGGGGTCCGCGCCCGGCTCCGGTCCGGGGTCGATGAGCACCGCCGTGTTGTCGCCGGCGTCGGTGAACAGCAGGTCCACCGGGTGCCCGCCCACCAGCACGGCCCGCTCCAGATCGGTGATCCCCCGTCCGGTCAGGTACCGCTGCAGGCGGTCGGCGAGGCACTCGCGGGCCTCGGCCACCGGGCCGGCCGTGCCCGCTTCGGCCGGAGCGCCGTGATCGCCTGCTCCCAGCGGCGCCGAGCGCGTGGCGAGGAGGGCCGGCAGGCCGCTCTGCTCCTGCCAGAAAGCGAGGCTGCCGACGGTGATCAACTGCGACTTGGCCCGAGTGACCGCCACGTTCCACAGGTTGACCTGGCTCGCGACCCAGTGCGTGGTCCGGGGCGGGGTGTTGGGCGCCGCCACCGGGCTGAGCACCATCACGTCGCGCTGTCCGCCCTGGAAAGTGTGGACGGTGCCGACCCGGACCCGGTCGTCGTCCCGCCATATCCGGGCCAGTGCCTCCTGCTGCGCGCGGAAACGGGGTGACAACTCCCACCGCTCAGCACTGACAGTGACGGTCAATTGAGCCTGGCCCGCGAGGCCGCTGGCGCGAACCCGGTGGCCGACTGGCCGAGTCCCGCACGTCTCACGCCAAGTCGAGTTCCGGCCAGACCGTCTTGCCCGGAGCGCCGGCGCGGGGGCCGCATTGGCCGCCGAGGAGCGGAACCACGGCAGGAGTGCCGGCGTGGCCACTGCCAGCATGCGAGTACTGGACGTGATTACTCGATCTCCGGATCATCGGCCTCTTCGAGGAGACACGCCGCGAGGTCGTCGGCCCACTCCAAGGCCCAGGCACGGAGGGCGGTGATGGCGGCGTCATCGAGGCCGTAGGCAGCGAAGGCTTCGTCGTCGGTCCACTCGGCGCCCGTGAGGTTCGCCTGCAGATCCTCGCGCTCGAAGCGGCCGCGGGCGTGGCGTCGGCCGAACTCCTCGAGCTCGGCATTGGGCCAGCGGCGTGAGGCCGCGAACACGTCGATCAGGTCGCGAGGCGCTCCGCGGTCGGCGAGGGCGCGGACCTTGGTCCCGATCACGTCCTCCTCCGCGAGGACGGGCCCGTACGGGCTCTGGGCGACCGGCCGCCAGAAGTTCTCCTTGAGGATGTCGACCTCGCAGTCCTGCCCGGTGGCCGGGTCAGTCACGGTGAAGCGCGCGGACAACGGGGCGGTCTCCAGCGCGTGCACCTCCCAGCCTCGGCCATGGGGGCCGGATTCTCGGTGGCGACGTCGAGATCCTGGCTGGGGCGGTTCACGAGGCGGTGTGCCCGCACGGCGTATCCACCGGTGAGTACCAATGGATACGCCGAGCCGAGGGCGATCACATCCGCCAGGAGCCGCGTGTGCAGCTCCGGCATGTCCGTCACGCGGCGGCCCGGGTGCGGGAGGCAAGCTGGGGGAAGGCCTCTTCCCATACGGCGCGCACGGTACGGCCGACGAGGGTGCGCAGCACCGGCCACAGCTGGAGGAGCAGGTCCTGGTTGAGATAGCGGGGCAGGTCGTCGTGCAACCCCTCGTGCAGGACGGTGCGGTACATGCCCATGCGCTGGCGCGGCTTGCCCAGGTCGTACGACGTCATCCCGGACCAGGCCATGTGCAGCGGTAGCTCCACGACCCCCTGGCTGGGGCCGTGCAACTCGTCCAGCGACTCCGGCAGACGCCGCCGGAACTTCTCCCGGTACAGAGCAAGGTCCTCGGCGACCTCACCGGAGAGGTCGCTCGGGGGGCTCGCAGGGTGATGCATGACTCCATTATGGCGGCTGGAGAGGGGGTGAGGTTTTGATACCGACCGAACGTGGCGGCGCCTCTTCTGAAGACTTTCAGATGTCGCGGAACGTCTCGATCTGCGCGCCGATCGAGTTCAGGCGCTCGGCGAGGTCCTCGTAGCCGCGGTTGATGACGTAGACGTTGCGGAGCACCGACGTGCCCTCCGCCGCCATCATCGCCAGCAGGACGACCACCGCGGGGCGCAGGGCCGGCGGGCACATCATCTCGGCGGCGCGCCAGCGGGTGGGGCCCTCGACCAGGACGCGGTGCGGGTCCAGCAACTGCAGGCGGCCGCCCAGGCGGTTGAGGTCGGTCAGGTAGATCGCGCGGTTGTCGTAGACCCAGTCGTGGATGAGGGTCTTGCCCGAGGCGACGGCCGCGATGGCCGCGAAGAAGGGGACGTTGTCGATGTTCAGGCCCGGGAACGGCATCGGGTGGATCTTGTCGATCGGCGCCTCCAGCTTGGAGGGCCGGACGGTCAGGTCCACCAGGCGCGTACGGCCGTTGTCCGCGACGTACTCGGGGGTGCGGTCGTGGTCGAGGCCCATCTCCTCCAGGACCGCTAGCTCGATCTCCAGGAACTCGATGGGCACCCGGCGCACCGTCAGCTCCGACTCGGTCACCACCGCGGCGGCCAGCAGGCTCATCGCCTCGACCGGGTCCTCGGAGGGGGAGTAGTCGACGTCGACGTCGATGGTCGGTACGCCGTGCACGGTGAGCGTGGTGGTGCCGATGCCCTCGACCTTGACGCCGAGCGCCTCCAGGAAGAAGCACAGGTCCTGGACCATGTAGTTGGAGGAGGCGTTGCGGATCGTGGTCACGCCGTCGTGACGGGCGGCGGCCAGCAGCGCGTTCTCGGTGACCGTGTCCCCGCGCTCGGTCAGCACGATCGGGCGGTCGGGGGAGATCGCCCGGTCCACCTGGGCGTGGTACAGGCCCTCGGTGGCCGCGATGTCCAGGCCGAACCGGCGCAGCGCGATCATGTGCGGCTCGATGGTGCGCGTACCGAGGTCGCAGCCGCCCGCGTAGGGCAGCTTGAAGGCGTCCATCCGGTGCAGCAGCGGGCCCAGGAACATGATGATGGAGCGGGTGCGGACGGCCGCCTCGGCGTCGATGGCGCCCATGTCCAGCTCGGCCGGGGGCACCAGCTCCAGGTCGACCCCGCCGTTGATCCAGCGCGTCCGCACACCGATGGACTGGAGCACCTCCAGCAGCCGGTAGACCTCCTCGATGCGGGCGACCCGGCGCAGCACCGTGCGCCCCTTGTTGAGCAGGGAGGCGCACAGCAGGGCCACGCACGCGTTCTTGCTCGTCTTCACATCGATCGCGCCGGACAGCCGTCGGCCGCCCACCACCCGCAGATGCATCGGGCCCGCGTAGCCCAGAGAGACGATTTCGCTGTCCAGGGCTTCACCGATACGGGCGATCATCTCAAGGCTGATGTTTTGATTGCCGCGCTCGATCCGGTTGACGGCGCTCTGACTGGTGCCGAGCGCCTCGGCCAGCTGCGTCTGTGTCCAGCCACGGTGTTGCCGGGCGTCACGGATGAGCTTGCCGATGCGTACGAGGTAGTCGTCTGCCATGGGATTGAGGTTATCTCAGATATGAGATGGCGCCTCCTGGGGGGCCCGTACGGGTGACGGGGCGTCAACGCCGCCTGGCGGTACGGGTGCGGCGCCACCCGAAAGGTCCGGGCAAATCCATCGATGTCGTACGACGTCCGGTGCTGCTGTGGGTGTGCCGGGGCCCGTTCGCCCCACCGGTGGTGATGGACCAGGAGCGCCGGTTGATGTTCAGCCGGACCCCGGGCAGGATGCGGAAGCTCTTGCGAAAGGTGAGCGGCATGGATGCCTCCCGTCGAAGTGGTTCGGACCTCTTTCGGCTACCCCGGCCTGGCGAACTGATGGCAGAATTCCACGGGTTCGTCGAAGGTGACCGCGGCTATGGGCGCGCCGGTGACGACGTACGCGTGCCGTGACACCCGCCCCTGCTCCGTCCGCAGCTCCAGCAGGCCGGGTTCGGGGCACCGCCAGGTGAGCCGGGTGACGCACTCGCCGAGGGCGTTGGCCAGATTGCTCCACCCCTGGCCGTTGGCGCGCAACTCGAACTCCGAGCACTCCATCACGCCGTAGTCGAACGGGATGCTGCTCCAGTAGCCGATGAGCGCCTCGTCCAGGCCGGTGCGCGGGTTCGCGGCGTCCTCCTCCGCGATCCGGCGCTCGGTGGCGATCTCGGGTCCGCCGAGGTCCACCACGCGGGTGCCGTGCACGGCGACGCCGAGGTCGCGGAACTCGACGCCGACGTAGGGGATGCCGTCCCGGGAGACCGGGTGGAGGTGGACGGCGCGCACGTCGAGTCCCTCGGGGAAGCCCTCGTAGTGGGCGCAGACGGCGTGCCGGAGCGCGGTGAAGAGGTCGGGCAGGTGGGTGGCCGTCCAGGCGGCGCGCGCCAGGTCGTCGTCGGTCAGCAGGGGGCAGCGCAGCGGGGCGCGCCCGGGACGCAGCCGCGTCCATGCGGTCGTCGGCAGCGGTACCCACTTTGTCCAGCCGCCCGCATGCCGGTGGAAATCGCCTCGCTTCATGGTGGAAGGAGGACATCACACGGAGGCCGGGCATGACCATCCCGGCCCCATGTACTAGAGTTATCTCGACATCGAGATATCTGCCGAGGCGTACCGCAGCCGCACGCGATCATCGGTCTGGCAGTAAGGGTGACCTAACTTAGCCTTACCTTAGCGGATCGGCGAAGTCGTCGTGGCGGCAGGATGCGGTGGGAACGCGCACATCAAAGAAGGAGACTGTCGTGTCGGCGAACAGCTTCGACGCCCGCAGCACGCTGCAGGTGGGCGACGAGTCGTACGAGATCTTCCGGCTGGACAAGGTGGAAGGCTCGGCCCGCCTTCCGTACAGCCTCAAGGTCCTGCTGGAGAACCTGCTCCGCACGGAGGACGGCGCGAACATCACCGCCGACCACATCCGCGCGCTCGGCGGATGGGACTCGAGCGCCCAGCCGTCGCAGGAGATCCAGTTCACGCCCGCCCGCGTGATCATGCAGGACTTCACCGGCGTGCCCTGTGTCGTGGACCTCGCCACCATGCGTGAGGCCGTCAAGGAACTCGGCGGCGACCCGGCGAAGGTCAACCCGCTCTCCCCGGCCGAGCTGGTCATCGACCACTCCGTCATCGCCGACAAGTTCGGCACGAACGAAGCGTTCGCGCAGAACGTCGAGCTGGAGTACGGCCGCAACAAGGAGCGCTACCAGTTCCTGCGCTGGGGCCAGACCGCCTTCGACGACTTCAAGGTCGTCCCGCCGGGCACCGGCATCGTCCACCAGGTGAACATCGAGCACCTGGCCCGCACGGTCATGGTCCGCAACGGCCAGGCCTACCCCGACACCCTGGTCGGCACCGACTCGCACACCACCATGGTCAACGGCCTCGGCGTGCTCGGCTGGGGCGTCGGCGGCATCGAGGCCGAGGCCGCGATGCTCGGCCAGCCGGTCTCCATGCTCATCCCGCGCGTCGTCGGCTTCAAGCTGACCGGTGAGCTCACCCCCGGCACCACCGCCACCGACCTGGTGCTGACCATCACCGAGATGCTGCGCAAGCACGGCGTGGTCGGCAAGTTCGTCGAGTTCTACGGCGAGGGCGTCTCCGCCACCTCGCTCGCGAACCGCGCCACCATCGGCAACATGTCGCCGGAGTTCGGCTCCACCGCCGCGATCTTCCCGATCGACGACGAGACCATCAAGTACCTGAAGCTGACCGGCCGTTCCGAGCAGCAGCTCGCGCTCGTCGAGGCGTACGCCAAGGAGCAGGGCCTCTGGCTGGACCCGGCCGCCGAGCCGGACTTCTCCGAGAAGCTGGAGCTGGACCTGTCGACGGTCGTCCCGTCGATCGCCGGCCCGAAGCGCCCGCAGGACCGCATCGTCCTCGCGAACGCCGCCCAGCAGTTCGCCCAGGACGTGCGCAACTACGTGGACGACGTGGACGAGGCGGGCAAGGAGTCCTTCCCGGCCTCCGACGCCCCGGCGAACACCCCCAACGGCGCCCCGTCGAAGCCGGTCCCCGTGACCGCCCCCGACGGCTCGACGTACGAGATCGACCACGGTGCGGTGACGGTCGCCGCGATCACGTCCTGCACCAACACCTCCAACCCGTACGTCATGGTCGCCGCGGCCCTCGTCGCGAAGAAGGCCGTGGAGAAGGGCCTGACCCGCAAGCCGTGGGTCAAGACCACCCTCGCCCCGGGTTCGAAGGTCGTCACCGACTACTTCGACAAGGCCGGTCTGACCCCGTACCTGGACAAGGTCGGCTTCAACCTGGTCGGTTACGGCTGCACCACCTGCATCGGCAACTCCGGCCCGCTGCCGGAGGAGGTCTCCAAGGCCGTCAACGACCACGATCTCGCGGTCACTTCGGTCCTCTCCGGCAACCGCAACTTCGAGGGCCGGATCAACCCCGACGTCAAGATGAACTACCTGGCGTCCCCGCCGCTGGTCGTCGCGTACGCCCTCGCCGGCTCCATGAAGGTCGACATCACCAAGGACGCCCTGGGCACCGACCAGGACGGCAACCCGGTCTACCTCAAGGACATCTGGCCCTCCGAGGCCGAGGTCAACGACGTCGTCGCCAACGCCATCGGCGAGGACATGTTCTCCAAGTCCTACCAGGACGTCTTCGCGGGCGACGCCCAGTGGCAGGCGCTGCCCATCCCGACCGGCAACACCTTCGAGTGGGACCCGCAGTCCACCTACGTGCGCAAGCCCCCGTACTTCGAGGGCATGACGATGGAGACGACGCCGGTCACCGACATCACCGGTGCCCGCGTGCTCGCCAAGCTGGGCGACTCGGTCACCACCGACCACATCTCCCCGGCCGGTGCCATCAAGGCCGACACCCCGGCCGGCAAGTACCTCACGGAGCACGGCGTCGAGCGCCGTGACTTCAACAGCTACGGCTCGCGCCGCGGCAACCACGAGGTCATGATCCGCGGCACGTTCGCCAACATCCGCCTGCGCAACCAGATCGCGCCGGGCACCGAGGGCGGCTACACCCGCGACTTCACCCGGTCCGCCGAAGGTGAAGGAGGGGCCCCGGTGTCGTTCATCTACGACGCCTCGCGCAACTACATCGAGCAGGGCATCCCGCTGGTCGTCCTGGCCGGCAAGGAGTACGGCTCCGGTTCGTCCCGCGACTGGGCCGCCAAGGGCACCGCGCTGCTCGGCGTCAAGGCCGTCATCGCCGAGTCCTACGAGCGCATCCACCGCTCGAACCTCATCGGCATGGGCGTGCTGCCGCTGCAGTTCCCGGAGGGCGCCTCGGCCGCGTCCCTCGGCCTGACCGGCGAGGAGACCTTCTCCTTCACCGGCGTCGAGGAGCTCAACAACGGCACCACCCCGCGCACGGTGAAGGTCACCACCGACACCGGCGTCGAGTTCGACGCGGTCGTCCGCATCGACACCCCCGGCGAGGCGGACTACTACCGCAACGGCGGCATCATGCAGTACGTGCTGCGCAGCCTGATCCGCAAGTAAGCGGAACCGCACGGCTGTTGAGGGCCGCACCCCTGGCAACGGGGGTGCGGCCCTGCGCACTTGGGGGGACTGTGCGTGCGCCAGGCGTTTACAAGTGCGCCCCGCAACGCTACGTTCCGACCCAGTGGGGTGGGAGCGCTCCCATGCATGGTGGACCGGAACCCGCCCCAGGACCGCCCCCACCCCACACCTCCCCCGGGCCCCGCGCGCCCGTCCGTTCAGCCGATGGTGACGACCCGTGCCCAGGGCGGCGGGGCGTCCGGGACGTAGTCCGGGTCGTCCTCGTCCGCGGGGCGGCCCGGACGCGGGAAGAGGCCGACGACGGTACGGCAGGGCGGCGGCGCGGACGGCCACGGGGTCTGGCCGTCCGTCAGCGCGACGATCACG
This sequence comes from Streptomyces sp. NPDC002784, assembly GCF_053592135.1. Lineage (NCBI taxonomy): Bacteria > Bacillati > Actinomycetota > Actinomycetes > Kitasatosporales > Streptomycetaceae > Streptomyces > Streptomyces sp. NPDC002784. Next base: position 136,930 of record NZ_JBSFVD010000009.1, on the reverse strand, counting down.
TCCGGGCGGGGCCGCGAGCGCAGCGCCAGGGCGAAGCCGGAGCGCAGGTCCGTACCCCCGCCGCCGGTCAGCTCGATGTCCTCGGCGCGGCAGATCGGGCCCGCGATCCCGGCCGCCGCGTCACAGGAGACCACCGAGACCAGGTCCCGTCGGCCGCCCACCGCCCGGGAGATCGCCGCCACCTCCACCAGCGCACTGCCCAGCTCGGCGTCGCTCACCGAACCGGAGGTGTCGATCACCACGCAGACCCGGGGAGGGATCCGCCGCAGGCCCGGCAGCAGCACCCCGGGGACAGCGGCCGACCGCCGGGACGGACGCCGGTAGCTGTGGTTCTCGCCCACCCCCGGCGCCCCGGCCGCGGAGCGCACCGCCGCCCCCAGCAACCGCCGCCACGGCTGCGGCGGATGGAAGACCTCGTCCGCCCAGCGCCGCCACCCCTCCGGAGCGTCGCCCGGCCGGCCCTTGATCCCCTCGGCGACCCGGAACCGCACCGCGTCCCGCTGCTGCTTGCTCAGCCCGTGGGAACCATCGGCTCCCAGCTCCCACGGCCGCTCCTCGCCGTCGGCACCGCCGCCGCAGTCCAGCCAGGCCAGCTCGGCGACGAGCCCGGACAGCGACGCCCTGTCCAGGTACTCCTCCATCAGCAGCCCGTCGGGCAGCCGCAGCAGCGACGGGAGCACCACCCCGGTGGGCCGGGGCAGTCCGTCGCCGTAGATGTCGTCGTTGATCTCGAAGTCGGCGGCGATGTTCCGCCGCAGCCGCTCGCCCGGCCCGTACTCCTCATGCTCCCGCGCGTAGCGCTCGCCGCGCCCGTGATGGTCCCGCAGCAGATGCGAGACCTCGTGCACCCAGACGCCCGCCAGCTCCTCCACCGGGGTGCGGGCCACGAAGCCGGGGGAGACGTAGCAGCGCCAGTGCGCGTCGACCGCCATCGTCGGCACCGACCGGTCCTCCACCACCCGCAGCGCGAAGAGCGCGACGGCCAGATAGGGGCGGACCGTGACGGCGTGCAGCCGGGCGGTGAGCAACTTCTCCATGTCCAGCGGGAGTGCGCGGTCCGCCGCGCGCCCGCCCGCTGTGGCGGGCGGTGCCGGCACGGTCGCCCGCACCGGCCGCGGCGGCGGAGGCGGAGCCATCGGCCGCGGCAGCACGCGCGGGCGCGGCACGGCCCCCGTCATCGGCGCACCCCCCGCGCCAGTGCGGCCTCGGCCCGTTCCACCGACCGGTCCGCACCGGCGGCGAGGCCGACGATCGCGGCGAGCCGTTCCACCGCCGCCGGCACCTCCCAGTCGTCGCGCCGCACCGCGGCCAGCGCCTTGGCCGGGGCGACCAGCAGGTCCGGGGCGCCGGTCTCCAGGGCCCGGACCAGGACCGCCCACCCCGCCTCCCAGCGCCTTCGCTCCGGCCGCGCCCCGACGGCGGCCACCACCGCCTCCAGTGCGGCCTGCCGGAGATCACCGCGCTCGGGCAGCTCTGCACGGGCCGGGTCGGCCAGCAGCAGCTCCGGGTCCGGCAGGTCCATCCGGTCCAGGTGGGCGAGGAGTTCCAGCCCGGGTCCGTCGCCCACCGCGCCCCGTACCAGCAGCGCCAGCACCTCCCGGGAGACGGAGGCCGCCGTGCCGAAGGCCAGCAGGGTCAGCGCGGTCTCCCAGCTCCGGGGCGAGGGCCAGGCTCCGCCGCGCCGTGTCTCGGAGCTGGGCAGCCGGTGGATCAGCGTCGGCCGCGCGGCGAGGAACCCGCACACCGCGCGCCGGGCCAGGGCCACCGCCTCCGGCAGCCGCTGCGGTTCGAGCCGGGGCAGTTCGGCCCGGGGCCAGACCCCGCCGAGGCCGCGCACCACCACGTCCCGGTCGTGCACCCAGTACAGATGCACGAACCGGTTGGCCAGGGGCGGGCTCAGCTCCCATCCGTCCGCCGCCGAGGCGCGCGGATTGGCGGCGGCCACGATCCGTACCCCGGGCGGCAGTCGCAGGGTGCCGACCCGCCGCTCCAGCACGACCCGGAGCAGGGCGGCCTGGACGGCCGGGGTGGCGGTGGACAGTTCGTCCAGGAAGAGCAGTCCGCGCCCGGCCCGCACCAGCTCCACGGCCCACTGCGGCGGTGCCATCGGCACGCCCTGCACCGCGGGGTCGTCGCCCACGATGGGCAGCCCGGAGAAGTCGGTCGGCTCGTGGACACTGGCGATCACGGTGGTCAGCGGCAGGTCGAGGGAGGCGGCGAGCTGGGTCAGGGCCGCGGTCTTGCCGATGCCCGGTTCGCCCCAGAGCAGCACCGGAAGGTCGGCGGCCACGGCCAGGGTGAGCGCTTCGAGCTGCTCGTCGGGGCGGGGTTCGGTGGTGGTCGTCCGCAGAAGCGTCAACAGGTTGTTGGCGAGGGCGAGTTGGCTGTCGGTGGACGCAAGGGTGCTGGAAGTCATGGATATCACCTGGGTGTGTGAAGAGAAGGAGAGAAGGGGACCGCCGCGCGGGCTGATGCTGTGGGTGAGGGAGACGGGTGTGGTCGTCCGGTCAGAAGCGGAAAGGGACGGGTGAGGTCGTCCGGTCAGAGGCGGAAGGGGACGGGTGAGGCCGTCGGTCAGAAGGGCAGGGCGGTACGGGGCCGGCCCGGGCTGTTGCGCTTGGAGCGCCAGACGGACGGCGTACGCCGGTCGAGACGGGGCCGGTGTTCCGCCGCGGCAGTGGCGGCGGCGGGGTGTACGGCGACCAGCCCCGAGCGGAACAGCCCGTGCTCGATGCGGCGGGCCGCGGCGGACTCCAACTCCTCGCGGAGCGGCCCGTCGCGCAACAGCGCACCGGGACCGAGCAGCCCCTCGACCACGGCCAGCGCCCCGGCGACATCACCGTGGGCGAGCCGCTCCCGGACCGCGGGCAGCGCCTCCGGGGTGCGGTGCACCGCGTCGATCGCCCGCAGACACGGCAACGCGGGCCCGCCGAGCGCCACCAGCAGCTCCTCCCGGCGCAGTTCGTCCGGGTCGTGGTCGACGGCCGTCAGCGCCCCGTCCCGCAAGGCGATCCGGTGCACTTGGCCCCGGCATTCCACGCGATGCGGGTCGCCGGGTGCGCTGGGTGCGCCGGGTTCACTGGTTTCACCGGCGGGGCGGGCCACCGGTGCCAGGGCCGTCGACGCCAGCGCGGCGGCGACGAGCGGATGCAGCCGGTCGGCCGTGATCAGCCCGGCCCGCAGCAGCTCCTGATCCGGCAGGACCCGTGCGGCCGCCTCCGGCAGCACCGGAAGCGCCGCGATCTCCTGCGACGGGAGCTTCTGACGCCCCGGCCGGATCGTCGGAACATGACGGTCGTCGGGTGCGACGAGTTCGAACACGGCCCGCCTGCGCGTACCGAGCCGCACGGTGAACGCCCCGCGAGCAAGCCCCTCGGCCCGCAACAACAGCTCGGCCTCGGCGGCCCAACGGGCCGTGGCCCAGGAGGAGTCGGGCGCCACATCGGTGGTGGCCCAACCCGCCGTGATCGACGCGGAGTCGGGCCCCTCCCCGGCACCCCAACTCGCGCTGGCCGAAGATGAGCCCGCCCCCGACCTCGACCCCGTCCCCGCCCTCACCCCCACCCCACAGCGCTCCGCCAGCTCGTCGCTGCGCTCCGCGTCCCAGAGGTGCCTGTGCAGGTCGAGGCGGAAACGTCGGTCCGGGTGCGGATGCGGATGGTGTTCGGGATCGCCGGTCCCGGACTCCTCCCACAGCGCCAGCGACATCCGCTGCCCGGCGTCCGCCCAGGCCGGCGGCGTCCGCACCACCAGATGTGCCGGGGCCCCGCCGTAACCCGGATAGCTGGCCAGGGACAGGGTGAGGCCGGGCCGGAGCCGCCCGTCGGGGGCGATCCGGGGCATGTGCCAGCGGAGCAGATCCGGCGCCAGCCGACGCAGATCCGCCCGCAGCCGGGTGACGAATTCGGTGCCGTGGCGGTCGCGCACGGCGCGCAGATCGAGATCGACGTCGACCCGGGCGGCGGCGCAGGCCCCGGCCCAGTCACCGGCGGCACGCCGCGCGGTGGCAGTCTCGATCATGGACAGTGGCACGGCGTACTCGCGTACGCGCTGCCACATCGACAGGCGGGTCGGAATCGTGGGCGTGAAGTGAGATGCCATCAGCACTCACCGGACGCGGACGATTCCCCCAATCCACCAGAGGAGAAGTTCTTCATCGGCGGCATCATAAGCACCGCGATCACGATCTGTCAGCAGGTATCACGGCTCACGGCCCGGGGGCAGCGCCGCACGCGACACCGCCCCCGGATCCTGCATCTCAACTAACGCTGTCCCGCCAGGAGTTCGACCTCCGACACGGCCGCCTCGGCGTCCAGCACCAGGCGGTACTTCTCGTACGTGCCCGGTGACCCCACCGAGAACGCCCGGGTCTGCCGGTCCCAGGTGAAGGACTCACCGGTACGCCGGTCCAGGGTCGTCCACTCGGTCCCGTCCGAGGAGCCCTGGAGGGTCCAGCCGGTCGGCGCCTTGGTCCGGTCCGAGGAGGTCAGCGTGTACTGGACGGCCTCGGCCGCCCGAGGCGTCGGCAGGTCCACGGAGGTCACCGTCGCCTGCGTGGCCGAGGTGTTGTCGAACAGGGCGCCGTCACCCCTCAGCACGTCCGCCCGGGGCGTCGGCACCTTGTCGTCCCGCGTGATCGACACGGGCGCCGCGTGCTCGCCCGTACCCCAGGAGGACGGCCGCGGGCCCATGTCGAACTCCAGCACCCCGCCCTTGGCGAGCAGCTTGTGCGGCAGCGAAGTCGAGTTCCACGCCTTGCCGTTGACCTTCAGCCCCTGCACGTAGACATTGCGGGCGCTGTTCCGCGGCGCCTTGACGACGAGGTCCGCACCGTTCTCCAGATGCACGGTCGCCTTGGTGAACAGCGGGGAGCCGACCGCGTATTCGCCGCTGCCCATCGCCAGCGGGTAGAAGCCGAGCGCGGAGAAGAGGAACCACGCCGACTGCTCGCCGTTGTCCTCGTCACCGTGGTAGCCCTGGCCGATCTCGCTGCCGGTGTAGAGGCGGGAGAGCACCTCGCGGACGTTGCGCTGCGCCTTCCACGGCTGCCCGGCCGCGTCGTACATGTAGATGGCGTGGTGGGCGACCTGGTTGGAGTGCCCGTACATGCCCATCCGGACGTCCCGCGCCTCCGTCATCTCGTGGATGACACCGCCGTAGGAGCCGACGAAGTCGGGGGAGGCGGTCTCCGGGGTGGAGAAGTACTCGTCGAGCTTGTCGGCGAGCTTGTTCCGGCCGCCGTAGAGGTTGGCGAGGCCGCGTGAGTCCTGGGGGGCGGTGAAGGCGTAGCCCCAGCCGTTGGTCTCGGTGTAGTCGTGACCCCATACGCGCGGGTCGTACTGCGAGGAGTCGACGCGCCAGTCGCCCTTCGCGTCCCGGCCCTGGAAGAACCCGGCCTTGGCGTCGAAGAGGTTCACATAGTCCTGAGCCCGGTCGAGGAAGTACTCCGACTCCTCCCGGTAGCGCTTCTCGCCGGTCTTCTTGAACAGCTCCTGGCCCATCCGCGCGATGCCGTAGTCGTTGAGGTAGCCCTCCAGCGCCCAGGACAGGCCCTCGTGGGTGTCGGTGCTGGTGTAGCCGAGGAACGGCGAGGTCGCCATGCCCTTGCGGCCCACGCCCGAGGACGGCGGGACGACGGTGGCGTTCTTCACGGCCGCGTCGTACGCCGCCTTCGCGTCGAAGCCGACGCCCTTGACGTAGGCGTCCGCGAACGCCACGTCGGAGGAGGTGCCGGTCATCAGGTCCGCGTACCCCGGCGAGGACCAGCGCGAAGTCCAGCCGCCGTCCTTGTACTGCTGGACGAACCCGTCGACCATCTCGCCCGCCTGAGAGGGCGTCAGCAGCGAGTACGCGGGCCAGGTGGTGCGGTAGGTGTCCCAGAAGCCGTTGTTGACGTACACCTTGCCGTCCACGATCTTCGCCCCGGTGTGCGTCGGGGTGTCCGGATTCGGCATCGGCGAGAAGGGCGAGGCGTACTGGTACTTCGAACCGACCTTCTCGAAACCGGAGTTGGGGTACAGGTACAGCCGGTACAGGCTGGAGTACAGCGTGGTCAGCTGGTCCGGGGTGGCGCCCTCGACCTCGACCTTGCCGAGGATGCGGTCCCACTGGCGCTGGGCGCGGTGCTTGACGGCGTCGAAGGAGGTGCCGTCCGGGACCTCCTGGCGCAGATTGGCCTTGGCCTGGTCGACGCTGATCAGGGAGGTGGCCAGGCGCAGGGTGACGGTCCGGTCCGCGCCCGCGTCGAACCGCAGATAGCCCTTGACGCCGCTGGAGTCGCCCTCGGTCACCGGCCGGTCGAACTCGCCGTATACGAACAGCCGCGTGGCGCCGGTCGACAGGCCCGACTTCACGTCGGAGTACCCGGTGAAGGTGCCGCTGTCCTTGTCGAGGGTCAGGCCCGCCTGGTCGGTGACGTTGTCGAACAGGACGCTCGTGTCGTCGCCGGGGTAGGTGAAGCGCAGCACGGCCGCGTGGTCGGTCGGCGTCATCTCCGCCTTCAGGCCGTTCTCGAACCGCACGCCGTAGTAGTACGGCCGCGCCGTCTCGTTCTCGTGCCGGAAGGCCAGCTCCCGGGCCTCCCGGCCGGTCTCCGGGGTGCCGGAGGCGGCGGACGGCATCACCTGGAAGGTCTGCCGGTCACCCATCCAGGGGCTCGGCTCATGGCTGGCGCTGAACGCCTGGATCGTGGGCAGATTGTCCGCGTTGTTCCCGCGCGCGTAGTCGTACAGCCAGCTCAGCGAGCCCGCGTTGGTCACCGGCGTCCAGAAGTTGAAGCCGTGCGGCACGGCCGTCGCCGGGAAGTTGTTGCCGCGCGAGAACCCGCCGCTGGAGTTCGTGCCCCGGGTCGTCACCGCGTAGTCCGACAGATGCGCCTTGGGCCGCTCCCGCGGCACGCTCCCCAGCGTCACGTCGTCCAGCCAGCCGCGGAACTTCGCGGGGCCCTTGGGGGAGTCGTAGGCGACCAGGATCCGGTCCACGGTCTTGCCGGCCGCGACGGACCCGATCCGCGAGGCGACGTTGTTCCACTGGTTGACGTAGAGGATCTTGGCGGCGCCCTGCCCCTGCGGGGTGAGCGCGAACCCGTGCTGGTCGGTGGCGTTCAGGTCGCTGAGGTAGGTGCCGTCGGTGAAGGCGAGGTCGACGGAGACGTTGGTGGCGTCGTAGTCGAGATCGCCGTCGGCCATCGACGGGAAGATCCGGTACGACAGCCGGGTGTCCCGGCCGACCGCCACGTCCACGTCGAAGATCTTGTTGTACGAGTACGCCCGCCCGTCCGCCGTGTGCCGCCCCGCGTAGCGCAGCGCCCGCTTGCCGGTGAAGCCCGCGCCCGCCTTGGCCGTCGGCGAGCCGCTGGGGCCCCGGTCGACCAGCGAGAGCATGTCCTGGGGCACCGGCCCGTCACCGCCGCCCGTGGAGAACTGGACGTCGGCGAGCTGGAGTATCCCGGAGGCGCCGTTGTTGCGGGTGACCTCCAGCCGGAAGTGCCGGTACTCGGCCGGCTCGGCGATGTCGTACGTCCTGGTCTGGAATCGCTCGGCGAAGCTCTCCCCGGAGCGGGTGTCGAGGGTCGTCCAGTTCGTGCCGTCGGTGGAACCCTTGAGGGTCCAGTCCCGCGGGTCGCGCTCGGCGAAGTCATTGGCCGAAGTAAGCGCGTATTTCGCCAATCTGACCGGCTTGTCCAGGTCGAACTCGGCCCATCCGGTGGGCTGGAAGACCAGCCACTTGGTGCTGGGCTCGCCGTCGGCGAGGTTCTCCTTGACCTCCCCGCCGCCGGTGTTCTCGCCGCTGGCCCGTACGTCCGTGACATGGTCGGTCACATTGCCCGGAATGCCGGAGCTGTACCCACCGTCCACGCCCGCGGCCCGTTTCGATCCGTCCGGTGCCTCATCGACCGTGCTGAGCCAGTCCGGGGCGGGGTCGCCGCTCTCGAACGAGGAGCTGAACTCCCGGTCGGCGCTGGGGGCCTCGGGCAGGGCGGCCGCCACGCCCTGCGAGCCCACCGCCAAAGCGAAGGCGGTCGTCCACGCGACCGCCGTGCCACGTCTGTGCCTCATCGGCAAGCACTCTCCCTGCGCTCTGGACAACGTTGTCAACATGGGTGCGCAAGGATTAGTAGTGGCTCAAGTCGCCTGTGGTGTCAAGGGTGTTGACTGTGGCATTCGGGGGGGATGGCGGGGATTTTTCCGTCGGGCGGGGCACAGCCCGCTCATATTTCCGAGAGGTCTCAACTCGGAAAAGACCGACAGCCAACCTTGCATTCGATCTTGCTCCGCTGGCGGGAAGTGGACTATACCTGTCGGCAATTCACGGTACTTCCGGCACGACCCTGCTTGACCTGACCGCGGTGCCCGGAGGATCCGGTACACCGCCTGAGTCCTGGAGAAGGCGAGGACTTGAGCATGGGATCCACTTCCGACCCGAACGGCACCACCGGGGGCACAAACCGCCGCGATCTGATCAAGCGGTCCGCCGCACTCGGTCTGATCACCGTCCCCACGATGAGCTTCCTGTCCGCCTGTGCGAGCGGCGGCGGCGAGGACGAGTCCGGCACCGACACCGAGGGCAAGACCTCCAAGTCGAACCCCTTCGGCGTGAAGAAGGGCAGCAAGCTCGACGTCGTCGTCTTCAAGGGCGGCTACGGCGACGACTACGCCAAGGCGTGGGAGGCGTCCTTCGAGAAGAAGTGGGGGGTCACCTCCACCCACACCGGCACCCAGGAGATCACCGGCAAGCTCCAGCCGCGGTTCAACGCGGGCAACCCGCCGGACATCGTGGACGACTCGGGCGCCCAGCAGATCCCGATCGACGTCCTGCACAAGAACGGCCAGCTCCTCGACCTCGCCGTGGTCCTGGACGCCCCGTCGGTCGACGACCCGGGCAAGAAGGTCCGCGACACCCTGATCCCGGGCACGCTGGACGCGGGCATGCAGAGCGGCAAGGTCGTCGCGCTCAACTACATCTACACGGTGTGGGGCCTGTGGTACTCCGGCAAGCTCTTCCAGGAGAAGGGCTGGGAGGTGCCCAAGACCTGGGACGACTTCCTCGCCATCTGCAAGGACGCCAAGTCCCAGGGCATCGGGGGCCTGGCCCACCAGGGCAAGTACCCGTACTACATCAACGTCGCCATCATGGACCTGATCGCCAAGACCGGCGGTCTGGAGGCCATGAAGGCGATCGACAACCTGGAGCCCAACGCCTTCGTGGGCTCGGACGCCGCGACGGCCGCCGTCGAGGCGGTCTACGAGATCGTCGAAAAGGGCTACTTGATGCCCGGTACGAACGGTCTGACCCACACCGAGTCGCAGACCCGGTGGAACCAGTACAAGGCGGTCTTCATCACCAGCGGTTCCTGGCTGGAGAACGAGCAGCTCAAGCAGACCCCGGAGGACTTCGACATGAAGTTCCTGCCGATGCCGCTGCTGCCGGACAGCAAGCTGCCGTTCGAGGCGATCCGGGCCGGCTCCGGCGAGCCGTTCATCATCCCGGCCAAGGCGAAGAACCTGCCCGCGGCCAAGGAGTTCATGCGGATGATGCTCTCCAAGGAGTGGTCGACGCTGTTCGCCAAGGAGGCGAACTCGCTGACGATCCTCAAGGACGGCGTCGACTCCAGCGTCCAGCTGCGCCCCGGTACCCAGTCGACGGTGGAGGCCTCCAAGGCCGCCGGCGACAACACCTTCCGGTTCCTGTACACGGAGTGGTACAGCGAGATGGGCACGGCCATCGAGAACGCCTCCAACGAGCTGATGGCGAAGCGGATCCAGCCCAAGGAGTGGCTGAAGCGGGCGCAGGCCGCGGTCGACAAGCAGGCCAAGGACCCGGCTTCCAAGAACAACCGTCGGGACTGATCCCGCTCGACCGACCACGTTCCGGGCCGGACGTCACCGGCCCGGAACGGGACTTCAGGGGCAGGAAAACGCGTATGCGTAAAGGGCAGCACCGGTTCGTCGCGGGGTTTCTGTTCTTCCCCGTGGCGCTCTATCTGATCTTCGTGATCTGGCCGTACATCCAGACGTTCGGCTATTCGCTGACCGACTGGAAAGGGCAGTCGCAGACGTTCGACTTCGTCGGCCTGGACAACTACACCGCGTTGTTCAAGGACGACATCTTCATGGGGGCGATCTGGCACAACATCCTGTTCCTGATCTTCATCCCGGCGATCACGATCCTGCTGGCCCTGTTCTTCGCGTTCATGCTGAACGCGGGCGGGCGCGGGCGGGCCGGCGGTGTCTCGGGAGTGGCCGGCTCCTGGTTCTACAAGGTCGTGTACTTCTTCCCGCAGGTCCTGTCGCTGGCGATCCTCGCCGTGCTGTTCGGCGCGGTGTACCGCAGCGACGGCGGCGGCATGCTCAACGGCGCCCTGATCAAGCTCGGCCTGGTCGACGAGAACACCCCCGTGGAGTGGCTCAACGAGCCGAACATCGTGCTGTGGGCGCTGATGGCGGTCGTCGTCTGGCACGGCGTCGGCTTCTATCTGGTGCTGTTCTCCGCCGCCATGCAGTCCATCCCCCGGGACATCTACGAGGCCGCCCTGATCGACGGCGCCGGACGGGCCCACACCTTCTTCCGCATCACCCTGCCGCTGCTGTGGGACTCCGTGCAGACCGCCTGGGTCTACCTCGGCATCGCCGCGATGGACATGTTCATCCTGGTCACCACCATGACCTCCGGTGACTACGGCGGCGGCCCCGATCACCACAGCGAGGTCATGGCGACGGTGATGATGCGGAACTTCCTGCTGTACGGCAAGAGCGGCTACGCCTGCGCCATGGGCGTGATCATGCTGCTGCTCACCCTGATCGTGTCCGTGGTCACGCTGCGCGCCACCCGCCGCGAGCGCATCGAGTTCTGAGCGGGAGAGACGACGACCCATGAGCGCACCCATCAAGGAATCCGCGCCCCCCGCCGGGCGGCCCGTGGACAAGACCCCGGTACGCCCCGGCGACGAACGCGGCGAAGGCGTCGTACTGAACGTCTTCTCGCACGGCTTCCTCGCCCTGTGGGCGCTGCTGATCGTGCTGCCGCTGCTGTGGCTGGTGCTCAGTTCCTTCAAGTCCGACGTGCAGATCGGCTCCTCGGCCTTCGGCTGGCCCGAGAACTGGTCCCTGGACGTCTTCTCCCGGGCCTGGGACAAGGGCATCGGGGACTACTTCATCAACACGGTCATCGTGCTGGTCTTCTCGGTGCCGCTGACCATGCTGCTCGGCTCCATGGCCGCGTACGTGCTGGCCCGTTACCAGTTCTGGGGCAACCGGTTCCTGTACTACTTCTTCGTCGCGGGCGCCATGTTCCCGGTGTTCCTGGCGCTGGTCCCGCTGTTCTTCATGGTCAAACGGCTGGACATGCTCAACACCTACCAGGGCCTGATCCTGGTGTACGTCGCCTACTCGATGCCGTTCACCGTCTTCTTCATGCACGCCTTCTTCCGGACCCTGCCCGGCGCGGTGTTCGAGGCGGCGATCCTGGACGGCGCCTCGCACACCCGGGCCTTCTTCCAGGTCATGCTGCCGATGGCGAAGCCGGGACTGCTCAGCGTCGGCATCTTCAACACCCTCGGCCAGTGGAACCAGTTCATCCTGCCGACGGTGCTGATGCAGCCGCAGAGCGGTGACGATCCCGAGCGCTATGTGCTCACCCAGGGGCTCATCCAGCTCCAGCAGCAGCAGGGGTACGCCTCCGACCTTCCGGTGCTCTTCGCGGGCGTGACCATCGCGATGATCCCCATGCTGGTCGTGTACCTGTCCTTCCAGCGTCAGGTGCAGGCGGGACTGACCTCCGCGACCTTGAAGTAACCCTCGGCAGTCACTCGTGCGCACGCCGTTCCCGCCTCAGGGAGCGGCGTGTGCCGGTGTGCCCTGGACCCCGGATGTTGTTCAACCTCTTGACGGGAGGCAACCCGAACGGCTCAGCTTAGAGTTCACTAGTTGGACATAGACGGGGCCTCACTGAAGCGGTCCCGCGCGCAGGAGGTCGTCGTGGAGACTCCGGGGTCGCAGTCGTCGCTGCACCGAGCCAACCTGGAGCGGGTCGTCCGGGCCGTGCGGCTGGCGGGTTCGCTCACCCAGGCGGAGATCGCCAGGACGACGGGTCTGTCGGCGGCGACGGTATCCAATATCGTCCGGGAGCTGAAGGACGGCGGGACCGTCGAGGTCACGCCCACGTCGGCGGGCGGCCGCCGGGCCCGCAGCGTCTCCCTGAGCGGGGACGCCGGCATCGTGATCGGGGTCGACTTCGGGCACACCCATCTGCGCGTCGCGGTCGGCAACCTCGCCCACCAGGTGCTGGCCGAGGAGTCCGAGCCGCTGGACGTGGACGCCTCCTCGACCCAGGGGTTCGACCGGGCCGAAGAGCTGGTCAACCGCCTGATCGCGGCGACCGGGGTGGACCGGTCGAAGGTCGCGGGGGTGGGCCTCGGCGTGCCCGGGCCGATCGACGTGGAGTCGGGGACCCTCGGGTCGACCGCCATCCTGCCGGGCTGGACCGGCACCAAGCCCGCCGAGGAGCTGCGCGGCCGGCTCGGCGTGCCGGTGCACGTGGACAACGACGCCAACCTCGGCGCCCTCGGCGAACTGGTCTGGGGCAGTGGCCGGGGGGTCCGGGACCTGGCGTACATCAAGGTCGCGAGCGGTGTCGGCGCGGGCCTGGTGATCAGCGGCAAGATCTACCGCGGTCCGGGCGGCACGGCAGGAGAAATCGGACATATTACACTTGACGAGTCCGGCCCGGTCTGCCGCTGTGGAAACCGCGGCTGCCTGGAGACCTTCGCGGCGGCCCGCTATGTGCTGCCGCTCCTCCAGTCCAGTCACGGCACGGATCTCACCATGGAGGGCGTCGTACGGCTGGCCAGGGACGGAGATCCGGGCTGCCGTCGGGTGATCGCCGACGTCGGCCGACACATCGGCAGTGGAGTGGCCAATCTCTGCAATCTCCTGAACCCGAGCCGGGTGGTCCTGGGCGGTGATCTCGCCGAGGCCGGCGAGCTGGTTCTCGGCCCCATCAGGGAGTCCGTGAGCCGGTACGCGATCCCCAGCGCGGCACGTCAACTCTCCGTTCTTCCAGGGGCCCTTGGGGGCCGCGCGGAGGTGCTCGGGGCACTCGCCCTGGCCCTCAGCGAGATGGGTGATTCGACCCTTTTGGACGGCACCCTGCACGCGGCGGCACCCGCCTTCACTTAGAGAACGGATGGCACCGTTGCCAACCCGTTAAGGATTTACTTCTTGACGTCGCACGCGTGGCCGAGTTGACTTCCAGCCACCTCGGCCGCAACGACGCGGCCTCGTCAGGGAGGTTTCTAGAGTGAACACGCGTATGCGTCGTGCCGCCGTCGCCGTTGCCGCAGGTGCAATGGCCGTCTCGCTGGCCGCCTGTGGCAGCGCCGACGAAGCGGGCGACAGTGACTCCACCAAGTCGGCCGCCGCGAAGGGCGACGACATCAAGGTCGGTCTCCTCCTTCCGGAGAACCAGACCGCCCGCTACGAGAAGTTCGACCGTCCGCTCATCGAGAAGAAGATCGGCGAGCTGACGAACGGCAAGGGCGAGGTCGTCTACGCCAACGCCAAGCAGGACGCGAGCCAGCAGGCCCAGCAGGTCGAGTCGATGATCACCAACAAGGTGGACGTGATCATCCTGGACGCGGTCGACGCCGCGGCCATCAAGAGCTCGGTGCAGAAGGCCAAGGACGCGAACATCCCGGTCGTCGCCTACGACCGCCTGGCGCAGGGCCCGATCGACGCCTACACGTCCTTCGACAACGTGACGGTCGGCAAGACCCAGGGCGAGGCCCTCCTGGAGGCCCTTGGCGACAAGGCCAAGGACGGCCAGATCGTCATGATGAACGGTTCCTCCACGGACCCGAACGCCGCCCAGTTCAAGGAGGGCGCGCACTCCGTCCTCGACGGCAAGGTGAACATCGGCAAGGAGTACGACACCAAGGAGTGGAAGCCGGAGAACGCCAACGCCAACATGGAGGGCGCGATCTCGGCGATCGGCAAGGACAAGATCATCGGCGTCTACTCCGCCAATGACGGCATGGCCGGCGGCATCATCACCGCCCTCAAGGCCGCCGGCATCGACGACGTCCCGGTGACCGGTCAGGACGCCGAGCTCGCGGGTGTGCAGCGCATCGTCTCCGGTGAGCAGTACATGAGCGTCTACAAGCCGTACGCCCCCGAGGCCGACGCCGCCGCCGAGATGGCCGTCGCGCTCGCCCAGGGCAAGTCGCTCGACTCGATCGCCAAGGACAAGGTCGACAGCCCCACCAACCAGGGCATCCCGGCCGTCCTGGTCGACGTCACCTCGCTGACCAAGGAGAACATCAAGGACACCGTCGTCAAGGACGGCGTCTACACCGTCGCCGAGATCTGCACCGCCAAGTACAAGGCGGCCTGCGAGAAGATCGGCCTCGAGTAAACAGCACCGGGTCCCTTCACGCGTACGGGAACTCAAACCCTTGAGTTCCGGTACGGGACTTGATGCCCCAGGCTCCTCCGGCGCCCCGCGCACTCGACAGCCCCGCAAGCTCGGCGCGGGGCGCCGGACGGAACTTCCCCTCATTCTTTGCACAACCTCCCGCCGGGTCAGGCGGCGAAGGAGATGGTTCACGTGTCCGCTACGCCCGTGCTGGCGTTGCGCGGGGTCTCCAAGCGATTCGGTGCCGTTCAGGCGCTCACCGACGTAGAGCTTGAGGTCCACGCCGGTGAGGTGGTCGCCCTGGTCGGCGACAACGGCGCCGGAAAGTCCACGCTGGTCAAGACGATCGCCGGCGTGCACCCCATCGATGACGGCGTCATCGAGTGGGACGGCAAGCCCGTAACGATCAACAAGCCGCACGACGCCCAGAACCTGGGCATCGCGACGGTCTACCAGGACCTCGCGCTGTGCGACAACATCGATGTCGTCGGCAACCTCTACCTGGGCCGGGAAGTCCGCAAGCGCGGCATCCTGGACGAGGTCGAGATGGAGCGCCGTTCCCGCGAGCTGCTGGACACGCTGTCGATCCGCATCCCCAGCGTCCGCATCCCGATCGCCTCGCTCTCCGGCGGTCAGCGCCAGACGGTCGCCATCGCCCGCTCCATGCTGGGCGAGCCCAAGCTGGTCATCCTCGACGAGCCCACCGCCGCCCTCGGCGTCGAGCAGACCGCCCAGGTCCTCGACCTGGTGGAGCGGCTGCGCGAGCGCGGGCACGCCGTCATCCTCATCAGCCACAACATGGCGGATGTGAAGGCGGTGGCCGACAAGGTCGCCGTCCTGCGCCTCGGGCGCAACAACGGCGTCTTCGAGGTCAAGTCGACCTCGCAGGAAGAGATCATCTCCGCCATCACCGGCGCCACGGACAACGCCGTGACCCGTCGTGCGGCGCGCTCCAATGGGGAGATCAAGAAGTGAGCATCGACAAGACCTCCACACCGCCCGAGGACCACTCGGTGGAGAACCCCGAGGCGGCGGCCGCGGCCGTGACCGTCGTCGACCCCCGTCTGCTGGTGCGTGAGCAGGGCCTCGCGGGCTACGTCTCCGAGTTCAAGCGCAAGATGAAGGCCGGCGACCTGGGTTCCATCCCGGTCGTCATCGGCCTGGCGGTCATCTGGATCATCTTCCAGAGCCTGAACTCCAACTTCCTCACCGCGGGCAACCTCTCCGACATCTCCGTCGCCATGGTCGGCACGGGCATGATCGCCGTCGGCATCGTGTTCGTCCTGCTGCTCGGCGAGATCGACCTGTCGGTCGGTTCGGTCTCCGGTGTCGCGGGCGCCTCCTTCGCGGTGCTGAACGTCACCAACGGCATGAGCGAGTGGCTCGCCTTCGTGCTGGCCATCCTCACCGGTACGGCCGCCGGCGCCATCCACGGCTTCTTCTTCGCGAAGATCGGCGTCCCCGCCTTCGCCGTGACCCTGGCCGGTCTGCTGTTCTGGAACGGCTTCATGCTCAAGATCCTGGGCGACAACGGCACCATCAACCTGGACAGCGACGGCCTGGTGGCCAAGCTGACCAGCTACTACTTCTCCGATGTGGCCGCCGCCTACGGTCTCGCCATCGTCGCGACCGCGCTGTTCTTCCTCAGCTCCTTCTACGGCAACCGCCGCCGCGAGGCCGCGGGCGTGCCGTCGAGGCCGCTGAGCGACACCATCCTGCGTACGGTGCTGCTGGCGATCGTCTCCTTCGCCGTCGCCGCGGTCTACAACTCGTACAAGGGCCTGCCGCTGGCCGTGGTGCTCTTCATCGGGGTCCTGCTGCTCACGGACTTCGTCCTGCGCCGCACCGCCTACGGCCGCAAGGTGTTCGCGCTCGGCGGCAGCGTCGAGGCGTCCCGCCGTGCCGGTATCAACGTCGAGATGGTCCGGATCTCGGTCTTCGCGATCTCCGGCACCTTCGCGGCCATCGGCGGTCTGTTCATCGCCTCCAAGATCGCCTCCGCGAACCAGGGCGCCGGCGCCGGTGACCTGCTGATGAACGCCATCGCGGCGGCCGTCATCGGCGGCACCTCGCTCTTCGGTGGCCGGGGCCGCACCTGGAACGCCCTGCTCGGTGTCCTCGTGATCGTCTCGATCCAGTACGGCCTGGCCCTGGAGGGCATCGCCTCCCCGGTCCAGTACATGATCACCGGTGGTGTGCTGCTGGCGACCGTCGTCATCGACGCGGTCACCCGCAAGACCCAGAAGACCGCCGGTCGCGCGTAGCACCTCGGTCGGACCCGTTGCCCGGTGCCCCCAGGGGTACCGGGCAACAGCCATGTCGTAGGAACGCCGCATTATGGGTACAGCCGACGAGTGACCCACCGCCCGGGCGCAGGCCGCGGGGGCGGAACATTAGACTCGACAAGCCCGGCAACAGCTCGAACAGCTCTACTGCAAGGAGGCACGGGTGCCGCTGCTGACCCGCATCAGGGGACCGCGCGATCTGGACCGGCTCAGCCTGGAGCAGCTGGACCAGCTGGCAGGGGAGATCCGGACCTTCCTCGTCGACGCCGTCTCCAAGACCGGCGGCCACCTCGGCCCCAACCTCGGTGTGGTGGAGCTGACCATCGCCCTGCACCGGGTCTTCGAGTCGCCCAAGGACAAGGTGCTCTGGGACACCGGCCACCAGTCCTACGTGCACAAGCTGCTCACCGGCCGCCAGGACTTCTCCCGGCTGAAGATGAAGGGCGGTCTGTCCGGCTACCCCTCGCAGGCCGAGTCCGAGCACGACGTCATCGAGAACAGCCACGCCTCGACGGTCCTCGGCTGGGCCGACGGCCTGGCCAAGGCCAACCAGATCCGCAAGCGCGACGACCACGTCGTCGCCGTGATCGGTGACGGCGCCCTCACCGGCGGCATGGCCTGGGAAGCGCTGAACAACATCGCCGACGGCGACCGCCCGCTGGTCATCGTCGTCAACGACAACGAGCGCTCCTACGCGCCGACCATCGGCGGCCTCGCCAACCACCTGGCGACCCTGCGCACCACCGACGGCTACGAGCGCTTCCTGGCCCGCACCAAGGAGGTCCTGGAGCGCACCCCGGTCGTCGGCAAGCCGCTCTACGAGACCCTGCACGGCGCCAAGAAGGGCCTGAAGGACTTCATCGCCCCGCAGGGCATGTTCGAGGACCTCGGCCTGAAGTACGTCGGCCCCATCGACGGCCACGACATCGAGGCCCTGGAGTCGGCCCTGGCCCGCGCCAAGCGCTTCGGCGGCCCCGTCATCGTGCACTGCCTCACCGAGAAGGGCCGCGGCTACCAGCCCGCCCTCCAGGACGAGGCGGACCGCTTCCACGCCGTCGGCAAGATCCACCCCGACACGGGCCTGCCGATCGCCACCTCCGGCGCCGACTGGACCTCCGTCTTCGGCGAGGAGATGGTCGCGCTCGGCAAGGAGCGCGAGGACCTCGTCGCCATCACCGCCGCCATGCTCCAGCCGGTCGGCCTCGACAAGTTCGCCAAGGCGTTCCCCGACCGGGTCTACGACGTCGGTATCGCCGAGCAGCACGGCGCCGTCTCCGCGGCCGGCCTGGCCACCGGCGGGGTGCACCCGGTCTTCGCGGTGTACGCCACCTTCCTCAACCGCGCCTTCGACCAGGTCCTGATGGACGTGGCCCTGCACAAGTGCGGGGTGACCTTCGTGCTGGACCGGGCCGGTGTCACCGGCACCGACGGCGCCTCCCACAACGGCATGTGGGACATGTCGATCCTCCAGGTCGTGCCCGGCCTCCGGCTCGCCGCCCCGCGCGACGCCGACCAGGTCCGCGCCCAGCTCCGCGAGGCCGTCGAGGTCAAGGACGCGCCGACCGTGGTCCGCTTCTCCAAGGGCGCCGTCGGCCCCGCCGTACCCGCGGTGGGCCGCGTCGGCGGCATGGACGTGCTGCGCGAGCCGGGCACCGACCGGCCCGACGTGCTGCTCGTCTCGGTGGGCGCCCTCGCCCCGATGTGCCTGGAGATCGCCGGCCTGCTCGACCGGCAGGGCATCACCACCACCGTCGTCGACCCGCGCTGGGTCAAGCCCGTCGACGAGTCCATGGCCCCGCTCGCCGAACGGCACCGCGTGGTCGTCACCGTCGAGGACAACTCCCGCGTCGGCGGCGTCGGCTCGACCGTCGCCCAGGCGCTGCGCGACGCCGGTGTCGACGTCCCGCTGCGGGACTTCGGCATCCCGCCGCGCTTCCTCGACCACGCCTCGCGCGCCGAGGTGATGGCGGAGATCGGCCTGACCGCCCCCGACATCGCCCGCCAGGTCACCGGACTCGTCTCCAAGCTGGACGGCCGGTTCGACCGGGCAGCGGCCGAAGTGGAAGCCGCACGCGACTGAGTACCGCCGAATGGGCCGGTCCCGCCCCCCTACGAGGTGGTGGGACCGGCCCATCCGTGTGACCTCGCTGGTGTCCGGGCATACCGACGACGCCCCCTCTCGATCATGTCGAGGACGACAAGCGTCGGAGGTACGCCCATGAGCAGCACCCTCTTCCGGACGAAGAAGGTCGAGCAGTCCATCCTCGATACCGAGGAACCCGAGCACGCACTCAAGAAATCCCTGTCCGCGCTCGATCTGACGGTCTTCGGCGTCGGTGTCATCATCGGCACCGGAATCTTCGTCCTGACCGGCACCGTCGCCAAGAACAACGCGGGACCCGCCGTCGCGCTGGCCTTCGTCGCGGCCGGCGTCGCCTGCGCGCTCGCCGCGCTGTGCTACGCCGAGTTCGCCTCCACCCTGCCGGTGGCGGGATCGGCGTACACCTTCTCGTACGCCTCCCTCGGGGAGCTGCCCGCCTGGATCATCGGCTGGGACCTCGTCCTGGAGTTCGCGCTCGGTACGGCGGTGGTGGCGGTCGGCTGGTCCGGCTACGTCGCCTCGCTGATGGACAACGCCGGGTGGCATCTGCCCGCCGCGCTCGCCTCCCGGGACGGGGCCGACGGGTTCGGCTTCGACATCCTCGCCGCCGCGCTCGTGCTGGTGCTCACCGCGATCCTGGTGCTCGGCACCAAGCTCTCCGCGCGGGTCACCTCGGTGGTCGTGGCCATCAAGGTGACGGTCGTGCTGACCGTGATCATCGCGGGCGCCTTCTTCATCAAGGGCGCCAACTACGACCCGTTCGTCCCCAAGGCCCAGCCGGTGGACGCGGGCGACAGCCTGGACGCGCCGCTGATCCAGCTGATGTTCGGCTGGGCCCCCTCCAACTTCGGTGTGATGGGCATCTTCACCGCGGCCTCCGTCGTCTTCTTCGCCTTCATCGGCTTCGACGTCGTCGCCACGGCCGCGGAGGAGACCAAGAACCCGCAGCGCGACATGCCCCGGGGCATCCTCGGATCGCTCATCATCTGCACCGTCCTGTACGTCGCGGTGTCCATCGTGGTGACCGGCATGCAGCACTACAGCGACCTGTCCATCACCGCCCCGCTCGCCGACGCCTTCAAGGCCACCGGGCATCCCTGGTTCGCGGGCTTCATCAGCTTCGGCGCCGCGGTCGGCCTGACGACGGTCTGCATGATCCTGCTCCTCGGCCAGACCCGGGTGTTCTTCGCAATGAGCCGCGACGGACTGCTGCCGCGCTTCTTCTCCCAGGTCCACCCGAAGTTCAAGACCCCGCACCGGCCCACCATCCTGCTCGGTGTGCTCATCGCGATCCTCGCCGGCTTCACCCCGCTGAGCGAACTGGCCGAACTGGTCAACATCGGCACCCTGTTCGCCTTCGTGGTCGTCGCCATCGGCGTGATCATCCTCCGCCGCACCCGCCCCGACCTGCACCGGGCCTTCCGCACCCCCTGGGTGCCGCTCATCCCGATCCTGTCGGTGTGCGCCTCGCTGTGGCTGATGCTGAACCTGCCCGCCGAGACCTGGCTCCGGTTCGCGCTGTGGATGGCGGCCGGCTTCGTCGTCTACTTCCTGTACGGCCGCGGCCACAGCCGTCTGGGCCGCGCCGAGGAGACCTCGGTCGGCCAGGTCGTGCGGCCGCCCCGGGGTGACGCCGAGTAGCGTCCCCGGTTTGCCGTCCCGGCCCCGTATGTCCCGCTCAGACAGGGACTGCGGGGCCGGATAGCGTGCACTTCCATGTACGCCGAGCCCCTCGCCCAGCAACGCTCCGTGACGCCGCCGCGAGCCGGCCGGGGCTACTGGCGCCGGCTGCTGCCCCTGCTGGCGGCGCTCGCCTGTCTCACCCGCGTCCCGTCCTTCGCCCATCCCCTCTGGAACCCCGACGAGGGGTACCTGGCCGTACAGGCACGCATGCTGGCCCACGGCGGAGAGCTGTACGAGACGGTCGTGGACCGCAAGCCGCCGCTCGTACCGTGGCTCTACCAGGGGGCGTTCGCGCTGGCGGGCTCGGACTCGCTGGTGTCGGTGCGGCTGCTGGCCGTCCTGGCCCAGCTGCTGACCGCGGCCCTCCTCGCCGCACTGGCCCGCCGCCGCTGGGGCGACACCGCGGGCCGCACGGCGGGCGTGCTGTATCTGCTGATCTCCGTCGGCCTGAACCCCGAGGACGCCCAGGCGGCCGGCTTCGAGGTGTTCATGCTGCCGTGCACGGCGGCCGCCATGTGGTGCGCGGACCGGGGGCGCTGGGCGGCGGCGGGGGCGGCCGTCGGCTGCGCGTTCCTCGCCAAGCAGACCGGCGGGGCGGTGCTGCTGCCGGTGCTGTGGCTGTGCGGGGCGTCCTGGGGCGGGCTGCTGCGGCTCGGGGCGGGGGCGCTGGCGCCGGTGCTGTCGGCGGCGGTGCTCACCGACCCGGCGGGCTTCCTGTTCTGGACGGTCACCGGATCGGGCGCCTACGCCTCCTTCACCGGCTCCGAACTCCACGTCCTGACCCGGGCGGTGACGAACACCGCGATCCTGGCGGTGGCCTGCGCGGGACTGCTCCCGCCGGCGGCACGGGCCCGTACCGCGGCGGCGGACCTGTGGCTGTGGCTGGCGTCCGCGGCCGGGGCGGTCGCCCTCGGCTTCCACTTCTTCGGCCACTACTACCTGCAACTGACCCCACCGCTCGCCCTGCTGGCGACAGCGGCACTGCGCACCCTGCCCCCGGCCCGCCGGACCCGCGCCCTCGTGACCTCGGCCTGCTGCTGCGCCCTGTTCCTGACCTGGGGCCTGCTCGCCCCCCGCCCGGAGCTGACCCACGCCCAGCGCCTGGCGGACGCGATCAGCCGCCGCACCGCACCGGACGACCGGATCCTGCTGTGGGGGATGCACCCGGAGACGTACTGGCTGGCCCACCGCGCCCCGGCCACCCGCTATCTGACGGCGGGTCTCCTGACGAACTACAGCGGCGGCCGGGACGGCCCGTCCGTGGGCGAGGAGTACGCGATGCGGGGCGCCTGGGCCACGCTCCACCGCGAACTGGCCACCCGCCCGCCCCGGTTGATCGTCGACGACTCCCGGGGCAAGCCGTACGCCCCGGACCGGATCAGGTCCCTGCGCCGGCTGCTGGCCGGGTACGAGGAAGTGGCGGTGGTCGACGGTGCCGTACTGCACGCCCGGGCGCGGTAGTCACGGCCGTACCGTCCGCGGCCCCGCCACCTCGGCCCCCAGCTCCGCCACCCGCCGCCGCAGCTCCCGGTCCGCCGTCACCACCAGGCACGGGCGCCCGTCCGCCCGCCCGGCGACCAGGTCCACCATGTGGTCGTCCCCGCTGCCCCCGGCGGACTCCACCCGCACCCCCGCCACCGACGACACCCCCCGGGCCGCCCCCTCCACCACCAGCACGATCTCGGCCGGCCCCGGCCGCCCCGGCACCCCGTCCGCCGCCAGCCGGTCCCGCAGCCGCTCGGCGGCCCCCTTGCGGTCCCGCCACCAGCCGTCCGGCACCGACCCGACGACGTTCGCCGCGTCGACGATCACCAACAAGGCAGACTCCATGGCCCCAGGGTCGCACGCGGTGCCCGGGACGCCCCCGTTTAGAGTGATCCGGTGAACGGCGACTGGCTCATACGCGGTCGAGATGGCCGCCTCAGCGTCTACTGGCACACCCGGGACGCCGTCCTGTGCCGTGCGGAGCACGTCCCCGGGGGCACCTGGGACGCCCCGCGCCGGGTGGGCGGTGAGCAGAAGGTGCAGCCCGGGTTCGCGCTGGGCCGGGGCGCGGACGGCTACGCCCATCTGGTGGCCTGGCGGTCCACTCGTGCGGGTGAATCGGGGCTGGTGCACTCCACGCACTTCCGCCCGCTGCTGGCCGCCCTGGACTGGCTGCCCGTCGGCCACCCGAACAAGCAGGGCGAGCGCACCGGCACCCCGGCCGTCGCCGTCGACACGGAGGGCCGCGCCTACCTCTTCGTCCGCAACCGCGGCCAGGGCGTGCACACCGTCAACCAGAAGGAACGCGGCGGCTGGAACGGCTGGCACGACCTGAAGGGCTCCAAGGTGGCGGAGCAACTCGTCGCCGTCACCGCGGAGTCGGGTCTGGTCCAGGTGTACGCGACCGGTCCCGCCGGCGTGCTGCGCTGGCTCCAGCAGGAGCCGGGCGGCCGCCCGGTCGCGGCCGACCCCTTGGCGGTGTCCCTCGCTCCGGGCACCCTGAGCGCCCTGCCGACCTCGAAGGAGCACACGACGCTCTTCTTCGCGGACCCCGAGGGCATGCTGTACGCCTGGCGGCCCGACGGCGACCCGGTGCCCCTGCTCGCCGCCGCGGGCCCCGGCCGGGTGTCCGCCGTCCGCTGCGTGCTGGACGGCCACGACTGCACCCTGCTCGCCCAGCGCTCCTCCTCCGGCCGGGTCGCGTTCGCCGCGTATCCGACGGAGCGGGAGTCGGCGGGCCTGTGGTGGACGGAGTCGGGTCCTGCCCTGCCGCCGGGCACCCGGGTCGCCGTGGCGGAGGACGCGGCGGGCCGGGTGGTGGCCGCCAGCCTGACGCCGGACGGCGTGCTGCGCCTGGCCCGCCAGAAGGACGAACCGGGTCTCGCGCTGGCCGCCTGGCAGGAGGTCTGAGGAACGCGCAGAGGGCCCCCGCCGACCGGCGGGGGCCCTCTGCGTCCAGCGCTGTTACGCGGGGACCGAAGCCACGCCCGGCGCCAGGAACTTCTTGCCGTTCACGCGCTCCGAGACACCCTCACGGTCCAGGTACGGCGTGATGCCGCCCAGGTGGAAGGGCCAGCCGGCGCCCGTGATCAGGCACAGGTCGATGTCCTGGGCCTCGGCGACGACACCCTCGTCGAGCATGAGCCCGATCTCCTGCGCGACGGCGTCGAGCACCCGGGCGCGCACCTGCTCCTCGGTCAGGACGACATCGCCCTGCTTCAGCAGCGCG
This sequence comes from Streptomyces sp. NPDC002784, assembly GCF_053592135.1. Lineage (NCBI taxonomy): Bacteria > Bacillati > Actinomycetota > Actinomycetes > Kitasatosporales > Streptomycetaceae > Streptomyces > Streptomyces sp. NPDC002784. Next base: position 113,238 of record NZ_JBSFVD010000009.1, on the reverse strand, counting down.
GCGACCTCCGGGTCCAGCTCCGGCTTGCCGGAGTCGTAGACGTAGAAGCCGCGCTTGCCCGCCTTGACGACGGCGGCGAGGTTCGGGGAGACCGTGAAGCGGTCGGGGAAGGCCCGGTTGAGGGTCTCCGAGACGTGCAGGCCGATCGCGGGACCGACCAGCTCCAGCAGCACCAGCGGGGACATCGGCAGACCGAGCGGCTCGATGGCCTTCTCGGCGGTCTCGACCGGGGTGCCCTCGTCGATGACGTTCTGGATCTCGCCCATGAAGCGGGTGAGGATGCGGTTGACGACGAACGCCGGGGCGTCCTTCGTCAGGACCGCGGTCTTCTTCAGCTTCTTGGCGACGGCGAACGCCGTGGCCAGCGAGGCGTCGTCGGTCTGCTCGCCGCGGACGATCTCGAGCAGCGGCAGGATCGCGACCGGGTTGAAGAAGTGGAAGCCCACGACCCGCTCGGGGTGCTTCAGCTTCGACGCCATCTCGGAGACCGAGAGCGAGGAGGTGTTGGTGGCGAGGATCGCGTGCGCCGGGGCGACCGCCTCGACCTCCGCGAACACCTGCTGCTTGACGCCGATCTCCTCGAACACGGCCTCGATGACGAAGTCCGCGTCGGAGAAGCCCTCGGCCTTGTCCAGCACACCGGTGACCAGGGCCTTGAGGCGGTTGGCCTTGTCCTGGTTGATACGGCCCTTGCCGAGCAGCTTCTCGATCTCGGCGTGGACGTAGCCCACACCCTTGTCGACGCGCTCCTGGTCGATGTCGGTCAGCACGACCGGCACCTCCAGGCGGCGCAGGAAGAGCAGCGCGAGCTGGGAGGCCATCAGACCGGCGCCGACGACACCGACCTTGGTGACCGGGCGGGCCAGGTTCTTGTCCGGGGCACCGGCCGGGCGCTTGCCGCGCTTCTGCACCAGGTTGAACGCGTAGATGCCGGCGCGCAGTTCGCCGCCCATGATCAGGTCGGCGAGCGCCTGGTCCTCGGCGTCGAAGCCCTGCTGCAGGTCGCCGTTCTTGGCGGCGGCGATGATGTCCAGGGCGCGGTAGGCGGCCGGGGCGGCGCCGTGCACCTTGGAGTCCGCGATGAAGCGGCCCTTGGCCACGGCCTGGTCCCAGGCCTCGCCGCGGTCGATCGCCGGGCGCTCGATGACGATCTCGCCCTTGAGGACGCTCGCGGTCCAGATCAGCGACTGCTCCAGGAAGTCCGCGCCCTCGAAGAGGGCGTCGGCGATCCCGAGGTCGAAGACCTGCTCGCCCTTGAGCTGCTTGTTCTGGTTGAGGCTGTTCTCGATGATCACCGAGACGGCCTTCTCGGCGCCGATCAGGTTCGGCAGGATCGTGCAGCCGCCCCAGCCGGGCACCAGGCCGAGGAAGACCTCGGGGAGCGAGAACGCGGGGAGCGCCTTGGAGACGGTCCGGTACCGGCAGTGCAGACCGACCTCGACGCCACCGCCCATCGCGGCGCCGTTGTAGTACGCGAAGGTCGGCACCGCGAGACCCGCGAGGCGCTTGAAGACCTCGTGGCCGCCCTTGCCGATGGCCAGCGCGTCCTGGTGCTCCTTCAGCAGCTCGACGCCCTTGAGGTCGGCGCCGACCGCGAAGATGAACGGTTTGCCGGTGATGCCGACGCCGACGATCTCACCGGCCGCGGCCTCCGCCTCGACCTGGTCGATGGCGGTGTCCAGGTTCGCCAGCGACTGCGGGCCGAAGGTGGTCGGCTTGGTGTGGTCGAAGCCGTTGTCCAGCGTGATCAGGGCGAAGCGCCCGGCACCGGACGGCAGGTCGAGGTGGCGTACGTGCGCGGACGTGACGACCTCGTCGGGGAACAGCTCGGCCGCGCCCTTCAGGAGCTCAGCGGTGGTGCTCACTTGTTGCCTCCGTCGAAGTGCGGGTTCTCCCAGATGACCGTCGCGCCCATGCCGAAGCCGACGCACATGGTGGTCAGGCCGTAGCGGACGTGCGGCTGCTCCTCGAACTGGCGGGCCAGCTGCGTCATCAGACGCACACCGGAGGAGGCCAGCGGGTGCCCGAAGGCGATGGCGCCGCCGTACTGGTTGACGCGCGCGTCGTCGTCCGCGATGCCGTAGTGGTCGAGGAAGGCCAGGACCTGGACGGCGAAGGCCTCGTTGATCTCGAAGAGGTTGATGTCCTCGATCGACAGGCCCGCCTTGGCGAGGGCCTTCTCGGTGGCCGGGATCGGGCCGTAGCCCATGACCTCCGGCTCGACGCCCGCGAAGGCGTAGGAGACCAGGCGCATCTTCACCGGGAGGTCGTGCTCCCGGGCGAAGTCCTCGGAGGCGATGATCGAGGCGGTGGCGCCGTCGTTCAGACCGGCCGCGTTGCCGGCGGTGACCCGGCCGTGGACGCGGAAGGGGGTCTTCAGACCGGCCAGGTTCTCCAGCGTGGTGCCCGGGCGCATCGGCTCGTCGGCGGTGACCAGACCCCAGCCCGTCTCACCGGCCTCCGGGTTGGTGCGGCGCACCGAGACCGGCACCAGGTCGGCCTGGATCTTGCCGTTGGCGTACGCCTTGGCGGCCTTCTCCTGCGAGCGCACGGCGTACTCGTCGGCGCGCTGCTTGGTGATGTGCGGGTAGCGGTCGTGCAGGTTCTCGGCGGTCATGCCCATGAACAGCGCCGACTCGTCGACCAGCTTCTCGCTGACGAACCGCGGGTTCGGGTCCACGCCCTCGCCCATCGGGTGGCGGCCCATGTGCTCGACACCACCGGCGATGACGGCGTCGTAGGCGCCGAAGGCGATGGAACCGGCGACGGACGTCACGGCGGTCAGGGCGCCGGCGCACATCCGGTCGATCGAGTAGCCGGGGACCGACTGCGGCAGGCCGGCGAGGATGCCGGCCGTGCGGCCGAGGGTCAGGCCCTGGTCCCCGATCTGCGTGGTCGCGGCGATGGCGACCTCGTCGATCTTCTTGGGGTCGAGACCGGGGTTGCGGCGCAGCAGCTCCCGGATCGCCTTCACGACGAGGTCGTCGGCGCGGGTCTCGTGGTAGATGCCCTTCGGGCCCGCCTTGCCGAACGGGGTGCGGACGCCGTCGACGAAGACGACGTCCCTGACGGTACGAGGCACGATGGCTCTCCTCCAGGGTGCGGGACTGCACTGCTGCGGCACGCATGCACTGAGCGCGCGCTTACAACCATGCTACTTATGAGTAACGTAGCTGCCCAGCCCCGGGGAACCAAGCGGCGAAGGTCACACCGCGGGGGTGTCGTCGGCGGACCTTGGCGCGATCTCGACGTCGCCGGGCTCCCGTGAGGTGCCTGCCGGCGCTACGCCTGGGCCGACAGCGCGGCCACCAGCACCGGCGTGACCTGCTCCACCTGCCACGGCCGGGCCCCGTACCCGGCGAGGGCGGCCCCCACCGTCTCGGTGTCCACCTCCTTCGGCGGCTCCCAGCACACCCGGCGCACGGTGTCCGGGGTGATCAGGTTCTCCTGGGGCATGTTGAGCCGTTCGGCGAGGGCGGAGACCCCGGCGCGGGCCGCCGACAGCCGGGCCGCGGCCGCGGGGTCCTTGTCGGCCCACGCGCGCGGCGGCGGCGGACCGGTCACCGGCTGCCCGGGCTGCGGCAACTGAGACTCGCTGAGCAGCCTGGCCCGGTCGACGGCCGCCTGCCACTGCTCCAGCTGCCGCCGGCCCGTCCGGTGTCCGAACCCGTTGAGCGCGGCCAGCGCGTGCACATTGGCGGGCAGCGCCAGCGCGGCCTCCACGATCGCGGCGTCCGACAGCACCTTGCCCGGCGACACGTCCCTGCGCTGGGCGATCCTGTCCCGCGTCTCCCACAGCTCGCGCACCACGCCGAGCTGCCGGCGGCGGCGCACCTTGTGCATCCCGGAGGTGCGGCGCCAGGGGTCCTTGCGCGGCTCGGCCGGCGGCGCGGAGGCGATCGCGTCGAACTCCTGGCGGGCCCACTCCAGCTTGCCCTGCCGGTCGAGGTCCTTCTCCAGCGCGTCGCGCAGGTCGACGAGGAGCTCCACGTCCAGCGCGGCGTACCGCAGCCACGGCTCGGGCAGCGGGCGGGTGGACCAGTCGACGGCGGAGTGCCCCTTCTCCAGCACGAAGCCGAGCACGCTCTCGACCATCGCGCCGAGCCCGACCCGGGGGAACCCGGCGAGCCGGCCCGCCAGCTCGGTGTCGAACAGCCGGGTGGGGACCATGCCTATTTCCCTGAGGCAGGGCAGGTCCTGGGTCGCGGCGTGCAGCACCCACTCGGTGCCGGACAGCGCCTCGCCGAGGCCGGAGAGGTCGGTGCAGGCGACGGGGTCGATCAGCGCGGTGCCCGCGCCCTCGCGGCGCAGCTGCACCAGATAGGCGCGCTGTCCGTAGCGGTAGCCGGAGGCGCGCTCGGCGTCCACGGCGACGGGACCCGATCCGGCGGCGAACGCGGCGATGACGCGGGCGAGGGACTCCTCGTCGGCGATCACCGGCGGAACGCCTTCGCGGGGTTCCAGCAAAGGGGTGGGTTCGGGGTGGGTCGCCCCGTCCGGCGCCCCCGTAACAGAAGATCCGCCGTCGTCCGGAGGGGCGCCTCCGGTGGTTCGCAGTGAGCTGTCTGCTGCGGTGTCTTGGGCGTCGGTCACCTGTCAAGGGTATCCGTGTATGGACAGCGCCCGTCGACGGAACGTTCCGTCGACGGGCGCTTGGGGGTCGTAAACCAGTCAGGCCGGTGCATCGTCCGGTTCACGACGGGTGGAGCACGGGCGGGGCGGGCCGGCGGCCGGTCCGTTCACGTCCGTGAAGGGCGGTCGGGGAGTCAGTGGATGATGCCGGTGCGCAGGGCGACGGCGACCATGCCGGCACGGTCGCCCGTGCCGAGCTTGCGGGCGATTCGGGCGAGGTGGCTCTTCACGGTCAGCGCGGACAGGCCCATCGAGACGCCGATGGCCTTGTTCGACTGGCCCTCCGCCACCAGCCGCAGCACCTCGACCTCACGGCCGGACAGTTCGCGGTAACCGCCCGGGTGGCTCGGGGCACCCGGGGGGCGGCGGTGCATACGGGCGGCGGCGGCACCGATGGGGGCGGCACCGGGCCGGGTGGGGAGCCCGACGTTGGTGCGGGTGCCGGTGACGACGTAACCCTTCACGCCTCCGGCCAGCGCGTTGCGTACGGCGCCGATGTCGTCGGCCGCGGAGAGGGCGAGGCCGTTGGGCCAGCCCGCGGCGCGGGTCTCGGACAGCAGGGTCAGGCCCGAGCCGTCGGGCAGGTGGACGTCGGCGACACAGATGTCGCGGGGGTTGCCGATGCGGGGACGAGCCTCCGCGACGGACGAGGCCTCGATGACGTCTCTCACACCGAGCGCCCACAGGTGGCGGGTGACGGTGGAGCGGACGCGGGGGTCGGCCACGACCACCATGGCGGTCGGCTTGTTCGGGCGGTAGGCGACCAGGCTTGCGGGCTGCTCGAGGAGAACGGACACCAGGCCTCCTGGGGTGCGGACGGCTTTGAAGGTCAAAGACGTCTTCGGCACCGAACGCGGAGTCCTTTAGAGAATGATCACGATCTAGTGAGTAACAATTGGTGCAATTCGGACGTACGGTCGATCGTTCGGTGAACGAATCGGTTCGTTCGAGTGTCTGCTCATGACTGAAAGTGGCCGTATCGACAAAGTGATGCCCACGTCTCCGCCGCTCATGCACCCGTCCCCGCACCGCTAACGCGACTGCGGTCCCCTCCGCTGCGGCAGCGTCACCACCGCCGCGTCCCCGGGACCGGCCGGCGGCAGCCCGGCGACCTGGGCGAGCAGATCCGCCCAGGACGCCAGATGCGCCGCGGTGTCCGGCACCCCGCCCAGCCCCTCGCGCGGGGTCCAGGAGGCGCGGATCTCGATCTGCGAGGCCGAGGGGCGTTCGGACAGGCCGCCGAAGTAGTGCGAACTCGCGCGCGTGACGGTGCCGCTGGGTTCGCCGTACGTCAGTCCGCGCGCCTGGAGCGCGCCGGTCAGCCACGACCAGCACACCTCCGGCAGCAGCGGGTCCGCCGCCATCTCCGGCTCCAGCTCCGCCCGCACCAGCGTCACCAGCCGGAACGTGCCCCGCCAGGCGTCGTGCCCGGCCGGGTCGTGCAGCAGCACCAGACGTCCGTCGGCGAGATCCTGGTCACCGTCGAGGACGGTCGCCTCCAGCGCGTACGCGTGCGGGGCGAGCCGCTGCGGGGCGCGCGTCGGCTCCACCTCGATCTGCGGCCTCAGCCGACTGCCGCGCAGGGCCTGGACCGCGGCCTGGAACGCCGACGGAGCCGCCGCCCCGCTCCCCTCCCGGTTACCGTCCTTCGCCTCGTCCATCCCACCAGTGCCGTCCGAGAGTCGTTCCTGCGCCGCAGCCATGCCGGAAGATTAAGGGGAACCGGGCCCCGGCGCTGGCCTAGACACCCGTGATGTTCCGGGGCGGCGACGGGACAGGGGCCCCGGGAGCGGGGGACAGCGCACCCTTGCCCCCGTGCGAGACTTTCCGACGTGAGTGCACACGAGACGACGCCGACCGCCACGCACGACTCCGCCTTCCTGAGGGCCTGCCGCCGCGAACCCGTGCCGCACACGCCCGTGTGGTTCATGCGCCAGGCCGGGCGCTCCCTGCCGGAGTACCGCAAGGTCCGCGAGGGCATCCCGATGCTCGAGTCCTGCATGCGCCCGGAGCTGGTCACCGAGATCACCCTCCAGCCCGTGCGCCGGCACCACGTGGACGCGGCGATCTACTTCAGCGACATCGTCGTCCCCCTCAAGGCCATCGGCATCGACCTCGACATCAAGCCCGGCGTCGGCCCGGTCGTCGAGAACCCGATCCGCACCCGCGCCGACCTGGCCCGGCTGCGCGACCTCACCCCCGAGGACGTCTCCTACGTCACCGAGGCCATCGGCCTGCTCACCCGCGAGCTGGGCTCCACCCCGCTCATCGGCTTCGCCGGCGCGCCTTTCACCCTCGCGAGCTATCTCGTCGAGGGGGGCCCGTCCCGTACGTACGAGAACGCCAAGGCGATGATGTACGGCGACCCGGAGCTCTGGGCCGAGCTGCTCGACCGCCTCGCCGACATCACGGCCGGCTTCCTGAAGGTCCAGATCGAGGCCGGCGCCTCCGCGGTCCAGCTCTTCGACTCCTGGGTCGGCGCGCTCGCCCCCGCCGACTACCGCCGCTCGGTGATGCCCGCCTCGGCCAAGGTCTTCGAGGCCGTCGCCGGGTACGGCGTCCCGCGCATCCACTTCGGTGTCGGCACCGGTGAACTGCTCGGCCTGATGGGCGAGGCCGGCGCGGACGTCGTCGGCGTCGACTGGCGCGTCCCGCTGGACGAGGCCGTCCGCCGGGTCGGCCCCGGCAAGGCGCTCCAGGGCAACCTCGACCCGACCGTGCTGTTCTCCACCACCGAGGCCGTCGAGGCGAAGACGCAGGAGGTCCTCGACGCCGCGGCGGGCCTGGAGGGCCATGTCTTCAACCTCGGCCACGGCGTCATGCCGCACACCGACCCGGACTCCCTGACCCGGCTCGTGGAGTACGTCCACACCCGCACCGCGCGCTGACTCACCACGTCTGGCGGGGCCGGGCGCGTCTGCCGAACAGCAGGCCGCGCGGCTCCGGCGGCGGCGGTGTGCCGGGCTTGAGCGGCCAGGCGAGCAGCATGCCCGCGAGGAAGCCGACGACATGCGCGGTGTACGCGACCGTCCCGGCCTGCGAGATGCCCTCGCCGGAGGAGTACACCGCCTGGAGCCCGAACCAGAAGCCGAGCACCATCCAGGCCGGCAGTCTCAGCGGCAGGAAGACCAGGAACGGCACCAGCACCCACACCCTGGCCTTCGGATACAGCACCAGATAGGCGCCCAGCACCCCGGCGATCGCTCCCGAGGCGCCGATCAGCGGGTCGCCGGAGTCGGCGTTGAGCAGTGCGAAGCCGTAACCGGCCGCGTAGCCGCACACGACGTAGAACAGCAAGTACCGCACATGGCCCATGCGGTCCTCGATGTTGTTGCCGAAGATCAGCAGGAAGAGCATGTTGCCGAGCAGGTGCAGCCAGCCGCCGTGCAGGAACATCGCCGTGAAGACCGACAGCAGCGGTGACTTGTCGTAGCCCGGCTCGCCGACCACGCAGCCGGGGCCGTGCGGGCCGACCGAGACGTCGCCGGTGGGGACCAGGCGGGGCAGCTGACCGTGGATCAACTCCCGTGGCACCGCCGCGTACTGGTCCAGCAGCGCGTGCAGCTCGCAGGTCTGGGCCAGGCGGCTTTCCCAGGGCATGCCCACCGTGCCGGGCAGGGCCAGGAAGACGAAGACGTTCGCGGCGATCAGCCCGTACGTCACGTACGGGGTGCCGCGTACGGGGTTCACGTCATGGACGGGGATGACCACGAGTGACTTCTTCCCTGGATGCGGTCCCGGAATCGGTGAACGCCGGTGCCGTTGCGCGCGTATGGCTTGTCGACCGGGACTACGGGAGGACAGGCGATGAACGAAAGAGTTGCTCCGTCGATGCACGCGCTGCCGGACGGTGAGGCCGAGCTCTCCGTGGTGGTGCGGCTTCCCTGGGAGGACGTGGCGCGGCTGGGCCAGGAGGCCGGCCGGCTGGCCGCGCAGACGGGGCGTCCGGTGACGCTCGACGAGGCGGTGAGCCATCGGCTGCGGTCCGTGCGGCCGCCGGCCGCGCACGCCAGGCCGGGGACGGGGGAGCAGCCGGTGGCCGCCCCCGCCGGCGCGTCGGTGGCGTCGCTGCCGAGGATCAGCGGCTCGGCCTAGGAGTCCTCGGACACGGCCTTCGCCGCCTTGCGGGCCGCCACCAGGACGGGGTCCCACACCGGGCTGAACGGCGGGGCGTAGCCGAGGTCCAGGGCCGTCATGCGGTCCACCGTCATCCCCGCGGTCAGGGCCACCGCCGCGATGTCCACGCGCTTGGCGGCGCCCTCCCGGCCGACGATCTGCACGCCCAGCAGGCGGCCGGTGCGGCGCTCGGCGAGGATCTTGACCGTCATCGGGGAGGAGCCGGGGTAGTAGCCCGCCCGGCTGGTCGACTCGATGGTGGCCGTGACGTACCGCAGGCCGGCCCGGCGCGCGTCCTTCTCGCGCAGGCCCGTGCGGGCGATCTCCAGGTCGCAGACCTTGCTGACCGCGGTGCCGACCACCCCGGGGAAGGTGGCGTAGCCGCCGCCCACGTTGGTGCCGATGACCTGCCCGTGCTTGTTGGCGTGGGTGCCCAGCGCGATGTGGCGCTCCTGACCGGAGACCAGGTCCAGGACCTCCACGCAGTCGCCGCCCGCCCAGATGTTCTCGTGTCCGCGCACCCGCATCGCGAGGTCCGTCAGCAGCCCCTGGTGCCGCCCCAGGGGCAGCCCGGCCCGGCGCGCCAGCGTCGTCTCCGGGCGGACCCCGATGCCGAGCACGACGACGTCCGCCGGGTACTCGGCGTCCTGCGTCACGACCGCGCGGACCCGGCCGTCGTCACCGGTGCGGATCTCGGTGACCTCGGCGTCGCCGGCCATGGTGATGCCGAGGCCCGTCATGGCCTCGTGCACCAGGCGGCCCATGTCCGGGTCGAGCGTGGACATCGGCTCCTCGCCGCGGTTCACGACCGTCACCTCGTACCCGCGCTTGATCAGCGCCTCGGCCATCTCCACGCCGATGTAACCGGCGCCGACCACGACCGCGCGCCGCCCACGCGTGCGTGCCAGCGTGTCCAGCAGCGCCTGCCCGTCGCCCAGGCTCTGCACCCCGTGCACGCCCGGCGCGTCGGCGCCCGGCAGGTCGGGGCGGACCGGCCGCGCACCGGTCGCGATCACGAGCTTGTCGTACGACGTCCAGGACTCGGCCCCGGAATCGACGTCACGCGCGCGTACCCGCTGCCCGGCCGGGTCGATCTCCACGGCCTCGGTGCGCATGCGCAGATCGATGTCCCGCGCGCGGTGCTCCTCGGGCGTACGGGCGATCAGCTCGTCGCGCCCGGCGACGTCGCCGCCGACCCAGTACGGGATGCCGCACGCCGAGTACGAGGCGAAGTCGCCGCGTTCGAAGGCCACGATCTCCAGTTCGGCGGCGCCCTTCATGCGCCGTGCCTGCGACGCCGCGGACATCCCCGCGGCGTCGCCGCCGATCACGACCAGCCGTTCCCTCGTACCCCGCCCACGCTTCATGTTCATGCGAACACGCTACGGGGGCAGATCATTTCGGGCTCGCGGTCACTCCTCCTCGCGCGCGGGTGCCGGGCGCGGGGTCAGCCGGGGCTGCACCAGCCGCAGCCAGAGCACGATCAGCAGGGCCGCACCCACGGCGAACGGCAGAACCGCCGCCACGGCCATGACGATCCAGCGCAGCATCGTCACGAAGGCGTCCCAGCCGCCCGTGAGCGCGTCCATGACCCCGGGGTCGTCGTCCTCGGCCGCCGCCTTCTTCACCGGTGTCCCGGACAGCGACAGGGTGATGGTGGCGAGGCTCGTGCGGTCCTCCAGGGAGGCCTGCTGGGCCAGCAGCGACTCCAGGTCCGCCTGGCGGGTGCTCAGTTCGCCCTCCAGCGTCACCACGTCGGTCAGCTTGGTGGCCTGGTCCATCAGCGCGCGGATCCGACTCACGCTGGCCCGCTGCGACTTGATGCGGCTCTCCACGTCGACGACCTGCTCGGTGACGTCCTGCGCCTTGGCGGTGCGGTCGAGCAGCTTGCCGGTGCCCTCCAGGTCGGCGAGGACGTCCGCGTAGGAGCCGACGGGCACGCGGAGCACGACGCGGGTGCGCTCCCTGCCGTCCTGGCCGCGGGTGGTCGTCTCGTTGCCGACGTAGCCGCCCGCGTTCTCGGCGGTGGTGCGGGCCTCGTCGAGGGCCTTCGGTACGTCCTTGACCTGTACGGTCAGCGACGCCGTGCGGATGATGCGGCTCGCGGTGATCCTGGGCGGGGCGTCCGCCTGCTCGGCGCCGGAGTGGCCGGGGGCCGCCGCGCCCGCGGCGCTGTCCGCCTGGGACTTGGCGGCCTCGTTGCTGCCCGCGGAGTCGCTGGAGTCGGCGCCGCCGGTGCATCCGGTCAGCGCCAGGGCTGCCGCCAGCAGAACGCCGGCGACGGCATGGACAGGTCGTACGGAACGTCGTGCGCGCATGGTGGTGTTACCCCCCGAGGGTCGTGACGGCTGATGCTTCTTCGACGCCGGAGGAGGCCCGGACGTTGGCATCCGGCGGTTCCGATGCGGTCACGGTCGGGACTCGGGCCGGGCACGCGCAGGGCCGGACGGCGTCGGCGGGAGTGTCAGTGGCGTTTGAGAGAGTGGGCTCATGCACGCAGCGGACACTCCAGCGGAACACGGACGGGTCGTCGTCATCGGCGCCGGGATCGCCGGCCTCGCGGCGGCCCACCGGCTGCTGGCCGAGGGCAGCCGGGTGACCGTGCTGGAGGCATCGGACCGGATCGGCGGCAAGCTGCTGCCCGGCGAGATCGCGGGCGTCCGGGTGGACCTCGGCGCCGAGTCGATGCTGGCCCGCCGCCCCGAGGCCGTGGGGCTCGCCCGCGAGGCCGGTCTCGCCGAGCGCCTGCAGCCCCCGGCCACCGCCACCGCCTCCCTGTGGACCCGCGGCGCCCTGCGCCCCATGCCCAAGGGCCATGTCATGGGCGTGCCCGGCACCGCCGCCGCCCTGGCCGGCGTCCTGTCCGACGAGGGCCTGGCCCGTATCGAGCGCGACGCCGAACTGCCCCGCACCGAGGTCGGCGACGATGTGGCGGTCGGCGCGTACGTGGCGCAGCGGCTGGGCCGCGAGGTCGTCGACCGGCTGGTCGAGCCCCTGCTGGGCGGGGTGTACGCGGGCGACGCCTACCGCATCTCGATGCGCTCGGCCGTCCCGCAGCTCTTCCGGGCCGCGCAGGACCATGACTCCCTGACCGAGGCGGTCCGCGCGATCCAGGCCGGTGCGGCGGCGGCTCGGCACAGCGGTCCGGTGTTCATGGGCATCGAGGGCGGCATCGGCACGCTTGCGCTCGCCGTCGCTCAGGCGGTGCGGGCCAGGGGCGGCGAGATCGTCACCGGCGCGCCGGTGACCGGGCTGCGCCGCGAGCCGGACGGCTGGCGGGTCGTCACCGGCGACCGGACGCTGCGCGCGGACGCCGTCGTCGTCGCCGTACCCGCGCGGGCCGCCGCCGACCTGCTGCGCGCCGAAGCCCCGGCCGCCGCGAGCGAGCTGGCCGCCGTCGAGTACGCCTCCATGGCCCTGGTCACCCTCGCCTACCGGCGCGCCGGCACCGCGCTGCCCGCCGGCAGCGGCTTCCTGGTGCCGCCCGTCGACGGCCGCACCATCAAGGCGTCGACCTTCGCCTCCCACAAGTGGGGCTGGATCGCCGACCAGGACCCGGACGTGCTGGTGCTGCGCACCTCGGTCGGGCGGTACGGCGAGACGGAGATCCTCCAGCGGGAGGACACCGACCTCGTCGAGGTCTCCCGGCACGACCTGGAGGCGGCGACCGGCCTGACCGCCGCCCCGATCGCCACCCGCGTCACCCGCTGGACCGACGGCCTGCCCCAGTACCCGGTCGGCCACCACGCGCGCGTGGCCCGCATCCGCGAGCACCTGGGCAAGGTGCCGGGCCTGGCGGTGTGCGGCGCGGCCTACGACGGCGTGGGCATCCCGGCGTGCATCGCGAGCGCTTATGCGGCCGTCGACCAGATCCACGGTGATCTGCGCGCTGTGCAGCAGCTCACCGCCCACCCGGTGCAGAGTCTGCACGGAGGAGCAGGAGAATAAGGACCATGAGTGACGACGCCCCCACCACCGAGTCCGGCAGGATCCCGAACAAGGGCAAGCTGGCCAAGGACCTCAACGATGTCATCCGCTACACCCTCTGGTCCGTCTTCAGGCTGAAGGACGTGCTCCCCGAGGACCGCGCGGGCTACGCCGACGAGGTCCAGGAGCTGTTCGACCAGCTCGCCGCCAAGGACGTGACGATCCGCGGCACCTACGACGTGTCCGGGCTGCGCGCCGACGCCGACGTCATGATCTGGTGGCACGCCGAGACCAGCGACCAGCTCCAGGAGGCGTACAACCTCTTCCGTCGCACCCGGCTCGGCCGCGCGCTGGAGCCGGTCTGGTCGAACATGGCGCTGCACCGTCCCGCCGAGTTCAACCGCTCGCACATCCCGGCGTTCCTCGCCGACGAGACGCCCCGCGACTACGTCAGCGTCTACCCCTTCGTGCGCAGCTACGACTGGTACCTGCTGCCCGACGAGGACCGCCGCCGCATGCTCGCCGACCACGGCAAGATGGCCCGCGGCTACCCGGACGTCCGCGCCAACACGGTCGCTTCCTTCTCGCTGGGCGACTACGAGTGGATCCTCGCCTTCGAGGCGGACGAGCTGTACCGCATCGTCGACCTGATGCGCCACCTGCGCGCGTCCGAGGCCCGCATGCACGTACGCGAGGAGGTCCCCTTCTACACGGGCCGCCGCAAGTCGGTGGCGGATCTGATCGCCGGGCTCGCCTGAGCCCCTCGGCCGCCCCTCACGTGGCGGGACGCGGCTCCGGACGCGGCGCACACGCGGTGCGCCGCACCGGAAGCCGCCCCTCCAGCAGATACGCCTCCACATGCGCGTTGACGCACGCGTTGGGCCCGCCCGCGATCCCGTGCGTCCCCGCGTCCCGCTCGGTCACCAGCACCGAGTCCGCCAGCCGCCGGTGCAGCTCCAGCGCCCCCTGATAGGGCGCCGCGGCATCCCGCTCGGCGGCGAGGATCAGCGTCGGCGGCAGCTCACCGGGCGCCGTCCGCACATCGAGCGGCCGCTGGCGCGGCGCGGGCCAGAAGGCGCAGGGCAGGTTCGCCCACACGTTGTCCCACGTCTCGAACGGCGCCACCCGGGCGAGCCGGGTGTTGTCCCGGTCCCACACCCGCCAGTCGGTGGGCCAGGCCGCGTCGTTGCACTCGACGGCCGTGTACACCGCCTTGCTGTTCTCCGCCTCGACGGCGGCCTCCGGCACCGGCGAGGCGATGTCGATCAGCGGCTTCGGATCGCCCTTGAGGTACGCCGACAGCGCCTGCGCCCGGTACGGCCAGTAGTCGTCGTAGTACCCGGCCTGGAGAAACGCCCCGTGCAGCTGTCGCGGCCCCACCTTCCCGCCCGCCGGTTCGGCGGCGAGCCGCGCCCGCGCCCGCTCGTAGCTGCGCAGCACCTTCGCCGGGGTGTCGCCCAGCCGGTACACCTTGTGGTGCTTGGCGATCCACTCCCGGAAGTCCGCCCAGCGGCCCTCGAACGCAGCCGACTGGTCGAGGTTGTTGCGGTACCAGATCTGCTCCGGGTCCGGATTCACCGCCGCGTCGAACACCATCCGGCGCACCCGCGAGGGGAAGAGCGTCGCGTACAGGGCGCCGAAGTACGTGCCGTAGGACGCGCCCATGAACGTCAGCCGCTCCTCGCCCAGCGCGGCCCGCAGGACGTCCAGGTCGCGGGCGTTGTTGAGGGAGTGGTAGTGCCGCAGCGCGCCGCCGGAACGCTGGGCGCAGCCGCGCGCGTACGCCTTGGCCCGGGCGATCCGTTCCCGCTTGTACGACTCCGAGGGGTGGGTGGGCGCCGGTGAGGGCCCCTTGACGAAGTGCTTGGGGTCCTGGCAGGACAGCGGAGCGCTGCGGCCCACCCCGCGCGGGGCGTAGCCGACGAGGTCGTAGGCGGCCGCGAGGCGCTTCCACTCGGGCATCAGGCCGATCAGCGGGAAGTACATGCCGGAGGCGCCCGGCCCGCCGGGGTTGAAGACCAGGGCGCCCTGCCGCGGCACCCGGCGCTTGCTGTTGTGCGGGTCCTTGTGGGTGGCCCGCACCCGGCTGACCGTCAGCTCGATCTGCCGGCCGTCCGGACGCGCGTAGTCCAGCGGGACCTTGACCGTGCCGCACCGCAGAGAGCCCGGCATGTCCTGCTCCTGCGAGCAGGAGCCGAAGTCGATGCCGGTCGCCCTCGCCCGCGCGGCGGCCACCACGGTGCCGCGCAGTTCGGCCAGACCCGGGACGGCCTCCGCGGCGCCGGCCGGGGTGGCGGCGAGGGAGGTCAGGAGCAACGACCCGGCGGCCGTGTGGAGGACGAGGGCTCTCATCGGGTATCCCTTCGGTGCACGGACGCAACAAAAGGGATGCTTCGGTCAGTTGTGGGCGAAGGCAAGCACCGTCCGGCCGGTGTCGGCGCCAATGCTCCCTGTGCGCCCCCTGGACGGGGGTGTCAGTCGCGCCAGCGGGGCGCGCGCTGTTCGAAGGCCGCCCGCAGGTCCGGCTCCCCGATCGCGTGGACGCCGCGCACGGCGACGGTGGTGAGGTACGTACGGTCGTCCCCGCCGCCCGTGTGCCGGGTCAGCGCGCCCAGCAGGCGCTGTCCGGCCGGTGACGCCCAGCGCGAGTACGGGTGGACCTCGACGCGCGCGATGGCCAGACAGCTCAGGGTCAGCGCGAGCGGCAGCCCGAACCAGAGGGCGACCAGATGGCGGGGCAGCTCGGTCGTGCCGGGCATGAGCAGCGCGGTCGCGCCCAGCGCCAGGACGGCCGCCGCGGCGAGCCGCACCCGCTGGACCGCGGCCGCTATGCCGGTGCGGGCTCCGTCGGGGACGGCGAGACCGGCCCGGACCAGCCGCTCGGCGAGGCTGCCCACCGCCTCCGCGTCGGCCGCGGCGTCCCGCACCGGCGCGATGCGGGACTGGCCCTCGGGCCCGATCGCCCCTATGACGGACCGTTCGATGTCGTCCCGGCCGCGCGGGTCGACGACCGTCGCCCAGCCCGTGCGGGCGAGCAGCAGCCGGCGCTGGCGGGCCATGGAGACGAGCGTCAGATCGGCGACCCGGCGCGGGCCGCCCGACAGGAACGCGGCTTCGTACAGCGTCAGATCGTGCGCTCGGCCCGCGTTCACGTCCACGGCCGCCGCGTGGACCGCGGCCAGGCACAGCCGGGTGCACGCGAGGCCGGCGACGGCCCAGGCCAGCAGCAGCAGGAGGACCCAGAACATGCCGCGTTTCTATGCCAAGGGCCCGTGCGAACGCCATGCCTTATTCACCATCCGGACGGAGCGTTGCCGATATGCAACGTTCCGTGGGAAAGGTCGGGCCGACGGGGCCCGTGTTCACCGGCGGGTCAGGGTCCGCCGTATCCGCGCCAGCCGCGCGGGCGGGCGCGGGGCCGGGCCCGAGCGCTCGCGCCGCCACCGTCCCAGCTCCCTGCGGGCGCGGCCGTCCAACGTCCCCCCGGTGTCCAGCAGGTGCCCGGCGAAGTCGAGCGCGTCGCGTCGATGGCCGCCGGTCATGGGGTTGCGCTGGGCGTAGGCGAGGAAGGCGGGACGGTAGCGCGGGCCGAGGATGACGGGCAGTTCGGGCGCGACCTTCGCCACCACGTCCGCCCGCTTCCCGGCGAGCGCCCGCGCCTGGACGCCCAGGCGCGTCCGGTCGAATCCCTCGGGTACGGGTGTCCCGGCGACGAGCGCGGACAGCAGCGCGGCCTGGGCGAGGGCGACGCGCTCGCGGGCGGCCGGGGAGGGCGGTCCCGCAAGGGGGCGGCCCACCGGGTCGGCCGGGGTCCTCGGCTCCTGGCCGCCCTTCTCGACGGCCGCCCGGATCTCCGCCAACTCCCGCTCCAGCTCGGCCGGTCCGGGGAAGTTCTCGTCGCGCTCCAGCAGGACACCGGGCGGGGCGACCCGGGAGGCGAGATCGGTGAGGATGTCGAGCACCGGCCGCGGGACCGGGTGGGCGTGGCTGTCGTGCCAGACGCCGTCCCGCTCGAAGCCGCCCGCGACATGGACGTACGCCAGGGCCTCCAGGGGGAGTTCGGCGAGCGCCTCGGCCGGGTCCTCGCCCCGGTTGACGTGGTTGGTGTGCAGGTTGGCCACGTCGACGAGGAGCCGCACGCCGGTACGGTCGGCCAGCTCGTACAGGAACTGTCCCTCGGTCAGCTCCTCGCCGGGCCACGAGATCAGCGCGGCGATGTTCTCCACGGCGAGCGGGACGGGGAGGGCGTCCTGGGCGATCCGGATGTTCTCGCACAGCACGGCGAGGGCGTCCCGGGTGCGCGGCACGGGCAGCAGATGGCTCGCCTCCAGGTGCGGTGACGCGGTGAGCGGGCCGCCCGCCCGGACGAACGCGATGTGCTCGGTGACCAGCGGCGAGCCCAGCGCCTCGGCCCGCTCGGCGAGTGCGGTCAGCCGGGCGGCGTCGGGCCGGTCGGCGCCGCCGAGGCCGAGCGAGACACCGTGCGGGATCACCGTGACCCCGCGCTCGCGCAGCCGCAGCAGCGCCGCGGGGAGATGGCCGGGGCACACGTTCTCGGCGACGACCTCCACCCAGTCGATGCCCGGCATGCGTGCCACGGCGTCCGCGATCTCCGGCCGCCACCCGATCCCCGTACCCAGTCGCTCCATCGTGGTCCCCCTCCGTCACGCCCAGCACGTGCGTGGAGGGGGTATGGCCCCGGCGCGCGGCGGTGAATCGCTTCTGCGGTGGCTTCAGAGCAACATTTGAGGTTGGGCTAGTGTCCTGCGCCAGTAGTTGATCGTTAGTAGGTATGTGACTTCTTCTGCTGGTGCGTCAGTTCCTCGTCGGGGCCCGAAACTGGAGCCGTTGCTGCTGGCTGATGATGAGCGGGCGGAGCTGGAGCGGTGGACGCGTCGGGCGACATCGGCACAGGCCCTGGCCCTGCGGGCACGGATTGTGCTGGCGTGTGCGGGACCGGAAGTACCGCCGATCGTCGCGGTCGCCCGGGATCTGCGGGTGACCGCAGACACGGTCCGCAAATGGCGTCGACGCTTCCTTGCCGGGCGGCTTGACGGCCTGGCCGACGAGCCGAGGCCGGGCCGACCGCCCACCATCGGCGTTGACCAGGTCGAAGCGGTGGTGGTCACCACACTGGAACAACTGCCGAAGAACGCAACCCACTGGTCGCGCAAATCGATGGCCGAGCACAGTGGCCTGTCGAAGTCGACCGTGGGCCGGATCTGGCGGCAGTTCCAGCTCAAGCCGCACCTGGCAGACACATTCAAAGTGTCGACCGACCCGTTGTTCATCGAGAAGGTTTACGACGTGGTGGGCCTGTACTTCAACCCGCCCGAAGGGGCGGTGGTGCTGTCGGTGGACGAGAAGTCGCAGATCCAGGCACTGGACCGCTCCCAGCCCGTGTTACCGATAATGCCGGGCATGCCCGAGCGGCGCACACATGACTACGTCCGCAACGGCCTGACCACCTTGTTCGCCGCCTTCGACGTCGCCACCGGCGAGGTCATCACAGCGTTGCATCGCCGGCACCGGGCGGTGGAGTTCAAGAAGTTCCTGATCAGGATCGACAAGCAGGTTCCCGCTCACCTGCAGATCCATCTGATCGTGGACAACTACGGCACCCACAAAACCCCTGCGATCAGGGCCTGGCTGGCGAAACACCCCCGGTTCGAGCTGCACTTCACCCCGACCGGCTCCTCCTGGATCAACCAGGTCGAGCGGTGGTTCGGCTACCTCGCCCACCAGATGATCCGCCGTGGGGCACACAAGAACATCCAGGCCCTGGAGGCTGACATCCGGGCCTGGGTCAAAGACTGGAACGAAGACCCCAAGCCGTTCATCTGGACCAAGACCGCGGAAGAGATCCTCGACTCCCTCGCCCGCCTCTGCCGACGGATCTCTGGCGCAGGACACTAGCGCAGCGCCGGGTGATCGGCGACCACCGTGCAGGAGCCGGGGGCGATCTCCGTGAAGCCCGCGTCCCGTACGACCGGCAGGCCGCTCGTGGTGAGCGCGGGCCAGCGGTCGCGGGGCGCCGTCCGTACGGCGAGCGGGAAGCCGGCGTCACGCCAGGCGGTGCGCTCCTGCTCCGTCAGGTCCCACCAGGCCAGCTGGGCGCCGTGACCGGCCTGGGCCATCGCCTTGCCGGCCGACATGCCGAGGTCGGGGTTGAGCCACAGCACCGGGGCCGCCGGGTCCGCGGCGGCCGGGGCTTCGGGGTCGTCGAGGTCGGTGCCGGAGACCTGGAGCCTGGCGAGCTCCTTGGGCCAGCCGTCGAGGGGGACGGGCGGGAACACCCGTACCTCGGCCGCCCCGCCGGTCACGGTGATGCCCGGCAGGGCCTCCGCCCGCCGCCACTCGGCGCCCCGGGCCCGTCGTACGACCTTGCGGATCCGCGCGTCCTGCCAGTCCCGCACGGCCTGGGCCCACACGCCGTCCCCGGCGGCCCGTTCGTCCGCGAGCAGCACCAGGACGGCTCGGGCGGCGGTCTCCAGGGCGTCGGTACGGGCCGGGGGAGCGGCCCGCTCGATCCGCACGACGAGCGGCAGCACGTACTGCGGGGGGAGGTCGCGGGAGGTGGGCTCGGTGCGGAAGGGGCTGTCGGCGGCGGTGGTTTCGTGGCTCACCCCGCCCAGTCTGCCAGCCGGAAGACCGGTGCCGGCTCCCGCGGATTCACCCCGAGCAGGCGGTCCGCTCGGCCTCGCGCCACTCGCACACCGGGCACAGGGTGAGGCCCTTGTACGACTCCGGGTACTCCGTCGGCTCCCGGCACAGCACGCACTCCGCGTACGGCGGCCCCTCGGCCTTCGGCGGTTTGGCCGCGTCGGCGATCGTGCAGTAGTCGGCGTCGCTCATGCCTCCAGCGTAGAACGGTCACCGGCGGTCGTGGGCGGCCCCGATCAGCTCGGAGACCCGGACGAAGCGGAACCCCTGGCGCCGCAGCTCGGGCACGATCGTGCGGACGGCGCGCTCGGTGGTGGGGGCGGCGCTGCGGGTGCAGTGCAGGACGACGACCGAGCCCGGCCGCACCCCGTCCAGCACCTGGCGGGCCACGGCGTCGGCGTCGGTGGCGAAGGCGTCCCCGCTCACCACGTCCCACTGCACGGCGGTCACCCCGGCCGGGGTCAGCGCCTTGAGCGCCCGCCGGTCGTAACACCCGCCGGGGAACCGGAAGTACGGCCGCGCGTCCGGCACCCCGGCCCTGCGGAAGGCGGCGTACGCCCGCTCCACGTCCGCCCGCATCCGGTCCTCGGGCACGGTCGGCAGCCCGTAGCAGTCGCCGGTGAAGGCGTGGTGGCTGTAGGAGTGATTGGCGATTTCGAAGAGCGGGTCCCGCCCGATGGCCCGCGCCTGGCCGGGGTACTCCTCGGCCCACCGCCCGGTCATGAACACGGTCGCGGGCACCTTCAGCTCCCGCAGCGCCCCGATCAGCCCCGGATTGTCGAACCGCTCCCCGGCCGCGGCCCGCGCTCCCTGGCCGGCGGTCATGTCGGCGTCGAAGGTGAGCGCGACGGTCTTGTCCGGGGTCCGGGGCCCGTTGGTGAAGACGGGGGTGAGTCCGGCGGGCCCCGGCGCGAGCGTCGGCGGCTGCGACGGGGCGACGGAGGTCGCGGAGGGCGCCGGACGAGCGGCCCGGGGGGCCTGGGGGGCGCCGCAGGCGGCGAGTGCGGCGCCCAGGAGACAGACGGCGGTGATGCTGCGTACACGAGTGATCACCGTATGAGAATTACGGTGATATGCCCTTCATCCGATCGCGGGCGCCGCCGACACGGGGCCGTGTCACCCGGTCAGAGGCCGGTCACCCGCGCCAGGGGCCCGTCACCGCGAACGTCGTCCCCGGGGTGTAGCAGTTGACGTACATCGTCCGGCCGTCCGGGGAGAAGGCGACTCCGGCGAACTCGCCCCACTCCGGTTCCTCCGGTGTGCCGATGTTCTGGGCGTTGCGGGCCATCGCGTAGACCTCGCCGTGCCGGGTGACGCCGTAGACGTGCTGGGTGCCGTTGCCGTCCTCGCAGACCATGAGGCCGCCGGAGGGGGCCAGGCAGATGTTGTCGGGGGATTCGCCGGGGAGCTGGATGTCCGTGTCGGGGCCGAAGACGATCACCAGGGTCAGCCGGCGGCGCTCCGGGTCGTAGCGCCAGATCTGGCCGTAGTGGTCCGCCGCCGAGCCCTCGGCGCTGCGGGCGAAGGACGACACGAAGTAGACCGAGCGGCCGCCCCAGTAGCAGCCCTCCAGCTTCTGGGCGTGGGTGATGCCCCGGGGGCCGAAGTCCTGGAGGCGGATCGGGGTCTCGGCGGCCAGGGGGTCCGGTACGTCGACCCACTCGACGCGGTCGAAGGACGCTCCCGGTTCCCGGACCGACGACAGGTCCGGTACGTCCGGCACCCGCATCGCCTGGAGGCGGCCGCCCGCCCGCAGGGAACCTCCGCCGCCGAGGGGCCTGTGGGGCAGGAAGCGGTAGAACAGGCCGAAGGGCCGCTGGAAGGCGTCCTCGGTCTCGTAGACGATGCCCCGTTTCGGGTCCACCGCCACCGCCTCGTGCTGGAAGCGGCCCATCGCGGTCAGCGGTACCGCGCCGCTGCGGTGCGGGTCGGCGGGGTCCACCTCGAAGATGAAGCCGTGGTCCTTGGTGTAGCCGTTGGTGCCCGCCTTGTCCTCGTTCTCCTCGCAGGTCAGCCAGGTGCCCCAAGGCGTGGGCCCGCCCGCGCAGTTGACGGCCGTACCGGCGATGCCGACACGCTCGGCGAGGACCTTGCCGCGGGCGTCCAGGGTCAGTGTCGTACAGCCGCCCTTGGCCTGCGGGTCGTACGTCAGGCCCTCGACCGCCGGGACGGGCAGCCTCGCGGTGTGGCGGTTCTCGTGGTTGCGGACCAGGTGGACCCGGCCGTGCCGGCCGGCCAGGGCGGTCATGCCGTCGTGGTTCGAGGGGACCTTGCCCTCTCCCGAGCGCAGGGGGTCGCCCTCGCGGGACAGGACCCGGTAGCGGAAACCTTTCGGCAGGTCGAGGAGGCCGTTCGGGTCGGGGACGAGGGGGCCGTAACCGGTGTGGCCCAGGTTCTGCGCGGCGGCCGTGCCCGCGAAGAGTTCGCTGAGGTTCCCGGCGAAGGCGATCGAGGCGCCCAGGGCGCCGGTGCGGGCGAGCATCTGACGGCGGCTCTGCAAGCCGTGGTCGGACATGGTGGAACCTTCCTGCTGGCGGACAGGACTGTGTCGACGCCGTGTCTACCATTTGGTTCCGGCCAGGTGAACCACGCGCGTAGAGCGAGTTCACTTTCCTTGCGGGCGCTCCGGCACCGGTTGCTGGGCCCGCTCCAGGAAGCGCAGCAGCTCCACCGGGAACGGCAGTACCAGCGTGGAGTTCTTCTCGGCCGCGACCGCCACCACCGTCTGGAGCAGCCGCAGTTGGAGCGCGGAGGGGGTGCCCTCCATCTGCTGGGCCGCTTCGGCCAGCTTGCGCGACGCCTGCAGTTCCGCGTCGGCGTTGATGATCCGCGCCCGCCGCTCCCGGTCGGCCTCCGCCTGCCGGGCCATCGAGCGCTTCATCGTGTCCGGCAGCGAGACGTCCTTGATCTCGACCCGGTCGATCTGCACGCCCCAGCCGACGGCCGGGCTGTCGATCATCAGCTCCAGGCCCTGGTTGAGCTTCTCCCGGTTCGACAGCAGATCGTCCAGGTCGCTCTTGCCGATGATCGACCGCAGCGAGGTCTGCGCCATCTGCGAGACCGCGAACCGGTAGTCCTCGACGTTGACGACCGCGGCGGCCGGGTCCACGACCTTGAAGTACACGACCGCGTCCACCCGCACGGTGACGTTGTCCCGGGTGATGCCCTCCTGGGCGGGCACCGGCATCGTCACGATCTGCAGGTTGACGTGGCGCAGCCGGTCCACGCCCGGCACGATCAGCGCGAGGCCCGGCTGGCGCACGGCACCGCGCAGCCGACCCAGCCGGAAGACGACCCCCCGTTCGTACTGCTTGACGATCCGTGCCGCGCAGGCGAGATAGGCCAGCCCGGCGGCCCCGGTGGCAGCGCCCGCCGCCAGCAGCTCCTCGACCATGACGACCTCCCTGTCAGAGGTCCGGGTGTACGTCTATTAGACGATATGCCCAGGTTCTCGTCGGTGGTATGCCCCGGGCCGGGGCCGCCTCGCCCCGGCCCGAGGCGGTCCGTCAGGGCGAGGTGATCCGCACCGGTTCGGTACCCGCCGCGCTGTGCCGCTCGACCCAGCTCTCCAGCGCCGTACGGCAGGCGTGGTCCAGGTGGTGCAGCCCGGACAGGTCCAGCTCCACCGGCCGGTCCTGGGGCAGGGCTTCCAGGCTGTCGAGTATCTTCGGCAGCCGCAGGAAGGTGGCGTTGCCCGACAGGTACGCCTGCACCGGTCCCGCGCCCTTGTCCACGACCTCCAGCTTCAGGTGCGAGGCCTCCCAGGCCGCCTTGGCGACGGCCAGCGCGAGACCGATGAGCACCCCCTCGAACATGCTGACCACGACGATCGACACGGCCGTGACCACGAGGATCAGCACCTCCCCGCGGTGCTCGCGCCACAGCGAGCGGATCGCGCGCACGGGGATCAGCTTGGCTCCGGCGTGCACCAGGACGCCCGCCAGGGCCGGGAGCGGGATCCAGGCCAGCACGGACGGCAGCAGCGCCGCGAACAGCAGCAGCCAGACGCCGTGCATCACCCGGGACGCCTTGGTCCGGGCGCCCGCCTGGACGTTGGCCGAGCTGCGCACGATCACCGCGGTCATCGGCAGCGCGCCCAGCACCCCGCACACGGTGTTGCCCGCGCCCTGGGCGATCAGCTCCTTGTCGTACTCGGTGCGCGGACCGTCGTGCATCCGGTCCACGGCCGCCGCGCTGAACAGCGACTCCGCGGACGCGATCAGCGTGAAGGCGATGATCGTGACCAGCAGTCCCACGTCGGCCAGCTCGCCGAAGGAGCTCAGCGACGGCGGCTGGATCGAGCCCAGCAGCCCCTTCACCTCGACGGTGGCCACCGGCAGCGCGCACACCACCGCCACCAGTGTCGCCAGCCCCACCGCCGCGAGCGGACCGGGCACCGTGCGCAGCGCGCCCGGCATCCGCCGCCACAGGACCAGGACGGCGACGGTGCCCGCGCCGAGTCCCAGCGAGGCCAACGCCTCGGTGTCACCGAGGGCGTCGGCGAGCGCGCCGGGCAGCCCGGCTATTTTCGCCGGGCCCGAGGCCGGCGCCTCGGCGCCGGCCATGGCGTAGAGCTGTCCGGCGATGATCACGAGGCCGATGCCGGCCAACATGCCCTCGACGACGGAGACCGAGATGGCCCGGAACCAGCGCCCGAGCCCGAAGGTGCCCATCAGGAGCTGGAGCAGCCCCGTGGCCAGCACGATCACCCCGAGCACGGGCAGCCCGAACTCCTGGACGGCCTCGAAGACCAGCACGGTCATGCCCGCGGCGGGGCCCGACACCTGGAGGCTGCTGCCCCGCATCATGCCGGTGACGATGCCGCCCACGATGCCGGTGACCAGGCCCAGTTCGGCCGGGACACCGGAGGCGACGGCCACGCCCACGCACAACGGCAGCGCGACCAGGAAGACGACCAGGGAGGCGGCGAAGTCCCGCCGCAGATGCGGGAAGGCGGTCATCGGCGCGCTCACAGCGCCTCGAAGGTGTCGGTGTCGGCGCGGTGTTCCCGCACGGTGCCGGTGTGCACCTCGTAGTACCAGCCGCGCAGGGTCAGTTGACCGTCCGTCAGCTTCTTCTCGATGAACGGGTACGAGGCGAGCCGCAGCAGCTGGGTGCGGACGTGGCTCTGGACGCCCTCGGTGACGGCCGGGTCCTCGGCCGCTCCGGTGGGTCGCGGGGTCGCGTGCGTCAGCCAGTCGCGCACGGCGGGTACGGCGCTCAGGTCGTCGCCGCGCACCAGCGCGCCGACGGCACCGCAATGGGAGTGGCCGCAGACCACGATGTCGCCGACGCCGAGGACCTCCACGGCGTACTCGATGGTGGCCGCCTCGCTGGTGGGGTGCTCAAAGGCGTACGGCGGGACGATGTTGCCCGCGGTGCGCAGCTCGAAGAGCTCGCCGGGGCGGGCGCCCGTGATCAGGGCCGGCACGACTCGGGAGTCCGAGCAGGTGATGAAGAGCACCTGCGGGGACTGGCCTTCGGCGAGCTTGGCGAACTCCTCAGGGCGCTGTCCGAAGGCACGGGCGTTGTCGATGAGGGGCTGCATAGGTGGTCACTCCTCCTGGCGCGCCGCACAGGGGCGCGTCGGACGGGCAGGACAAAGCAGAGTGGGGAACTGCTCTGCTGATCAGCGGCCGTGGACCTGGCAGACCCGGAGCGCCCGGGCTCTGGCCTTTGCATGACGGACCGTGTGCGCGGGTGTGAAGGGCGCGGCCGGAGCGAAGAATCCGCGGGCGGACAGGGCGGCGGCGAGGGCCGATATCGCGGTCACATCCGTCGTACCTCGGAACACGCGCCCTCCTCCGATCGCCCCGCACCTCTAGTACGCCCCAACAGTTGGTCAACCGCTGGTCAAGAAACACGGTAACCCTGCAAAGTTGTTTGCAGGGTCAACTTGGCGCTTCGCGCGGAAGAGAGCGTGAAAAGTGGGGTGGGCCTGGCGTGAACTAAGCGGTTTGAACGAGGCCCTTCGCATCCCGGGCGAGCGCGGTGAGGCGGGAGATCGCGCGGAAGTACTTCTTGCGGTACCCGCCCTTCAGCATCTCCTCGCTGAACAGCTGATCGAACGGCAGCCCCGAGGCCAGTACCGGCACTTCACGGTCGTAGAGCCGGTCCGCGAGCACCACCAGCCGCAGCGCCGTCGACTGGTCCGGAACCGGCCGCACACCGGTCAGGCACACCGCCGTCACGCCGTCGGTCAGCGCGCCGTACCGGCTGGGATGCACCTTCGCCAGGTGCTCCAGCAGCCGCGGGAAGTCGTCGAGCGAGGCGCCCGCGGTCGCGTGGGCCGCCTGGGTCACCTGCTCGTCGCCGAACGGCGCCGGGGCCTCGGGCAGGCCGCGGTGGCGGTAGTCCTCGCCGTCGATGCGCAGCGGGCGGAAGTGCGCCGACAGGCCCTGGATCTCCCGCAGGAAGTCGGCCGCGGCGAAGCGGCCCTCGCCGAGCTTGCCGGGCAGCGTGTTGGACGTGGCGGCGAGCGCGACACCGGCGTCGACCAGCTTGCCGAGCAGCGTGGAGACGAGGACCGTGTCGCCGGGGTCGTCCAGCTCGAACTCGTCGATGCACAGCAGGCGGTGCCCGGACAGGGTCTGCACCGTCTGCTGGAAGCCCAGGGCGCCGACGAGGTTGGTCAGCTCCACGAAGGTGCCGAACGCCTTGCGGGACGGCTCGGCGGGGGTGGCGTGCCAGAGCGAGGCGAGCAGGTGGGTCTTGCCCACGCCGTAGCCGCCGTCCAGGTAGACACCCCGCGGGCCGGCGGGGGCCTTGGGCGCCTTGGGCCTGCCGAGGCCGAAGAAGCCGCGCCTGCCGGAGCCGCCCCCCGCCTGCGCGCCGCCGAGCCCCGCCGCGAAGGACTCCAGGACGTGGACCGCCTCCGTCTGGCTCGGCTGGTTCGGGTCCGGGAGGTAGGTGCCGAAGCGGACCGAGTCGAAGCGGGGCGGGGGGACCATCTCGGCCACCAGCCGGTCCGCGGGGACGCGGGGCTCACGGGAGCAGAGGGACAGGGGGGTCGCTTCGGCTATCGGGGACTCGCCGGCGGAGCTGGAGGAGGACACGTTCACCGATTTTAGGGGGTGGCGGGCGGGCGGCCTTTCCGGTGCGGGCCGGCCGGGGGTGCTCGCGCCGGTATGTCCTCGCCCCCGCGTGGAACACTGCCCGCATGCGACGCCTGTTCCCAGTGACCGATCAGACGGACGACCGTGAGTGGACGCTCGACGAGCTGGCCGACGTCTACGCCTATCCCGGCCCCACCGCACCATGGCTGCGCGCCAACATGGTCTCCACGCTCGACGGGGCCGCCCAGTACGACGGCAAGTCGCAGCCGATCTCCAGCGCGACCGACATGCGGATCTTCGGCACCCTGCGGGCACTGGCGGATGTCGTGGTCGTCGGTGCGGAAACGGTACGCCAGGAGGGGTACCGGCCCGCACGCGCGCGTGCCGAGTTCGCGGCGCGGCGCGAGGCGGCCGGGCAGACGCCCGCACCGGCCATCGCGGTCGTCACCGCCGGGCTCGACCTGGATTTCTCCCTTCCGCTTTTCGCCTCGCCGCTGGTGCCGACGGTCGTGCTGACCGGTGCCGGGGCGGCCCCGGACCGGGTCGCCGCCGCGGAGAAGGCGGGGGCGCGGGTGCTCTTCGCCGGTGACGGCGCCGGGGTGGAGCCCGGCCGGGCCGTCCAGGCCCTCACCGGACTCGGGTACCGGCGGCTGCTGACCGAGGGCGGGCCGCGCCTGCTCGGCCAGCTGATCGCGGCCGGGGTGCTCGACGAGATCTGCCTGACCGTGTCCCCGATGCTCACCGCGGGGAACGCGCAGCGGATCGCGGACGGGCCCCCGGTGGAGCTGCCCCGGAAGTTCGCACTGATGTCCTTGCTGGAGGAGGAGGGATTCCTCTTCACCCGGTACGGCCGGGTGTGACGGGGAAGGCGGGGGCGGGGAGGCGCCGACGTGGGCGCCGCGGCCCCG
This sequence comes from Streptomyces sp. NPDC002784, assembly GCF_053592135.1. Lineage (NCBI taxonomy): Bacteria > Bacillati > Actinomycetota > Actinomycetes > Kitasatosporales > Streptomycetaceae > Streptomyces > Streptomyces sp. NPDC002784. The sequence goes on along the minus strand of NZ_JBSFVD010000009.1, from coordinate 85,937 downwards.
AAAACAGCGGAATCACCCGTTCCGTTTAGCTTCCGGCGGGCACACTAAAACTCGCAGTCCCCGTGCGATCACGGGGCAGGATGGTTTCCGCAGGGCCTTGCCGGGTCCTGTCGCAGAAGGAGCGCCTGGTGTTCAGAAGCGTATTGATGATCGAGAAGGCCCTGACGTCCGCGGACGTGGAGTTCGTCACCACGCTGCACGGGGACGAGCCGGTCTCCTTTCATGTGCTGCTCCAGCCGCGCGGCGACCAGGCCGATCGCCTGCTGCGGGCCATCGACGACGTGGCGCTCGGCGAGCTGGACGAGGCGGCGCGGGAGCACGAGACGCCGGAGGGCGAGGAGGCCAGGGGATTCGGGGAGCGGGCCCTCGCCGTCTCCCTCCAGGCGCTGCGGGCGTCCGGCAGCGAGGCGGACGGGCGGCTGATCGAGGATCATCCGCTGGACGCGCTGAAGTCCCTGGTGGACGAGGTGCGGGCGGACGAGGTGATCGTCCTCACCGATCCGCACTACGTGGAGGAGTTCTTCCACCGCGACTGGGCCTCGCGGGCCCGGCACAAAGTGGGAGTGCCGGTGCTGAAGCTGTTCTCGCACAGCAAGGCGTAGGTCCTCGGGGGGCCGCCGCACACCATAGGCTGGGGGGGCACCTTCACCGTCGTACCGGATCTTGGGAGATATGTACATGGCACCCGGCCTTCCCTCCGCCATGGACCGACCGCACTTCATCGGCATCGGCGGTGCCGGGATGTCCGGCATCGCGAAGATCCTGGCGCAGCGCGGGGCCGTGGTGGCCGGAAGCGATGCCAAGGAGTCCGCCACCGCCGAGGCGCTGCGCGCGCTGGGCGTGACCGTGCACATCGGGCATGCCGCCGCGCATCTCGCCGACGACGCGAGCTGTGTCGTCGTGTCGTCGGCGATCCGGCACGACAACCCCGAGCTGGCGCGCGCGGCCGAGCTGGGGATCCCGGTGGTGCACCGGTCCGACGCGCTGGCCGCGCTGATGGACGGGCTGCGGCCGATCGCCGTCGCCGGTACGCACGGCAAGACGACCACCACCTCGATGCTGGCCGTGTCGCTGAGCGCGCTCGGTCTCGACCCCTCGTACGCGATCGGCGGGGACCTGGACGCGCCGGGTTCCAACGCGCTGCACGGCGACGGGGAGATCTTCGTCGCCGAGGCCGACGAGTCGGACCGCAGCTTCCACAAGTACGCGCCCGAGGTGGCGATCGTGCTCAACGTGGAGCTGGACCACCACGCGAACTACGCCTCGATGGACGAGATCTACGAGTCCTTCGAGACCTTCGCGGGCCGGATCGTGCCCGGCGGCACGCTGGTGATCTCCGCCGACCACGAGGGCGCGCGCGAACTCACCCGGCGCCTGGACGGCGTCCGCGTGGTGACGTACGGCGAGTCCGAGGACGCCGACGTACGGGTGCTGTCCGTGGTCGCGCAGGGCCTGAAGAGCGAGGTGACCGTGGACCTGGACGGTCAGCGGCTCACCTTCACCGTCTCCGTGCCGGGCCGGCACTACGCCCACAACGCCGTGGCCGCGCTGGCGGCGGGCGTGGCGCTCGGGATCCCGGCCGCCGGACTCGCCGGGGCGCTCGCCGCCTACACCGGCGTCAAGCGGCGCCTGCAGCTCAAGGGCGAGGCCGCCGGGGTGCAGGTCATCGACTCCTACGCGCACCACCCGACCGAGATGACGGCGGACCTGGAGGCCATGCGCGCCGCCGCCGGGGACGCCCGGATCCTCGTCGTCTTCCAGCCGCATCTGTTCTCGCGGACCCAGGAGCTGGGCAAGGAGATGGGGCAGTCGCTGGCCCTCGCGGACGCCTCGCTGGTGCTGGACATCTACCCGGCCCGCGAGGACCCGATCCCCGGAGTCACCAGCGAGCTGATCATCGAGGCGGCCCGGGTCGCGGGCGCCGACGTGACGCCCGTGCGCGACAAGGGCGAGGTCGCCTCCGTCGTGGCGGGAATGGCGAAGCCGGGTGATCTCGTTCTCACCATGGGCGCGGGCGACGTGACGGACCTCGGCCCGCAGATCCTGGACCGCCTGTCGAAGTGAGGGGCTGAGACCCATGTCGTACGACGTCGAGAAGCCGGACGAGCAGTGGCGCGCGGAATTGACCCCGGCCGAGTACGCCGTGCTGCGGCAGGCCGGCACCGAGCCCGCGTTCACCGGTGAGTACACCGACACCAAGACCGAGGGCGTGTACTCCTGTCGCGCCTGCGGTGCCGAACTGTTCACCTCGGACACCAAGTTCGAGTCCCACTGCGGCTGGCCGTCCTTCTTCGACCCGAAGGACTCCGACGCGGTGGAACTGCTCTCGGACACCTCGCACGGCATGGTGCGCACCGAGGTGCGGTGTGCGCGGTGCGGGTCCCACCTCGGCCATGTCTTCGAGGGCGAGGGCTATGCCACGCCGACCGACCAGCGGTACTGCATCAACAGCATCTCCCTGCGGCTGACGCCCGACGCGGGCTGACCGCGGCACGCGGCAGGGCGGTAGCGGGCCGCGGAAGGCCGAAAGTCGGTCAACCCCCTTTCGCGGCGCGGGATACTCGGGTCCTCGCGTGACGTGGCGACCAGGGGAGCGGATCGTTGAACTCGGCCGGAGACAAGGGCCGCCCGGGCGGGCGGCATGCGGTGGTGGTGGGCGGCAGCCTCGCGGGGCTCCTCGCGGCGCACGTCCTGGCCCGGCACGCCGACCGGGTGACCGTCGTCGAGCGCGACCGCTTCCCGGACGGCGGTGACTCCCGGCCCGGTGTGCCGCAGGGCCGCCATCCGCACGTCCTGCTCCAGGGCGGGCAGACCGCCCTGGAGTCGCTGCTGCCGGGCTTCCTGGCGCAGTTGCGGGAGGCGGGGGCGCCACGGGTGGGCATGCCGGCGGACATGGTGCTGTGGCAGAGCGGCCGCTGGCTGCGCCGGGTGCCTGCGACGACGCACATCTACACCGGTTCCCGCGCCCAGTTGGAGGCGCTGGTGCGGTCCCGGGTCCTCGCCGATCCGGTGATCAGCGCGGTGGAGGGGGCCGATGTCGTCGGGCTCCTCGGGGACGCCTCCCGGGTACGGGGCGTCCTGCTGCGGGAGCGCTCCGGCGACGCCCGCGGGGAGCAACGGCCGCTGGAGGCCGACCTGGTGGTCGACGCCACCGGCAGCGGCACGAAGGCCCCGCAGTGGCTGGAGGCGATCGGCGCCGAGCGCCCGCCGGAGGAGACCATCGACACCGGGCTCGCCTACGCCTCCCGCGTCTACCGGGGCCACAACGGCGCCCTCGGCGGCGAGACGCTCGGCTACTACGTCTATCCCGGCCCCCTGCAGCCCCACGGCGGCGGCGCGCTGCCGCTGGAGGACGGCAGCCACCTGGTCATCGTCTCGGGGCTGCGCGGCGACGAACCGCCCACGGACGACGAGGAGTTCCTCGCCTACACCAAGCGGCTGGCGCATCCGCTCCTGGACCGCTGGCTGGAGGACGCCGAACCGCTGTCGCCGCCGTTCGGCTACCGGCGGACCGCGAACATCCGCCGCCGCTACGACCTGCCCGGCCGCCGCCCGGCCGGATTCCTCGCCACCGGCGACGCCCTGTGCACCTTCAACCCGATCTACGGGCAGGGCATGGCCATCGCCGCGATGGGCGCGGTCGCCCTCGGGGACGCGCTGGCCGACCGGCGCCGGACGCCCACGACGCGGCGCGTGCAGCGGGCGCTCCTCGCGGCGTCCCGGCAGGCGTGGGACATCTCCGCCGGCGCGGACCGCTCGATGCCCGGAGCGGTCGGCACCGCGACCGAGGGCGGGCCCGCGGACCGGGTCGCCGGCTGGTACCTGCGGCGGGTCCAGGAGCGGGCTCCCGGCGACCCCGTGGTGGGGCGCGCCTTCCGCCAGGTACTGAGCCTCGCCGCGCCCGTCACCTCGCTGCTCGCCCCGCCCGTGGCCCGGGCCGTCCTCTTCGGCCCGCCCGGACCGACGCCGGTCGACCCGCCGGCGGAACCGGAGCGAGCGGTCTAGATCCCGAGGGGCCTCGCAGGGCCGGGACCCGGGGGCGTCCGGCACCTCCCGCCGACGTACAGGCGTTCGAGACGCGGCAACCTGGGCGTTACCTGTTCTGGTTCGGCGTGCTCTTAGGGTGGTAGGTGTGGCGCGATCGTTCGAGTCGTTTCATATCCCGGCGACGGCTGAGCCGGCCGAATCCGCCGGCTCGCCCCCGTGGGGCGCCGGCGGCTCCCGGCTGAGCGCGCTGCGTTCGGCGGCCGCCCGCGTCGGCACGACCCTGGACGAGGACACCACCTGGGCCGAGCTGACCCGGGAAGTCGCCGGCCAGGTGGGAGGCGCGGTGGCGGTCCTGCGCGAGCGGGGCGAGGCCGGCGCGCGGTACGAGTTCGTCATCGGGAATCCGGCGGTGCTGCCCGACGCACGGTGGGCCGCCGAGGTGGCGCGCGGGACGGGCGGGCCGGGAGCCGCCGTACGCCTGGCCTCCGGCGGCTCCCGGCCCGCCCTGTGCATCCCCCTCGCCGCCCATGGCCACCGCTACGGCACGCTGGTCTGCGCCCGGGAAGGGGCGCCCTTCGGCCACGCGGAGGAGGAAGTGGCCGCGTTCCTGGCCGAGCGTGCCGCCTCGACCATCCGGCACGCCCGCGAGCACGACGCGGTGAGCGGCATCGTCGGCAGACTCCAGCGGGCCCTGCTCGCCGAACCGGGCCGCCCACATCCCAACCTCGACGTCGCCATCCGCTACCTGCCCGTCGGGCATCGCGCGCTGGTCGGCGGCGACTGGTGCGAGACCGTACGGCTGCATTTCGGCCGTACGCTGCTCGTCGTCGGCGACGTCATGGGGCACGGCCTGGACGCCGCCGTCGACATGACGGCCTACCGCTCGGCCCTGCGCTACATAGCCTCCGCCGATCTGCCGCCCCACCGGATACTGCGCCAGCTCGACGACATCGCCTCCGCGGAGCCGGAACGCCGCCCCGCCACCTGCCTCATCGCGCGCGTGGACCCCGTACGCGGACTGGTCACTCTGGCCGCCGCCGGCCATCTCCCGCCCGCCGTGATCGACGGATCCGGGCGGGTCTCCCTGCTCCCCGTGCCGGTCGGCCCGCCCCTGGGCACCGGGCTCGGCGGCTACGAACCGGCCACCTACCGCCTCGACCCCTCCCAGGCGCTCCTGCTCTTCACCGACGGCCTCGTCGAGCGCCGCGGCGAGGACATCGACCAGTCCCTGGACCGCCTGGCCGGGCTCAGCTTCTCGTCCGCCACCGGCGTCCAGGACGTCCTCGACACCGTCCTCGCCCGCCTCGACGCCCGGCACGCCGAGGACGACGTGGCAGTCCTCGCCGCCCGCCTCCACCACCGCTCCTGACCCCGACGACACGAGCGCCGTGCGGCGCGCTGCCTCTCGACCGGCCTGCGGGTGGCCGGGGGCCGTGGCGTGGGGCGCCTGGGTGATCAGATGGTCAGGGCCCGGCGCCGTGCCTGACCTCGGCGACGTCAGGGCTGTGCGGCGTGGTGTTGCGTGCGCGTGGCCGGGGTCCGCCGTGACGGGATGGCCCGAGTGGCAGGGCCCGGCGCCGTCCTTGACCTCGGCGACGCACGGCCCTGCGTCTGGGTGTCTCTCGGCCGGCCTGCGCGGGGCCGCGGTGCGTGGTGCCGGGATGAGCGGAACGGCAGGGCCCGCCGTTCCTGACCTCGGCGAGGCCAGGGTTGTGCGTCGTGGTGTCTTTCGGCCGGCCTGCGGGTGGCCGGGGCCGTGGTGCCGGGATGGCCCGAGTTGCAGGGCCCGGTGCCGGTCTTGACCTCGGTGACGTCAGGGCCGCGCGGCGTGGAGTTGCGTGCGTGTGGGCGGGGTCCGTGATGGTGGGATGGTCCGAGGGGCAGGGCCCGGTGTCGGTCCTGGTCTCGGTGACGCGGGGCTGTGGGGCGTGGTGTTGTCTGTGTGGTCTGCGGGGGCGGGATGGCCCGGGTGGTCCCGGCGTGCTCGTCAGAGCAGTTTGCGGTGGGACAGGGCTGAGAGCGTGAGCAGGCCGGGGGCGAGTGGGAGCCATACCGTCAGCACGCGGTAGCCGAGTACGGTCGCCGTGGCGGGGGCCAGCGTGGCGCCGAGGGTGACCATGGTGAACACCAGCGCCGCGTCCACCGGACCGATCCCGCCCGGCGCGGGCACCGCCCCGACAGCCGTACTGGCGGCCAGGTACGCGAACACCAGCTGCGCCCACGACAGCGGCAGCCCGAGCGAGGCCCCCACCGAGGCGACCACACCGGCCTGGAGCAGCGGGATCGCGGCCGACCCGCCCCACAGGGCCAGCACCCGGCAGGGCATGGTGTGCAGCAGCCGCGCGTCGGTCAGCGCGGTGCGCAGGAACCGCAGGATCCCGCGCCGCAGCGGCCGTACGGTCGCCAGGAGCAGGGCCAGTGCGGCGAGTACCGTCGCCGCGCCCACGCCGGCCGTCAGCAGGATCCCGCGGTCCGGGACGAGCCCTTCGAGACGGATCAGCTCAGGGGCCGCCAGCAGCAGGGTGAGCAGTACGAACGTCTTCGCGACCGGTTTGACCAGGGAGTACAGGGCGAGCGAGGCCGCCGCCCGGGGCAGGGGTATGCCCTGGCCCTGGAGAAAGCGCAGGGTCACGGCGTGGGCGCCGATGCTCGCCGGGAGCACATGGTTCGCGGCGCCCGCGGCGAACTGCGAGGCGAGCAGCGGCAGGGGCGGCAGCCGCTCGGGGATCGCGCCCTGCCGGACGCAGGCGGCGGCCACCCAGGTCAGGCAGGTGAACCCGACGCCGGCCAGCAGCCACCAGGGGTCGGCGGCGGCCAGCCGGGAGGCACCGTCGTACACGCCGCGCCAGTCGGCGGCCAGCCAGACGCCGATCAGCACGAGCGGGAGGACGGTCAGCACATGGCGGGCGAGGCGGGCGGGGGCGGCTGCCGCGGCGGGGAGCGGGGCGGCCTGGGCGGGGGCGGGGAGCGGGAGAAGGGACATGGCGCACGTCGTCCTTCCGCGTCACGCCCACGCGGCGCAGGGAGGACGGATCACAAGGCGAAGCAGGGGGGACGAGCGAAAGGTGCCCGCTGGATGTGACGCCGCGGAGTCCGGAAACCGACGGCCCACCGAAGAAACGGGTCAGGGCGTGCGCAGGGGGCCGTTCCGCGCCTGTGAACGGCCCCCAGCAGTGAGCGCGTGCCTACGACTTGCGGCCGACCCCGCAGTAGGCGTCCACGGCGGTGGCCGGAGCCTGCGGCCCGGTCTCGTCGCGGCGCCAGTCGGTGACCGGGACGACGCCCGGCTCCACCAGGTCCAGGCCGTCGAAGAAGGCCGCGATGTCCTCGACGCTGCGCACGTAGTACGGCACCGCGCCGCTCGCGTTGTAGGCCTCGGACGCGGCGATCATGCCCTCGCTGGTGGCCGTGCTGTCGCTGACCACCAGGTAGCTGCCCGAGGGCAGGCCCGCCATCAGCCGCCGCACCAGGTCCACGGCCTGGGCGTGGTCGGCGACATGGCCGAGGGTGTTGAGGATCATCAGCGCGACCGGCTGGGAGAGGTCGAGGGTCTCCGCGGCGGCTTCGAGGACGGACTTCGGCTCGTACAGGTTGGCGTCCAGATAGGCCGTCTTGCCCTCGGGGGTGCTGGTGAGCAGGGCGTTGGCGTGGGCCAGGACGATGGGATCGTTGTCGACGTAGACGATCCGGGCGTCCGGGGCCACGCGCTGGGCGACCTCATGGGTGTTGTCGGCGGTGGGCAGGCCGGTGCCGATGTCCAGGAACTGGCGGATGCCCTGCTCCCCGGCCAGATGGCGGACCGCGCGGCCCAGGAAGTGGCGGCTGGAGACCGCGACGTCGACCAGACCGGGGAAGATCTGCTTGATCTCGTCGCCGATCTCCCGGTCGACCTCGTAGTTGTCCTTGCCGCCGACGAAGTAGTTCCAGAAGCGCGCGGAGTGCGGCTTCGTCGTGTCGATGCGGGCGCGTATGTCCATCGACGCGCGGATCTGGGGATCGACGTCCGACACGGTGCGGCCTCCTGCGGTGGCTTCGTTGATCAGGTGGTGCCCAACTTAGGCGAACTGACTTTCGCCGGATGCGGCTTGGAACGGGAGAGCCCCGGGAACAGTCGATTTTCGGCCAGGTTGATTGAACAGTTGATGAAGACGGGTGGGAGACCGGCGGGGCGCGGTACACGCCGGACAGGCGCACACTGGGAGTGTGCTGTCGGTGCTCTCCAGGGGGTGTCGGCCGATGGCTGAGCCACGGTGCGAACGCATACGGATGTGGCGGTGGCGGCGCAGCCCGCTGCGGCGGCGCTGCGACCTCGTCGAGGCCTGGGTGGTGCTCGGCGGATGGGTGCTGGCCCTGGTGGGCGGGGCGCTGGCGGGCCTGATGGCGGTCGGCGCGGTGGAGCGGGCCGCCGAGGAGCAGCGGGCGCGGAGCCGGCAGGTGACGGCGGTGCTCGTGGAGAACGCGGACGACAAGGTGCCCGCCCGGGTGCCGGCCGACTACCGGGTGTGGGCCGAGGTGAGCTGGACCGACCCCGACGGCACCACCCGGACCGACGACGCGCGGGTGGCGCCCAGGACCAAGGCCGGGGCGCAGGTCACCGTCTGGACCGACGGCCGGGGCCGGGTCACCGCCCCGCCGTTGAGCAGCGGTGAGATCGGACTGCACGCCGCCTCCGGCGGGACGCTGGCCGCGCTGTGCTCGGCGGGCACGGTCCTCGGTACGGTGTGGGTCGTCCGGCAGCTGATGGAGCGCCGGCGCCTCGAACAGTGGGCCGTCGAGTGGGAGCGGATCGACACCCGCAACGGCTGGAAGACGGGCTGAGCCCCGGGCCCGGGAAACCCCCTGCCGTTCCGGGCGGCTCCTCGTGGCTCCTCGCGCTGGAAAGTCGCGGGAAAACGACGTAGAAAGCGATGTCGGAACGGCGGACGACACACGACGACGTACGACGACGCACGCACGACGACACGCGACGACGACGTGCGACTACGACGACTCACGACACAGCGGAGAGCGGGGGAGCGCCGATGGCGGGGCCGGACGCGTACGCGGACTATCTGACCGGCTACCGCGACATCCTCGCCGACGCCTCGGCCACCGGCCGGCGGCTCACCCGCGCGGAGCTCCAATCCCGCCGTGACCTGGGCGAACGGGCCGCCGAGGCCGGGCTCGGACTGCGTGCCATGGTCGCCGCCCACATGGCCGAGACCCGCGCCGCCCGGCCGGCCGGCGGCTCCGTGGACGCCGTCCTGGCCGCCGCCGCGCAGGCCCTGGACGCCTTCGCGGAGGGCTACGAACGCGCGCAGCGGGACGCCGTACGCCAGGAGGAGGCCGCCCGCCGGGAGTTCGTGGACGACCTGCTCTACGGCCGCAGCGACCTCGGCCTGCTGGCGCAGCGGGCGGAGCGCTACGGGCTGCGGCTGTCGCACGCGCACGCCGTCGCCGTGGCCCGGGGCCGGACCGGCTACGACGACGGCGACCCCGTGCCCCGGGAGGTGGAGCGCGGGCTCATCGGCCGGTTCGGGGACCGCAGCATCCTGCTCACCACCAAGGACGGCCGGATGGTCTGCATCGCCCCCGGCAACCACGACGACGTCCTCGTCCACTTCGCCAAGCACGCCCATGCCGCCACGGACGGCGGCCAGGTGGCGATCGGCCGCGCGCACCCGGGGCCGGCGGGCGTCGTCCAGTCGTACGAGGAGGCCCTGAACGCCCTCGATCTCGCCGAGCGGCTGGAACTCGGCGAACCGGTGCTGCACGCCGCCGACCTGCTCGTCTACCCGGTGCTCACCCGGGACCGGCAGGCCATGGCCGACCTCGTGATCAGTGCCCTCGGGCCGCTGCGTCAGGCCCGCGGCGGCGCCCGGCCCCTGCTGGACACGCTGACCGCCTACTTCGACTCCGGCTGCGTGGCCGCGGAGGCGGCCCGCCGGCTGTCGCTCAGCGTGCGCGCGCTGACCTATCGCCTGGACCGCGTGCACCAGCTGACGGGCGCGAACCCGGCCGACCCGGTCCAGCGGTACACCCTCCAGACCGCGGTGATCGGAGCCCGCCTGCTGGACTGGCCGGCCAAGCCCTTGTGACCCTGCATCACGCCCTGCCCGCCTCAGCCCACCGTCCCGCTGGGGCTCGGGTTCGGGTTCGGGGTGGGGGAGGCCGTGTTGACGTTCAAGTCGGGGCGGGGCTTGAGGACCAGGACCGGGGAGCCGGGCTGGGGCGGGGGCGGTGTGAGCTGTTCGTCGGGGAGCTTCGGGGGGGAGGTCTGCTGGAAGTTGACCTGTTCGTAGTTGACCAGGCCGGTCTTCTCCAGCACCGTGATGTGGTCCAGGACCGTGTCGTTGGTCAGGTCCGCCAGCTGCCGCACCAGCGTGTTCTGGGTGTTGGCCCGGATGCTGGCGACGGTCGGGAAGATCCGGCCGTGGGCCACCCGCATGATGGTGACCGCGGTGGAGTCGAACTCCTTGCCGGTCTTGGAGTCCGCGGTCGCCACGAACTGCTGCTGCTGCGGGCTCGGCTGGTTCGGCAGCGTGATGCCGAGATCGGGCGCGATCTTGCGGCACAGCGCGTCGAGCCCCGAGTGCCCGACGAGCAGATGCTTGCCCACTTCCTTCATCTCCACGGTGGTCCCGCGCTCCAGCGCCATCTCCCCCAGCGGGTACTCCCACAGTCCGGCCGCCCGCACCTTCACCACGAAGTCCCGGTCCGCCTCCGTGAGCGGCCCCCATTGGGTATTGGCGATGATGCGGGACGTGTCGGACGAGGTGTTCTCCACCCCGAGCATCGCGGGGTACGCGAGGGCGGAGAGAGTGAGCACCAGGGCGCCGCCGACGAAGACGGTTCCCGCCGTGCTGCGCGAGATGCGCATCGGACCTCCTGAGGCGAACGGCTCGGACACCCGGAGATACGGACGGGCGGCCCGAAACAATCAGCGCCGCGGGCAAAAAATCCCGGAGGCAAGGGGTGTCCTCGGTCACACCCCCGGGGCCCTCCCGGCTCCCTTCACGGATTGTTGTGAGGTGGGTCACATAGGGTCTAGGGTGAAAACGCCTGAGGGAAGTGAGCCATTTGTCCGTCGCCTGGGATGACATCGGCGGACTCGTCGATGCCCATGAACGCTTCCTCGCCGGAGCCCGTGTCGACTCGCAGGTCCGGGACTCCGTGCTGGCGTCCTGGAAGCGGTGCAGGTCGGCGGGGCTCGAACCGGACCGGCTGGACATCCCGTACGACCCCGACGTGGTCCTCGGCGAGCGGTTCCTGCGCGCCGCCGAACCCGTCCTCGGACAGCTCGCCGAATCCCTCGCCGAACTCGGCACGACCATCGCCCTGTGCGACGGGCAGGGGCGGATCGTCCAGCGGCTCGGCGGTGGCCGCGCACTGCTCGCCCGGCTCGACGCGGTGCGCTTCGCCCCCGGCTTCGACGCCTCCGAACAGGCGGCGGGCACCAACGGCGTCGGCACCGCGCTGGTCGAGCGCGGGCCCGTCCAGGTCGTCGGCCGGGAACACTTCGCCGACTGCCTGCAGCCCTTCGCCTGCGCCGGCGCCCCCGTCCGCGACCCGCTCAGCGGGCGGATCGAGGCCGTGCTGGACCTGACCTGTCTGCGCGACGACGGCGACCCGATCATGCTCCGGCTGGTGTCCGAGGCCGCCCAGGCCATCGAGGGGCGGCTGCTGGAGCAGTCCACCCAGCGGGAACGGGCGCTGCTCGCGGCCTACCGGCAGGCCGCCCGCGAGTCCGGCCCGGAGTCGGACGGCTCCGGACTCGGCCGGATCGACCTGGCCGTCCTGCGCGAGAAGGCCGAGGCGCTGCTCGCCTCGCCGCACCGCATCCTCGACGAGGTGAACCTGACCGGCGGCCGGACCGCCACCCTGATGCGCCGCAAGGTCGTGGGCGCGGCCGGGGAGACCGGCGTGGTCGTCGAGGCCCGCATCCTGGGGCACCCGCGCCCGGTCCCGCTCACCCCGCCGACACCCCCTCCCACGGCGGCCACCGCCCGTCTCGCCACCCCGGCCGACACCGGTGACGGGACCGGCGGACGGCTGGTACTGGTCGGCGAGCCCGGGGTCGGGCGGCTGGCCCTCCTCGCGCGCAGACGGCTGGAGCTGCTGCACGAGGCCGGGGCGCGGATCGGCGCCACCCTCGACGTCACCCGCACCGCGGAGGAGCTGGCCGAGGTGGCCGTGCCCCGGTTCGCCGACTTCACCGCCGTCGATCTGCCCGACGCCGTGCTGAACGGGGAGGAGCCCGCCGCGGTCGGCGCGGACATCCCGCTGCGCCGGGTCGCCCTGCGCAGCCGCCACGACGAGCCGCGGCTCTACCACGTCGGCGACGGCTTCGCGTACGTCGCCTCCACCCCGCAGGCCCGCAGCCTGGAGAGCGGGCGGGCCGTGCTGGAACCGGTGCTGTCGGAGGCGGGCGGCTGGTACGCACAGGATCCGGTACGGCTGGACCGGGTGCTCGCGGCCGGGACGCACTCCCTGATCACCGTGCCGCTGCGGGCCCGCGGCGCCACCCTCGGCGTGGTCAGCTTCTACCGCTGCGCCAACCCCGCCCCCTTCGAGGACGACGACCTCTCCCTCGCCCAGGAGCTGGCCGGGCGGGCCGCCATGTGCATAGACAACGCCCGCCGCTTCACCCGCGAGCACAACACCGCGCTCGCGCTCCAGCGCAGCCTGCTGCCCAGGGGGCGGCCCGAGCAGAGCGCCGTGGAGGTCGCCTACCGGTATCTGCCCGCGCAGGCCGACGTGGGCGGCGACTGGTTCGACGTCATCCCGCTCTCCGGCGCGCGGGTGGCACTGGTGGTCGGCGACGTCGTGGGGCACGGGCTGCACGCCGCCGCCACGATGGGCCGGCTGCGTACCGCCGTGCACAACTTCTGCTCCCTCGACCTGCCCCCGGACGATCTCCTCACCCACCTCGACGACCTGGTCGGCCGGCTCGACCGGGGCGAGGGCTGGGCGGTGGAGGGCGCCCCCCAGGAGAACTGCGGCATCGGCGCCACCTGCCTGGTCGCGGTCTACGATCCGGTGTCCCGGCGCTGCACCCTCACCCGCGCCGGGCACCCCCTGCCCGCGGTCGTCCGCCCCGACGGCTCGGTGGACTTCGTCGACCTGCCGTCCGGGCCGCCGCTCGGTCTGGGCGGGATGCCCTTCGAGACCGCCGAGCTGGAACTCGCCGAGGGCAGCCAGCTGGTGCTCTACACCGACGGTCTGGTCGAGGACCGCCACCGGGACATCGACGCCGGCCTGGACCGGCTGCGTGCCGTCCTCAGGTGTGCCGGGCGTCCTCCCGAGGACACCTGCGAGGCCGTCCTCGACGCCATGCTCCCGGCCCGGCCGAGCGACGACGTGGCCCTGCTGGTCGCCCGCACCCACGTCCTCGGGCCCGACCGGGTCGCCCAGTGGGACCTGCCGAGCGACCCGGCGGTCGTCTCCCGGTCCCGTGCCGCGGTCACCGGACAGCTCGCCGCCTGGGGCCTGGACGACCTGGCCTTCACCACCGAACTCGTCGCCAGCGAACTGGTCACCAACGCCATCCGCCACGCCACCGGCCCCGTCCAGCTCCGTCTGCTCCGCGACCGGGCGCTGATCTGCGAGGTGTCCGACGGCAGCGGTACCTCGCCGCGGTTGCGCCGGGCGCGGAGCGAGGACGAGGGCGGTCGCGGGCTCTTCCTGGTGGCCCAGCTCACCGAGCGCTGGGGCACGCGCTACACCCCGCACGGAAAGGTCATCTGGACCGAGCAGCCCCTGCCCTGACCGGGAGCGAACCGGTCACCAGCCCGTCCACAGCAGGTGGTTCACGAGCAGGGCGAGGGCGGCCTGCGCGGTGAGCCAGGCGCGGGAGGCGGTGAGACACGCGCACGACGGCAGCAGCCACAGGGCGAACGGCAGCCAGATGCGTTCCGTCTCCGCCTTGCTCATCCCCGACAGGTCTGCGACGAGCAGCGCGAGCAGCGCGGCCCCCACCAGCACCGCGAGCCGGAAGTCCGCCGTGCCCGGCCGCCGGAGCAGCACCACCCCGGTCCGCCGCAGCCCCGCCGCCGTCGCGAGGCCGACCACCAGGACCTGGCAGGCGAGGTTGGCCCACACCCAGTAGGCCTGCGGCCGGGTACCGCCGGCGCCCTGGTCGTAGCGGGTGACCAGCAGGTCGTAGGCCTCCCACCAGTGGAAGCCCAGCGCGGTGAACACGGTGGGGACCACCAGGAAGCCGGCCACCGCGAACAGCAGCGGCCGTACCCGTGCGGAGCCCAGGAACAGCACGGCCGCCGCCATCGCGACGTACAGGGTCAGGCCGTACGACAGGTACACCGTCAGGCCGAACAGGAGGCCGGAGGCGAGGCCGGTCCAGTGCGGGCGCCGGCCCGTCACCGCCAGCGCCAGCAGCGCCACCGCCCACGCGGCCACCGCCGCGAAATACCCGTCGGCGGACGTGCCCAGCCACACCGCGCCCGGCGCCAGCACCAGGAACGGCGCGGCGCGGCGGGCGAGTTGCTCGTCGGCCAGGGCGCGCACGGTGACGAGGATCGCGAGCGCGGCCGTGGCGCCGACGACGACACAGAACACGCCCGCCCAGGCGCCGCCGCCGAGCCCGATCCGGTCCAGGTACACGAAGGTGAGCGGGGCCGCCGGGGGGTGGCCCGCGACGTGCGCGGGCCAGTGGTCGGGCGAGCCGATCAGGATGTGGTCCGTGAAGTTCCGCAGGGTGGCCGGGATGTCCTGGAAGCGGTCGATGACCTGGAGGTACTCGTACCGGGTGGTCAGGCGACGGGCGACGCCGCGCTGCCAGCCGTCGACCAGCGCCAGCGAGAACGTCCAGGCCGCGCCCGCGCCCCACACCACGAGCAGCAGACCGCGCCAGGGCAGCCGGGCGGCCAGCGGCGGGCCGTACGCCACCACCGCGACCGCGACGACGATCGCCGCCGCGGTGCCGGGCCCCGCGTGCGGGCCCCAGTCGGCCAGCAGGGGCGGCCAGTTGACGAAGAGGGTGCCGTCACGGCGCTCGATCGCGGTGCCGACCAGGGCGGCGGCCGCGAAGAGCAGCACGGCGGCCGCCGCGGCGTACAGATCGCGGCGCGGGTCACGGGAGGGAAGGCGGGTCACGTCTGCACGCTAGGGCGGCGGGCCTCGACCGGACGGCTGACAGGCGCGGACGTCAGAGATTCGTCATGGTTCGTGAGCGCTGCGCGGCGCCGCTCCCGGCCTACCGTCGGGACATGAAACGGTCTCCTTTCGCACCGGGTTTCTGGCGCAGTCCGCTGCGCGGCCCCTGGCTCACCTCGGTGCTGGGCGTGGTGCTGCTCGGCGGGATCACGGTGTTGTTCGTGACGGGTCTGCTGTCGTACGCGGCCTACAACCCCGATCTGTCGCCGGTGAACGACAAGACCCCGGACAAGGGGATCCTCGGCTTCTACCTCTTCTCCTGGCCGACCGACCCGCACTGGCTGTACCGGCTCAACCAGGGCGTCCACGTCACCCTCGGCATCACCCTGATCCCGGTGCTGCTGGCCAAGCTGTGGTCGGTCGTGCCGCGGCTGTTCACCCTGCCGCCCGCCCGCTCCCTGGCCCACGCCCTGGAGCGGATCTCGCTGCTGCTCCTGGTCGGCGGCGCGCTGTTCGAGTTCGTGACCGGAGTGCTCAACGTCCAGCTGGACTACGTCTTCCCGGGCTCCTTCTACCCGCTGCACTTCTACGGGGCGTGGGTGTTCTTCGCCGCGTTCCTCGCGCACCTCGCCCTCAAGCTGCCGCTCGCGCTGCGCAATCTGCGCCGGCTGCGTCAGGAGCGCGACGACCTCGTCCCGAGCGACCCGGCCGAGCCGACCGTCTCCCGGCGCGGTGCCCTGGGGTTCGTCGGAGGCGGGTCGCTGCTGCTGTTCGCCACGACCGTCGGGCAGAACTCCGACGGCCTGCGCTGGACGGCCCTGCTCGCCCCGCACGGGCCCGCCGAACCGGGCGAGGGGCCGGGCGGCTTCCAGATCAACAAGACCGCGGCCCACGCCGGGATCCGCCCCACCGACACGACCGACGACGCCTGGCGCCTGGTCGTCACCGGCCGCACCGGAACCGTCCGGCTCAGCCGCGCCGATCTGCTCCGACTCCCCGCGCACGGCGCCGCGTTGCCCATCGCCTGCGTCGAGGGCTGGTCCACCTCCGACCAGCAGTGGCGGGGCGTACGGCTGCGGGATCTCGCCGCGCTCGTCGGCCACGACGATCCGCCGGACGTCCTCGTGGAGTCGCTGCAGCGACGCGGCGCGTTCCGCCGGGCCGCCCTGCGCGCCAACCAGGTCGCCGACCCGCGCTCCCTGCTCGCCCTGTTCGTCAACGGCGAGGAGCTGTCCCCCGACCACGGCCACCCGGCCCGGGTCATCGTGCCCGCGGCGCCCGGCGTGCTCAACACCAAGTGGGTGGCCCGGCTGACGTTCGGAGACCTGTGATGCGACCGCGGCTTCCCCTCGGCAGTCCGCTGCAGATCCTGCTGCTCGCCTGCTCGTTCACGCTCGCCGGATACGCGGGCGTGCGCCTGCTGGACGGCGACTGGTTCCGGATCGGGCTGTGGTTCGTGGGCGCGGCCGTCGTGCACGACCTGGTCCTGCTGCCGCTGTACGCGGCGGCGGACCGGGCGCTCGGCGCGGCGGCCGGACGGCACGTGATGTACGTCCGGGTGCCCGCCGCGTTCTCCGCGCTGCTGCTGCTCGTGTGGTTCCCGCTGATCAGCGGCCGGGTGGCGGAGCGCTACCGCTCGGCCACCGGACTGTCCCCGGACGGGTTCCTGGCGCGCTGGCTGCTCATCACGGCCGTGCTGTTCGGCGTCTCGGCGCTGCTGTGCGCGCTGCGGGTGCGCAGGGCGGCGAAGGAGCGGCCGCCGACGGTCCACTGAGCGACGGCACGCCATCCGGCGCGGGTGGCGTGCCGCAGCAGGGCGGGGGTGCCGAGCCGGGCCCAGGGGAAGGGGGTGCCCGCGGTGCCGTGGGCGTCGGTGACGTGGACGAGGACGCGCTCGTCGAGGTCGGGGACCGGGGCGGTCTCGGCGATCAGCAGTCCTCCGGCGCGCAGGAGTTGAGCCGTCCTGGCCAGGAGCGTGCGGGGGTCGCCGCCGATGCCGACGTTGCCGTCGATGAGCAGGGCGGTGCCCCAGCGGCCCTCGCCGGGGAGCGGGTCGAAGACCGAGCGGTGCAGGGCGGGGACGCCGAGCCGCCGGGTGCGGGCGACGGCGGCTTCGCTGACGTCGATGCCGAGGGCGGGGCGGCCCTGTTCGCCCAGGGCCGCCACCAGCCTGCCCGGGCCGCAGCCGACGTCCAGGACGGGGCCTTCGCAGCGCCGGAGCGCTTCCAGGTCCGCCGCGTCCGCCCGCGCGCACCAGCGCTCTATGTCCAGCGGGAGCAGCCAGCCGTCGGCCCGGCGCAGGTACAGGGGGCCCCGGCCGGTGCGCAGGGCGTGGGTGTAGGGGTCGGCCGACCAGGTACGGGCGGGGGCGGTGCGGGCGACGGAGGTCATGGGCGGCCCACCGTGGTGCGGGCGACGGAGGTCATGGGCGGCCCACCGTGGTGCGGGCGACGGAGGTCATGGGCGGCCCACCGTGGTGAGCCGCTCCAGCAGCGTCGCGAACCGGCCCCCGGGTGCCGCCCGGGCGACCAGCCGTGCGTCCGCCGCCGTGTCCACGTCCCGCAGCACCGGCAGCTCCCGCACGCGCAGCCCCGCCAGCCGGGCCCGCTGTGCCGCGCCCGTGTGCGGCGTCGACATCGGGACGCCCCGGAGCAGGGCCGGGTCCGGGTCCGCGAGACCCAGGGCCCAGAAGCCGCCGTCCTCGGCCGGGCCGAACCAGGCGTCGCAGACGGCGAAGTCCACCGTCAGCAGGTCCGGTGTCACCTGGGGGGTGTCCATGCCGATCAGGAGGGCAGGGCCCGTGCAGGCACCGAAGGCCGCGGCCAGGCGCTCGTCCAGGCCGCCCGCGCCCTGCGGTACGACCTCGATGCCGGGCGGGAGCCAGGGGCCCGGGGCGCCGTCCAGGACGAGTACCCGGCGCCGGGCGGGCGTGGCGGCCACCACCTCCAGCGTGTCCGCCAGCGCCGCCTCCGCCAGGGCCGCCGCCTCCTCGGCGGTGAAGGGAGGCGTCAGCCGGGTCTTGACCCGCCCCGGCTTCGGCTCCTTGGCGATGACGAGCAGCGTGGTCATGCTCGGGCCTCCTGCTCCGCCGGTGCCGGGTTCACGTCCGGCACCGGCTGCCATGTCGCGTCGGCTGCATTCATGCGTGGGTCTCCCGGTCCGTCACCCGGCTCATGTCCCGGTCGGTCAGGACCCGGCTCATGTCCCGTACCGCCTGCCATGTCCCGCGCCAGGTGCCCGTCACCTTGGAGGCGCCGGCGCGCGGGCGGTACGGGACGTCGTACTCGGCGATGCGCCAGCCCGCGTCGCAGGCGCGGACCACCATCTGGAGGGGATAGCCGCTGCGCCGGTCGGTCAGGCCGAGGGCGAGCAGCGGCTCACGGCGGGCCGCGCGCAGCGGGCCGAGGTCGTGCAGCCGCAGGCCGGTGCGGCGGCGCAGGAGCCGGGAGAGCGCGAGATTCCCGGCGCGGGCGTGCGCGGGCCAGGCGCCCCGGCCCTGCGGACGGCGCCGCCCGAGCACCAGGTCGGCCTCGCCGGACCGGACGCGGTCGACGAACGGCACCAGGTCGGACGGGTCGAGGGAGGCGTCGCAGTCGCAGAAGCACACCACGTCGGCGGTGGCGGCGGTCAGGCCCGCGTGGCAGGCGGCGCCGAATCCGCGCCGCTCCTCCCGCACGACCGTCGCGCCCAGCGCGCGGGCGACGGCGGCCGAGCCGTCCGTGGAGCCGTTGTCGACGACGAGCGCGCGCCAGCCCCGCGGGATGCGCTCCAGCACCCAGGGCAGCGCCTCGGCCTCGTCGAGGCAGGGAAGGACGACATCGACCGGCGCCGGGTCCGGTGGTGCGGCGGGAGAGGTGGTCACACCGCTCACCCTACGAGCGCAAAAAGGGCGGATCGGGCATCGGCTTCTTACGAAACAAGGACGTCAGCGGGCGGGTGGCGCACCCGGGCACGCCTGATGCGAGGCTGGCGGCATGGAACAGCAGCAACCCCGGGTGCTCGTCGTCGACGACGACCCGACCGTCGCCGAGGTGGTCTCCGGCTACCTCGACCGCGCCGGATACCTCGTCGACCGCGCGGGCGACGGCCCGGACGCCCTCGCCCGTGCGGCCGAGCACTGGCCGGACCTCGTCGTCCTGGACCTGATGCTGCCCGGCATGGACGGCCTGGAGGTGTGCCGCCGGATGCGCGGGCAGGGCCCGGTGCCGGTCATCATGCTCACCGCGCGCGGCGACGAGGACGACCGGATCCTCGGCCTGGAGGTCGGCGCCGACGACTACGTCACCAAGCCGTTCAGCCCCCGTGAGCTCGTCCTGCGCGTCGAGTCCGTACTGCGCCGGGTCCGCCCCGCGCAGCCGGCGGGGCTGCTGCGCGCCGGGGGCCTCTCGGTCGACCCGGAGGCCCGCCGCGCGGTCAAGGAGGGCGCCGAACTCGCCCTCACCATCCGCGAGTTCGACCTCCTCACCTTCCTCCTGCGGCACCCGGGACGGGTGTTCAGTCGGGAGGACCTGATGCGGGAGGTGTGGGGCTGGGACTTCGGCGACCTGTCGACGGTCACCGTCCATGTGCGGCGCCTGCGCGGCAAGGTCGAGGACGACCCGGCCCGCCCCCGCCTGATCCAGACGGTGTGGGGCGTCGGCTACCGGTTCGAGGGGGTCTGACCGTGCGGGACACGCTCCTCATCGCCCTGTTCGCCTTCCTCGGCGCCGCCGCGGCCGGAGTGCTCGGCGCGGGCGTCCTGCGGCTGATCCGGCGCCGTTCGCTCGCCGTGCACCTCACGGTGGTGGCCGCCGTCGCCGTCACCGCGATGCTCGCGGGCACCCTCGCCGTCGCGCAGGCGATGTTCCTGTCCGAGCACGACCTGAAGGTGGTCACCCTGGTCGTCGCCATGGCCGCCGTGGTCTCCCTGGCCACCGCCCTGCTGCTGGGCCGCTGGGTCGTCGCCGGCAGCCGCGCCCTCGCCCTCGCCGCCCGCTCCTTCGGCGACGGCGGCGCCTTCACCTCCCCCGACCGCCCCGCGAGCGCCGAACTCGCAGCCCTGAGCCGTGAGTTGGAGACCACCAGCGCCCGCCTCGCCGAGTCCCGGGAACGGGAGCGCGCCCTGGAGTCCTCCCGCCGGGAACTCGTCGCCTGGATCTCCCACGACCTGCGCACCCCGCTGGCCGGGCTGCGCGCGATGTCCGAGGCCCTGGAGGACGGCGTCGCCGCCGACCCCGACCGCTACCTCCGGCAGATCCGCACCGAGGTCGAACGCCTCAACGCCATGGTCGGCGACCTCTTCGAGCTCTCCCGCATCCACGCCGGCGCCCTCGCCCTCAGCCCCACCCGGGTCTCCCTCTACGACCTCGTCGGCGACGCCCTCGCGGGCGCGGACCCCCTCGCCCGCGAGCACGGCGTCCGGCTCGTCGGCGACGGCGTGGAACCGCTGCCGGTCGAGGTCGACGGCAAGGAGATGAGCCGCGTCCTCGGCAACCTCCTGGTCAACGCGATCCGCCGGACCCCGTCCGACGGCACGGTCGCGATCGCCGCCGAACGCGTCCCCGACGGGGTGCTGCTGTCCGTGACCGACGGCTGCGGAGGCATCCCCGAGGAGGATCTGCCGCGCGTCTTCGACACCGGCTGGCGCGGCACCGACGCCCGTACCCCGCCGGCCGGCGCGGGCCTCGGCCTGGCGATCGTGCGCGGCATCGTGGAGGCCCACCGCGGCCGGGCCACCGTACGGAACATCCCCGGCGGCTGCCGCTTCGAGGTGACGCTTCCGGCGGCCCGGGGCTGACCGCGGTCAGGCGTCCTGCGCGAACTCGGCCCAGGGCTGGCCGCGTCAGGCGTCCTGGGCGAACTCAGTCCAGGGCCGACCGCGTCAGGCGTCCTGCGCGAACTCCCGCATCCCGGCGTCGAATCCGACCTCCGGCCGCCACCCGAACTCGGCCCGCAGCCGCGCGGAGTCGGCGGTGATGTGCCGTACGTCGCCCAGCCGGTACTCCCCGGTCACCATCGGCTCGGGCCCGCCGTACGCCGCCGCCAGCGCGTGCGCCATCTCGCCGACGGTGTGCGGGTCGCCGCTGCCGGTGTTGCGGGCGACGAGCGCGCCGGGCGGCGAATCCGCTTGCAGCACCGCCAGGTTGGCCGCCGCCACATCCCGTACGTGCACGAAGTCCCGCCGCTGGCGGCCGTCCTCGAAGACCCGCGGGGCCTCGCCCCGGGCGAGCGCGGAGCGGAAGAAGGAGGCGACACCGGCGTACGGGGTGTCGCGGGGCATGCCCGGCCCGTACACGTTGTGATAGCGCAGCGACACCGCCTGGGCGCCCGTCACCCGGGCCCAGGCCGCCGCCAGGTGCTCCTGGGCGAGCTTGGTCGTGGCGTACACGTTCCGCGGGTCCGCCGGGGCGTCCTCCGCGACCAGCCCCGGCGACAGCGGGGCCCCGCACTCCGGGCAGCGCGGCTCGAAGCGCCCGGCGTCCAGGTCGGCCACGGCACGCGGTCCGGGACGGACGGTCCCGTGCCGGGCGCAGGTGTAGCGGCCCTCGCCGTACACCACCATCGACCCGGCGAGCAGCAGCCGTCGTACCCCCGCGTCCGCCATGGCGGTGAGCAGCACGGCGGTGCCGAGGTCGTTGCGGGAGACGTACTCAGCCGCGTCCGCGAACCCGGTGCCGAGTCCGACCATCGCGGCCTGGTGGCAGACGGCGTCCACCCCGGCCAGGGCCCGGCGTACCGCCTCCGGGTCGCGCACGTCGGACGCCGGGTCGGCGCGGACGTCGTACACCACGGGTTCGTGACCGTGCTCCGCGAGCGCCTGCACGATGTGGGACCCGATGAACCCGGCACCGCCGGTGACCAGTACACGCATGCCGTCCACGCTAGGGCCGGGTGCGGTCCGGGCGGCCGGAACGCACCCGGCACGTCATGGCTTCGTAAGACTCAGGGGGCCAGACTCAGGGGACCAGACTCAGGCCGGATTCACGGGGCCAGATTCAGGGTGACCGTGAAGACCGTCTCACCGGGCTCGCTGCTCAGCTCGATCGTGCCGCCGTGCGCCCGGATCAGGGAGCCGGCCACGGCCAGGCCCAGGCCGCTGCCCCCGCGGTCGCGGCTGCGGGCCTTGTCGACCCGGTAGAAGCGGTCGAAGACCCGGTCGCGGTCGGCGGGCGGGATGCCGGGGCCCGCGTCGGCGACCCGGATCCGGGCGGTGCCGCCGGAGACCGACAGGCCCACCCGCACCCGCGTGCCGGGCGGGGTGTGCATCGCCGCGTTGGTGAGGAGGTTGTCCAGGACCTGCCGGATCCGCTGCGCGTCCACCCAGGCGGGCAGTGCCGCGGGGCCGGGCGTGACGGTCAGGGGATGGTCCGGGTGGCTCGCGCGGAAGGCGTCCGCGGCCTCCTGGACCAGCTCCACCAGATCCGTCTCGCGGGCGCGCAGCGGGGTCTGCGCCTCCGCCGCGTCCAGCCGGGCGAGCAGCAGCAGGTCGTCCAGCAGGAAACCCATCCGGGCCGCCTCCGCGCGCAGCCGCGCCAGGTGCTTGTCGCGCTCCTCGGGGGCGTTGGCCGCCGCGTACTGGAAGAGGTCGGCGTACCCCCGTACCGACATCAGCGGAGTACGCAGCTCGTGCGAGGCGTCCGCGACGAAGCGGCGCAGCCGCTGCTCGGCCTCCGTGCGCACCGCGAGGGACTCGTCGATGTGCTCCAGCATCGTGTTGAACGCGGTGCGCAGCTCCTCCACCTCGGGTCCGCCGCTGCGCCCGTCGTGCCGCACCGGCAGCCGGGCCGAGTCCGTCAGATCGTGCGAGGTGATGCCCCGCGCGGTGTGCGCCATGTCGCTCAGCGGCTGCAGCCCGCGCCGCAGCAGCGACCGCCCGGCCACCACCAGGGCCAGCAGGGCGAGACCGAAGGTGACCGCCTGGATGGTGATCAGCTGGCCCATGGTGTCGTCGATCTCGTCCATGGGCGCGGCGCTGACCAGCACCACGCCCGGCTCCACCTCGCAGGCCCGCAGCCGGTACCGGCCCTCGCCCTTGAGATGCCCGGTGCGCAGCACCTCCGTGTCCGAGACGGACTGGGCCCGCGCCACCACGGTGAACTCCTCGACGTCCGCGGGCAGATCACCGGCTGTCTCGGGCGTACGCAGCCGCGGGGTGCCGTCCGTCACGTCGTACACGGCGTAGTACCAGCGCCAGTACTTCTTGCCCGACAGCGTGTTGTAGTGCGCGATGCTCTTGGACTGGGCGCCCTGGGCCTGCGCGAGCTGGGTGTCGAGCTGCGCCGACAGATAGTCGCGCATGTACGTCGTCAGCGCGGTGCCGACGACCGCGAACACCACCAGGGACAGCGCCCCCACCCCCAGCGCCAGCCGGGTGCCGAGGCGCGTCCTGCCGTACGCCCGCCGCAGCCGCCCGATCACCGGGCGGCCTGCCGGATGACGTACCCGAAGCCCCGCACGGTGTGGATCATCGGCTCGCCGGTGTCGTCCAGCTTGCGGCGCAGCCTGCTGACGACCAGCTCGACCACGTTGGAACGGCCGCCGAAGCCGTACTCCCACACATGGTCCAGGATCTGCGCCTTGGTCTGCACGGTCGGCGACTTGCGCATCAGGTAGCGCAGCACCTCGTACTCGGTCGGCGTCAGCGTGAGCAGCCGCTCGCCGCGGCGCACCTCGCGGGTGTCCTCGTCCATCGTCAGATCGCCCACCCGCAGCACCGAGCGCTGGAAGCCGGGCCCGGCGCTGCGCCGCAGCACGGTCCGCAGCCGGGCCATCAGCTCCTCCACCGCGAACGGCTTGACCAGGTAGTCGTCACCGCCCCGGGTCAGCCCCGCCACCCGGTCGGCGACGCCGTCGCGGGCGGTGAGGAAGACCACCGGCACCATCGTCCCCGAGCGGCGCAGCCGGTCCAGCACGCCGAAGCCGTCCACGTCCGGGAGCATCAGATCGAGCACGACGATGTCGGGACGGAACTCGGCGGCGCGCCGCAGCGCCTCCTCGCCGGAGTTCGCGGTGACCGCCTCCCAGCCCTCGTACCGGGCGACCGTCGCCACGAGGTCGGCGATCGGCGGGTCGTCGTCCACGACGAGGAGTCGTACTTTTTCCACTCGTTCATACTGCGTCACCCGGCCCCCCGCGCCACAGCCCGGCCGGCCGCCCCCGGTACATCGATAACCACTTGAAAGATCTACGACAGCTGATCGACAGCTTCGGGAGGCCAAGCTCGGTACCCCGGCCCCGGACCCCCATGAGGAGCTGCCGCCCGTGACGACCGTCCAATCGCCCCCTGCGCCCGCCACGGCGATACGCCCCAGGGTGGTGGCCCGCACCGGCCTGTACGCCGTGCTGGCCGCGAACGCGGCCGTGGTGACCTGGTTCTTCGTCGACGCGGGCGTCGGCGCCTCCAACGCGCTGCTCGTCCTCGGCCGCCTCGCCGGGCTCTACGGCGCCCTGTTCATGGCGTTCCAGCTGCTGCTGGTGGCCCGCCTGCCGTGGCTGGACCGCCGGATCGGCATGGACCGGCTGACGTCCTGGCACCGCTGGACCGGCTTCGGCATCCTGTGGACGCTGCTGGCGCACGCCGTCTTCATCACCTTCGGCTACGCCGACTCCTCCGGCCTCGACCCGGTCAACCAGCTGGTCGATCTCGCCGAGACCGTCGAGGGCGTGCTGCGGGCCGTCGCCGCGCTGGTGATCGTTCTCGTGGTCGGCGCGGTCTCCGGACGGTTCGCCCGCCGCCGGCTCGCCTACGAGACCTGGCACTTCGTCCACCTGTACACCTACCTCGCCGTGGTGCTGGCCTTCACCCACCAGGTCGCGGTCGGTCCGACCTTCACCGCCTCGCCGGCCGCCACGGCGTACTGGTACGCCCTGTGGGGCGTCGCGCTCGGCGCGGTGCTCACGGGCCGCCTGGTGCTGCCGCTGTGGCGGAACTGGCGCCATCGGCTGCGCGTCTCGGCGGTCGTCCCGGAGTCCGACACCGTGGTCTCCGTCTACATCACCGGCCGTGACCTCGACCGGCTGCCCGCCCGCGCGGGACAGTTCTTCCTGTGGCGGTTCCTGACGAAGGACCGCTGGTGGCAGGCGAACCCCTTCTCCCTGTCCGCCGCCCCGGACGGCCGCGGGCTCCGGCTCACCGTCAAGGCGGCCGGCGCCGGCAGCGCGGGGCTGCGCCACCTCCGGCCCGGCACCCGCGTCTTCGCCGAGGGCCCCTACGGTGCCTTCACCGCCCTGCACCGCACCCGCCCCGAGGCCGTGCTGATCGCCGGCGGCGTCGGCGTCACGCCCATCCGGGCGCTGCTGGAGGAGGTGCGGGGGCATGCCGTGGTCGTCTACCGCGTCGCCACGGACCGGGACGCGGTCCTCTACGACGAGCTGCGCGAGCTGGCCCTCGCCAAGGGCGCCGACCTGCACCTGGTGACCGGCCCGGTCAGCCCAGACCGGCTGGCGCCCGCCGAACTGACCCGGATGGTCCCGGACATCGCCGACCGGGACGTCTTCCTGTGCGGGCCGCCGCCGATGATGAACGCGGTCCTGGGCAGCCTGCGCGAGCTGGGCGTGCCCAAGCCGCAGATCCACTTCGAGCGTTTCAGCCTGGCGGGATGAGAGGGAGACCGTGAAGCGAGCCATACCCGTCCTGGTCCTGACCGCCGTCGGTCTGGTCCCGCTGTGGCGCTACGAGCCGTCGACGGACCCGGCGCCCACGACGCAGGCGGTCGCCCCGGCCCCCTCCGCGTCCGCCTCGTCGGGCAGCTCCGCCCTGGTCATCGAGGGCTCGGTGGTGACCACCGAGAAGGGTCCCGTGCAGGTGGAGGTGACGTTCGACGGGGACACGATCGCGTCGGTGCGGATGTTGCAGCAGCCGGATCATCCGCAGACGACGGCGGCGGTGCCGAAGCTGATCGAGGGGACGCTGGAGGCGCAGAGCGCGGACGTGGACACGGTGTCGGGGGCGACGATCACCAGCGAGGGCTACCGGGAGTCCTTGCAGGCGGCCCTCGACGCGAAGGGGGCCTGAGGTGCGGCGCGTCGAGCACGTGATGGGGTTTCCGGTCTCGCTCCGGGTGGACGACGAGCACGTGCCCGGTGCGGCCGTCGACGCCGTCTTCGCCTGGCTGCGGGAGGTCGACGAGCGGTTCAGCCCGTTCCGGGACGGCAGCGAGGTGTCCCGGCTCGACCGGGGCGAGATCGGCCCCGGCGAGGTCAGCGCCGACCTCGCCGAGGTCCTCGGCCTGTGCGAGGAGTACCGGACCGCCACCGGCGGTGCCTTCGACGCCCGGCTGCCCGGCCGTGGCCTCGACCCGTGCGCGGTGGTCAAGGGCTGGTCGGTGCAGCGGGGCGCGGAGCTGTTGCGGGCGGCCGGCGTGCGGCGGTTCTGTCTGAACGCCGGGGGTGACGTGGTCGCCGCGGGCGGGCCCTGGCGGGTGGGCGTACGGCATCCGGAACGGGCCGACCGGTTCTGCACGGTGCTGGAGATCACCGACGGGGCGGTCGCGACCTCGGCGCTGTACGAGCGGGGCGCACACATCCTCGACGGCCGCACCGGCCGTCCGGCGACGGGCCTGCTCTCCGTCACGGTCCTCGCGGACACCCTCACGGAAGCGGACAGCACAGCCACGGCGGCCTTCGCGATGGGCCCGGAGGGCATCGCGTGGGCGTCCTCCCGACCTGGCTGCGAGGTGTTCGCGGTGGACGCGGAGCGCCGGGTGGTGCGGACGGAGGGGGTGCCGGTGGTGGTGGGGGCGGGGGTTTGATTCGGCTGCTACGGATTACTGCCGCCGTTCACCGGGTGGGCCGGGGTCTGCCCGCGGGCGGCGCCGTCACCGCCTGATGCCGTCCCGCCGTGACCACCCGCACCCTGCGTCCCTCACCGCTTGATGCCCCTCACCGCTTGATGCCCCTCACCGCTTGATGCCGCTCACCGACCACGCCCGGGCCGACAGTTCGATGGAGCCGTCCGGATCGCGGGGGAGGGTCTCCGCGAGGGTGTCCCGCAGGCGGTCCCGGTCGTCCGGGGGGAGGTCGGCCACGTAGGCGCCGGCCGGGCCCTGGCCCGCGAGGAACGGGGACCACAGATCGGCGAGGTCGGTGAAGACGGTCCGGATGACGATCGGGGTGACCCACACGTCCGCCAGCCCGGCCTCCGTCCACAGCGCGTGCAGGGGATCGGGGCCGCACCCCGGGAACCGGCGCCCCTCGTCCAGCTCGGCCGCCGCCGGATCCAGCGCCGTGGCCGCGTCCCAGAACCGGCGCAGCAGGACCATGCCCTCCGCGTAGTCCCAGACGTACGCGGCGACCCGGCCACCGGCCCGGACCGCCCGGGCCATCTCGGCGACGCCCGCGGCGGGTTCGGGCAGGAAGTTCAGCGCGAGCCCGCTGACCGCGGCGTCGCACGCACCGTCCCGCACGGGCAGCGCCCCCGCGTCGGCCACCACGAACCGCACCGGACCGTACGCCGCGTCCCGGGCCGTCGCCACCAGCTCAGCGGACCGGTCGCAGCCCAGCACCAGCGCGGGCCGGCACCGCGCCGCCAGCACCGCCGACAACGCCCCGGTCCCGCACCCCACGTCCAGCCAGCGCAGCCCGTCCGGGTGGCCGGCCAGGGCGGTGAAGCGCTCGGCGACCTTCCGGCTCCACCGGCCCATGAACCGCTCGTAGGCGGGTCCGGCCTGCCACACGTCGAACCGCTGCTGCTCGCTCATGACTCCACCTTGCGGGACGCGGACGGCTTCGGACGACATCCGGGGCACCCTCCGGAAAACGGGTCGTTGCGGCGGCGTCCACCATGATGGGGCCGAGGGCGGCCTCGTCGCGCCCGACGAGACACCCGTCTTCCTGGCCGAATGCGCCCTCGTGCGCGCGCATCTGGAGCGGCTCGCGGAGCTCACCTGCCCACCGGACCGGACGGTCGCCCAGCACGCCGACCACATCGGGGCGCGGCTGGGAATCATCGAGGAGACCGCCCTGCGCGCACGGGAGATGGGAGGCGGCGTCCTGATCTGGTGAGCGGTCTAGACTCTCAGCGCAACGGCATGCTCAACCCCGGCCGGAAGCGGGCGACTTCTGCCAGACCCGAAGGGTATTCGGCGTTTTGATACGGATAGATTCAGTCACCAAGCGATACCCGGACGGCACGGTGGCGGTCGACCGGCTGTCGCTGGAGATACCCGACCGCTCGATCACCGTCCTGGTCGGCCCGTCGGGCTGCGGGAAGACGACGACCCTTCGCATGATCAACCGGATGGTCGAGCCGACCGAGGGCACCATCCTCCTCGACGGCAAGGACATCCAGCAGCAGCCGGTCAACACCCTGCGCCGCTCGATGGGTTACGTCATCCAGAACGCCGGTCTCTTCCAGCACCGCACGATCCTGGACAACATCGCCACCGTGCCCCGCATGCTCGGCTGGGGCAAGGAGAAGTCCCGGGCCAGGGCACGCGAGCTGATGGAGCGGGTCGGCCTCGACACCGCCCTCGCCAAGCGCTACCCCTACCAGCTCTCCGGCGGACAGCAGCAGCGCGTCGGCGTGGCCCGGGCGCTCGCCGCCGATCCGCCGGTGCTGCTGATGGACGAGCCGTTCTCCGCGGTCGACCCGGTCGTCCGCAAGGGACTCCAGGACGAACTGCTGCGCATCCAGGCCGAGTTGGGCAAGACGATCGTCTTCGTCACCCACGACATCGACGAGGCCGTCAAGCTCGGCACGATGGTCGCCGTGATGCGCACCGGCGGCCGGCTCGCCCAGTTCGCCCCGCCCGCCGAACTGCTGACGAGCCCCGCCGACTCCTTCGTCGAGGACTTCCTCGGCACCGACCGGGGCATCAGGCGGCTGTCCTTCTTCCCCTCCGCGGGCCTGGAGCTGCGCACGGCCCCGATCGTCGCGATCGACGCCACCGCCGAGCAGATCGCCGCCCGCGACACCGCCGACATCCCCTATCTCCTCGTCACGGACCTGAACGGCAAGCCGCTCGGCTGGGCCGAACCGCGGGACGTGACCGCCGGACGGATCGACCGGGACCGACTCCTGCCCTACGGCCGCCCGTTCGTGCCCCGCACCGACTCCCTGCGGGCCGCCCTCGACGGCGCGGTGCTCTCGCCGACCGGCTGGGCCGTCGCCGTGGACGCGGAGGGCCGCGCGACCGGAGTGGTCTCGCAGCAGACCATCGGCGAGGCGATCCGGGGCGCCCACGCCAAGAGCGCGACGGCGACGGAGAAGGTCGCGCGATGAGCGAGCTCTTCGACATGCCGAGCGACCTGCAGAACAGCTACCTCGGCCTGGTCGCCCTCCACCTCCGCGAGGCCCTGCTGCCGGTGCTGGCCGGACTGCTGATCGCCCTGCCCATCGCCCAACTCTGCATACGGCTGCGCTGGGTGTACGCGCCGGTGCTGTGGGTGACGACGGTGCTGTACGCGATCCCGTCGCTGGCCTTCTTCGTGATCCTCATCGACTACACGGGCCTGTCCGAGCTGACCGTGATGATCCCGCTGGCCGTGTACAGCCTGGTGGTCCTGGTCCCGGCGATCGTCGACGGCGTCCGCTCGGTCCCGCAGGAAACGCTGGCGGCCGCCACCGCGATGGGCTTCGGCCCCGTACGCCGCTATCTCCAGGTCCAGTTGCCGATCGCCACCCCCGCGATCATCGCCGGGCTGCGGGTGGCGGCGGTGTCGAGCATCTCCCTGGTCAGCGTCGGCATGCTGATCGGGAACCAGGGCGCGCTGGGCAACCTCCTCAACAGCGGCATGATCTACAACCAGCCCCGCCTGGTGTGGCTGTCGGTGCTGGGCACGGCCGTCCTCGCGATCCTGGTGGACGCGGCCCTGATCGCCGTACGGATGCTGCTGACCCCCTGGATGCCCCGCGAGGCCACGCGATGAACCTCCTCAACCACATCGACGCCTTCTTCAGCGACAGCGCGCACTGGACGGGCTACGACGGCATCCCCACCCGGCTGGCCGAACACCTCGGCTACACCCTGATGGCCCTCGCCATCGCCGCCGGCATCGGCCTCCCGGCCGGCCTGCTCACCGGGCACACCGGCCGCGGCGGCAACACCGTGTCGCTGATCGCCACGGCGGGCCGGGCCCTGCCCAGCTTCGGTCTGATGGTGCTGATGTTCGTGCTGCTGGGCCTCGGCATGGCACCGGTGATGATCCCGCTGGTGGTCCTGGCGATCCCGCCGATCCTGGTCACCACCTACGAGGCGATGCGCTCGGTCGACCCGGCCCCGGTGGACGCCGCGCGCGGCATGGGCATGGCGGAGACCGGGGTCCTGTTCCGGGTCGAACTCCCCGTCGCGCTCCCGCTGATCCTCAGCGGCCTGCGCTCGGCGGCGATCCAGATCGTGTCCACGGCGACGATCGCGGCGTACGTCAGCTTCGGCGGCCTGGGCCGCTACATCGTGGACGGTCTCTACCAGCGCGACTACGAGAAGGTGGTGGGCGGCGCGACGCTGGTGGCGGCGCTGGCGCTGGCGACGCTGGGGCTGTTCTGGGCGGCAGGACGCCTCACGGTGTCCCTGGGAGTGCGGCGCGGGAGCACCGGCTAGGGCCGCGCGCCGGGCCTGTCGGGCCCGCCGCCCCGGTTCACCCCTCGCTGCGGGCCAGCGCCAGCTCCAGCACCACCAGCAGCGAGTCCCGCACGGACCCCCGCTCCCGCGCGTCGAACACCACCACGGGCACCCCCTCACTCACGTCGAGCGCCCACCGCACCTCGTCCAGCGCGTGCTCGACGCGACCGTCGAAGGCGTTCACCGCCACCGCGAACGGGATCTGCCGGTGCTCGAAGTAGTCGACGGCCGCGTAGCAGTCGTCGAGCCGCCGCGTGTCCACGATGACCAGCCCGCCCACCGCCCCCTCGACGATGTCGTCCCACATGAACCCGAACCGCTCCTGCCCGGGCGTACCGAACAGATAGAGCTTCAGCGTCGGGTCGATGGTGATGCACCCGAAGTCCAAGGCGACCGTGGTCGTCGTCTTGAGCGGGGTGTGCGTGAGGTCGTCGACGCCCGCGGCGACCTCGGTGATCGCGGCCTCGGTCGTCAGCGGCTCGATCTCGGAGATGGAGGCGACGGCGGTCGTCTTGCCCACGCCGAAGCCCCCCGCGATCACCATCTTGACCGGCAGCGGCGGTCGTACGGCGGCGGCCGGTTCAGTCGGTGTCACGGAGTACCCCCCGGGAGTCGGGGATGGCGCGCAGGCCATCGATCACTCTTCGCAGGACGGATGAATCGTGGACGGCGTCGGAGTTCGGCACATGCACCGTCAGCCGTCCCTCGGCCCGCAGGTCCTCGGCGAGGACCCGCACCACATTGAGGTGCAGCCGCAGCCGGGCCGCGATCTCCGCGATGGACTGCGGCTGCCGGCACGCGGCCACGATGTCGTGCTGCTCGAAGGAGAGCAGCGACAGCGCGTCGAGCCCCGAGGCGGTGGCCACCACCTGGGTCTCGACGGGCATCGTCCGGCCGGCGACGCTGGGCGCCACCCGGCCGGCGGTGACCAGGAACGGCCGTACGGCGGAAGCGGGGCCGACCGGGTCGTCGCCCGGGGGAGGAATGCCGTCCGCCATGGGGTCAGTACCGTCCTTCTCGAACCGGTCAGCGGGCCGACGCGGCGCCGACGCTGTTCTTCAGTTCGAGCACGAGCTGGGGGCTGAGCGCGGCACCGGCACGGTTGGCGAACAGCGTCATCTCGTAGGCGATGTTGCCCAGCTTGGCCTCCTTGTCGGTGACCACGCCGAGCACGGCACCGCTGCCGATCGCGGAGACCAGCACATGGCCGCCCTCCAGATCGATGATCACCTTGTTGAGGCCGCCCAGGCCGTAGTTGCCGGACGCCCCGGCGGCCAGGCTGGTGATGCCCGAGACGATCGCGGCGAGCCGCTCGGAGTCGGCGTGCTCCCGCAGTTCGGAGACCGCGATCAGCAGTCCGTCGGAGGAGACGGCGATGGCGTCGACGACACCCGCGGTCTCCGTCGCGAAGCGATTCAGCAGCCAGGTGAAGTCGGCTGCGGCGGCCTGGAGTTCGGCCGGCGTGGTGCCTCCTGTGGATGTGCTCACTGCTCCGCTCCTTCCGGGAGGTGGTTCGGGTCCTGCTGGCCGGGAATCGGCTGCTCGGTGGTGTCGCTGTCGCGGTGCGCCCGCTCCACGGCCGCCTCGAACTCCTCCAGCGCGGACCGTACGGCGTCCGCGTCGGCGGGCTGGGCGGGCCGGCGCAGGATCTGGTGGGCGCCGGTGTCCTCGGTGCCGCCGCGCAGGGTGGCCCCGCGGACGCGGCGGCGCAGCGGGCGGGCACCGGGGGTGTCGGCGTGGGCCCGGGGGGAAGCTTCGGGGCGACCGGCCCGGGCGTGATCGACGGGGGGTACGTCCGGGGCGGCGCCCTCGCGCCGGGGGACCCGGCGGGGGAGAAGGCCGGAGTCGTCCGCGGCGGCCGAGGGGAGCGGCCCGGCCGCCGGAGCCGCCGCGGGCACCTCGGCCGGGACGGGCACCGGCTCCGGTTCCGCGGGCGCCGGAAGCAGCAGTGACGTCGGCACGCTCACCTCGGCGGTGACACCGCCGCCCGGCGTCCGCGTCAGCGTCACGCCGATCTCCCAGCGGCGGGCCAGGGTGCCGACCACGAACAGGCCCAGCACCTTCGTCGGCACCAGGTCCAGGCGCTCGCGGCGGATCAGCCGGGCGTTCTCCTCGGCGAGCCGCTCGGCGCTCATGCCGAGACCGTGGTCGGCGATCACGATGGACGCGGTGCCGTCCTCGGCGGTCGCCACCGTCACCTCGACGGGGCTGCCGGCGGGGGAGAACGACACGGCGTTCTCCAGGAGTTCGGCCACCATCAGGGTCAGGTCGCCGATGACGTCCGGTTCCACCGCGGCCTCGGAGCGCGCGGTCAGCCGTACCCGCTGGAAGCCCTCGATCTGGCCGAGCGCGGCACGCACGACGTTGGTCAGCGCGAGCGGGCCGGAGCCGAGCCCCGCCTCGCGGATCCCGGCGAGCAGCATCAGACTGTCGGCGTTACGGCGCAGCCGGACCGCGATGTGGTCGATGCTGTACAGCCGTTCCAGCAGCTCGGGGTCGGTCTCGCCGCGCTCCACCGCGTCGATCAGGGCGAGCTGGCGGGTGGTGAGGTTGCTGACGCGGCGGCCGACGTTGCCGAACATCTCGGCGACGTTGCGGCGGCTGAGCACCTGGCGTTCCAGCAGCGCGGCCGCGGTGGACTGGACGCGGTTGAACGCGTCGGCGAGGTCGCCGATCTCGTCGCGCGCGGTCACGGGCATCGGGCGCAGCCGGGGCGGGCCGTCGTCCTCGGCGTCGTCGTCGGCGACCCGGGCCAGCTCGCGGTCCGCGACCTCGGCGACCTCCCGGGCGGCGCCGGTCAGGGCCTGCACCGGCCGGACCACCGAGCGGCGGACCACGACCGAGAGGCCGAGCCACAGCGCGAAGCCGAACAGGGCGAGCGCGAGGAGCAGCCCCGCGCGCCAGGCGGCGTCGCTGGAGGCGTCGTCGGCCCGGTCGGCGATCTGGTCGATGAGGGAGGCCGTGATCCCGAGCCGGATGCCGGCCTGCTCGCGGTAGGCCGGGTAGGACTCCAGCGCCGCCCGGAACGCCTCGCGGATCTCGGCGGGCGAGTCGGCCTGGAGCGAGCTGGGGTCGATCTGCAGCTCGGCGTACTGGCGGCGGATGGTGGCCTGCGGGGAGCTGTGCTCGATGCCGCTGAGCTCCTCGGCCTGCTCGGCGGTGGCGAACCGGGCGAACCGGTCGGCCTGGTAGGTGTACACCTCGTAGGAGCCGACCGCGCCGATGAACTCGATGAGCGCGTTGGAGTCCCCGGTCGCCGCGGAGAACACGCCGGTCTCGAAGGCGCTGTGGGCGGCGTCGGCGCGCAGCAGGGAGTCGAGGAGGTTGCCGGTGAAGGTGCCGGCGAGGTCGGAGTTGCGGTCCAGGCCGAGGCCGTCGATGACGCCCTTGGCGGCGCCCGCGTACGCCGGGTCGATGTTGTCCGCGGGCAGATAGCCCTGCTCGATGGTGTCGCGGAGGCTGCCCAGGGCGCCGATCTCCCTCAGCGCCCGCGCCTCGGTGGCCGGGAGCCGGTCCCCGAAGGTCTCGCGGACCTTGACGACCTGGGCGTCCACCGCGGCCTGCGCCTGGTCGTAGGCGGCCGTGGAGGGCCGGGCCTCGCTGCCGGCGGCGGCCTCGTGCCGTACGGAGAGCAGGATCGCCTGCTGGTGCTCGGCCGCCACCCGGTCCACCAGGGTGGCCACCTCGGCGCTGTCCCGGACCAGCCGGGCCGCGTCGGAGGCGGAGGAGGACTGGCCGAGCTGATCGGTGATCAGGTAGGCGAGCAGCACGGCGACGACGGCGAGGGGCACGCCGACCAGCACATTGAGCTTGCGCCGGAAGGGCCAGCGGTCGGTGAGCCGCCGTGCGCCGGGAGGGGAGCCGTGTGTCGCGGTGGACGCGTCCACCTCTGTCGCGGACACCTTTCCTCCTCGAGTGATCGCACACCGGGTGTCAACTGCGGGGAGACTATCGCCTCTTGAGGTGAATCTCTTCACATACGATCACAACCGAGCACTCATTGAGGCCAATCGGTGACCAGGATTCCCTTGACTGATCAAGAAGCCGCTGGATTGGATCAGTTCAAGAACTGGAGAACTACCGCCCCCATCTCTGAGTCCGGAACGGGAATCGTGACTTCTACCGCCTCACGCAGTAGGTCCATCGTCGTGCTCGCCGCCACCGCGGCCCTGCTCGCGGGATGTGGCTCCTCCGACGACGAGTCCGACAACCCCCTGGCGGAGGACAAGGCGAGCGGTGACACCGTCGTCGTCGGCTCCAACAACTTCGCCGAGTCCATCCTGCTCGCCGACATCTACGGCGAGGCCCTGAAGGCCAAGGGCATCAAGGTCACCTACAAGCCCAACATCGGCAGCCGCGAGACCACGTACGGCCTGCTGAAGAACGGCTCCATCACCGTGCTGCCGGAGTACAACGGCTCGCTGCTGGCGTACCTGGACCCGAAGGCGGAGCAGAAGAGCACCGAGGCCGTCAACGCGGCGGTGAAGACCAAGCTGGACAAGAAGCTGACGCTGCTGGAGTCCTCGCCCGCCGAGGACAAGGACTCCGTCAGCATCAACGCGGAGACCGCCAGGAAGTACAACCTCACCGCCGAGTCCACCCTCGCGGACCTCAAGGACATCGCGCCCGAGCTGGTCATCGGCGGCTCCCCGGAGTTCCAGACCCGCCAGCAGGGCCTGGTGGGCCTCAAGGACGTCTACGGCCTGGAGTTCAAGTCCTTCAAGGCGCTCGACGCCGGCGGTCCGCTCACCCAGGCGGCGCTGACGAAGAACACCGTGCAGGCCGCGGACATCTTCACCACGGACCCGACGATCACCAAGGAGAAGTTCGTCGTCCTCAAGGACCCGGAGAACCTCTTCGGCTTCGCCAACGTGACCCCGCTGGTCTACAAGTCGGGCCTGCCCAAGGAGGGCGTGGACGCCCTCAACGAGGTCTCCGCCAAGCTCGACACCAAGACCCTGCTCGACCTGGACTCCCAGGTCCAGCTGGAGAACAAGGACCCGCTCGACGTCGCCAAGGACTGGCTGAAGTCGGTCGGCCTGGACGGCTGACGCCCCTTCCGGCGGGGCCGTGCCCGCACGACCCCGCCGGGCTCCTAGTAGCCCACCCTGAACGTCGCGTCCTGCCGCTCGGTCGCCGTGGAGACCGGGTCGACGCGCAGGGCGTAGCCGTAGTGCCGCAGATGGCGCGTCGGGTTGTTGTACGACCGGAACGACGACCAGGACGCGTCGGCCAGCCCCGCCGTACGGTGGAAGGTCGCGTCCCCCGCGAAGACGGACGTGCCGTCGTTCACGTCCAGCCGCACCGCGTAGTCGGCGTGCCGCAGGTAGCGGGTCGGGTGGCTGACGGACTGGAAGGACACCCCCGAGGCGTCCGCGAGGCCGGGGACGAGCTTCCACAGCGAGTCCCTGTACGGCTCGACGGGGTAGGGGTCGATCCGCCCGGCGAAGCCGGAGTGCCGGACGTAACGGGCCGGGAAGTTGTAGGACTTCAGCCGGTTCCAGGCGGGCGCGCCCCAGTGGGCGAGCAGGTTGCCGTACTGCGCCGCGGTGATCGGCGTGATGCCGCAGTGCTTGGAGTTGACCGGCTGGGTGTAGGCCCGCTGGTCGACGGCCGTCCATGTGCCCGCCGACAGATCGGCGGACTGCCAGGCGTAGAAGACGCCGTTGGGCGTGTAGGTGTCCCCCCACAGCCACCAGGTGCCGGAGGTCAGGGACCTCACCAGGGTCGGCGCCTCCGTGCCGCCCTGCGCCACGCCCGAGGTGAAGGGTGTGAAGCTGCCCGGGTTCAGGGAGGTGGAGCGGGCGCCCACCAGGGTGCCGTTGCGCTTGAAGTAGAGGTAGTTGACGCCGTTCACCCCCACCGCCATGTCACCGTCGATGACGTCGTAGCCGGGGTCGAAGAAGACCTGGGGCGCCGAGGCCGTGACGAAGTCGCTGGTGTAGTTGACCATGATCACGTTGTGGCCACTGGAGTCGACCGACGAGTAGATGACCGCGTACCGGCCTCGGCCCGCGTCCCAGAACGCCTCGGGGGCCCAGCTGTGGGTCACCATGTCGTGCAGCTTCAGCCGGTGGTAGCCCGTGAAGGTGCGCAGGTCGGCCGAGTTCCAGACATGGATGTACTGGCTGTTGTAGCTCCAGTCGGTGCCCTTGAGGTCGGTGGCCAGCACGACGAACGTGCCGTCCTGCTTGCGCAGGACGAACGGGTCGCGCAGTCCGCCGGCCCCCTGGGTGGGGGTGACCACCGGGTTGTTCTGGTTCAGCGGCGTCCAGTTCAGCCCGTCCGTACTGACGGCGAGATGCAGGCCGTAGTCGGTGCCGTCGCCGAGGTTGGTCGATTCCGTGAAGTACGCCATCACGTACGCCGCGTCGGCGGCGTGGGCCGGGCCGGCGCCGAGGGCCAGCACGCCCGTCGCGGCCAGGGGCGTGGCCGCCGCCAGACCGAGGACTGTTCTGCGGGCCGGGTGCGGGAAGGAGGTCATCCGGACTCCTGGGGGAGGGCCGATGCGGGTCGACTATTGCCGGTATGTCGAACGCGGTTCGGCAAGTCGGTCAGAACGTAGGGGTGTGACGCGTGCGCGTCAATGAGGGCGGCGGGGGTGGCCGATTTCCGCTCGCCCGCTGACGCCGCTTTCGTCACCGGCGCCGAAGTCGTACGGCGACAGCGGCGCCCCCGATGAGCAGCAGCACCGCGGCGGCGCCGCCCGCGAGCAACGGGGCCGACGGGCCCGGGTCCGGGGCGGGGACCGCCGCTGTACGGCGCTGCCCGGGTGCCGGAGGTGAGGGCGCCGCCGCCTTCGCGGTCTCCTCCGCCCTGTCCTGCACAGGGAGGCCCTTCTCCTTCGGCGGGAGATCCTTCTCGTTCGGCGGGAGACTCTTCTCGTTCGGCGGGAGATCCTTCTCCTTCGCCGGGAACTCCACGTCCGAGCAGGAGTAGTACGTGTCCGGCGTACTGCTGTTCTGCCACACCGTGTACAGCACATGCCGCCCCGTCCGGTCGGCCGGCAGGGTCGCCCGGATCCGGTACGCGCCGTCCGTCAGCGCGGGGTCCCGTACCTCGGCCAAGGGCCGTTCCGGCAGATCGGACCAGGTGAGCGGCCGGGTGGGGTCGTAGCCCTGCCGGGTGAGGTAGAGGCGGAAGGTGCCGGTGTGCGGGATCGTCGAGACGTACCGCAGGGTCAGCCCGGCACCCGGCCGCAGCCGGGTCGACGGCCAGTCGGAGCGGGGCAGGTCCAGGCCCCGGTAGGCGGGCAGGCCGCCGCTGCACAGCTGTCCGTCGGGGACGATCCGCCGGTCCTGGCCGTTCACGTTCGCGATGCGCAGGTTGTCCCAGGCCGTGAAGGGTGTGCCGTTCGCGGCGACGGCGGCCCGGCACGCCGCCGACCCGGCGGCGCTGCCGCCCTCGGGGGAGCAGGCCAGCACCCGGCTGACCGGATCGGTGGGCGCGCCGTGCGCGGCGGCCGGGGTCGCGGCTCCCAGGGCGAGCAGCGGCGGGACCGCCGCCGCGAGGGCGCGCCGGGCGCGGGTCCGGGTCATGTGCGGGATCTCCTCGGCCGGGGCGGGACGGACTGCCGCTGTCCAGTACGGAACGCGGACCCGGCGCGTTCAGCGGGCACGTGCCCGTGCAAAAGGGGACACAGGCGGTCAACTCCCTGACGGCGAGGGTTCGTTTCCGGCCTGATCGAGGGTTTCCCCTGTATCCCTATGACCTTCTGTTTGCCTATCGTTCCTGCACAGCCGACCCACAGGTAACCCCGGACGGATCGGCCCCCCACCGCGCCTGGCCGGCCACTGCGCACGCTGTTCGGTTTTCGGTTCACCCCCCTCCGCTTCGAGGACGAAGCGCATCGACCGCCGCTCCGCGCTGCCCGGAGTTCGGCCACGAAAGGCCAAGCCCTTGCGTACCTCCCCCTCCCCGCGACGGAAGCTGATATCCGTCGCCGCGGTCTCCGCCGCGCTGTTCACGGCCGCTACCGCCACGGCCGCCGTCGCCCAGCAGCCCGCCGCTCCCCAGGATGTCCCCGCCGCGAGCACCGAGGCCGCCCCCGGCGCCCCGGCCGAACGGCTCATCGTCGGCTACAAGTCCGGCGCCGCCGAGGCCAAGTCGAACAAGGCTGCCGACGCGGACGCCGCCGCCAAGGGCAAGGAGGCCGGCGAGGAGCTGGACTTCCAGCGCCGGCTCGGCACCGGTGCCGCCCTCGTCGACCTCGGTGAGGACCTCACCAAGGCGGACGTCTCCGACGTCATCGCCGAGTACCGGGCCGACCCGCAGGTCGCCTATGTCGTACCGGACCGCCTGAACAAGCCGCTGGCCACGCCGAACGACACCGAGTACGCCAAGCAGTGGGACCTGTTCGAGACCACCGCGGGCATGAACGTGCCGGGTGCCTGGGATGTCACCACCGGTACCGGAGTGACCGTCGCCGTGATCGACACCGGCTATGTCGCCCACTCCGACCTCGCGGCGAACATCGTCGGCGGCTACGACTTCATCGCGGACGCGACCGTCGCCAACGACGGCGGCGGCCGGGACAGCAACCCGGCCGACCCGGGCGACTGGACCGCCGCCGGCGAGTGCCAGTCCGGCGACCCGGCCTACGACTCCTCCTGGCACGGCACCCACGTCGCCGGCACCATCGCCGCGGCGACCGACAACGGCAAGGGCGTCGCCGGTATCGCCTACGGCGCGAAGGTCTCCCCGCTGCGGGTCCTCGGCAAGTGCGGCGGCTACGACTCCGACATCATCGACGCCATCACCTGGGCGTCCGGCGGCACGGTCTCCGGTGTCCCCGCCAACATCAACGTCGCCAAGGTCATCAACATGAGCCTCGGCGGTGGCGGCGCCTGCACCACCGCCACCCAGAACGCGATCAACGCCGCCGTGAACCGCGGCACCACGGTCGTCGTCGCGGCGGGCAACAGCAACGCCAACGCGGCCAACTACTCGCCGGCCAGCTGCTCCAACGTCATCAGCGTCGCCGCCGCCGACCGCCAGGGCAACCGCTCCTACTACTCCAACTACGGCACGGTCGTCGACATCGCCGCACCCGGTGGCGAGACCAACTCCGTCACCACCAACGGCATCCTGTCCACGCTGAACGCCGGCGCGCAGGGCCCGGGCGCGGAGAGCTACGAGTACTACCAGGGCACCAGCATGGCCGCCCCGCACGTCGCGGGTCTCGCCGCGCTGCTGAAGTCGAAGAACTCCGCGCTGACCCCGGCCCAGATCGAGTCCGCGATCAAGACCAACGCGCGTGCGCTGCCCGGCACCTGCTCCGGCGGCTGCGGCGCCGGCCTCGCGGACGCGGCCAGGACGGTGCAGGCGGTGAGCGGTTCCGGCGGCGGCTCCACGGGGGGCACCACCTTCTCCAGCACCTCGGCCGTCGCGGTCCCGGACAACGGCACGATCGAGTCCCCGATCACCGTCTCCGGCCGCACCGGCAACGCGCCCTCGGCGCTCCAGGTCGGGGTGAACATCACCCACACCTACCGCGGTGACCTGGTGCTTGACCTGGTCGCGCCGGACGGTACGAGTTACCGCCTGAAGTCCGCCAGCTCCTCGGACTCCGCGGACAACGTCGTGGCCACCTACACGGTGAACGCCTCCAGCGAGGTCGCCAACGGCACCTGGAAGCTGCGGGTGCAGGACACGGCGACGCAGGACACGGGCACGCTCAACAGCTGGAAGCTGACCTTCTGAACGAGCCGTTCCACTGAAGCGGACGGGTCGGCCGGTGCGGATGGGGCATCGGCCGGCCCGTCGTCATGTCCCGACCCGGAAGGCGCCCAGATGATCCCGCGCCCACTCCCGGTAGCTCCCCGCGGACCGCCCCAGCAGCTTCGCGACCGTAGGGTCCACCTGCGACTTGGCCCCGGCCCGCCCGCGCGCCGCGCTCTCGGCGAGCGCCTCGGCGATCGGTGCCGGATAGCGGCCGCGCAACCGGCGCAGCGCCTCGGCCTCGGTCAACTCCTCGAAGTTCACCGTCCGTTCCAGCAGCTCACCGAGGATCCGGGTCTGGTCCACGGCGCTGATGGCCTCGGGTCCGGTGAGGGCGTAGGCCCGGCCGGCGTGCGCGACGGGCTCCAGCAGTGTCAGCGCGGCCACATCGGCGATGTCCCGCGGATCGACGGTGGCGTTGGCCGCGCTCCCGCCCGCCGCCCGTACGACGCCCTCGGCGCGGACGGAGAGGGCCCAGCCGAGGGTGTTGGACATGAACGCACGCGGCCGCAGCAGGGTCCACGACAGACCCGAGTCGGTGAGGAGTTGCTCATTGCCGCGCTGCCAGGCCGTGATCAGGTCGGTGGCGTCGGGGTCGGTGACCGCGAGCGCGGACAGCTTCACCACCTGCCGTACCCCGCACGCGTGCGCCGCCGCCAGGAAGTGCTCGTCATGGGTGTGCGTCAGCGGGTTCGCGGAGACCAGCAGGGCGGAGGTCACCCCGGTCAGGGCGCGCCGCAGACTCGCCAGGTCGTCGAAGTCGCCGCCGCAGACCTCCGATCGGGGCCCGGAGAGGTGCGCTGCCCGGTCCGGCCGTCGGGTCAGCAGGCGCAGCGCGGTGGTGCCGCGCAGTCGGCGCGCGACCAGTCCGCCGACGGTTCCGGTCGCTCCGGTCAGCAGGATCACGGCTCGGCCCCCTGCAACAACTGCGCGTCCTCGTCGAGCGAGGCCAGGATCCGCGCGCCCCGGTCCGGTGCGGTGTCGATCCGGACCAGCAGCGCCGGCACCGCGATGCTCGGCAGGACGTGCGCCCACAGCACCGAGATGCGGTGCGCGAGATCCTCCCGCCCGGTCAGCGCCCGGGACATCAGCTGGATTCCGGCGAAGGAGCCGACCAGCAGTTCCACCGTGTCCCTCGGCACGACCGTGGGCAGCAACTCACCCTGCTTGTCGGCCTCTTCCAACAGGTCGATCAGATGGTCCGCCCACTGCCGGAACGGCCCGCTGTGATCGACTCCGGGTGGTGTGCACTGGTCCACGGTCAGGCGCACACTGCCCTGCAGCAGCGGGTTGCGCAGCAGTCTCCGGCCGAGGACATAGCTCATGTCCACCATTTCCTGGAGCTTGCACGGCTGCGGCGGCACCGCACCGAACGGCACCTGCTCGTCCAGGACGGCCTGGGCGAGCGACTCCTTGGAGGGGAAGTGGAAGTACAGGGCGCCCTTGGTGACTTCGGCGCGCTCCAGCACCATGGAGATCGTCGTCGAGGCGTAGCCGTGCTCGTCGAACACCGCGCCCGCGGCTTCCAGGATCGCTCTGCGCGTCCTGATGGCGCGCTCCTGCTTCGCCATAAGCGCCCCTTCGATGCGCCGAGTTGACCGGATGGCCCACGGTACGACGGCCCGGACGCGGACCGATCCCGGTCATCCCTGGTCTCATTGAAAACAAACCGGTCGGCTCGTACTGTAGCGCTCACGGCACGGGCACCTCGCCGTCTGTCAACACTGTCGAGGGAGCCAGGGAGAGACATGCCTGAACTGCCGCAACTCGCCGTTGTCCCGACGGTGTCCGAGCCCCTCACGGCCACGGTGCCGCGTCAGCTGGTGCATCGCGCTGCCGTCGCCGAGACCCTGCTCACCGGCTGGCGCCGGACCGGAACCGACCAGTTCAGGGTAGCCGCGCAGTGGCCGCGGGCGCACCCGTTGCACGTGTCGAGCGACCGTACCGCATACGAGCCGCTGCTCGTCACCGAAACCGTCCGGCAGAGCGGAACGCTCCTCGCCCACACCGAGTACGAGGTGCCGCTGGGGTACCGGTTCGTGCTCCAGGAGTTGCGTGTCACCACCCGCCCCGAGTGCCTCGGCGTGGGCCACGCGCCCGCCGAACCGGACGTGGACGTGCAGATCTTCGACGTCCGCCACCGGGCCGGGCGCCCGGCCGCGTTCCGTCTCTCCGCGGCCGTGACCATCGACAACACGCAGGTCGCCAGCGCGTACTTCGCCGCGTCCTGGACCAGCGAGCCCGTCTACCGCAGGCTGCGCGGCGGTCGCGGCGCCGCCGATGTCACCGCGCTGACTCCGCCGCCCGGGCTGTCGCCCGCCGAGGTGGACCGCACCGTGCCCGGCGATGTGGTGCTGGCGCCGTCGGTCCGGCCGGGGCGGTGGCAGCTGCGGGTAGATACCGCGCATCCCGTTTTCTTCGACCATCCGCTCGACCACGTCCCCGGGATGCTGCTGCTGGAGGCGGCCCGGCAGGCCGTTCAGGTGGTGAGTGGCGGCAAGAGCGTGCCGGTGTCCTACGAGGCGAGCTTCGACCGGTACGCCGAACTGGACCGGCCCACGTGGATCGAGGCGGAGTGGGGTGCCGACGGCGAGCTCCAAGTCCTGGGCGTCCAAGGGGATTCGGCAGTCTTCGCATGCCGGGTAGGCATCGTGGAGTGTTGAGCTATTGTGTACGGGGAGTAAAAAACAAACGGCATGACCCGTTCTT
This sequence comes from Streptomyces sp. NPDC002784, assembly GCF_053592135.1. Classification (NCBI taxonomy): domain Bacteria; kingdom Bacillati; phylum Actinomycetota; class Actinomycetes; order Kitasatosporales; family Streptomycetaceae; genus Streptomyces; species Streptomyces sp. NPDC002784. The sequence goes on along the minus strand of NZ_JBSFVD010000009.1, from coordinate 42,891 downwards.
TTCCGCCCCAGGAGTGTCCAGCCGATGGCGAGGCAGTTACGCGCTGAACAGACCCGCGCGACGATCATCACCGCTGCCGCCGACCTGTTCGACCGGCGCGGTTACGAGTCGACCAGTCTGAGCGACATCGTCGAGCACGCCCAAGTCACCAAGGGCGCCCTGTACTTCCACTTCGCCGCGAAGGAGGACCTGGCCCACGCCATCATGGAGCTGCAGTCCCAGGCATCCCGCCAGATCGCCGACGAGATGGACGCCCGGGGCTACTCCTGCCTGGAGGCGCTGATGCGCACCACCTTCGGCATCACCCGGCTCTCCGTCGAGGGCCCGATCCCCCGGGCCGGGCTCCGGCTCGCCACCGGGGGCGTGGCCGTGAAGGCGCCCCTGCGGCACCCCTTCACGGAGTGGCTGGACATCTCCACCCGCAAACTCCTGGGCGCGGTCAAGGAGTCGGACGTCCATCAGGACGTCGACGTCGACGCCGCGGCTCACTCCCTCGCCTGCTTCTTCGTCGGCACCAGGGTCGTAGGCCGCGCCCTCGAACCCGTCGCCCGCCAGCCCCGCCGGGTAGCCGAAATGTGGCACCTGATGATCCGAGGCATGGTCCCGGTACCCCGCCGCCCCCGCTACCTAGCCCTGACAGGCCAACTGGAACGCGAAACCCGAGCCTGCTGATCCCGGGCCCGCACGGTCGGGGCACCTGCTGATCCGCGGCGTGGTGTCGGTGCCCGGTCGCCCGTTCCGCCTCGCCCTCACCGTCCGGTCGGCTGAACCCCGAGACCTGACGCTGCTGCGGGTGATCCCGCGCGGTAGCGTCGGGCGTATGGACGCGATCCCCGCCGTGATTCTCGGCGATGAACCCGGTTCCTTCCCGCACCGTGTCCTCACCGAGCGGCACCCCGCGATCATCCGGCAGGTCCGTGAGGCCGTTCCGTACGGGCCCGAGCATCAGGACGCGCTCGACGCGCTGCTCGACACCTGCACCAAGGGCGTGATCGAGCCCCTTCCCCACGACGCCCACGACCGGGACCGATGGCGGGAGTGGGGCACCACCGCCTACGCGGGCCGGCCCTGGACCGAAGTGCCGTGGCTGTGGGCGGAGAGCTACTTCTACCGGCGGCTCCTCGGTGCCGTCGGCTACTTCACCCCCGGCCCCTGGGAGGGCATCGACCCCTTCCGGCCCGCCAAGCTGGCCGAGCTGGACTCGACGGAGACGGACGAGGAACTGGCCGCGCTGGACGACCTCGCCCCGCTGTCCCCGGACGAGCAGGACCGGGCCCTGCTGCACGGCTCCCTGTGGGGAAACCGCGCGGACCTCGGCTTCCGGCTCTCCGCCGCCGACGGTACGGCGCCGGGCGGCACCCCGCCCCTGGTCGCCGACGACAGCGCGGCCCTGTGGTCGCTGCTGACGCCCGGCCCGGCGGCCCCGCTGCTCTGCCTGATCGCCGACAACGCCGGCCGCGAACTCATCCCCGACCTGCTCCTGATCGCCCACCTCCTGACCGGCGGGCGCGTCGGGCGGGCCGTCCTGCACGTCAAGCCGTACCCGTACTTCGTCTCCGACGCCACGCCCGCCGACGTCCTCGACGCCCTGCGCCGGCTCAGGTCGGCGCGGGGCGCGGCACGGACGTACGGCGAGACGCTGTGGGCCGCGCTGACCGACGGCCGGCTCACCATCCGCGCCCACCCGTTCTCCTGCGCACCCCTGCCCTACGAGCGGATGCCCGCCGACTTCCGCGCGGAACTCACCGCCGCCACGCTGACCGTGCTCAAGGGCGACCTCAACTACCGTCGCCTGGTCGGCGACCGCAGATGGCCGCCGACCACCCCCTTCGCCGACGTCACCACCGGCTTCCCCGGCCCGGTCGCCGCCCTGCGCACCCTGAAGTCCGAGGTGATCACCGGCCTGGACGCCGGCACGGAGGCCGCCCTGACCGCCGCCGAGGACCAGCGGTGGCGCACCAGCGGCACCCACGCCCTGATCCAGGTGCGCCGCTGACTCACGTCACCCGCACCGGCAGCGACTTGATGCCGTTGATGAAGTTCGACACCAGCTGCCCGCCCGGGCCCGCGGTGCGCAGCACCGGCAGCGCCCGCGCCGCCTCCCGGTACAGCACCCGCAGTTGCAGCCGGGCGAAGTGCGCGCCGAGGCAGACGTGCGGGCCGTCCCCGAAGGAGACGTGCGGGTTCGGGGCCCGGGTCAGGTCCAGCCGGTCCGGCTCCGCGAAGACCCGCTCGTCCCGGTTGGCGGAGGCATGGAAGACGACGACCTTGTCCCCGGCACGGATCCGCCGCCCGGCCAGCTCGGTGTCGTGGTCGGCGGTACGGCGGAACGTCAGCACGGGCGGATGCCAGCGCAGCAACTCGTCCACCGCGGGCCCGATGTCGATGTCCCCGGCGCGCAGTCCCTCGTACGCCTGCGGATGCTCGGCGAGTGCCAGCAGGCCGCCCGGGGCCGCGGCGCGCACGGTGTCGTTCCCGGCGACGGTGAGCAGGAAGAAGAACATCTCCAGCTCCGCCGCGGTGAGTTCGGCGTCGTGCGCCAGGATGGTCAGCACGTCGTCGGCCGGGTACCGCCGCTTGTACGCGGCCAGTTGACGGGCGTACGCGAACATGTCCCGCAGCATCGCCGGGGAGCGCGGGTTGACCGGCTTGCCTGCGTCGTCCAGGACCGGCGGGCCCGCCTCGTCGGGGTCCTGGTAGCCGATGACCCGCTGGGTCCAGTGCAGCAGCAGCCCGCGGTCCGGCTCCGGGACGCCGAGCAGGTCGGCCAGGTTGAGCAGGGCGTAGTCGTCGGTGACGGCGGCGACGAGATCGACGGTGCCGTCCGCCTCGCGGGCCGTCTCCACCGCCCGCGCGAACAGGTCCTGCGCCCGCTTCTCGGCGACCGCGGTGAAACGGTCGACGCGCCCCGGGGTGAACGCCCGGCTCACCAGCCGCCGTAACCTGCCGTGCCCCGGCGGATCCTGATTGAGCATCATGCGCCGGATGAACGGCAGGTCCTCCGGATCCGGGTCCCGGATCTGGGTCGCGCCCAGCCGCGAGGAGTACGTCAGCGGGTCCTTGAGCACCCGGACCACGTCCGCGTGCCGGGTCACCGCCCAGAACCCGGGACCGGCCGGCCAGCCCAGCACCTCGGGCTCGTCCTGCCAGGCCACGGGGTGATGGTCGCGCAGGACGCGGTAGGCGGCGTAGGGCACGCCGGTGGCGTACTGGCGGGGGTCGAAGACGTCGGGGACGGGCGGGGAGGGGCGGAAGGTCACGCCTCCTCGCCCTCGGCCTCGGCCGCCGCACCGGGCCGCTCCGCCCCGCCCTCGGGGCCGGCGTCGTCCTCGTCGCCCGCGTCGAGGAAGGCCTCCACCACCTGGATCAGCTCCAGCGGGGTCTCGTCCATGGCGTAGTGCCCGGCGCCGGACAGCTCCCGCACCTCGCCGTACGGGTACCAGCGCCGCCAGGTGTCGCGCAGCAGCGACGCCGACAGCGCCGGGTCGAGCCGGCCCGCGACGGCCAGCGCGGGCACCGGGGCGCCCGCCACCTCGGCGTGGAAGTCCTCCCGGGCCCAGGAGTCCAGCCACGCCCGGTACGCCTTCGCGTCGCTCACCGCGAGCGAACGGCTGACCATCCGGTCCAGCCAGGCCGCGGGCCGGACGCCCCCGGTGGTGAAGTCGATGATCGTACGGCGGTGCTCCGGCCGGTGCGCCGAGTCCGCGAAGAGCTCCCACTGCTCGGCCGGGAGCGGCAGCCCCGACGCGGGCACCGGGGAGACACCCACGATCCGGCGCAGCCGCCCGGGCGCCAGCGCCAGCAGCCGCTGGGCCACCGACCCGCCCATCGAGTGCCCCACCACCGAGAACCGCTCCCAGCCGAGCCGGTCGGCCAGGTCCAGCAGGTCCTGCGCCGCCTCGGCCGTCGAGTAGCTGCCGGCGGCGTCCTTCGCCTCGCCGTAGCCGCGCAGATCGACCAGCGCGTAGGTGAAGGACGTGCCGTCGAGGTCGGGCCGGACGCTCGCGTACGCGGACCGGTCGGCGAACCAGCCGTGCACCGCGAACACCTTGTGCGGCCCGTCGCCGTGCAGCTCATGGGGGAGCGTGAAGGAGGTCATGCGCTTACGGTGGCGTCCCGGCCCGGCCTCGGCAAGAGCGCGCGTTTCAGCGGACGTACACGTCCTGCCACACCAGCCGGTGGTCCGAGGTGGGAACGTTCGCGCCGCCACCGACCAGCCGGTACAGGGGATCGTCGGACGCCGGCCAGAACACGCCGTTCGCGCCGGGTGCCAGACCGCGGGAGGGCAGCACGTAGTCGACGCGCAGATTGCCCGGGGCGGTGTCGTTGAAGTCCGCGGTGTCGTGCGCCGGATCGCCGGTGTGCGAGGTGTTTGCGCCGCCTTGCAGCCGCGCCGCCTCGACGGCTCCCGCGCTGGACGGCGCGGTGGCGGGCGGGCGGACCGCCGGGTGGTCCAGCAGCAGCCGGATGGCGCCGCCGTAGCTGTCGCCGTCGTACGGGTCGGCGTTCTGGTCGCCGGCCAGCACGAACCGCGCACCCGGCCGCAGTCCGCCGCGCACTCCCCGGTCGTCGTACAGATAGGCGCCGCGCCCGCGCCCGCCGATGTAGTCGGCCCACAGCCGTATCTCGTCGTGGTTGCGGCGGCCGTTGCGGTCCTCGGGGCCGTCGAAGGTGGGCGGCGTGGGGTGCGACACCAGGAAGTGCACGGTGTCCCGGCCGATCCGCACCGGCACGTCCCAGTGGCTCTTGGAGGACAGCCGGAAGACCGCCGTCGCCTCGGCGCTGTAGTAGCCCGGGGGCATCAGGTGGCCGGGCATGTCCTTCCACAGGAAGCGCTGGAAGGTGCGCACCGCGCGCGTGGCGATCGGGTACTTGGAGAGCACCACCATCCCGTACTGCCCCGGGAACCAGCCGTACCCGAAGGCGTCCTGCCCGTACGCGTCCGAACCGGGCGTCGTCACCGCGCCGTTGCGGCCGTCCAGGTCGGCCCCGGAGGCGACACCGGTGTTGACCGGCGCGGTGAAGGCGTACGGGTAGCGGACCGGCTCTGCGCCGCGCTGCCCCACGGCGAGGTAGTGGTCCCGGAAGAGACGGACCGCGGCGCCGCCCGCCACGTAGTCGAACTCGTTGATCAACAGCACATCGGGGTCGACCCGTTGGATCGTCTCCGCGACATTGCGCGCCTGGACGTTGTCCGGCGTGGACAGGTCCGCGACGAGCGCGCCCTCGGCGGAGCGGTTGAGGGAGGCGTTGAAGGTGGCGAACCGGACCGCGCGGCCGTGGCGTTCGCCCGCCGAGGCGGGCCACGCGGCGGTGCCGGCCAGCGCCGCCCCGGCGAGCGAGGCGAGGGCGGTACGGCGGGACAGGGCTCGGGTCTGGTCCATCGGGACTCCGGAGGGGAGGAGGGACGCGAGAACCTCCGTAGTCTGCGCGCGTAGAGGTGAACGCCACAAGGGCCTTCGGGAATGCGGAGGTTCATCCCGGATTCACGCGATGGTGTGATCATGTCCCGGCCCGAGGATGGCCGTCGGTGGCGCCGGGTAGTGCCCGGCCATGACGCAGCCCTTCGAACTCCCGCACTTCTACATGCCGTATCCCGCGCGGCTCAATCCCCATGTCGAGGAGGCCCGTGCCCACTCGACCGCGTGGGCCCGCGAGATGGGCATGCTGGAGGGATCCGGGATCTGGGAGCAGTCCGATCTCGAAGCACACGACTACGGACTGCTCTGCGCCTACACCCACCCCGAGTGCGACGGCCCCGCCCTCTCCCTGATCACCGACTGGTACGTGTGGGTCTTCTTCTTCGACGACCACTTCCTCGACATGTACAAGCGCACCCAGGACCGCGCCGCCGGCAAGGCCCACCTCGACCGGCTCGCCCTGTTCATGCCGCTGGACCTGACCACGCCGATGCCCGAGCCGGCGAACCCGGTGGAGGCCGGTCTCGCCGACCTCTGGACGCGCACGGTCCCCGCGATGTCCGCCGACTGGCGCCGCCGCTTCGCCGTCGCCACCGAGCATCTGCTGAACGAGTCGATGTGGGAGCTGTCCAACATCAACGAGGGACGGATCTCCAACCCCGTCGAGTACATCGAGATGCGCCGCAAGGTGGGCGGCGCCCCCTGGTCCGCGGGCCTGGTGGAGTACGCGCGGGCGGAGGTGCCCGCCGCGGTCGCCGACGCCCGGCCCCTGCGGGTGCTGATGGAGACCTTCTCCGACGCCGTGCACCTGCGCAACGACCTGTTCTCCTACCAGCGCGAGGTCGAGGACGAGGGCGAGCTGAGCAACGGCGTCCTGGTGCTGGAGACCTTCTTCGGCTGTACCACCCAGGAGGCCGCCGACACCGTCAACGACGTCCTCACCTCCCGCCTCCACCAGTTCGAGCACACCGCCCTCACCGAGGTCCCGGCGCTGGCAGTGGAACGGGGCCTGACCCCGGACGAGGTCGCCGCCGTCGCCGCCTACACCCAGGGACTCCAGGACTGGCAGTCCGGCGGCCACGAATGGCACATGCGCTCCAGCCGGTACATGAACGAGCGCGCCCGCTCCACCAGCCCCTGGCACGGTCTCACCGGCCCCGGCACCTCCGCCGCCGACGTCGGCGCCCTCCTCGCCTCGGCCGGCGCCGAACGCCTGCGCGCCTACACCCATGTGCCGTACCAGAAGGTCGGACCGTCCCTGATCCCCGACCTCTACATGCCGTTCCAGGTGCAGCTCAGCCCCCATCTGCCCGGTGCCCGGCGGCGGCTCGTCGACTGGACGCACCGCATGGGCATGCTGGAGGAGGGCGTCTGGGACGAGGACAAGCTCACCGCCGCCGACCTGGCCCTGTGCTCGGCGGGCCTGGACCCGGACGCGACCGAGGAGGCCCTCGACCTGAGCGCCGACTGGCTCGCCTGGGGCACCTACGGCGACGACTACTACCCCCTCGTCTTCGGCCACCGCCGCGACCTGGCCGCCGCCCGCCTCACCACCCAGCGCCTGGCGGCCTGCATGCCCGTCGCCGGCGAGGAGACCCTGGCCCCCGCCAACGCGATGGAACGCGCCCTCGCCGACCTGTGGGCCCGCACCACCGCCGGGATGACGCCCGCGCAGCGGCGCACCCTCAAGGACGCGGTCAACGTCATGACCGAGAGCTGGGTGTGGGAGCTGTCCAACCAGATGCAGAACCGCATCCCCGACCCGGTCGACTACCTGGAGATGCGCCGCGCCACCTTCGGCTCCGACCTCACCATGGCCCTGTGCCGCATGGGCCACGGCCCCTCCGTGCCCCCGGAGGTCTACCGCAGCGGCCCGGTGCGCTCGCTGGAGAACGCCGCTGTCGACTATGCCGCCCTCCTCAATGACGTCTTCTCGTACCAGAAGGAGATCGAGTACGAGGGCGAGATCCACAACTCGATCCTCGTCGTGCAGAACTTCTTCGGCTGCGACTACCCGACCGCGCTCGGCGTGGTGCACGACCTGACGACCCAGCGCATGCAGCAGTTCGAGCACGTGGTCGCGCATGAACTTCCGGTCCTGTACGACGACTTCGGCCTCTCCCAGGAGGCGCGTGACGCCATGCGGACCTATGTGGGCGACCTGCGGAACTGGATGGCGGGCATCCTGAACTGGCACCGCGAGGTCGACCGCTACAAGCCCGCCTACCTGGCCCGCCGGGCCCACGGCTTCCTGCCGGACCGGCCGCCCGCGCTGCCCGTCAGCTGAGGTCCCTGACGTCCCGCACGCGCTCGGCGGCCTCCTCGGCGAGCTTCCGGGCGCCCGTGGCGGCGTTCCCCGAGAGCTCGCCGAGTATCGCGTCGGCCGCGGTGAGCAGGGCGCGGGCCTCCTGTGGGAGGCCGGCGTCGGCGAGGGCCCGGGTGAGGGCGTAGTGCTCCTCGGCGATGAAGCGGCCGAAGTACGCCCGGTTCCAGTGGCGCAGCGAGTCGTCGCCGGGGTCGGCCAGGAGCGCGCGTACCGACGCCAAGGTGTTCCTCGCCTGCGGCAGTTGTCCGCAGGCGCGTTCCAGCCGGGCCTGGTCCAGCAGCGCCGAGATCCGGTCCCACGCCGTGTCCTGGAGCGTGGCGTACAGGCGCTGGGCGCGCAGGGCCTGGGGGAGGTCCCCGGCCCGCCGCAGATCATGGGCGAGCCAGTTGATCCGTGACGTCTCCAGCCGGGTCGGATCGTCGGGCCGTCGCAGGGTGCTCCGGTCCAGGAATATCTCGTCGAGTGCGCGGATCAGCGGCACCCGGGCGAGTTCCGTCAGGCCCTGGTCCAGGGCGAGTTCGGTCCAGGTGGCGAGCGGCTCGTCGGCCGGATCGGTGCCGAACATCGCGTCGTCCAGCTCCTCGGCCCAGCGCGACAACTCCGCGGCGTCCGATCCCGGTCCGGGGATCTCGCTGAGCCCGCAGTGCGTGTCGAAGTCCGTCTCGCGGACCTCGTGCAGCAGGGGCAGATCGGTCACGTCCCCGTGCCGCCCCACGAGGACCGCGGCGAGCCGCAGTTCGTCCGTCATCGACGACTCCGTCTCCCGCCGCAGCAACTGCCGGAGCAGGTCCAGGTCGCCGTCCCGGCGGTCGAACTGCGCGGCGCGCAGCGCGAGTCGACGCCGTACGGGATCCCCGGCCACCGCGTCCCACGCGGCGCGGTCGCCCGCCCGCAGCAGGGCCAGATCCGCCCGGCCCCGGGCGAGCACCGGCTCCCACAGCGGGGGGCGGGGGTGCTCGTCGAGCAGTCGGTAGGCGCCGCCCTCCTCCTCGGTGAGCAGCAGGAAGTCGGGTTCCGTGCGCAGGAGCGCGGTGTGCAGCAGGGTGACCAGTTCGAGCGGAGAACGCCCGGCAAGGCCCAGGGCGGCGCGGAGTTCGGCCCGGGCCGCGTCGAAGCCGGCGTCGTCCGCGCGGAGTTCCGCCTCCAGCTCCGCGACGCGCGCGAGGACCGCCTGCTCGCCGTCGCGCGGGGACAGGTCCACGCAGTCGAACCAGCAGGGCAGGCCGATCACCACCTCGAGCGCCTCGTCGACGGTGGAGCCGATGATCCCGGCCGCGCCCTCCGAATCGGCGTAGAGCATCGAGCCGTCCGCGCACACGAAATACGTACCGCCCGCGCCGCTGCCCGCGACGGCCTCGATCGGGCCGCCCGAGGCGAGGCGGACCGGCTCGACATGGCCATGGGCGGCGCGGCTCAGGGCGAAGTCGAAGGGGGAGGCGGCCAGTTCCGCGAGCCGCGGATCCTGCCGCAGCGTGCGCAGCGCGTGATCGGTCATGTCACAGAACGTAACAGCCCCCACTGACAACGGAACCGGCCCGCCCGCCTCAAACCGGCTGACCTGCGCGTTCGACGGCTGCCCTGGCCCAGGCCGTGACCACGGGGTGTGGTCGGGAGCCGTCCCCGGCCAGCTCCGGCTGGAAGAGCGAGGCCAGGAAGAAGGGGTGGCCGGGCAGTTCGGCGATCCGGACCTGGCCGTCCTCGTCGCGCCCGGAGAAGCGCAGGCCGTGAGCGGTCAGCGTGTCGAGGTGACGTGAGGGGCCGTAGGCGCAGAAGTAGCGCTCCACGGTCCGCTCCGAGCCGATCACGGAGTGCGCGAGCGAGCCCGGTTCGACGGTGACCGCCGCCTCGTGGCCCACCAGCGAGCAGGCCAGCGGCTCGATGATCGGGTCCTCGGCGGCCGGGTCGCTCTCCGCGTGCGCCACGCCGGTGAGCCCGCAGACATGGCGGGCGTACTCCAGCACCGCGTGCTGGAACCCGGCGCACGTCCCGAGGAACGGGATGCCCCGCTCGCGCGCCGTGCGGATCGCCGCGATCACCCCGGCCTCGCTGCGGTACGGGCTGCCCGGCACCACCCACAGCGCGTCGAACCCGTCCACGGCGCCCGGCTCGCCGGCCTCCTCGGTCGGGATCCAGTACGCGTCGAGGACCAGCCGCTCACGGGCGGCGAGGGCGTCGAGCAGCAGCGGGATCCGGGTGTGCGACACGACAGTGGGGGAGCGGTCGCCGACCAGGGCGATCCGCGCGAAGGTCTCGGTCATGCCCGCCATCCTGGGCGCGCCCCCGAGTTCACGTCCAACGATGATTCCTGCATGCTCGATAAGCGATGCTGATGCCATCCTCAAGGGCATGGACCCGCATCTGCTGCGCACCTACGTCACGGTCGCCCGTCTCGCCTCCTTCTCCGCGGCCGCCCGCGACCTGGGGTACACCCAGTCGGCCGTGTCCCAGCACATCGCGGCCCTCGAACAGGATCTCGGCACCCCGCTGCTCACCCGCAGGCCCGTCGCCCCCACGGCGGCCGGCGCACGGCTGCTGGAACACGCGGCCCCGCTGCTGCTGCGCCTGGACGCGGCCCGTGCGGACGTCGTCCGGATGGCCGCCGCGCCCGCCCACGGACTGACCCTCGCCGCCGCGCCCACCGCCCTCGGACCCCGCGTCCTCGCCGCGCTCCCGGCCGCCGGGGTGACCCTCAAGGCGCTGCCCCGGGACGAGATCCCGGCGGCCGTCGCCACCGGCTCCGCCGATCTGGGCCTCGTCGACGGCCTGGCCGCCCCCAGCGACCCGCTGCGGCTGCCCGACGTGGCACCGCTGACCACGCGCGGCGCGGGCGAGGAACCGGTGTGCGTGCTGCTGCCGCGGGCACACCCCCTGGCCCGGCGCACCGGACTGCGCCTCCCCGACCTCGCCGACGCCCGCTGGCTCGACGCCCCCGACGCGGGACTGCCGCTCACCCAGCTCCGCGCGGCCAACGGCGGCCAGGGCTTCCGCCCGTCCCTGCGCTACGAGGGCACCGACGTACGCGTCCTCACCGCGCTGGCCGTCGCCGGGCACGGCCTGACCCTGCTCCCGCGCTCGGCGGCCACGCACGTGCCGGGCGGCGTCGCCGTGCCGGTCACCGCGCCCCGGCTCGTGCACCGCACGGAACTGGTGCACACCGGCCCGCTCCAGGGGGCGGCACGTCACCTGGTGGCCGCACTCGTCTCCCGTGATCAGGGAGACTTCCGCTCCTGACCAGCGGTCAGTCTCACTCGTTCGTGGCACGTCGCGCGCCGGCGCCCCGGGTAGTCCTCCAGCCGGAGGCGATCCGTAGCCTCCGGCGGGAGGCGAGCCATGGAACAGACCGCGTTGCGTCCCAAGCCGATGCCCGGCCAGGAGCCCGGCCGCGGCACGAGGCCCCCGGCCGCCCGGCGCCCGCATGCCGCGCGCCGGCGCGGACGCCGGCTCAGGACCGTGCTGTTCGCGCTGCTCGTCGGCACGGTCCTGGTCCTGTCCGGCGTCGGACTGGGCACGGTCGCCGCCACGGTGATCGGCATGAGCAAGCTGGCCGAGCTGCGGCAGGCGGGCCCCGGCCCGCTGAGCGCCCCGGCGGCCCCGGCGGACCCGAGCCCCACCTCGCCCGCCACCCCGAGCCCCGCCCCCGCGCCGGCCACCGCCACCCTCGGGGTGGAGGCCGTGGACGCCGACAAGGCGGGCGCCGAGGTGATCGGCGTCCATGTGCCCGGCCCCGGCTACTCGGCCGGCCTGGTCCGCGGCGATGTCCTCCTGGTCCTCGGCACGACCCGCATCGACGACGCCGCCGACCTCGCCCGCGCGGTGGCCCGGACCAGCCCCGGCACCGAGGTCACCCTGACGGTGCGTCATCGCAGCGGCGGCTACCAGCAGCTGACCGTGACCCCGGGCGTCGTCACCTGAGCGCTGTCGGAAAACCACTGTCCCCAGGGGGGCCTCCCCGCCACCATGACCCCATGCTGACCACTCTCGTCGCCTTCCTGGGGGCCTGCACCCTGGTGGCCGCCTCGCCGGGACCCAGCACGGTCCTGATCATCCGGCAGTCGCTGCACAGCCGCCGCTCCGGCTTCCTGACCGTGCTCGGCAACGAGACCGGCGTCTTCGTCTGGGGCGTCGTCGCCGCCTTCGGCCTCACCGCCCTGCTGACCGCCTCGGAAGTGGCGTACGACGTGATGCGCGTCGTCGGCGCGGTCGTCCTGGTCGGCTTCGGCGTGCAGACGCTGCGGGCGGCGCGCCGCACGCGGGACGAACCGGAGAGCGAGGGCGGGGAGGGCGGTGGCCGCAGCGGCTGGGCGTCCTACCGCGCGGGCCTGCTGCTCAACCTCGCCAACCCCAAGGCGGCCGTCTTCGCCCTCTCCTTCCTGCCGCAGTTCGTGCCCGACGGCGCCCCGCACCTGCCCGCCATGGTGGGCCTCGCCGCGCTCTGGGCGGTCTACGAGATCGGCTACTACGGCCTGTACGTGTGGTTCGTCGGCCGGCTGAAGAGCCTGCTGTCCCGCGCGGGAGTGCGCCGACGACTCGAACAGGTCTCCGGAGGGGTGCTGCTGCTCCTCGGCGCCCGGATGGCCCTGGAGGGATGAGCCCGGGTCCGCCGACCGGCTCGCGCCGCCCCCGCCGTCCGGGCAGGATGCTGCCCGTAGTCACCTTCACCCGCCCAGGGAGGCCCGGATGACCGCCCCTACGCCCGCTCCCTTCACCGCCGACGACTACCGCGCCCGTATGGAGCGCGCCGCGCGGGCGGCCGCCGACGCCGGACTCGCCGGACTGCTCGTGGCGCCCGGACCCGACCTGGTGTGGCTCACCGGGTACGCGCCCACCGCCGTCACCGAACGGCTCACCCTGCTCGTCCTCGTCCCCGGCCGGGACCCCGGCCTGATCGTCCCCGCCCTGGAGGCCCCCGACGCCGCGAAGGCGACCGGCGCGCCCGGGCTGACCCTGCTCGACTGGACCGACGGCAAGGACCCCTACGCCGTCACGGCGGCCCTGCTGGAGCGGGACGGCCGGTTCGGCATCAGCGACAACGCCTGGGCCATGCATCTGCTGGGCCTGGCGAAGACCCTGCCCGACTCCTCCTACGCCTCCCTCACCGAGGCGCTGCCGATGCTCCGGGCCGTCAAGGACGCGGCGGAACTGGAACGCCTGGCAGCCGCGGGCGCGGCCGCGGACGCCACGTACGAGGAGATCCGGCGGGTTCCCTTCGCGGGCCGCAAGGAGACCGAGGTCGCCGCGGACCTGGCCCGGCTGCTGCGGGAGCACGGACACGAGACGGTCGACTTCACGATCGTCGCCTCGGGCCCCAACGGCGCCAACCCGCACCACGAACCCGGGGACCGTGTCATCGAGCGCGGCGACATGGTCGTCCTCGACTTCGGCGGCCTCCTCGGCGGCTACGGCTCCGACACCTCCCGAACGGTCCACGTCGGCGAGCCCACCGACGAGGAGCGCCGGATCCACGACCTCGTGCGCGCGGCCCAGGAGGCCGGATTCCGAGCCGTCCGGCCCGGTGTCGCCTGCCAGGAGGTGGACCGGGCCGCCCGCGCGGTCATCACGGACGCCGGGTACGGCGCGTACTTCATCCACCGCACCGGGCACGGCATCGGCGTCACCACGCACGAGCCGCCGTACATGATCGAGGGCGAGGACCGGCCCCTGGTGCCCGGGATGTGCTTCTCCGTGGAGCCGGGCGTCTACCTGCCGGGCCGGTTCGGGGTGCGCATCGAGGACATCGTCACGGTCACCGAGGACGGCGGCCGCCGCCTCAACGACACGACCCGCGAGATGGTCATAGTGGACTGAGACGGCCCCAGGAGCCCCGGCACCCTCCCCCCGACCTACGGCGCGACCCATGACCCAGGCACCGACACCCACCGCGGACACCGTCCGCCGACTGGTCCGCTCCCTGCTCAAGGACGGTGCGGACGACACCGCGGGACCCGAGGTCCGGCCCGTCGCCGAGGGCGGCGGGTCCGCCACCTGGTGGGTTGGGCCCCGCCATGTGCTGCGCCTCGCGCCCGACCGGGAGACCGCCGTCCGGCAGCGCCGCGAGCTGCGGCTGCGCGACCTGGTCCGGCCGTACGTCCCGGTCGCCGTGCCGACGAGCGTCGCGCACGGCGAGTGGGCGACCGGGCTGACCTACACGCTGGACACCAAGGTGCCCGGCGGCTCGGCCGAGGTGCACGACGTGTCCGCCCTCGGCGAGGCCGACCTGGCCGGGCTGCTCGCCGGGCTGCGCGAGGTGCCCCTGCGGCAGGCCGAGGCGCTCGGCGTGCCGCGCACCGGACCGCGCTCCCTGGAAGGGCTGCGCCGGGCCGCCGAACGCGCCGCCCGGCGGCTCGACCCCGCCGACGACTTCGATCCCGCCCGGCTGCACCAGCTCACCCAGCCGGCCGCGGTGCAGCTCGCCGCCCAGCCCGGCAGCGCCGTCCTCGTCCACCACGGCCTGACCGGCGAGCACCTGGTGGTCAGCGCGGACGGCCGGGTGCGGGGCGTCCTCGGCTGGACCGACACCGTGGCCGGGGACCCCGCCGAGGACATCGCGGGACTCGCCCGCGCCGTCGGCTCCCCGGCCGCCGTCCGCGCCGCCACCCTCGCCGGCTACGGCGCCCGCCCCTGTCTGCGCGGCCTGTGGCTGGCCCGCTGCGACACCGTCCTGCACCTCGCCGAGGCCCTCGCCGGCACCCGCCCCGCCCCCCTGCCGCAGCTGCGCCGGCAACTGGACCTGGCCTGGGAGGCGATCCTGCTGGAGCGGGTCACCGAACTGCGGGACGACCAGGAGTCCTAGACCGGTCCCGGGCCCTGTCCGAGCGGAAGGGCCTGGCGCTCACTCCTGGAGCAGCACCACGCACGACTGGCCGGGCAGCTGCAGCACCCCGTCCGCGCCGGGCGCCTCCACGGGCTCCCACGCGGCCAGGACGCGCGCCTGACGGGGCCCCAGCGGGATCCGCGCCGGTTCCCCGGCGAGGTTGACGGCCACCCGGACGTCCCCGCGCCGGAAGGCCAGCCAGCGCTGCCGCTCGTCGTAGGCCACCTTGGTGTCGGCGAGGTCCGGGTCGGTCAGGTCCGGCTGCTCGTGCCGCAGGGCGATGAGCCGGCGGTACCAGGCCAGCACGCGCGCGTGGGGCTCACGCTCGGGCTCGGACCAGTCCAGGCAGGAGCGGTCCCGGGTCGCCGGGTCCTGCGGGTCGGGGACGTCCTCCTCGGCCCAGCCGTGCGCGGCGAACTCCCGGCGCCTGCCCCGCCGTACCGCCTCGGCCAGCTCGGGGTCGGTGTGGTCGGTGAAGAACTGCCAGGGCGTGCCGGCCGCCCACTCCTCGCCCATGAACAGCATCGGCGTGAACGGCGCGGTCAGGGTGAGCGTGGCCGCGCAGGCCAGCAGGCCGGGGGAGAGGGAGGCGGCGAGCCGGTCGCCCTGGGCGCGGTTGCCGACCTGGTCGTGGGTCTGGGTGTAGCCCAGCAGGCGGTGTCCGGCCGTCCGTGAGCGGTCCAGCGGCCGTCCGTGCCGGCGCCCGCGGAAGCTGGAGTAGGTGCCGTCGTGGAAGTACCCGCCGGTGAGCGTCTTGGCGACGGCCGCCAGGGGGGAGCGCCCGAAGTCGGCGTAGTAGCCCTGGGCCTCGCCGGTCAGCGCGGTGTGCAGGGCGTGGTGGAAGTCGTCGTTCCACTGCGCCTGGAGTCCCAGTCCGCCGTCCTCGCGCGCGGTGATGATCCGCGGGTCGTTCAGGTCGGACTCGGCGATCAGGAACAGCGGCCGTCCCACTTCGGCCGACAGCGCGTCCACCGCCGTCGACAGCTCCTCCAGGAAGTGGCACGCGCGGGTGTCCCGCAGCGCGTGCACCGCGTCCAGGCGCAGTCCGTCGACCCGGTAGTCGCGCAGCCAGGCCAGGGCGCTGCCCACGAAGTAGTCGCGCACCTCGTCGGAGCCGGGCGCGTCGAGATTGACGGCGGCGCCCCAGGGCGTGTGGTGGGTCTCGGTGAAGTAGGGCCCGAAGAGGGGCAGGTAGTTGCCCGAGGGGCCGAGGTGGTTGTGCACCACGTCGAGCACCACCCCGAGTCCGAGGTCGTGCGCCCGGTCGACAAACCGTTTCAGCGCCTCGGGCCCGCCGTAGGGCTCGTGCACCGCCCACAGCGACACCCCTTCGTACCCCCAGCCGTGCCGGCCGGGGAAGGGGCACAGGGGCATCAACTCGACGTGGGTGACACCCAGTTCCACGAGGTGCCCGAGCCGCTCGGCGGCGGCGTCCAGGGTGCCCTCGGGGGTGTACGTGCCCACGTGCAGCTCGTACAGGACCGCGCCCGGCAGCGGGCGTCCGGCCCACGCGGCGCGCCAGGTGTGGCGCCCGTGGTCCACTACGGCGCTGCGTCCGTCCGGCCCGTCGGGCTGGCGGCGCGAGCGCGGGTCGGGCAGGACGGGGCCGTCGTCCAGCGCGTAGCCGTACCGGGTGCCGTCCTCGGCGTCCGCCTCCCCCTGCCACCAGCCCTCTCGCTCCGGATCGCGCTCCAACGCGCGCGTGGCGTCCCCGCAATGGAGCGTCACACGGCCGGCCTGCGGTGCCCACACCTCGAACTGCACGGACGGTTCCCCTTCGTCTGCTCACCGTGATGTAGCCCGTCCATGGTGCTTCAAACGAGATCAATCCGCTTTTGAATCTTCCCTTTTGCGGCGGGTGTCGTCGGATACGCACGCGTGGCGGGTGTTTTCTCGTCTTCTGGACACCCCGGGCCCGGCTGACCGACAATCACGACGTGACGTCGTCCTTCGAGTTCCCCACGTACCCCGCGCGGATCTCCGACGCGGAGCGCGACAAGGCGCTGAAGGTGCTCCGTGACGGCGCTGCCCTGGGACGGCTCTCGCACGACACGTTCATCCGGCGCATGGAGCTGGCCCTGGCCGCCCGCCGCGCCGACGAGCTGCTCGCCCTCACCGCCGACCTGCCCCAGGAGAACCGGTTCTCCAAGATGGTCCTCGGCAGCGTCGAGGCGGTCTCCGGGTTCGGCGTACGGGTGCGCAGGGCCTGGCAGGCCGAGCGGCTGCCCAAGCTGCTGCTGCCCCACCCCGCCGGCGGCCACCCCCTGCGCATCGGGCGGGACCCCGCCAGCGGACTGCGCCTCACCCACGAGACGGTCTCCCGGGTGCACGCCGAGCTGACCCGCCAGGGCGGCATGTGGGTGCTGCGGGACCTCGGCTCGACCAACGGCACCACGGTGAACGGACGGCGGGTCATCGGGGCGGCAGTGGTCCGCGAGGGCGACCAGGTCGGCTTCGGGCAGCTGGCCTTCCGGCTCACCGTGAACTAAGCCGAACCTTAGCTCTGGCCTTGGCTTTACGGGGTGCGGTGGGGGAAATCCCTTTGCTTGCGCGGGCGTTGACGTACCCGCCGCAGCCGTGACTGACTGGACGTACCTCAGGCACAACAGGTGAACCGACGGCACCGGCTCGCGGAGGTGCGCCCTGCTGCCACTCCTCCGCTACCCGACCGCCGACGAGCTCGGCGCCCGGGCGGCCGCGCTCGTCACCCGCCACCCCGCCGACGCCCGGCTGCGCCGCGTCGGGACCTCCCGCGGAGGCAGCCCGCTGTGGCTGCTCTCCGTCGGCCACGGCAGCCGCCAGGCCCTCGTCGTCGCCGGACCGCACGCCAACGAACCCGTCGGCGGCGCCACCGCCCTCCGGCTCGCCGAACGCGCCCTCGCCGACCCCCGCCGGCACGAGGACGCCGACGCCACCTGGAACCTCCTGCTCTGCCTCGACCCCGACGGCCTGCGCCGCAACGAGGGCTGGCTGCAGGGCCCGTACACCCTCGGCCGCTACTTCCGGAACTTCTTCCGCCCCGGCTTCCTGGAACAGCCCGAGTGGCTGCCCGACGGGGCGGACCGCGTCACACTGCCCGAGACCCGCGCCCTGCTCGACCTCCAGGACGAACTGCGCCCCTTCCTGCAGTGCTCGCTGCACGGCGTCGACGTCGGCGGCGGCTTCGCCGAGCTGACCCACGACCTGCCCGGCTTCCCGCACCGCCTCGCGCACACCGCGGCCCGTCTGCGCATCCCCCGCGAACTCGGCCCGTACGACACCCTGTACTGGCCGCGCCTGGGACCGGCCGTCTACCTGATCCCGCCGCCGCGCCGGGGCGACCTCGCCGCGGCCATCACCGAGGCCGCCGTGGAGTCGACCTGGTTCCACCCCTACCGCTACGGCACGGTGACCGCGGTGGTCGAGGCACCCATGTGGGGCGTGGCCGCGGTGGAGGACGACACCGCACCCGCCGACGCGGCGGCCGTCCTGCGCACGGTCAGCCGCGCCCTGCGGCACGACTCCCGGCTCCTGGCCCGTCTCCTCGTCCGCCTCCGCCACCACCTGCCCGCCACCCAGGACACCGCCCGCCTGCTCGCCCCGGTCGACGACTACGTCCTGGTCTGCCCAGGGCTCGCCGACGCGTGGGACCCCGACATCGTCACCGCCGACGCCCATCCCCTGCCCCCGCTCAGCACCGCCCACCTGGCCACCCTGCGCATCGCCGGGCGGCGGCTGGCGCTGCGCACCGCGGGACTGCTGCACCGGCTGGTGGCCGGCTCCGGCCGCGACCCGGCCGGTGTGCTGCCCGAGCTGGACCGGCTCATCGACCTGTGGTGCGCCGACTACCGCGACGGCTGCGGGGCGCGGTGGATACCGGTCGCCCGCCAGGTCGAATACCAGTCCCGGGTGGTGCTCGCCGCGTTCGACCTGGCCTCCCGCCACGCGCGCGCGGGTTCCCGTTCGGGTGAGCAGGGGTGGGGTTCCGAGGCCGCCGTGCCGATGCACCGGGAATGACACACTCCACCACGGTGAAGGCGGGACGGGCCGGTGTCCGGGGCCTCCTGCTCGCGGCCGCCTCCCTCCTCGTCCTCGCGACGGTTCCGGCGCAGGCCGCCGAACGGGAGACCCTGCCGGGCAACTGGCTCTACCTCACGCTCACCACGGGCGACGCCCACTCCAGCCGCACCCGCGGCACGCTGCTGATGTGCGACCCGCCCCAGGGCCACGCGCGCGCCGCCGAGGCCTGCGCGGCCCTCGCGGCGGTCGACGGCGCCATCGACCGCCTGCCCCTGCGGGACGCGCTCTGTCCGATGGTCTACGCCCCGGTCTCCGCCCGGGCGAGCGGCCAGTGGAACGGCCGTCCGGTCGAGTACCGGCGGGAGTTCGGCAACGCGTGCGAGCTGGCGGCGCGGACGGGGGCGGTGTTCGCCCTGGACGACTGAGCGGTGCGCGCCCCGGCACCCGCGCGTGGGCGGTTCTCAGGCCGTCCGGTCGCGCGCGTGCCGGGCCGCCGCGACGACCGTGCGGGACTGGTGCTCGACCTGGTGCTCCAAGGGCACCCAGCGGGCCCGGAACCGTCGCTCGAAGGAACTGCTCCAGGACGCCACGAGCCGTTCCAGGCCCGGCGCCGCCCGGTCGTCCGTCTCCTGCAGCACCCGCAGCAGCATGGCCGCCGCCCGCAGCGGCAGCCGGCGAGCGAAGGCGTCCACACTGCCGATGTACGCGCGCGTGTCGTCCACCGGCGCCGCGCGCGTCCAGTCCGCCGCCAGCCCCGGCACCAGCTCCAGCGCCCACCGCGTGGCCCGCAGCAGCGGTCCGTCGGCGCTGTCCAGCCGGGGCAGCACCTCGGTGAGCACCCGCTCCACCTCCCGCGTGTCCCGCAGCAGCCGGCCGGCGAGCCGCCGCATCGCCGCCGCCGGCGCCGGATGCGGTACCGGGTCGTCCACCAGGTCGCTCGCCCACATCGGCACCTCCACCACCGCCGTCATCCCGCCGTACCGGTGCACGTGGTGCCAGGTGCTGTGCCGGGCGTCGTCCGGCATGCTCGGGTACGCCGCTCCCGCCCCGGCGGCCGGCATCACATGCACGCCCGGCCCGGACGCGGGCCAGCCCGCGGCGTCCGAGGCGCCCGTCTCGACCGGGATGTTCAGCTCCGCCGCCGACTTGGCGAACGGCTCGGCGAGCCCGGGCAGGTCCTTCGTCAGCTGCACCCAGCTGCCGCCCAGGTCGGTCCCGTGCAGGGTCGCCTGGAGGTAGGGGCGCAGTTCGTCGATGACCCCGGTCAGGGCGCGGGTCTCCGGCGGCAGCCGGTCGGGCGGCAGGATCGCGGGCGACCACTCCGGCTGCTCGGGGCCCGCCGGCCGGAAGAAGCCGAGGTGGTAGTCGAACAGGCTGCGCGGCGCCGGAGTGACATGCAGGCTCGCCCCGTCGGGATCGGCGCACAGCAGGAAGTGCCAGGAGGTGCCGGACCGCAGCGCCCGCTCGTGCAGGACCCGTTCGGCCAGCGCGAGCAGGGTGGGGCCGCCGGTCGGCTCGTTGGCGTGGGCGCCCGCGACGACCAGCACGGCACGCCGCGCACGGCCCATGGACAGCAGCTGCAGGGGGCGGCCCGCGCGGGAGAGGCCCACCTCCCGCAGCGTGCACAGGCCCGGTCGTTGTGCGGCCAACGCCCGTGCCGCCGAGACGACTTCGGTCACCGTGGGGTAGCGCAGCTCCGGCAGGAGACTCACCCCCGTCACATCCGCCCGGCCTCGCAGTCCGCAGTACCCCACGGCCGCCGGGCACTGTCAAGGAGACCCAGGGGGAGGCTCCAGGGGGCGCCCAGGGGCACGGCACGCCGACCGGCGGGGCGGCCGGTGCCGACGGGAGCCGTGGGGGAGGGGACGGGCACCGACGGCCCCTCAGATGCCGGGAACGGAGGGAGCAGCGCCGCGTACCACGACGCGCCGCCCGCACACGGCGGACGCGGGGAGCGCGCGCGGCGCCGAGCCGGTCGTACGGCCCGCCCCGCGGCGCGCGCCACCGTGGCGCGCGCCCGCCCGCCGTGTCCTCAGACCCGCTCCAGCAGCACCACCGGAAGCGGCTCGAAAAGCTCCTCCACGCGCACGTGCCCCGTGAACTCCCGTCCCGGGGTCACCACGTCGGCCCACCGTCCCGGCGGCAGTTCCAGCGCCGTCTCCCGCCAGCCGCCCGCCTCCGCCAGCCGCAGCGACAGCCGGGTCACCGCGGTGACCACCTCCTGCGAGCGCGCGAACGCCACGCAGTGCGCCGCCGCCGGACCCCGCGCGGACAGCGGGGTGTACGTCGCCGCCGCACCGAAGGCGGCCGGCCGGCGTGCGCGCAGCCGCAGCGCCGCCGCGGTCAGCGTGTTCTTCTCCCCCGTCTCCAGGGGCGGGAAGCGCACCGGCCGCCGGTTGTCCGGGTCGACCAGGGCCCGGTACTCGCCCTCCGTGCCCTGGTACACGTCCGGCACGCCCGGCATCGTCAGGTGGACCAGGGCGGTGCCCAGCAGGTTCGCCCGGATGTGCGGCCCGAGACGGTCGCGCAGGGCGGCCACGTGGGCGCCGGGCGGACCGCAGGGCCCCGCCGCGACGAAGTCCGCCACCGCCTCCTCGTACGGCGGTTCCTGCTCCGTCCAGCTCGTGTACAGGCCGGCCTCCCGCACATGCTTCAGCAGCGCCTCCCGCACCCGCTCCGGGTCCGCGGGGCCGAGCCCGAACACCGTCTGCCAGGCGGCCCACGCCAGTTGCGCGTCGGGCCCGCCCTCACCGGAGCGGGTCACCTCGGACAGCACGTCCGCCCACCGCCGCGGGCACTCGGTGAGCACCGCGAGCGCGGCCCGGACGTCGGCGCTGCGCTTGGTGTCGTGCGTGGACACGACGATCCCGGTCGCCGGCCAGTCGCGCTGCACGCGCGCGCAGTAGGCGTGGAAGTCCTCCGGGGACATCGCCGGACTGCCCGGGTTGCCGCCCACCTCGGTCGCCGACAGCAGCGGCACATAGCGGTAGAACGCGGTGTCCTCCACCGACTTGGCCCGCAGCGCCGACGCCGTCTGCGCGAACCGGGTACGGAACTCCGTCCGGTCGGGCCCGTCCCCGTCCCGGCCGAGCACCAGATCCCGTACGACGTCGACCGCGCCGGCCTCCTCCGGGACCACGAAGGCGTGCCGTGCCTCGGCCGCGGCCTCCTCGGTGACGACGGCGGCCGGGTCGCCGGAGGCGTAGGGCCGGTAGACCTCCAGCCGGACCAGGAGCTCCTGGAGCGCGGTGCGCAGCGCCCAGGGCGCGCGGTCGCGCAGCGCGGGATCCGCCGAGGTGGCGCAGACCCGGTCGGCGACCCGGGTCAGCCGCTCGGTCTCCGCGGCCAGCTCGTGCGTGAGGACCTTGTACGCGGCCCGCCGCACGGTCGTCTCCCACTGCCCGCCCCGGTCCGTCTGCGGGGCCGCGAACCGCCGGTACCCGCCGAAGAGTTCCTCGTGCCCCGCCGGGTCCGTGAAGAGGCCGTCGATGTGCCGCAGCGCGTCGTAGCCGGTGGTCCCGGCGACGGGCCAGGAGGCGGGCAGGTGCTCCCCGTCCGAGAGGATCTTCTCCACGACCGTCCAGCGGCCCCCGGTCGCCTCGTGCAGCCGCCGCAGATAGCCGTCGGGATCGGCGAGCCCGTCGGGATGATCGACGCGCAGCCCGTCGATCACGCCCTCGTGGAGCAGCGCGAGGATCTTGTCGTGCGTGGCCTCGAAGACCTCCGGGTCCTCCACCCGCACCCCGATGAGCTCCGAGATGCTGAAGAACCGGCGGTAGTTCAGCTCGGTGCGGGCCAGCCGCCACCAGCCGAGGCGGTACCACTGGGCGTCCAGGAGCTGGGGCAGCGGCAGGTCCTCGGTGCCCTGGCGCAGCGGGAACGCCTGGTCGTAGTAGCGCAGCACGTCGCCGTCGGCCTCCAGGCGGCCGAGCTCCTGGCCGAGCGGACCGCCGAGCACCGGCAGCAGCACCTGCCCGCCCTGTGCCTCCCAGTCGATGTCGAACCAGCGCGCGTACGGCGACTTGGGGCCCTCGCGCAGCACCTCCCACAGCGCCCGGTTGTGGCGCGGCGCCATCGCCATGTGGTTGGGCACGATGTCCACGATCAGGCCGAGGCCGTGCTCCCGGGCGGTCCGGGCCAGCGCGCGCAGCCCGTCCTCGCCGCCCAGTTCCGCCCGCACGCGCCCGTGATCGACGACGTCGTACCCGTGCGTCGAGCCGGGCACCGCCTCCAGCACCGGGGACAGATGCAGATGCGAGACGCCGAGCGAGGCCAGGTACGGCACCGCCTCGGCCGCGGCGGCGAAGGGGAACTCGGGCTGCACTTGCAGCCGGTACGTGGCCGTGGGCGCCACCGTGTCAGGTCGCTCAGGTGTCATGGAAACGTACGTACCCGCCCAGCCGCCCTTCGTGTCATCGTCCCCTCCACGTGGCCCCGCGCGCGTGGCTAGCTTCGAGCGATGGGATCTGTGGGGCGGGGCCGGGCGCTGGACACATACCGTGAGGTGATCGGCCTGACCGGGCCGCTGCTGCCGGGGGTGTCGTTCCTCGGCAGACTGCCCACGGCCACCATCCAGTTCGGCAGTGTTCTCCTGGTCGCCCGCACGAGTGGCTCCCTCGCCGCCGCCGGTCTGACCGGTGGGGCGCTGGCCGTCGGGCAGGTGGTCTGCGGACCGCTCGTGGGCCGGCTCGCGGACCGGCACGGGCAGCGCACGGTCGTGCTCGCCTTCTCGCTCGCCAACGCCCTCGCGATCACCGCGCTGGTGGCCGGGGCGCTCGCCGGGCTCGCCACGCCCTGGCTCGCGCTCCTCGGCGCGTGCGCGGGCGCGAGCGTGCCGCTGGTCGGCCCCCTGGCCCGCGCCCGCCTGGTCGCCCTCGCCCGGCGGCACCGGGCGCCCGAGCCGGTGGTCGGCGCCGCGCTCTCCTTCGAGAGCACCCTGGACGAGGTCTCCTTCGTGCTGGGCCCCGCCCTGGTGGGCCTGGCCGCCGTCCTGGCCCACCCCGCCCACGCCCTGCTCGGCGCGGCGTTCCTGGTGGCCCTGTGCGGCGGCGCCTTCGCCCTCCATCCGACGGCCGCGGTGACCGGTTCGGCCGCCGCGCGCCGCACCGGGGGGCTCGGGCGCATGCCCCGCGCCGTCCACTCGCTGCGCGCCGCGCTCGCCCTCCAGGGAGCCATGTTCGGCGCCTGCCAGGCGGGCATCACCGCGCTCACCGAGCGGCTCGGGCAGCCGGAGCAGGCCGGACTCGTGTACGCGGCGATGGGGGTGATGAGCGCCGGCGCGGGGCTCGCCATGGCCGCCGTACCCGCGCGCGTGGGGCTCCCGGCGCGGTGGCGGGCGGCGACCGCGGCGGCGTTCGCGCTGTCGCTGCCCCTGCTGTGGACGGACAGCCTGGCCGGTCTGTACGCCGTGGTCACCGTCCTCGGGGTGGCCTACGCGCCGCATCTGATCACGGTTTTCGGGCTCACCGAGCGGGTGGTGCCGCCGGTCCGGCTGGCCGAGGCGATGGCCGTCGCGACCAGCGCCCTGGTGGGCGGCCAGGCCCTGGCGGTCGCCGTGACCGGCCGCCTCGCCGAGACGTACGGCCCCGCCGCGGCCTTCGGGGCGTCGAGCCTGGCCGCCGCCCTCGCCTGCGCCCTCGCGCTGACCGCGCGGGCGGGGTCGTACACCTCGCCTGACGCGCCCGGCCACGCGCGCGTGGCCGGGCGTCCGCACACCCGCTCCTAGACGGGCCGCTGGAGCACCACCAGGCTGCGGTCCACCAGGGTCAGCCGGTCCCCGTCCTGCACCTTGGGCCCGGTGCCGGGCGGAACGCCGTCCAGGCGCGCGGTGTCCACGACCACCTGCCACTGCCGGCCGTGGTCGACCGGTACGACGAAGTCGAGGGTCTTCGGCGACGCGTTGAACATCAGCAGGAAGGAGTCGTCGCTGATGCGCTCCCCGCGCGGGCCCGGCTCGGAGATCGCGTTGCCGTTGAGGAACACCGTCAGCGCGGACGCCTGCGCCGAGTTCCAGTCCCGCTGGGTCATCTCCTTGCCCTGCGGGGTGAACCAGGCGATGTCCGACAGGTCGTCGTGCGTGCCCTCCACCGGACGCCCGTGGAAGAAGCGGCGCCGGCGCAGGACCGGATGGTCCCGGCGCAGCCACACCATCGCGCGGGTGAAGTCCAGCAGCCGGTTGCCGTCCTCGTCGTCGGGGTCCGGCCAGCGCAGCCAGGCCAGCTCGCTGTCCTGGCAGTAGGCGTTGTTGTTGCCGTGCTGGGTGCGCGCGAACTCGTCACCGTGGCTGATCATCGGCACGCCCTGGGAGAGCATCAGGGTGGCGAGGAAGTTGCGGATCTGGCGGGCCCGCAGCTCCAGCACGGCCGGATCGTCGGTCTCGCCCTCCGCCCCGCAGTTCCACGACCGGTTGTGGCTCTCCCCGTCGCGGTTGTCCTCGCCGTTGGCCTCGTTGTGCTTGTCGTTGTACGAGACGAGGTCGTGCAGGGTGAAGCCGTCGTGGCAGGTGACGAAGTTGATGGAGGCCAGCGGCCGCCGCCCGTCGTGCTGGTACAGGTCGGAGGAGCCGGTCAGCCGGGAGGCGAACTCCGCGAGCGTGCGCGGCTCGCCCCGCCACAGGTCCCGTACGGTGTCGCGGTACTTGCCGTTCCACTCGGTCCACAGGGGCGGGAAGTTGCCCACCTGGTAGCCGCCCTCGCCGACGTCCCAGGGCTCGGCGATCAGCTTCACCTGGGAGACCACCGGGTCCTGCTGCACCAGGTCGAAGAACGACGACAGCCGGTCCACCTCGTGGAACTGCCGGGCCAGGGTGGCCGCGAGGTCGAAGCGGAAGCCGTCGACGTGCATCTCGGTGACCCAGTACCGCAGCGAGTCCATGATCATCTGGAGGACGTGCGGGGACCGCATGAGCAGGGAGTTCCCGGTGCCCGTGGTGTCCATGTAGTAGCGGGGGTCGTCGGTGAGCCGGTAGTAGGAGAGGTTGTCCAGGCCCCGGAAGGACAGGGTCGGGCCCAGGTGGTTGCCCTCGGCGGTGTGGTTGTAGACGACATCCAGGATGACCTCGATGCCGGCCTCGTGCAGCGCCTTCACCGCCGACTTGAACTCCAGCACCTGCTGGCCGCGGTCGCCCCAGGACGCGTAGGCGTTGTGCGGGGCGAAGAAGCCGATGGTGTTGTAGCCCCAGTAGTTGTTCAGCCCCATGTCGACCAGCCGGTGGTCGTTCACGAACTGGTGTACGGGCATCAGTTCCAGCGCGGTGACGCCCAGTTCGGTGAGGTGTTCGATCAGTGCGGGGTGCGCCAGGCCCGCGTAGGTGCCGCGCAGCTCCTCCGGGAGCCCGGGGTGCCGCATGGTGAGGCCCTTGACATGGGCCTCGTAGATCACTGTGTGGTGGTACTCGGTGCGCGGACGCCGGTCGTCGCCCCAGTCGAAGTAGGGGTTGACCACGACCGACGACATGGTGTGCGGCGCCGAGTCCAGGTCGTTGCGCTCGTCGGGCGCGCCGAAGTGGTAGCCGTACACCTCCTCGCCCCAGCTGATCGAACCGCTCACCGCCTTGGCGTACGGATCGAGGAGCAGCTTCGCCGAGTTGCAGCGCATGCCGTGCTCGGGGGCGTACGGCCCGTGCACCCGGAATCCGTACCGCTGTCCCGGCATGATGCCCGGCACGTACGCGTGCCGGACGAACGCGTCGCTCTCGCGCAGTTCCACCGCCGTCTCCGAGCCGTCGTCATGCAGCAGACACAGCTCTACTCGGTCCGCGGCCTCCGTGAAGACCGCGAAGTTGGTGCCGGCGCCGTCATACGTGGCACCGAGTGGATATGCCTCTCCAGGCCAGACCTGCATGCACACGACTCTTTCAGGTGGAGTGCCCCCGTCGGGGCGCCTTGGCTTCGAGTCTCCCCGAAAGTGAGGGAACCACCCCCGACTTATGTCCCTCTTATCGATCGACCAGGCATACCCCGGTATGCCGAACCAGTGGGGCACATCACATACTCCCGGGGACCCAGGGGGAGTAGGGGGAAAAACGTGCGCAAGACAGTGCACCGCCATCTGGGCAAGGTGGTGGCCGGCGCGGCGATAGCGCTGGCCGGAACCGCGGCCATGGTCGCGGTCACCCTGCCGGGCACGGCCGGAGCCGACGACACCGGCGACCGGAACACGGGGACCGGGCAGAGCGCCCCGGGACAGGCGCAGGGAGCGGGCCAGGACCAGGCCGTCGAGCCCGGCGTCGTCCAGGAGGCGCCCGCCGAGGGCGAGCGGGGGACCGGACGCGATCCGCTCACCGAGGACGAGCTGGCCAGGGTGGAGCGGATCGCCCTGAACCGGCAGCTGCTGCGGTCCAGCGAGGACGTCGACGGCGACCGCGGCCCGCAGACCCTCGGCATCGACCTCGCCGAGCCGGAGACCGACGAGCTCGACGACCCGTCCGCACCGCGGCGCGCCGACGTGACGTTCTACGACTACAAGGACGACACGCTGGTCATCAAGACGGTCAACCTCGACACCGGCAAGGTCGAGCACACCGGCACCGAGCAAGGCGTCCAGCCGCCGCTGGGCCGCTCCGAGAACACCGAGGCCATGAAGATCCTGCTGGCCGACCCGCTGAGCGCGGGTCTGAAGGCGGACTACAAGGACGCCACCGGCAAGGAACTGACCTCCCCGGACCAGCTGGAGGTCGACAGCATGGTCTTCCGGGCCGCTCCGGGCGCCCAGCCCGCCGCACTCGACCGGTGCGGCGAACACCGCTGTGCCCGGTTGTTCCCCAAGGCCCTCAACGGGCCGTGGATCGACATGCGGCACCTGGTGATCGACCTGAGCGCCCGCACGGTCGCCGAACTCGACCGCTGATCACTTCACTTCTCCGTCTTCACTCCTTCTCCGTCTTCACTCCTTCTCCGTCTTCACTCCATTTCCGCCTTCGCTCCTTATGCAAGGGAGTCCATTCTTCATGCGCGTCAACAGAGTGAGCCGTGCCCGCACCCGGACGGCCCTGGCCGCCTTCGCCGTGGCCGGACTGACGGCGGGCGCGGCCGCGGGCGCCGGACCGGCCACCGCCCAGCCCAAGGCGGCGCCCGCCGCCGCCCCCGACTGCAGCGCGGCCTACCGCATCGAGCAGAAGCTCTCCAACGGCACGACCTGGCGCATGTGCTGGCGCCACGAGGCCATGGCCGGAATGATCCTGGAGGACATCACCTACCAGCCGCCCGGCGAGAGCAAGCCGATCAAGGTCCTCAACAGCTCCAAGCTCGCCCAGATCCACGTGCCCTACGACGACGGCTCGGAGGAGTACGACGACATCACGAGCTACTACTTCGGCGACGGTCTGGAGAACCTGGCCGCGGGCGAGTGCCCGGGCGGCACCATCCGCACCGTCAAGGTCCGGGCGCCCGAGTCGACCGAGACCCGCAACGTCAAGGGCCTGTGCACCACGACACGCGCGCGGGGGCACGCGTACCGGCTGCTGAACCAGCCGATCAGCGGCGGCCAGAAGCTCTACCAGAAGCAGGGCAAGGACCTGCTCGTCTACGCCGTCAACAAGGTCAGCTGGTACGAGTACATCACCGAGTGGCGCTTCTCGGACGACGGCACCATCCACCTGAACGTCGGCGCCACCGGCAGCCTCGCGCCGCAGGACTACGACGCCGGGGACGGCCAGGGCTGGCCGATAGGCAAGGGCCCGAAGGCCAGGCCCCTCAGCCACAGCCACAACGTCTTCTGGCGGCTCAACTTCGGTCTGGACGGCTCCTCCAAGGGCCGTGTCGAGCAGTACGACTCGAAGGTCACCCCGCAGGCGCCCGGCGACCGCGCGCCCACCAACAAGACCACCCGCACCAAGATCACCAAGGAGACCGCGGGCGACGCCAAGAACATGCGCTGGTGGCGCGTGGTCAGCGCGACCGGCAAGAACAAGGACGGCCACCCGCGCTCCTACGAGCTCGTCGCCGGCCCCAACGCCAAGTACAGCGGCCGCGGGTTCACCAAGCACGACGTGTACTTCACGCAGTACGACAAGTGCGAGCAGTACGCCAGCAACAACAAGGGCAACTGCCCCACCGGGCACCCCAAGTCGGTCGACAAGTGGGTCGACGGCCAGACCCTGACCAACCCCATCATGTGGGTGAACGTCGGCTTCCACCACATAGCCCGGGACGAGGACCAGCAGCCCATGCCGGTCCACTGGCAGGGCTTCTCGCTCGCGCCGCGTGACGTCACCGCTATGAATCCGCTCACTCCGGCCGAGCTCGCCGGCGCGAACGGGCGTCTCGACTGAGGCAGTTGGGAAACGACCCTGTCCATCGGGCTGCACCGCCCACCGGTCCCGGAGTACCCTTCCTTGATCGTTGACACGGGGAGTGCTCGGGGGAGCGGAAGGCGGTGCGCGGGTGGGCTCGGGAGGGCGGGAGCTGCCCCCTGGTGACGAGGGTCACGAGGGGAACTCCACAGACGTCCCGCCCGGCACGGTGTCCCTGGCGCGCCCCATGGACGCCGGCGCCATCGGACCGGAACTGGACTGGGACGCCGACGCCTGGCAGGAGGTGCGGACCCGGGCGCAGCGGGCCGGCCGGGCCTACATCTGGCTGAACCTCGTCGAACAGCGGCTGCGCGCGGTGGTGGCCGCTGTTCTGCGTCCCATCTACGAACCCGTCCACGGCGACGACTGGGTGGTGGCCGCGGCCGGCCCCGCCGGGCAGGAGTGGGTGCAGCGCGCGGTCGCCGTCCGCGAAGTCAGCCGCCGCAAGGGCTACTTGCTCGACCCCGCCGACGACAACGTCCTCAGCTTCCTGACGCTGCCGCAGCTGCGCGAGCTGATGGTGCAGCACTGGCCGTGCTTCGCGCCCTATGTCGACGAGCGCCGGGACGTCGAACTGGCCCTGGACGAGCTGGAGGTGACCCGGAACGTCGTCTCCCGCAACCGGGCGCTGTCCGAGGCGGTGCTGGGCCAGGCCGAACGGGCCTCGGCGCGGCTGCTGGAGGTGCTCGGCGCGGGCGGCGACGTACCGTCCGCGCGGCGGCTGCCGGTGGACGCGGTCGAGGACCTGGTCGGCGACCGGTACGGCGATGTGGTGGCCGTGCACTCCGACCGGGTGCGGCTGCTGCGGCAGTTCCCGGCCGAGGACATCTTCGGCGAGGCCCGCCGGCTCGACGCCATCGGCATCGGCCTGAACCTGCTGGTGCAGAACTTCTCCGGCCGCCGCCTGGTGCGCCTGGCCGAGTCGGGCTGCCGGGTGCGGCTGCTGTTCCTGAACCCGGCCTCCAGCGCGGTCAAGCGGCGCGAGCGGGAACTGGGCATCAAGCGCGGCGAATTGAGCCGCTCGGTGGAGATGAACATCCTGCACATGCGCCGGGTCCGCGCCCGGCTGCGCGACCCCGGGGCCTTCGAGATCCAGGTCTACGACGAGACACCGCGCTTCACCGCCTACCTGGTCGACGGCGACGGCTCGGACGGCATCGCGGTCCTGCAGTCCTATCTGCGCCGCACCCGGGGCATGGAGGCGCCGGTGCTGGTGCTGCGCGGCGGGTACCGGGTGGTCAAGGCGGGCGACCGGCACGACAGCGGGCTCTTTCCGACCTACCGCGAGGAGTTCGAGGTGGCGTGGGCGGATTCGCGGCCGGTGTCCTGAACAGTGCGGGCGTTTCGTGTCGTCTGTCCGAAGTGCCCGAAGGGGTAAGCGGAACGCGCTCCTCTGGTTGTCAGTGGCTCATGGGAGGGTGGAGACCACTGGGGGAGAGCACCACCAAGGAGGGGGACCGCCCATGGGCTGGCACCGTGAGCTGCTGATCGGATTCGACCTGGAGACGACCGGGACGGACCCGGGCCAGGCGCGTATCGTCACCGCGGCCGTGATCGAGGTCCGGGGCGGACAGCAGCTCGGGCGCCGGGAGTGGCTGGCGGACCCGGGCGTGGTGATCCCGGCGGACGCGGTGGCGGTGCACGGCATCAGCAACGAACGCGCGGCCGGCGAGGGCCGGCCCGCGGACCGGGTGGCGGACGCCGTCGCGGACGTCCTGACGGGCTACTGGAAGACGGGCGTGCCGGTCGTCGCCTACAACGCCGCGTTCGACCTGAGCCTGCTCTCCGCCGAACTGCGGCGCTACGGCCTGCCGTCGCTGCGGGAGCGCCTCGGCGGGACGGACCCCGCGCCCGTCGTCGACCCGTACACCATCGACCGCTGGGTCGACCGCTATCGCCGCGGCAAGCGCAATCTGGAGGCGGTCTGCGCGGAGTACGGCGTCCGGCTGGACTCCGCCCACGACGCCTCGGCGGACGCCCTCGCCGCGGCCCGGCTCGCCTGCGCGATAGCCGACCGCCACCCCAAGATCGCGTCCCTCGGTCCGGCGGAGCTCCACCGCCGCCAGATCGCGTGGTACGCCGAGTGGGCGGCGGACTTCCAGGACTTCCTGCGCCGCAAGGGCGATGAGCAGGCCGTGGTGGACGGCACCTGGCCGCTGCGGGTACCGGCGGACGAGACCGTCTGAGCCCTCCGGTCACTCGGGGGCGGGCCCCGCGATCCGCTCGATCCGCGGCTCGGCCAGCCGTGCGTAGTCGGCGCCCGAGATCCGCAGCGACCGGTCCAGCCTTGCCGCGTTGAAGTACAGCTTCGGCTGCGCCACCACCTCCGGATCGGCGACGAGGTCGAGCTGGGGATCGAAGCTGAACGGCAGGACCGTGCCCGGCACCGAGCGGGCCAGCCGCTCGGCCGTCTCCGGGTCGCTGAAGCCGGCGTAGCGCGCCGCGTACAGCGCGCGGACGGCGTCCAGGTCGACGCGGCGGTCGCCGGGGACCACCGCGAGGACGTGCCGCGTGGTCCGGCGGTCGGTCTTGACGCGCAGCACGATGCACTTCGCCGCCTGGGACGCGGGGTGGCCGCGCAGCGCGCAGACGGCCTCGGTGGCGCCCTCGGGTGCGTGGTCGAGGAGCTCGTAGCCGACGCCGGAGGCGTCCAGCAGGGAGATCAGGCGGTGGTAAGTGGCGTGCTCGGACATGCGGGGTCCTGTTCGGTACGAGGGGCGGGGGGATCAGGCGGGAGGGGAGGAGGGCGGTGGGCGCGTTCCACGGCCTGGCCCCAGTAGGTGCCGGTGAGCATCAGGGCGGCGCCCAGACCGGTCAGCGCGGTCAGGTGCTCGCCGCCCAGGGCGATGCCCACCGCCACCGCCCACAGCGGCTCGGTGCCCAGGAGCAGGCTGGCCCGGCTCGCGGACGTCCGCTGCACGGCCCAGGTCTGCGCCAGGAAGGCGAACACACTGCAGAACAGGGCCAGATAGACCAGCTGGGTCCAGGTCGCCGCGTCGGCGCGGGCCAGCGTCGGCAGCCCCGAGCCGGCGAGGGCAGGCAGGAACAGCACCGTGCCGACCAGGGTCTGCACCGTCGTCAGCTGCAGCGGACGGATCGCCCGCCCGACGGTCAGCCGTCCGACCAGGACGACATGGCCGGCCCGGATCAGCGCGGCGCCCAGCATCAGCAGGTCGCCGAGGCGGGGCGCGTGGAAGCCGTTGCCGGACATCAGCAGGGCGACGGCGAGGACACACACGCCGGTCGCGGCGTAGAAGGCGGCCGGCATGCCGCCGGAGCGCCCGGCGCGGTCGAGGAGAGGGGTGAGCACGATGGTCAGGCTGATGATGAGCCCGGCGTTGGCGGCGGTGGTGTGGGCGACGCCGTACGTCTCCACGATGAGCACCGCGGCCTGCGTCAGACCGAGCGGCACCCCGGCGCGCAGCTCGTCCCGGGTCCACCGGCGGACGCCGCGCCGGGAGAGGACGACGCCGAGACAGGCGAGCGCGGAGAGGGCGTAGCGGGCGAACAGCACCAGCAGGACGGGCAGGGCGGCGGTGGCCGTCTGGGCGGAGAGATAACTGGATCCCCAGACGATCGCGACAAGGAGGAGTACCGCATCGGTACGTCGGACGTCGGACACGCCCCTACGGTGCCCCGGATCGTCTCTGTAGCCCAGGGCCAGTTTCTAAAAGGATCTTTTAGTGCCGCTACATCGGGTTCCTACACTGGAGGCGTGGACGAACGACAGCTGCGGATCCTGCGGGAGCTGGGCGAACTGGGCAGTGTCACCGCGGTCGCCGAGGCGCTGCTGGTGACGCCCTCGGCGATCTCCCAGCAGCTCAGGCTGCTCCAGCGGTCGATCCCGGTCCCGCTCACCGAGCGGCAGGGCAGACGGCTGGTGCTGACCGACGCCGGGCAGGCGCTGGCGGGCGCGGCCGTGGAGGTGGAGACGGCGCTGGCGCGGGCCCGGGGCAGCGTCGAGGAGTTCGTGGGGCGGCCGGACGGGGAGGTGTCGGTGGCGGCGTTCCACAGCGCGGGCGGCGCGTTCTTCCCGCTCCTGCTGCGCGCCCTCGCCGGTCCGGGCCGGCCGGAGGTGAGGCTGGCCGACGAGGACGTAACCCAGGAGGACTTCCCCCGGCTGACCCGGGAGTACGACATCGTCCTCGCCCACCGGCTGGAGCATGCCCAGCCCTGGCCGGACACGGTCACGGTGACCACGCTGCTGCGCGAGCCGCTGGATGTGGCCATGCCCAAGGAGCATCCGCTGGCCGCGAAGCGCCGCGTCACCCCGCGCGATGTGGCCGACGAGCCCTGGATCACCGTGCACGACGGCTTCCCGGTGATGGCCACCATCGACGCCATCGCGGCGGCGGCCGGCCGACGGCTGCGGATCGCCCACCGCATCAACGAGTTCGCGGTGGTGGCGGAGGCGGTGGCCGCCGGAGGAGGCATCGCGCTGATGCCCCGCTGGACGATGCGGCCCCACCCGGCACTGACGCTGAGACCCCTGAGCGGAGTCCGGGCGAGGCGCACCATCGACGCCCTCTACCGCCCGGAGCGGACGGCAAGAAAGGCGGTCCGCACGGTACTGAAGGAGCTGCGCGAAGCGGCCGGCTCGATCCAAGCCCCTTAGGGGCGCGGGGAACCGCACGCTCAGCCACAAAGGCCCGCAGCCGCCCGACGACAGAAAGCCCCCCATCAAGAGTCGCTCAGATCAAGAGGCGCTCAGAACGGATACCACCGCACCGTCGGATCCCCGTCCCGCAGCGAGGCCACCCGGCGCCGGAACTCCTCCAGCGCCTTCGGGTTGCTCGGCGCATGCTGAGCCACCCAGGCACAACTGGCCGTCTCCCGGGCCCCCCGCAGCACCGAGCAGCCCTCCCACTCCCGCACATCCCAGCCGTACCCGGAGACGAACGACTCGTAAGCCGCCGCGGGCAGCCCGTACCGGTCGCGGGACAGGGCCATCACGACCAGATCGTGCTCGCGGAGGTCGGCGGAGAAGGTCTCCAGGTCGACCAGCACCGGCCCTTCGGCGCCCACGTGGACATTGCGCGGCAGCGCGTCGCCGTGGATCGGGCCCACCGGCAGACGCGGCGTCAGCCGGGCCGCCGCCTCGGCGAAACCGTCCCGCCGCGCCCGCAGATACGCCGCGTCCGCCGGGTCGACCGCGTCGCCCGCGAGGCGCAGCCAGCGTTCCACGCCGCCCAGCAGGTCGCGCGGCGGAAGGGCGAAGGAGGGCGCGGGCAGGGCGTGGACGACCCGTAGGAGTTCGGCCAAATCGTGCGGCTCCGCGGGGCGCACCGGATCGGGCAGCCGGTGCCACACCGTCACCGGGTGTCCCTCGACCAGCAGCGGCTCGGGCCCGGCCGCCCGGACCGCCGGGACGCCCGCCTGTGCCAGCCACCCCGCGATGTCCAGTTCGCGCCGGGCCCGGTCCAGGAGCGAGGCGGCGCGGCCCACCTTGACGACCAGGTCACCGGCGGCGAACACGGCGTTCTCGCCCAGGGCGAGGAGAGCCGCGTCCCGCGCCGGACCGGGCAGCACGCCCGCCGCGGCCAGGACCTCCCGGGCCCGCATCTCGTCCATCGTCCGCCTCCATGTCGCCCCCGGTGAGTGGTCATCCGTCGGCCAGTCTCGCATTCGCACAGGTCGGAACGTGTGCGCGGTGTCTTGACGACGCCCGCCCCGGTCACGACCATGACCAGGCCCAGTCCGAGATCGTCACGAGCCCCACGAGGAGCCGCTCACGTGACCTTGGTGACCGCGACGAGGCGGTCCGCGCGGAAGGCGCCGCTGGACCGCGGGGCCTGGTTCCTGGTGCTGCCCGCGCTGATCCCCATCCTGCTGCTCAGCGTCGGGCCGCTGCTGTACGGGATCCTGCTGGCCTTCACCGACTCGCAGTCCGGGCGCACCGAGCCCACCCAGTGGATCGGCGGTCTCAACTTCCGGGACCTGTGGCAGGACACCCTGTTCTGGGAGTCGTTCCGGATCGGTCTGGTGTGGGCCGTCGGGGTCACCGTGCCGCAGTTCCTGCTGGCACTCGGCCTCGCCCTGCTGCTCAGCCAGGACCTCAGACTGCGCTGGCTGGCCCGGGCCCTCGCGATCGTCCCGTGGGCCATGCCGGAGGTCGTGGTCGGGGTGATGTGGCGGCTGGTCTACAACGCGGACGCGGGCATCCTCAACGAAACCCTGCGCGACCTGCACCTCGGTGACGGACGCGACTGGCTCAGCGGCCTGGCCACCGCCCTGCCCGCCGTCATCGTGGTCGGTGTCTGGGCGGGCATGCCCACCACCACCGTCGCCCTGCTCGCCGGCCTGCAGAACACCCCGCGCGAACTGCACGAGGCCGCCGCCGTGGACGGCGCCGGTGCCTGGCGGCGCTTTCGGACCGTCACCTGGCCCGCGCTGCGGCCGGTCGCCCTCGCCATCACGGCGCTCAACCTGATCTGGAACTTCAACTCCTTCGCCCTGGTGTACGTCCTGACCAGCGGCGGCCCCGGCGGCCGCACCCGGCTGCCGATGCTCTTCGCCTACGAAGAGGCCTTCCGCTACGGGCAGTTCGGCTACGCCGCGGCGATGGGATGTGTGATGGTGGCCCTGGTCTCGGTCCTGCTCGCCCTGTTCCTCGTGGGCCGGCTGAGGGGAGGGGACGAGAAATGAGAACGCGCCCCGCCGCCCGCGCCGGCCAGTACGCCGCCCTGCTCGGCTATCTGGTCTTCCTCGCCTTCCCCTTCCTCTGGCTGATCTCCACCGCCTTCAAACCGCCCCGCGAACTCGGCAGCCTCCACCCCACCTGGATCCCCGAGAACCCCACGCTGGACAACTTCCGCCAGGCCTTCGACGAACAGCCGCTGCTGCGGGCCGCGGGCAACTCCCTGATCGCCGCGGTCTCGGCCGCCCTGATCGCCGTAGTGATCGCGACTCCGATGGCGTACGTCATGGCCCGGCACCGCACCCGGCTTGCGCGCGCCGCGACCGGCTGGGTCGTCGTCAGCCAGGCGTTCCCGCTGGTCCTGGTGATCATCCCGCTGTTCCTGGTGCTGAAGAACCTGCGGCTGATCGACTCCCTGGCCGGGCTGATCCTGGTGTACGTGGTGTGGGCGCTGCCGTTCGCGCTGTGGATGCTCGTCGGTTACGTCCGGGCCGTGCCCACCGAACTGGAGGAGGCGGCCGCCGTCGACGGGGCCGGCAAGCTGCGCACCCTGGTCTCGGTGACCGCGCCGCTGCTCGCCCCGGGCATCGTGGCCACGGGGCTGTTCGCCTTCGTCACCGCGTGGAACGAGTTCTTCTTCGCGCTGGTCCTGCTGAAGACCCCGGAGAAGCAGACCCTGCCGGTGACCCTCACCCACTTCATCGGCGCGGAGGGCGTCGCCGACCTCGGCCCGCTGGCCGCGGCCGCGTTCCTCGCGACCCTGCCCTCCCTGGTGGTCTTCGCGATCGTCCAGCGCCGGATCACGGGCGGCATGCTCGCCGGGGCGGTGAAGAACTGATGCGCGCACGCTGGCTCCTCGTCCTCCTGCTCCTCCTCGCGGGCTGCTCCGGCGACGGTGAGCCCGACGACGGCCGGATCACCCTCCGCTTCCAGTCCCTGGCCTGGCAGGAGGAGTCCGTCGCGGTCAACAAGGAACTCGTCGAGGAGTGGAACGCGCGCCATCCGGACGTCGAGGTCGAGTACGTGCAGGGCAGTTGGGACAGCGTCCACGACCAGCTGCTCACCTCCTTCGAGGGCGGCGAGGCACCCGACATCGTGCACGACGCCTCCGACGACCTCGCCGACTTCGCCTACGGCGGCCATCTCGCCGACCTGACCGGCCTGCTCTCCGGCCGCCTCAAGGCGGACATCCCCGAGCGCAGCTGGCAGACGGTGACCTTCGGGGACGGCATCCACGGCGTGCCGTTCCTCCAGGAGCCGCGCGTGCTCATCGCCAACGCCACCTGGCTGAAGAAGTCCGGCGTCCGCATCCCCACCCCCGAACGGCCCTGGACCTGGCCGGAGTTCCGGCAGATCACCGAGGAGCTGAGCGGCGACGGCACCTACGGCGTGGCCTGGCCGCTGAAGGAACCCGTCTCCGCCACCCTGAACCTCTCCCTGTCGGCGGGCGGGCAGCTCTTCCACCGGGACTCCGACGGCAAGGCCGAGATCCGCTTCGAGACCGCCGACGAGGTGGTTCCGAGGACGATCCACGACCAGGTCAACTCCGATGGCAGCGCCTCCGGTTCGACCCTCGGCAGCGGCGGTTCGGACACCCTGCCCGGCTTCTTCGGCGGCCGGTACGCGATGGTCCCGCTCGGCTTCTCCTACCGTCAGCAGATCGTGCAGCAGGCCCCGGAGGGCTTCGACTGGCAGGTGCTGCCCGCCCCCGCGGGCGCGGACGGACTCACCCAGGGCGTCAGCCCGCAGACGCTCTCCATCGCCGCGGACAGCCCGCACCAGGAGGAGGCGGCCGAGTTCATCGACTTCCTGCTCCAGCCGCGGAACATGGTCCGGCTCGCCCTCGGCGACTGGATGCTGCCCACCGGCACCGAGGCGCTGAAGGACCCGGCGCTGCGCACCGCCGAGCACGACTGGGCGACCGGCACCGCCCTCGCCGAGCACCTGCGCTCGGCGCCCGCCCAGGCGGTCCGCGGCTACCCGGAGTGGAAGGACAAGGTCGCCACCCCCGCCCTCCAGGAGTACTACAGCGGGGCGATCGGACTCGACGAGCTGCGCGAGCGCCTGGAGGAGGACGGCAACCTGGTCCTCGCCCGCTACCAGAGGTGACAGCCCGGAAACCAGAGGTGGCGGCGCCGTTCCGCGCTTTATATGAGTTGCACGAGACGTATCGTCTCGCTTAGTCTCCGGGACATGACCTCACCCGCGCACATCGCCATGTTCTCCATCGCCGCCCACGGCCACGTGAACCCGAGCCTCGAAGTGATCCGTGAGCTCGTCGCGCGCGGACACCGGGTCACCTACGCGATCCCGCCCGCGTTCGCCGAGAAGGTCGCCGACACCGGCGCCGAGCCGAAGCCGTGGCACTCCACCCTGCCCGGCCCCGACGCCGACCCGGCGGCCTGGGGCAGCACCCTGCTGGACAACGTCGAGCCGTTCCTGGCCGACGCGATCCAGGCGCTGCCCCAGCTCGTCGAGGCCTACCGGGGCGACGAGCCGGACCTCGTCCTGCACGACATCACCGCCTACCCCGCCCGCGTCCTCGCCCACCGCTGGGGCGTCCCCTGCGTCTCGCTCTCACCGAACCTCGTCGCCTGGGAGGGCTACGAGGAGGAGGTCGCCGAGCCGATGTGGGCGGAGCCGAAGAGGACCGAACGGGGCCGGGCCTACTACGCCCGCTTCCAGTCCTGGCTGGAGGAGAACGGCATCACCCTGCACCCGGATCGGTTCGCGGGCCGCCCCGACCGCTCGCTGGTCCTGATCCCGAAGGTGCTGCAGCCGAACGCCGACCGGGTCGACGAGTCGGTGTACTCCTTCGTGGGCGCCTGCCAGGGCGACCGCGGCGCCGAGGGGGAGTGGCAGCGGCCCGCCGGGGCCGAGAAGGTCGTCCTCGTCTCGCTGGGCTCCTCCTTCACCAAGCAGCCCGGCTTCTACCGGGAGTGCGTCAAGGCCTTCGGGGAGCTGCCCGGCTGGCACCTGGTGCTCCAGATCGGCCGGCATGTCGACCCCGCCGAGCTGGGGGACGTACCGGCCGGCGTCGAAGTGCGGTCGTGGGTCCCGCAGTTGGCCGTGCTCAAGCAGGCCGACCTGTTCGTCACCCACGCCGGCGCGGGCGGCAGCCAGGAGGGGATGGCCACGGCCACCCCGATGATCGCCGTACCGCAGGCCGTCGATCAGTTCGGCAACGCGGAGATGCTCCAGGCGCTCGGTGTGGCCCGGCAGCTGTCCACCGGGGAGGCGACCGCCGAGGCGCTGCGGGAGACCGCGCTCGCCCTCGTCGACGACCCGGAGGTGGCCGCGCGGCTGAAGGACATCGCGGCGCGGATGGCCGAGGAGGGCGGCACCCGACGGGCGGCCGACCTCATCGAGGCCGAACTCCCCGCCCGGTGAGCACAGCCGAGGGCCCGTCGGTTCCCCCGTGACCGACGGGCCCTCGTGTTCATGCGGTCCGGATCAGACCGGGACGCGCTCCCCCTCGTCGTCCCGCGCCGGCTGGGCGACCGCCTCCGGCGCCTCGTCGTGCGTCAGGTCCGGCAGGCGCTCCAGCCACTTCGGCAGGTACCAGTTGCGCTCGCCCAGCAGCGCCATGACCGCCGGGAGCAGCACACCCCGGATGATCGTCGCGTCGATGAGCACCGCGGCCGCCAGGCCCACGCCCATCTGCTTCATGGACTGCATGGACAGTGTGCCGAAGATCCCGAACACGGCGACCATGATGACCGCGGCGCTGGTGACGACACCCGCCGTGGTGACCACCCCGTGCTTGATCGCCTCGTTCGTCGTACGGCCCTTCAGCCGCGCCTCGCGGATCCGGGAGACCACGAACACGTGGTAGTCCATCGACAGGCCGAACAGGATCACGAAGAGGAACAGCGGCAGCCAGCTGATGATGGCGCCGACACCCTCCGCGCCCACCAGGGACGCCCCCCAGCCGTGCTGGAAGACGCCGACCAGGATGCCGTAGGCCGCGCCCACCGACAGCAGGTTGAGCGCGATCGAGGTGATCGCGATCGTCAGCGAGCGGAAGGACAGCAGCATCAGCAGGAAGGCGAAGACCACCACGAACGCGAAGACCGGGACGACCGCTCCGGCCAGCTGGTTGTTGAAGTCGTGGCTGCCCGCCACCTGTCCGGTGATGGGCGCCTCAAGGCCGTCGACCTTGCCGAGCGTGGCCGGACGGACCTCGTCGCGCAGCTTCTCCAGGTTCTCGCCCGCCTTGTCGAGGTCGGAGCCGCCGACCAGCGGGACGTAGACGAAGGCG
Source organism: Streptomyces sp. NPDC002784 (assembly GCF_053592135.1). Classification (NCBI taxonomy): domain Bacteria; kingdom Bacillati; phylum Actinomycetota; class Actinomycetes; order Kitasatosporales; family Streptomycetaceae; genus Streptomyces; species Streptomyces sp. NPDC002784. Next base: position 3,146 of record NZ_JBSFVD010000009.1, on the reverse strand, counting down.
AGGTTCTGCTCGTCGTGCAGCTTGATCTCGACCGGGCCGCGCGAGGCACCCGAGTCCACGGCTTCCCGCTTGAAGTCGGCGAGCGCGCTCTGCACCTCGGGGGCGTTGATGTCGTCCGCCTTGACGACCACCTCGGCCGGCTCGGAGCCGCCGGGGAAGGCGTCGTTGACCCGGTTGTACGTCTGCACGATGGGCAGCGAGTCGCCGAACTCCTGGTCCAGCGTGAGGTTCTGGGTCTTCATGCCGACCGCGGGAGCGGCGACCGCGAGCAGCGCGCCGGTCGCGACGACCGTCGAGATCAGCGGCCGCTTCAGCACCGTGCCGAGGACGGCCGTCCACAGGCGGCTGTCCCGGTTGACGTTGCCGCGCTTGCGGCGCAGCTTGCTCTCCGGGTGCAGGTAGGGAATGCGGCCCTTCTCCACCCGGTGCCCCAGCAGCGACAGCATCGCGGGAAGCACGGTCACCGAACCGACCATGGCGACCGCCACCACGATCAGCGAGGCGAGACCCATCGCCTCGAAGTCGGCGATACCGGTGAACAGCATGCCCGCCATCGCCACGCACACCGTGACACCGGAGACCACGATCGCCCGGCCGCTGGTGGCGGCGGCGATCCGCAGCGCCGTCTGCGGGTCCTTGCCGGCGGCCCGCTCCTCCCGCTCGCGGCGCAGGTAGAACAGGCAGTAGTCGACGCCGACGGCCAGACCGACCAGCAGCATCACCGAGTTGGCGACATCGCCCATCGGCATGACATGGCTGACGATGCCCATCAGACCCATCGTCGCCATGATCGCGGTGATCGCCAGGAGCACCGGCAGCAGCGCCGCGACGAGCGCGCCGAAGGCGATCAGCAGAATGCCGAGGGCCACGGGCACGGCCGAGTACTCGGCCTTCTTGAAGTCGTCCCCGAAGGCGTCGTCGAACGTCTTCATCATGCTGGCGGCGCCGATCTCCTCGATCGTCAGCGCCGGATGGTCCTTCTGGACCTCGGCCACCGCCTTCAGCACCGGCTCGACCCGCTCGCTCGCGGTCTCCGCGTCACCGCGCATGTCGAACTGCACCAGCGCGCTGCGGCCGTCCTCGGAGAGGGTGTCCGCGTCGTACGGCGAGGTGATGCCGGTGACCTCGCCGGTCGCCTCGACCGCGTCCATCACCGCGGTGACCGCGGCACGGAACTCGGTGTCGGTGGCCTTCAGGCCGGCGTCCTTCGCCTGCACCAGGACGGTCTCGCCGGCCGGCTCGTCGATCCCGGAGTCGTCGATGATCTGCGCGGCGGTCTTCGTCTCGCCCTTGAGTGCCTGGCTCTCGTCCACGTCCACCCGGCCGGTCGCCGAACCGAGCCCCATCGCCAGGACGACGAACAGCACCCAGATGCCGACGGCAGCCCATCGGTGCCGGACGCTCCAGCCGCCTGCCCGGGCGGCCAGACCCCGCACCCGTATGTCTCCGTTCCCCATGACGGGCTTGCCCCCTCGTATGCGGTGACAGCCCCCTGCCGCCACCTTCCGCTTCGAAGGTATGCGGCGGATAAGGGCATCTCGTCGTGCTGATCGGTGAGCTGAACGCGGCGGGAATCATCCCCCTGGACCCCGCCTCCTCCCCACTGGGGAGGAGGAAGCCCCTTACATCTATGTGCCGACTGCCCACCCCCGCGCAGCACGCCGGTCGCCTTATGGTGTGCGGATGACGACGAGGTATGCGGCGCTGCTGCGGGGCATCAACGTGGGCGGCGCCAAGAAGGTCCCGATGGCGGAGCTGCGCGTCCTGATGGCCGGGCTCGGCCTGGACGACGTGGGCACCTACCTCCAGAGCGGCCAGGCCGTCTTCTCCGCCGCGCGCGGCGACGAGGAGTCCTGGGCCGCGGAGATCACGCGGGCGGTCGAGAAGCGGTTCGGGTTCGCGGTGGACGTCATCGTCCGCGACCACGCCTATCTGGCGGCGGTCGCCGAGGGCTGTCCCTTCCCGGCCGCCGAGCTGGAGGGCAAGCAGCTGCACGTCACGTACTTCTCCGAGCCGGTCACCGCCGAGCGCTTCGCCGAGATCGACCCGGCCGCCTTCCTGCCGGAGGAGTTCCGGCTCGGCGAGCGCTGCCTGTACCTGTACGCCCCGAACGGCCTCGGCCGCTCCAAGCTCGCCGAGCAGCTGGCCAGGCCGCGCCTGAACAAGGGCGTCACCGCGACCACCCGGAACTGGAACACCGTGGTCAAGCTGGTGGAGATGACCGGAGGGTAGGCAGCCCGCTCCCGGGAGACGCCGTCAGGCGCCCACGGCCGCCAGTACCGGTACCCGAGCCGCGTCGTAGCGGTCCAGCAGCAGCCGCGCGACCTCCGGCGCCGGGCCGAGGACGTCGGCCAGGACGTCCGCCCCGGCGGCGCCCCGCGCGATCCGGTCCGGCAGGAAGCCGGGCGCGAGGACGTACGGCGCGACGGCCACCCGCGCGCAGCCGAGGGCCCGCAGTTCCCGTACCGCGTCCTCGGTGCGGGGCAGGGATGCGGAGGCGAACGCGGGCCGCACGGCACACCAACCGGTGCGCCGCCACTCCCGCGCGATGTCTGCGATCACCGCGCTCGCCTCCGGGTCGGTGGACCCCGCCGAGGCCAGCACGACCCCGGTCGAGGACTTGTCGGCGGGCGTGAGACCCGCCTCGTACAGCCGCCGCTCCAGCGCCGCGAGCAGCAGCGGGGAGGGGCCGAGCACCTCCGCCTGCCGGATCCGCAGCCGCCGGGGCGCGTCCCGCAGCACCGCGGGGATGTCCGCCTTCGCGTGGAAGGCGCGGGTCAGCAGCAGCGGCAGCGCCACGACATCGCGCACGCCCTCCGCCGCGAGGGATTCCAGCACACCCTGCACGGTGGGGATGTTGAAGTCCAGGAAGCCGGTCTCCACGCGCAGTCCGGGCCGCGCCGAGCGCACCCGTCGTACGAGGGCGTGCACGGTCGCGGCGTGCCGCGGGTCGCGGCTGCCGTGCGCGATGACGAGGAGGACCGGCTGGTGGCGCATGGGACTCAACTCCTCGCGAGCAGACCGCGGGTGCGCAGCACCCAGCGCTCCAGCGGGCTGAAGATCAGCAGGTCGATGGCGATGCCGACGAGCAGGATCAGGAAGATGGCCAGGAACACCTGGGACATGCTGGCGTTGTTGCGGCCGTT
>NZ_JBSFVD010000008.1:27236-280717 GCF_053592135.1 Streptomyces sp. NPDC002784 | reverse complement strand
ACGCTCTCCCCATGTGTCCCGCCCCGCCCTCCCGGGGGGCCGCGCGGGGGGGGGCGGCACCCGGTAGCCGGTCCCCCCCCCCGCCCTTCGCGTTCCACGGGAGCGCGTTCACTCGTCACGGTGAGTGTTTTCGCACCGGCGTACGCCGTGACACGGCGTGTGCGAGTGATTCCCCAGCGTGCAAATGGAGTTGAGAGTACTCCTGCCACGGGGGTGATTTCAGGTGCTTGCTGAATATGACACGGCGATGATCCGGTCGGACTAAGCTCGCCCGCAGCGCACCGAGTTGAGGCGTATTCGTGCGCTTGTTCCCCAAACCTCCCGTAGATACAGAACGTTCCATGACGTACCCCCCTGCAAGTTCCCCCGACTCCCAGCCGATTCCTTTCAGAGGGCCCACATGGTGAGTGTTCAACCCCCTCCCGCCGCCCAGCCACGACGGCGTGAACTGCCGTACGCGCGCGTGCTGTTGCCGCCCGCCATACTGATGGCCGCGGCGACCGGAGCCGCCGCCGCCCTGGTGACGGGGCCGGCCCGGGCGGCCGTCGGCTGGTGCGGCGCCGTCGCCACGGTCCTGGTGATCGCCACGGCGGCCGAAGTCGTACGCCGCGGCCGCGCCCTGCGCGGCGCGCGCGAGGAGCACGCCCGCAACACCGCGTATCTGGAGCGGCGGGTCGCCGCCCACGAGTACCAGATGGACCGGCTCGCCCGGGAGATCGTGCCCGTCGCGATCGACTACATGCACCGCGGCAATTCGCCCGCAGAGGTGATTCACCACCTGGGTGAACTCGACCCGTCCTACCGTGAACTCACCCCGCCCGAACTGTCGTTGATCGAGCGCGTGCTCTACATCATCGATCACGAGGAACAGCTGCGGGACTCCGCCCAGCGCTCCTTCGTCAACATCGCCCGCCGCGTCCAGGCGATCGTGCACCAGCAGAACAAGGAACTCCTCGAGATGGAGGAGGACCACGGCCGCAACCCCGAGGTCTTCGACGACCTGCTGCGCATCGACCACGGCACCGCGCTGATCGGCCGGCTCGCCGACTCCATCTCCGTCCTCGGCGGCGGCCGCCCGGGCCGTCAGTGGCCCGAACCCGTCGCGCTCTACAGCGTGTTGCGCGGCGCCATGTCGCGCATCCTGGAGTACCGGCGCATCTCGCTCGACAACATCTGCAAGGTCAACATCCGCGGTATCTCCGTCGAGCCGGTCATCCACGCGGCCGCCGAACTCCTCGACAACGCCACCCGCTACTCGCCGCCGCAGACCAAGGTGCACGTCACCGCCAGCGAGGTGCAGACCGGCGTCGCCATCGAGATCGAGGACGCCGGCGTCAGCCTCAGCGAAGAGGCCCGCGCCAAGGTCGAGGGCATGCTGGAGGCCGCCAAGGCCGGCATCGACCTCCAGGAGCTCGGCGACACCCCGCGCCTCGGCCTCGCCGTCGTCGGCCGGCTGTGCACCGCCTTCGACATGCAGGTGTCGCTGCGCACGTCGGCGTACGGCGGCGTCCGCGCCGTCCTCATCGTGCCGCGCGAGATGATCACCACCGAACCCGCCCCCGGCTACGCCCACGGCATCGGTGCCACCGCCGCCCCCCTGCCGGAGCTCGGCGCGCTCGAAGGCCCCAAGCGCAAGCCCAAGACGCGCCGCCCCACCAACCCGCGCATCCCCGCCGGGCTCTCCCTGGAAGACGACGTCCCGGTCGTCACCGAGTGGACGCCGGGCGGTCTGCCGCAGCGCCGCAGCCGGGTCAAGACCCCGCTCAGCGAGCGCATCGCCCAGCAGGCCAAGCTCGAACGCGAGGACCAGGAACGCATCGCCCGCGGCGAGAAGCCCGTGTGGGGCGACGCCATCAAGCCGCCCGCCCCCGAGCCGGCGCCGGAGGACGACACGCCCCCCGGACTGTGGGTGGAGGCCTTCTGGGAGGGCCTCAAGCGCGATCCCGATCCCAACGCATTCCGCCAGCCGACCAATGAACCGGCCCACGCCCCGGCCGATGACGAGGGGGACCTCAAGTGATCCAGCAGCGAGCCAACTTCGACTGGATGCTCAAGGATCTGGCCGACGGCGTACCCGGCATCGAGATGATCGTCGTGCTCTCCGCCGACGGCCTGCGCATCGCCCGGCACGGCGGCGATCCCGACGCCGCCGACCGGGTCGCCGCGGCCTGCGCCGGCCTGCAGAGCCTGGCGAGCGCCGTCGCGCACGAGATCCCGGACAGCGACGGCAAGATGAAGCTGGTCATCATCGAGATCAACCGCGGCTACTTCTATCTGATGGCCGCGGGGCCCAACGCCTATCTCGCGGTGCTCTCCGACACGTTCGCCGAACCCGGTCTGATGAGCAACCGCATGCGGGACCTGGTGGACCGGATCGGACCGCATCTGACCAGCCCGCCCCGGCGCAATGGGCAGACCGTATGACTCCTCCGCAACGCCGGCGGCGGTCCCCGACGCCACCGCCCGTCGCGCAGCCGGCCAAAGAGGGCGAGCGCAGGAACCCCGAGCGGATGTTCGTGGTCGGCGGCGACGGTGAGCTGCGCGCCGACCTCGACCTGGTGACCTTAATCACGGCGCGCGCCGATCCACCGCCCTCCGCGACGCCCGAGCAGACGGCGCTGCTCCGGCTCTGCACGGCCCCCCTGTCGGTGGCCGAGCTGTCCGCCTATCTCAACCTCCCGTTCAGCGTGGTGACCGTGGTGCTCACCGACATGCTGGCGGACGAACTGGTGCAGGCGCACAAGCCGCTGGTGCGGCAGTCGGTCGCCGACCGTTCCCTCCTCGAAGCGGTGATGCATGGACTTCAAAAGCTCTGACACCATCCCGGGACCACGCGCCGAGGACCGGCTGCCGCAGACGGCACAGGCCGCGGTGAAGATCGTGATCGTGGGCGGTTTCGGCGTCGGCAAGACGACCATGGTCGGTTCGGTCAGCGAGATCAGGCCGCTGACCACCGAGGAGACCATGACGCAGGCCGGGATCGGCGTCGACGACAACTTCGGTTCCGACACCAAGACCGCCACCACCGTCGCCATGGACTTCGGCCGCATCAGCATCACCGAGAAGCTGGTGCTCTATCTCTTCGGCACCCCCGGCCAGGAGCGCTTCTGGTTCCTGTGGAACGGCCTGTTCGAGGGCGCGCTGGGCGCGGTCGTGCTGATCGACACCCGCCGGCTGGAGGTCAGCTTCGACGTCATAGGGCGACTCGAGGAGCGCGGCGTGCCCTTCGTGGTCGCCGTCAACTCCTTCCCGGACGCGCCCCGTTACCCCGTCGAGGAACTGCGGCAGGCGCTCGACCTGCCCCCGGAGATCCCCATCGTGGAGTGCGACGCCCGCCGCCGCGCCTCCAGCCGGGACACCCTCATGACCCTGATGCGCTTCCTGCACTCGCTCGCCATGACGGGCGCGCTGACCTGACCGGCGTATCCCGAACTCCCCCGACACCGGATCCACTTCGGAGCGACCACGTGACGCCTGAATCCCACTCCCTGACCGGCACGGACGACCCGCGGTCCGGCCCGCCGCCCGGTTGCCCCGCCCATCGCCTCGGGCCAGGGGGACTGCGCCGGCTCTACGGTCCCGACGCGGAGGACCTGGACGAGCTGTACGAGGAACTGCGCGAGGAGCACGGCCCGGTGGCGCCGGTGCTGCTCCACGACGACGTGCCGATGTGGGTGGTGCTCGGCCACGCCGAGAACATGCACATGCTCCGCACCCCCTCGCAGTTCTGCCGGGACAGCCGCATCTGGACCCCGCTGCTGGAGGGCATGGTCAAGCCCGACCACCCCCTGATGCCGCACATCGCCTGGGAGCCGATCTGCTCCTACGCCGAGGGCGACGAGCACCTCAGGCTGCGCGGCGCGGTCACCGGCGCCATGTCCACCATCGACCACCGCGGCATCCGGCGGTACATCAACCGGTCCACCCAGCGCCTGGTCAACCAGTTCTGCGAGCAGGGCAGGGCGGATCTCGTCGGCCAGTTCGCCGAGCATCTGCCGATGGCGGTGATGTGCGAGATCCTCGGCATGCCCGAGGAGTACAACGACCGGATCGTGCAGGCCACCCGCGACATGCTGCGCGGCACCGAGACCGCCATCGCCAGTCACGCGTACGTGATGGGCGCCCTGCAGCGGCTCACCGAGCGCCGCCGGGTCGAGCCCGCCGACGACTTCGCCAGCCAGCTGATGAGCCACCCGGCCCGGCTCACCGACGACGAGGTCACCAAGCACCTCTGGGTCGTGCTGATGGCGGCCTACGAGGCCACGGCGAACCTCCTCGCCAATGTGCTGCGCATGGTCCTCACCGACCCCGGTTTCCGTGCGCAGTTGAACGGCGGCCAGATGACGGTGCCCGAGGCGGTCGAGCAGTCCCTGTGGGACGAGCCGCCGTTCAGCACCGTCTTCGCCTACTACGCCAAGCACGACACGGAGTTGGGCGGGCAGCGCATCCGCAAGGGCGACGGTCTGCTCTTCGGCATCGCACCGGGCAACGTCGACCCGCGGGTCCGGCCCGACCTCGCCGCCAACATGCAGGGAAACCGGTCCCATCTCGCCTTCGGCGGGGGTCCGCACGAATGTCCCGGCCAGGACATCGCCCGTGGCATCGCCGACGTCGGCGTCGACGCGCTGCTGATGCGCCTGCCGGACGTCCGGCTCGACTGCGCCGAGGAGGAGCTGACCTGGCGTCAGTCGATCTCCTCCCGGCACCTGGTGGAGCTCCCGGTCCGGTTCGAGCCGAAGCCGCAGCAGGACGTGACGATGAAGCCGAGCCTCAACCAGGTACCGGCGCCGCGTCCGGCGTGGCAGATCAGCACGGGGTCGCGTCCGCTGCCGGGTTCCGTGTCCCATCAGGCGCCCGCGCTGCAGCCCGGTTCCGTGTCCCAGCCGGCGCCCGCACCCCAGCCGGTGCCCGTTGTCCCGCCGCCGGTCCGCACGCCCGAACCGCCCCGCCGGCCGGGCGCATGGCGCCGCCTGGTCCGCTGGTGGAGGGGTTACTGACCGGCCCAGGTGCCGTACGACGCCCAGGCCCCGAGCACCCGGCCGCTGCGGAAGCGGTGCTCCGCCCCCGTGACCGGATCGGTGAACTCCAGTGCCCGCGCGAGCAGTTGCAGCGGGCGCCGGAAGTCACCGGCCGGTACGGGGGCGGCCACCACCGGGTAGAGCGGATCGCCGAGGATGGGGATGCCGAGGGCGTTCATGTGGACCCGCAGCTGGTGGGTCTGCCCGGTGGCGGGCAACAGCCGGTACCGTCCGAGTCCGTCGCCCCGGTGCTCGACCAGTTCGACCCGGCTGACGGCGTTGAGCTCGCCCGCCACCTCCCGGGCGGCAAGCTCCCCGCGCTCCTTGAGGATCCGGCTGCGCACGGTCGTGGGCAGGGTGAGGGAGGAGTCGTACGGCGCGACAGCCTCGTACTCCTTGCGGACCCGTTTGTCGCGGAACAGCGTCTGGTAGGCGCCCCGTTCCTGGGGGCGGACGGTGAACAGCACGAGTCCGGCGGTGAGGCGGTCGAGCCGGTGCGCGGCGCCGAGCGTCGGCAGCTGCAGCTCGCGCCGCAGCCGGGCCAGCGCGGTCTCCTTGATGTGGCTGCCGCGGGGGGTGGTGGCGAGGAAGTGCGGTTTGTCGACGACGACGATGTGCTCGTCGCGGTGGACGACTTCCAGCGGGAACGGCACGGGTGCCTCGTCCGGCAGCTCGCGGTGGAACCACACGAACATCCCCGGCACGTAGGGGGCGTCGCCCTCGACGGGCCGTCCGTCGGCCCCGACGAACAGCCCCGCCTCGAACATCTGGTCGATGACCCCGTCCCCGGCGGCGAGCCGCTCCACCAGATGCTCCCGCACGGTGGCCCAGCCACCCCCACCCGGCAACCGCACCCGCACCGGATCGACCCCGTCGCGCTGGGGGAGCGGGGAGGGCGGAGGAGGGATCCGGCGTCGCATGACGATCAAGGGTACGGGTGGGGGGCTGCGGTAGGTTCGTGGAGGCGTGAGGCGGCTGCCCTGCGGTGGGGCTCTGGCGGTTACCCTTGGTGGGGCGCTAGGGGGTGTCCGCGGTGGGTGTGGCGGCGGGCCTGTGGTGGGGCCTTGCAGCGGCCCGCGTGAGGGGCTCGGCCGGAGGCCGTGGTGGGGCTGAGTTGGTTGCCCTGGGGTGGGGCTCGCGCGGTGGTCCAGCGGTGGAGCGTGGAGGGTGTGTCCGCGGGGCTCTGGCGGCGGGTCTGCGGTGGGGTATAGGGCGTGTCCGAAGGGCTCAGGCAGCGTTTCCGCCGTGGCGTCTCCCGCGGCGGGCCTGCGGTGGGGCTCACGGCAGGGGGCCCGAGGTGGGGCTCAGGGTACGCGCCCGCGGTGGGGCTCACGGCAGGGTGCCCGGGGTGGGGCTCAGGGCACGGGCCTGCGGTGGGCTCAAGGCACGGGCCTGCGGTGGGGTGGGGCGGGGGCCCGTGGTGGGACCCGGCTCGTCCCCCCTGGGATCAGGCGGCCGGTTTGCCTTCCTGTTCTGCCTCGATTCGGGCGTTCCATTCCCGCTTCGAGGCCTGCCAGCCGTCCTCGTTGTGGCCGAGGCGCCAGTAGCCGGAGATCGACAGGTCCTCGCGGGGGATCTCCCGTTCGACGCGGAGCAGGCGACGGAGGTCCTTCACGAAGGCCGCCTCGCCGTGGACGAAGGCGTGCACCCGGCCCTCCGGGAAGGGCAGCGCGCGGACGGCCTCGGTCACGGCCGCGCCGACCGGGCGGTCCCCGCGGTGCAGCCAACTCACGGTCACGTCGGAGTCGATCTTCTGCTCCTCCTCCGGGCCCGCGACCTCCACGAAGGCGTACGCCGTCGCGCCGGCCGGCAGTGCCTCCAGGGCGCAGGCGATGGCCGGCAGGGCGCTCTCGTCGCCGACGAACAGATGCCAGTCCGCGGTGGCGTCCGGGGCGTAGGCGCCGCCCGGGCCCATGAACCGCACGGTCTCGCCGGGCCGGGCGCGCAGGGCCCAGGGTCCCGCGAGGCCCTCGTCGCCGTGGATCACGAAGTCCAGCATCAGTTCGTGGTGCTGGGGGTCCCAGGCGCGCACGGTGTAGGTGCGGGTCACCGGCCACTGGTCGCGGGGGAACTCCGCCCGGATCCGCTCCAGGTCGAAGGGCTCCGGATAGGTGACCCCGTCGGGCCCGAAGAGGAGCTTCACGTAGTGGTCCGTGCAGGTGTCGGCCGAGAAGTCGGCCAGGCCCTCCCCGCCGAGCACCACGCGCTGCATGTGCGGGGTCAGCCGTTCGGTACGGACGACCTGCGCGGAGTGGGGCTTGCGCGGCTTGCGGGCAGGGCGTTCTGCCATGACGGCCTCCCTCGAATAAGCTTAGGGTTACCTAAGTTAGCACCTCGGTCCGCCGAATGGTTCCTGCGGCAAAGCGAGTGAAGGAGAACTCAAGGGACGAATTCCCAGCCCACCGAACCTCATTCACTCGATGGGGGAACGCCCTTCACGCCGCCAGCGTCGTCAGCAGACGCTGCAAAGATCCCCCGAGCCCCCAGCGCTCCGCCAGCCCCTGGAGCGCAGCCTGATCTTGCGGAGTGCGCGGCAGTGCGGTGTCCACGTCCGGCAGCGGTACGTCGTCCGCGACCCGCACGACCGTCGGCGCCACCGCGACATACGGTCGCGCCTCGTCTAGCCGCTTGCGCTGCGCCGGGGTGAGCTTCGACTTCGGATCGTCCACCGCCGCCATGATCCCGGCCAGGTCCCCGAACTCGGTGAGCAGCTTGGCCGCCGTCTTCTCCCCGATGCCCGGCACACCCGGCAGGCCGTCGCTCGGGTCGCCGCGCAGCAGCGCCAGATCCACGTACCCGCGGCCGTCGACGCCGTACTTCTCGCGCAGCCACGCCTCGTCGGTGAGCTGGAGCGTGCCCACGCCCTTGAGCGGATACAGCACCCGGATCCCCCGCGCGTCGTCCACCAGCTGGTACAGGTCGCGGTCCCCGGTGACGATGTCCACCGGGCCCTTCGCCCGCGCGGTGAACGTGCCGATCACATCGTCCGCCTCGTACCCCGCGACCCCCACGCGCGCGATGCCGAGCGCGTCCAGGACCGCCTCGATCACCGGCACCTGCGGCGAGAGCGTGTCCGGCACGACCTCCTCGTCGGGGCCGGCCTCACGCTCCTCGGCGACCCGGTGCGCCTTGTACGAGGGGATCAGGTCCACCCGCCACTGCGGCCGCCAGTCGGCGTCCATGCAGGCCACCAGGGCGTCCGGGCGGTGGTCCTTCACCAGGCGGTCGATGAAGTCCAGCAGCCCGCGCACGGCGTTCACCGGGGTGCCGTCCGGTGCCCTCACGGAGTCCGGCACGCCGAAGTAGGCGCGGAAGTAGAGCGAGGCGGTGTCGAGGAGCATCAGTCGTCCGGTCACGCCCCGCATCATGCCGTACCCCACTGACAAGGGGCTGTCCCGGCGCAACGGGTTGCGTCAGGCGCGTCAGCTGTGGGCTGGAACACTTGTGCGTTTGTGTCCGACGAAGAAGGGCAGGCGCCGCCCCGGAGCGATGCCGCCTCGTGCGCCGCGTCGCTCTCTCTTTGTTGAGCTTTATCGAGCTCTTTGCCGTCGAGAACGAGAAGGTACGCGTGTCAGCCAGGCTGGAAGCCGAACATCTGCACAAGGTGTTCGGGAGACGACAGGACGAGGCAGTGGAGCGGCTCCGAGCCGGAGCCGACCGGGAGGAGCTGCGCGCCGACGGCACCACCGCGGCCGTCATCGACGCCTCCTTCACCGTCGAACCGGGCCAGATCTTCGTCGTCATGGGCCTGTCCGGCTCCGGCAAGTCCACGCTGCTGCGGATGCTCAACGGCCTGCTGGAGCCGACCGCGGGACAGGTCCGCTTCGACGGCCAGGACCTGACCGCGCTCAGCCCCCGCGAGCTGCGCGAGGTCCGGGCCAGGAAGATCAGCATGGTCTTCCAGCACTTCGCGCTCTTCCCGCACCGCAGTGTCGTCGAGAACGCCGCCTACGGCCTGGAGGTCCAGGGCGTCCCCAAGGCGGAGCGGCTCGCGCGCGCCACCGAGGCCCTCGAACTGTGCGGCCTGAAGGGCTGGGAGAAGTCCTGGCCCGACGAGCTGTCCGGCGGCATGCAGCAGCGCGTCGGCCTCGCCCGCGCGCTCGCCACCGACGCCGACCTGCTGCTGATGGACGAGTCCTTCAGCGCGCTGGACCCGCTGATCCGCCGTGACATGCAGGACCAGCTGCTGGAGCTGCAGACGAAGCTGAAGAAGACCATCGTCTTCATCACCCACGACCTCAACGAGGCCATGCGCCTGGGCGACCGCATCGCCGTCATGCGCGACGGCCGCATCGTCCAGATCGGCACCGCCGAGGACATCCTGGTGCGCCCCGCCGACGACTACGTCGCCTCCTTCACCCAGGACGTCGACCGCTCCCGGGTGCTCACCGCCTCCTCCGTCATGAACCGCGAGGTCCGCGGCGACGAGGCCGACTGCGCCTGCGCGACCGCGAGCCCCGACACCCCGTTCCACGACCTGTGCGCCCTCAGCGCCCGCCTCTCCCACCCGGTCGCGGTGCTGGACGGGGACAAGCAGCTGGTCGGCGTCGTACCCCGGCAGCGCCTCGTGGGCTTCCTCGGCGACGAGACCGCCGAACCCGAGCCGTGCCCGGCCCCCCGGGACAAGGACGCGGAGAAGGTGACCGCCGGTGCCTAGGATCGAGTTCGGTTCATGGGTCAACGACGCGGTCGAGTGGCTCACCACCCACATGGGCTGGCTGTTCGACTTCCTGGAGCAGGTCTTCCGCGGCGCCTACGAGGGCGTCGACGCCGTCCTCCAGGCGCCCGAGCCGCTGCTGCTCACCGGCATCTTCACGGTGATCGCGTGCTGGCTGCGCGGCACCCTCGCCGGGGTCCTCACCTTCGTCGGCTTCGCCTTCGTGATCTCCCTCGATCTGTGGGAGGACGCGATGGTGACCCTGTCGCTGGTCCTGGTCGCCACCCTGATCGCGCTGGTGATCTCGGTGCCGCTCGGCATCTGGGCGGCGCGCTCCAGCCGGGTCAGCGCCATCGTGCGGCCCGGCCTGGACCTGATGCAGACACTGCCGGCGATGGTCTACCTGATCCCGGCGATCCTCTTCTTCGGCAGCGGCGCCGCCGCGGGCATCGTCGCCACCCTCGTCTTCGCGCTCGCCCCCGGTGTGCGCATGACCGAGCTGGGCATCCGCCAGGTCGACAAGGAACTCGTCGAGGCCGCGGAGGCCTTCGGCACCACCCCGCGCGACACCCTGCTGCGCGTCCAGCTCCCGCTGGCCCTGCCCACCGTGATGGCCGGCGTCAACCAGGTCATCATGCTCGGCCTGTCCATGGCGGCCATCGCCGGCATGGTCGGCACCGGCGGCCTCGGCGGTGACGTCAACGAGGCCATCGGCCAGCTCAACATCGGCCTCGGCGCCGAGGCGGGCATCGCCATCGTCATCCTCGCCATCTACCTGGACCGGATGACCAGCGCGCTGGGCACCCAGGTCTCCCCGCTCGGCCGCCGCGCCGCCGCCCGGGCACGCGCCGCCCAGGGCCTGAAGATCTGGTCGTACCGCCCCCGCGCCTCCGTCGCCGTGGTCGGTGTCGTGGTGCTCGCGCTGGTCGCGGGCGGCATGGGTGTCTTCGGCGGCGCCGACGACACCGAGCCGGTCACGGGCGGCGACAACGTCGGCCAGGGCAAGAAGATCAGCATCGGCTACATCCCCTGGGACGAGGGCGTCGCCTCCACCTTCCTGTGGAAGGAGATCCTGGAGCGGCGCGGCTACGAGGTCGAGGCCAAGCAGTTCGACGCGGGCCCCCTCTACACCTCCCTCGCCCAGGGCGACATCGACTTCCAGACGGACTCCTGGCTGCCCACCACCCACGAGCAGTACTGGAAGAAGTACGGCTCCCAGCTGGACGACCTGGGCCCCTGGTACGGCCCGACCTCCCTCGAACTGAGCGTGCCCGCCTATATGAAGGGCATCGACTCGCTGGAGGACCTCAAGGGCAAGGCCGGGCAGTTCGACGGCAGGATCACCGGCATCGAGTCCAGCGCCGGGATGATGAGCCTGCTCAAGAGCAAGGTGCTGCAGGAGTACGGCCTGGACCAGGAGTTCAAGGTCGTCGACAGCTCGACGCCCGCCATGCTGGCCGAGCTCAAGCGGGCGTACGCCAAGAAGGAACCGATCGTCGTCACGCTCTGGTCGCCGCACTGGGCGTACAGCGACTACAAGCTGAAGAAGCTCAAGGACCCCAAGGGCGCCTGGGGCGAGGGTGACGGGGTGCACACCCTGTCCCGCAAGGGCTTCGCCGAGGAGAACCCGGTCGTCGGTAAGTGGCTGAAGGACTTCGAGCTCACCGAGGAGCAGCTCACCGGCCTGGAGTCGGAGATCAACGAGGCCGGCAAGGGCCGGCAGCAGGACGCCGTACGGGCCTGGCTGAAGGGTCAGCCGGGGCTCGTCGACAAGCTCGCGCCGGTCGAGAACACCGCGACCCCGGCCGAGGCGAAGCGCCCGCTGGACGTGGCCTGGTTCCCGTGGGACGAGGACATCGCCGTCACCTACCTGTGGAAGAACGTCCTGGAGCGGCGCGGTTACCGGCTGAACCTCAAGCAGATGGACGTCGGCCCCGTCTACACCGGCCTCGCCTCCGGCGATCTCGATCTCAACTTCGACGCCTGGCTGCCGTACGCGCAGAAGAACTACTGGGACAAGAGCAAGGACAGCCTCCACGACCTGGGGACCTGGTACGAGCCGACCTCGCTGGAGCTCGCCGTGCCGTCCTATGTGAAGGGCATCGACTCGCTGGCGGACCTGAAGGGCAAGGCGGACACCTTCGACGGGAAGATCGTCGGCATCGAGCCCGGCACCGGGGAGATGAACCTGCTCAAGACCAAGGTGCTCCCCGGGTACGGGCTGGACGACGAGTACGAGGTCGTCGACGGCTCCACGCCCGCGATGCTGGCCGAGCTCAAGCGCGCCTACGCCAAGAAGGAGCCCATCGCCGTCGTGCTGTGGTCCCCGCACTGGGCGTACAGCGAGTACGAGCTGACCAAGCTGAAGGACCCGCGGAAGTTCTTCGGTGAGGGCAACACGATCCGGACGATCTCCAACAAGGACTTCCCCGAGAGGTACCCCCAGCTCACGAAGTGGATCAAGAACTTCAGGATGAGCGAGGACGAGCTCGGCACCCTGGAGCGTGAGATCAAGGACCGTGGCCAGGGGCATGAGGAGGAGGCCGTCGCCGCGTGGCTCGAAGAGCACCCGGAGATGGTCGACCGCATGACCCCCGCGGCCTGAACCCCCGAATACGGCGGGCGTCCGGCACACCTGACGGTGCCGGACGCCCGCCTTCTCTTCTGTGCGCGAAATCCGGCCAAGTAGGGTGAGGGGATGTCGTTCACCGGGCCTGCCTGCCGCTTCGCCCGGGACCCGGGCGCCGGCGCGGCGGGCAGTGCCCGCGGCGCCGGGCCGGCCGGGGCCGGACGATGGCGCGAACTGTGAGGTCCGGCTCCCGCCGTGTGCCGTCGATGTGACGGGCGCGGGAAACGGTTTGCCGAACATGCGTAGGGTGCAGAGAACTCACCAGAGGAGTCGGCACCGGACGACGGGTGAAGGAGGGAGCCGGAGCGATGGGCGACCACAAAGAACAGCCCCTGCGGGTGGGCGCGGCCGTACGGCGGCGGCGTCGCGCGCTGGAGCTCACCCTCGCCGTCGTGGCCGAGCGCAGCGGCCTGTCGGTGCCCTTCCTGAGCCAGGTGGAGAACGACCGCGCCCGCCCGAGCAGAAGCTCCCTGGAGAAGCTCGCCGACGCCCTGCGCACCACGGCCGTCGAACTCCTCGCCGCGGCCGACCCGGCGTGCAGCGTGGACGTGGTCCGCTCGGAGGGCGCCGAGATGGCCCCCGAGCCGCGGACGCGGTCCCTGGTGCGCGGTCACCATCAGATGCACGCCTCGGAGTTCACCGGGGACCATGAGGCGGGACGCGAGTTCCAGTACCGCAACGACCAGTTGATGTACGTCGCCGACGGCGCCGTGGAGATCGAGGCGGAGGGACGCGCCTACCGGCTCGGCCGCGGCGACACCCTGTACCTCACCGGCGGGGTCCGCCATCGCTGGCGGGCCACGGTGCCGGAGACCCGGGTGGTGGTCGTCGCGGTGGCCGAGCACATCGAGGCGGTCCAGGACCGGCCGCGCTGATGCGCGTGGTCTCCCTGGTGCCGTCCCTGACGGAGGCCGTGGCGGTCTCGGCCCCCGGCGTCCTGGTCGGCGCCACGGACTGGTGCACGCATCCGGCGAGCCTCGGCGTGACCCGGATCGGCGGCACCAAGAACCCCGGGATCGAGCGGATCGCCGCACTCGCCCCCGACCTGGTGATCGCCAACGAGGAGGAGAACCGCGCCCCCGACCTCGCGGCCCTGCGGGCGGCCGGGATCGAGGTGCTCGTGACCGAGGTCCGCGATGTGCCGGGGGCCTTCCGGGAACTGGACCGGGTGCTCACCGCCTGCGGCACCGCGTCCCGGCCCCGCTGGCTCGACGAGGCCGAGCGGACCTGGTCGGCGCTGCGGCCCCCCGACCGCCGTACGACCGCCGTGGTGCCGGTCTGGCGGCGCCCCTGGATGGTGCTGGGCCGCGACACCTTCGCCGGCGACGTCCTGGCCCGCCTCGGCGTGGACCACCTGTACGCGACGCACGAGGACCGCTATCCGCGCGTCGCGCTGGAAGAGCTGCGGGCGGCGGCCCCCGACCTCGTCGTCCTCCCGGACGAGCCCTACCGCTTCACCCCCGACGACGGCCCCGAGGCCTTCCCCGGCCGGCCCTGCGCGCTGGTCAGCGGGCGGCACCTGACCTGGTACGGCCCGTCGCTGACCGAGGCGCCGGACGTGCTGGGCGCGGCCCTGCGGGCAGTGCTTCGCTGAGCCGCGCCGGGCGTGGCCCCGCGAGCAGCGCGCCGGTGAGGAGGCCGCGTGCGGTGCCTGTCGTGGCCGTCAGCCAGGCGGTGACCAGGACGGCGTAGAGCACGGCGGCCAAGCCGTCGTAGACCACCAGACCGGTGTGCCGGGCCAGGGACCCGGCGCCGGTGACGCAGGTGCCGACCGGGAAGGTGAAGGCCCACCAGGTCATCGCGAACCGCATGCCCCGCCGGCGGGCGCGCACGACGTGGGCGGTGGCGAAGCCGAGCCAGAGCAGCGCGAAGCCCATGACCGGCACGCCGTACAGCACGGCCAGTACATCGAAGCCCTCGCTGTACGGGGCCGGTACGACGCCCGGCGCGTGATCGGCGAAGTTGCCGACCGCGGTGGTCGACTGGCCGAGCGGACCCAGCACCAGGAACAGGGTGGGGGTCAGCGCGAGCGGCAGCGGACCGGTGGTGATCAGACGCGCGAAGACCAGCGGCAGCATCAGCAGGGTCGCCAGCAGGCTCAGCCCGAACAGCGCGACACAGGTCAGCAGCAGCGTCGTCCTGGCCTGTCCGGCGGGCAGGTACGGCACCAGCGACGGGCCGAGGGCCGCGGACACCATGGGCGCCACGAGCGGCAGCAGCCAGACCGGCGTGGCCTGACGCGGCTGCACCCGATGCCGTACGGCCAGCAGGTACGGGACGGCCACCGCCGCCGCGAGTCCGACAGCCGTGCCGGCCGTGAACAGCACCACGTCCAGCGCGACCGCCGCCTCGATGCCGATCCAGTCCCGGCCGACGGCCAGGGCGCCGCCCCCGACGGCCAGCAGGGCCATGGCGAGGCAGCCGTAGAAGGGAGCCGTCGCCGGGTCCATGAGGTGGGCGCGGGCCTGGTCGCGGTGGTGGACCCAGTGCAGGGCGCGGGCGGCGAGCAGGGCGGCCAGCGCGAGCGCGGAGAGCGTCCACACGGCGGCGCACAGCGGCCGGGGCACGGGAAGCCCGGCGCCGGCGGTGGCGACGATGGCGGTTCCCATCACGGAGGCGTACCAGTTCGGTCCGAGGTGACGGACGGTCAGGGCACGGGGGAGGGGCGGGGCGGCGGTGACCATGCTGCCACCGTCCCGCCCCAGGACCCCCACCACCAGGGAGGACGTCTCTATGAGGGCATAAGCTGGCTTTATGAGTAGTGCGGTGACGACCTCCCTGGCCCATCGAGTCCCGGATCTCGGCGCCCTCGAACTGCTGCTGGCGGTGGCCCGGCTGGGCAGTCTGGGCGGGGCGGCCCGGGAACTGGGCATCACCCAGCCCGCGGCCAGCTCCCGGATCCGGTCGATGGAACGGCAGCTCGGGGTGGCGCTGGTGGACCGCTCACCACGGGGCTCACGGCTGACGGACGCCGGTGCGCTGGTGACCGACTGGGCGCGGCGGATCGTGGAGGCGGCGGAGGCATTCGACGTGGGCGCGCAGGCGCTGCGGGACCGGCGGGACTCCCGGCTGCGGGTGGCGGCGAGCATGACGATCGCCGAGTACCTGCTGCCGGGCTGGCTCCTGGCCCTGCGCGCGGGCCGCCCGGACACCGCGGTGTCGCTGCTCGCGGGCAACTCGGCCGCGGTGGCCGAACGGCTGCTCGCCGACGAGGCAGACCTGGGTTTCGTCGAGGGCCTGACGGTCCCCACCGGCCTGGACTCGGTGGTCATCGCCCACGACCGGCTGATCGTCGTCACCGCCCCCGGCCACCCCTGGGCCCGCCGCCGGCGCCCGCTCACCCCCGAGGAGCTGGCGGCCACCCCGCTGATCCTCCGCGAGAAGGGCTCGGGCACCCGGCAGGTCCTGGACACGGCCCTGGGTGGCCTGGCCCGCCCCCTGATCGAGCTCTCCTCCACCACGGCGGTGAAGGCGGCGGCGGTGAGCGGGGCGGGGCCCGCCGTGCTGAGCGAACTCGCCGTCCGCGAGGAGCTGTCCATGCGCCGCCTGGTGAGCATCCCGGTGGCGGACGTGTCGCTGGCCCGGGACCTGCGGGCGGTGTGGCCGACGGGGCACCGGCCGGTGGGTCCGGCGCGGGACCTGCTGCATCTGACCCGGGGCTGAGCGCCGCGCCGGGCTCTCCCTTCAGGGCGTGGCCGTGAGGCTCGCTTCCACCAGCGCCCTCATCACCCGCACGTCCTCACCCATCTCCGGGTGCCACTGCACGCCCAGTACCCAGTGCTCCCCGGGCAGTTCCACGGCTTCCAGGGTGCCGTCCGCCGCATGGGCCGACGGGACGAGCCCCGCCCCGAGACGGTCCACCGACTGGTGGTGGTACGTCGGCACACTCGTCTCCTCCGGGGCGATACCGGCGTACAGCGTGCCCGGGACCGGCTTGACCGGGTGCCGGCCGAAGATGCCGACCAGTTCGGCATGGCCCTCCAGATGCTGCACCAGCGTGCCGCCGAGCGCGACGTTCAGCAGCTGCATGCCCCGGCAGATCCCGAGCAGCGGCACCCGCGCGGCCAACGCGGCCTCGATCAGGGCCAGTTCCCACGCGTCCCGCTCCCGTGCCGGAGGTCCCGTCCGCGGGTCGCGCTCGGCGCCGTAGCGCACCGGCTCCACATCGGGTCCGCCCGCGATCACCAGCCCGTCGAGCCGGGCCACCGTCGCCGCCGCGTGCTCCGGCGCGTCCGGCGGCAGCATCACCGCGAGCCCGCCCGCCCGCTGCACCAGCCGCGGATAGCCGGCCGGCAGCAGCGCCGCCTCCAGCTCCCACACGCCCCAGCGCGCGGCGGTCTCCAGATACGTACTGACTCCGATCAGCGGCCTGTCCGGCATGCCCCGCCCTTTCAATGGACCGTTCTCATACCTTTGCCTCACGTCAGGAACCCCCTGAGCAGGGCCGCGGTGCCCGAGCAGTGCTCCCGCATGATCTCCCGCGCCGCGTCCGCGTCCCCGTCCAGCACCGCCTCCACCAGCGCCGCGTGCTGCCGCTGCGAGTGCTCCAGGTTGCGGACCAGGATCGGGATGCAGTCCAGCAGTTCGTTCACCGTCGCCCGCACCGCCGCGTACTGCGCGGTCAGCGTCGGCGAGCCGCACAGCTCGGCCAGCGTGAGGTGCAGCAGCGTGTCCCGGCGCCGGTAGTCGCCCAGCGGCGCGTCCCGGGTGCGGGCCAGCGCCCGGCGCAGCCGCTCCCGCTGCTCCCCGGTCAGGCCGTGCGCCGCGCACAGCCCGGCCGCGCCCACCTCCAGCACCTCCCGGAAGCGCAGCACGTCCTCGATGTCCACCGAGGCGATCCGGCGGCGCAGCTCGTCCTCGCCGGCGGCGTCCGCGCGCGGAAGCACGAACGTTCCGCCGTACCGCCCGCGCCGGGACTCCACCAGGCCCTGGTCCTGGAGCACCTTGAGCACCTCGCGCAGCGTCACCCGGCTGATCCCCAGCCGCTCCGCCAGCTCCCGCTCGGCGGGCAGCCGCTCGCCGCCCGGCACCAGGCCGAGCCGGACCACCTGGAGGATCTGCTCCAGCGCCTCCTCGAAACCGTTGCCCGCCCGCACCGGCCGCAGCACCGGGGTGAGCCGGTCCTCCGGGCCCGGTTCCGTCTCCACCGACATCCGGCCGTGCCCCCTTCCCAAGCAATGGTTCTGAGCAATACCTTATGGCTCCGGAGCTGACCGAAGAAGCCTTAAGGAGGCTTTCCCGTGGCAGACCGCACAGCGCCGCTCGGCGTCGAGGAGCTGCACGCCCTCGTCGCCGGCGGTGAGATCGACACCGTCGTCCTGGCCTTCCCGGACATGCAGGGGCGGCTCCAGGGCAAGCGGTTCGCCGCGCGCTTCTTCCTCGACGAGGTACTGCACCACGGCACCGAGGGCTGCAACTACCTGCTCGCCGTCGACACCGAGATGAACACCGTGGACGGCTACGCCATGTCGTCCTGGGACCGCGGCTACGGCGACTTCGCGATGCACGCGGACCTGACCACCCTGCGCCGCGTCCCCTGGAACGCCGGCACGGCCATGGTCATCGCCGACCTCGCCTGGGAGGACGGCTCCCCGGTCGTCGCCGCCCCCCGCCAGATCCTGCGGCGGCAACTGGAGCGCCTCGCCGGCCTCGGGCTCACCGCCCAGGTCGGCACCGAGCTGGAGTTCATCGTCTTCAAGGACACCTACGAGCAGGCCTGGGACGCGGGCTACCGGGGCCTGACCCCGGCCAACCAGTACAACATCGACTACTCCGTCCTCGGCACCGGCCGCATCGAACCCCTGCTGCGCCGCATCCGCAACGAGATGGCCGGTGCCGGACTCACCGTCGAGTCCGCCAAGGGCGAGTGCAACCCCGGCCAGCACGAGATCGTCTTCCGTTACGACGAGGCCCTGGTCACTTGCGACCAGCACGCCGTCTACAAGACCGGCGCCAAGGAGATCGCCGCCCAGGAGGGCATGTCCCTGACCTTCATGGCCAAGTACAACGAGCGCGAGGGCAACTCCTGCCACATCCACCTCTCGCTCGCGGACGAGGCCGGTGACAACGCCATGGCCGGACCCGACGGGATGTCCGAGGTCATGCGGTACTTCCTCGCCGGCCAGCTGGCGGCCCTGCGCGACTTCTCCCTCCTCTACGCCCCCCACATCAACTCCTACAAGCGGTTCCAGCCCGGCTCCTTCGCGCCGACCGCCGTCGCCTGGGGGCACGACAACCGCACCTGCGCCCTGCGCGTGGTCGGCCACGGCCGCTCGCTGCGCTTCGAGAACCGCCTCCCCGGCGGCGACGTCAACCCCCATCTCGCGGTCGCGGGCATGGTGGCGGCGGGCCTGTACGGCATCGAGCACAAGCTCCAGCTGCCCGATGCCTGCCCCGGCAACGCCTACACCGCCGGGTACCAGCACGTCCCGACCACCCTGCGCGAGGCCGCCGAGCTGTGGGAGAACAGCCCCATCGCCCAAGCCGCCTTCGGCGACGAGGTCGTCGCGCACTACCGGAACATGGCGCGCGTCGAGACCGACGCCTACGACGCCGCGGTCACCGACTGGGAGCTGCGCCGCTCCTTCGAACGCATGTGAGGCCCGCCGTGTCCGACCAGCTCCAGGTACTGAACCCGGCCACCGAAGAGGTGGTCGCCACCGTCCCGGCGGCGTCCGCGGCGGACGTCGACGCCGCCGTCGTACGGGCCGCCCGCGCCCAGACCGCCTGGGCGGCCCTCGCCCCCGCCGACCGGGCCCGGCTGCTGCGCCGCTTCGCCGTCGTGGTGGACGAACACATCGAAGAACTCGCCCGGTTGGAGGTCCGCGAGGCAGGACACACCCTCGGCAACGCCCGCTGGGAGGCGGGCAACGTCCGTGATCTGCTCGACTACGCGGCGGGCGGCGTGGAGCGCCTGACCGGACGCCAGATCCCGGTCCCCGGCGGCCTCGACGTCACCCTCCTCGAACCGCTCGGCGTCGTCGGCGTCATCGCGCCCTGGAACTTCCCGATGCCCATCGCGGCCTGGGGCACCGCGCCCGCGCTCGCCGCGGGCAACGCCGTGCTCCTCAAGCCCGCCGAGACGACCCCGCTGACGGCACTGCGACTGGCGGAGCTGGCCCTGTCCGCCGGTCTTCCCGAGGGCCTGTTCCAGGTGCTGCCCGGCCACGGTCCCGTCGCCGGGAACGCCCTGGTGGAACACCCCGGCGTCGCGAAGATCGTCTTCACCGGGTCGACGGCGGTGGGCAGACAGGTGTGGGCGAAGGGCGCCGCGCACCTCAAGCGGGTCACCCTCGAACTCGGCGGCAAGAGCCCCAACATCGTCTTCGCCGACGCCGACCTGGAAACCGCCGCCCGGGCCACCCCCATGTCCTTCCTCGACAACTCCGGCCAGGACTGCTGCGCCCGCACCCGCATCCTCGTCCAGCGGACGGTGTACGACCGCTTCCTGGAGCTGCTGGGCCCCGCGATCGAGGCGGTACGCGTGGGCGACCCCGCGGACGAGACCACGGACATGGGCCCGCTGATCTCCAGGGCCCAGCTGGAACGGGTGAGTTCCTACGTCGACCCGGACGCGGCCGGCATCCGCGGCAAGGCCCCCGAGGGCCCCGGCTTCTGGTTCCCGCCCACCGTCCTCACCGGCGTCGACCCGCACGCGCGCGTGGCCGTCGAGGAGGTCTTCGGACCCGTGGCCGTCGTCCTCCCCTTCGCGGACGAGACCGAGGCCGTCGCGCTCGCCAACGGCACCGACTACGGCCTGTCCGGCTCGATCTGGACCCGGGACGTCGGCCGCGCCCTGCGCGTCTCGGGAGCCGTCCGCGCGGGCAACCTGTCCGTCAACTCCCACTCCAGCGTCCGCTACTGGACCCCCTTCGGCGGCTTCAAGCAGTCCGGCGTCGGCCGCGAGCTCGGCCCGGACGCGCTGACCGCCTTCACCGAGACCAAGAACGTCTTCATCAGCACGGAGGGCCCCGCACAGTGACCTCATCAACCTCAGCAACCGAAGAGACCGTCTGCCGCCGACTGGTCGGCCGTACCGCCGTCGTCACCGGAGCCGGCAGCGGCATCGGTCTCGCCACCGTCCGCCGGCTCGCCTCCGAGGGCGCGCACGTGGTCTGCGGCGACGTCGACGAGCAGCGCGGCAAGGCGGCGGCGGACGAGGTGGGCGGCACCTTCGTCAAGGTCGACGTCACCGACGCCGAGCAGGTGGAGGCGCTGTTCCGGACGGCCCACGACACCTACGGCAGCGTCGACATCGCCTTCAACAACGCCGGGATCTCGCCGCCCGACGACGACTCCATCCTGGAGACCGGCCTGGAGGCATGGAAGCGCGTCCAGGAGGTCAACCTCACCTCCGTCTACCTGTGCTGCAAGGCCGCGATCCCCTACATGCGGCGCCAGGGCAGGGGCTCGATCATCAACACCGCGTCCTTCGTGGCGCGGATGGGCGCGGCCACGTCCCAGATCTCCTACACGGCCTCCAAGGGCGGCGTCCTCGCGATGTCCCGTGAGCTGGGCGTGCAGTTCGCGCGCGAGGGCATCCGCGTCAACGCGCTCTGCCCCGGGCCGGTCAACACCCCGCTGCTGCAGGAGCTGTTCGCCAAGGACCCCGAGCGCGCCGCGCGCCGCCTGGTGCACATCCCGCTCGGCCGGTTCGCCGAGGCCGAGGAGATCGCCGCCGCCGTCGCCTTCCTGGCCAGCGACGACTCCTCCTTCGTCAACGCCACCGACTTCCTGGTGGACGGCGGGATCTCGGGGGCGTACGTCACTCCGCTGTAGGCGGCGTCCTACAGTGCCTGCATGAGCATGACGCCACCACCCGGCTGGTACCGCGACCCCGAGGCCCCGCATCTGGAGCGCTGGTGGGACGGAACCGCCTGGACCGAGTACCGGCGCACCCCCGAGGTGACGGCGCCGATGCCGGTCGCGGGAGCGTCCGGACGGTCCAGGGCCGTCGCCGTCACCGCGGCGGCGGTCGTGCTCGTGGCGGCGATCGTCACGGGCGCGGTGGTGCTGGGGCAGGGGGAGGAGGACCAGGGTGGTGCGGAGCTGGAGACGGCGCCCACGTACTACACGGAGGCCCCTCCTTCGCCGACCCCGACCCGGAGCGAGCCGTCCGCCGACGACCCGGCCGTCGTGACCGACGAACTCAACGGCATCACCCTGCCGTTGCTCGACGGCTGGGTCCGGCCGAAGTACGTCGCCGAGGACGACGTCGTCATGACCACGGACGGCACCTACGACTGCCCCGGCGACGACGGCGTCTGCCGCCACGGCCTCGTCATGTCCCGGACGGTCACCGAGAACGACGAGCGGTCCCCGCGGGTGCTGGCCGAGCAGGACATCGAGGACGCCGCCGAGTCCGCGTACGACCGCGACACGATCGGCCGGCGGCCCTACGGCGGCATGGAGTCCCACCAGGTCGTCACGTCGGGCCCGGTCGCGGTGGCGGGCCGCGCCGGCTGGTTCGTGCGCTGGCGGGTCACCACGGCCGAGGGCCCCGGCGGCTACGTCCAGTCGACGGTCTTCCCGTCCCGCGTCGGCACCGAGTCACCGGTCTGCGTGCGCTACGTCTTCGACGCGGGCCCGGACGGACCGCCCCTGGCCGACATGGACCGGATCACCAAGGGCATCCGCTCCTTCGCCGACCCGGACGGCGGCGGCGGAGTGGGCAGCAGCGTGGGCCCCGGCGAGGGGTAGGACCCGGCCGGGGAACGCAGACGCATCAGAGGAAGGTGTGGCCTTCGCCGCGGTACGTGGGGACGGTCGCCGTCACCATGTCGCCCTCGATCAGGTGCAGTTGCTCGAAGCGTTCGCACAGCTCGCCCGCCTTGGCGTGCCGGAACCACACCTTGTCGCCGATGAGCAGGTCGTCGGCGGGGGAGCCGAGCAGCGGGGTCTGGACCTCGCCGGGGCCCTCCTGCGGGTCGTAGCGCAGCCCTTCCGGCAGGTACGGCACGGGGAGCCGGTCGGGTCCCGCGGCACCGGAGGCCGGGTAGCCGCCGCCCAGGACGGTGACGACGCCGACGCCGGGGCGCCGGACGACGGGCTGGGCGAACAGGGCGGCCGGGCGTCCGCGGAAGGACGTGTAGTTGTCGAAGAGCCGCGGTACGTAGAGTCCCGACCCGGCGCCGATCTCGGTGACGCAGTCCTCGGCGGCGGTGTGCTGGACGCTGCCGGTGCCGCCGCCGTTGACGAACGCCAACTCCGGCGCCACCGCCCGCAGGGCCCGCACCACCTCGGCCCGGCGCCGGGCGAGTTCCCGGCGTGCGGTGGCCTGCATCAGCCGGACGGCACGCGAGCGCAGGGGGTGGCCGGCGACGGAGTCGCCGACGCCGGCGATATGTCCCTCGTACGCCATGAGCCCGACGACCTCGAACCCCGGCCGGCGGGCCACGAGACGGGCCAGGTCGGCGACTTGGCCCGGGGTGTGCAGCGGGGAGCGGCGGGCGCCGACCCGGATCCGGCCGCCGAGCCGCTTCAGCGAGGTGTCCAACTCCAGGCAGACCCGGACGACTTCGCGGCCCCCGTCGCGGGCGTCGTCGATGAGCCGGAGCTGGGCCGGGTCGTCGATCATCACGGTGACGGCGCCGGCGAGCTTGGGATCGCTGGTGAGTTCGGCGAATCCGGCGCGGTCGGCGGACGGGTAGGCGAGCAGGATGTCGTCGAAGCCGGAGCGGGCCAGCCACAGGGACTCGGCGAGGGTGAAGGACATGATCCCCGCGAAGCCGTCGCGCGCGAGGACGCGTTCGAGCAGGGCACGGCAGCGTACGGACTTGCTGGCGACGCGGATGGGCTTGCCGGCCGCGCGGCGGACGAGGTCGTCCGCGTTGGCGTCGAAGGCGTCCAGGTCCACGATCGCGAGGGGGGCGTCGAGATGGGCGGTGGCCCGGTCGTAACGGGCCCGGTCGGCGGCGCGCGCAGTCATGAACGCAGCCTGCCAGACTGGATTACCCCAGGGTAGGGGGACGTTCCGGGCTAAAGCCCCGGGCTCGTGGACTGGTTCCCGCGGCGCCGGGAGCAACCCGTAGAGTGACGCGCACGCACGTGAGGGCCGGGATGCCGGGCGCCGCGTGCGGGTAGATGGTGCCCGGGACACCGGGCTCGGGCGAACGGAACGGGGCCCGCGCAGGACACCAGGCCCGGGCACGAGGAAACGGGGGGCGCATGAACACGGAAGCGCAGCGCGCCTGCCAGCCGACGCCCGGGTCGGGAGAGGGCGAGAGCGGAACGGCTGCGCAGGACTCCCGCTTCCCGACCCTCCGCACCCCCTCCGCCCCGCCACCGAGGGCCTCCGCCCGCTTCCCGGACACGTCCCCTCCCCCCGCGGACGAACCCGCCCCACCGCCCCCGGCCGCCCCCGGCGACGCGGCCCCCCCGCCGGTCCCGCCCCGCCCAGCGTCAAGCCCGGCTGCCACCGGTGGCGTGGCCCCGCCGCCGGTTCCGGCCGTCCCGACCTCCTCCGACGGCACGCCTCGGCGCCCGGGCGCGGCTCCGCCGCCGGTGGCGCCCGCCGCGACATTTTCCGACGGCACGCCTCGGCGGCCAGGCGCGGCGTCGCCGTCGGCTCCGCCCCGCCCCGCATCGAGCCCGGCTGCCGCCGGTGGCGTGTCCCGCCGCGCGGACGCCGCTTCGCCCTCGGCCCGCCCGACGGCTTCCAACGGCCTGCCCCCGCGCCCGGCGTCCAGCCCCGCTGCCGCCGACGGTGCGGCACAGCGCCCCGGCTCCGCTCCGGCTGGCCCGGCGGACATGCCCCCGCGCCCGGCGTCGACCCCCGCCGTCGCTCCGGCGCGCCCCGCCACACCCCCGTCCGCCACCCCGCCCCGGCCAGCCGCGCCTGCCCCCTCGCAGTCGCATCGCCCGGCCCCGTCCGCCACCCCGCCTTCGCCTGGTGCGCCTGCCTCCTCGCATCGCCCGGCCCCGTCCGCCGCCCCGCCTCGGCTGACTGCACCCGCCACCCCGCCTCGGCCGACCGCGCCCGCCGCCCCGCCCCGCCCAGCCGCTCCCGCCCCCTCGCACCGCCCGCCCGCCGTGCCCCCGCAGGTCGCCGCTGCCTCGGCTCGCCGGGCCGGGCGGTCCGGCAGCCTTCACCCCGAGGCCGGCTCGGAGACCACTCGGCGGTTGCGGCCCGTTCCGGCTGAGGGTGAGGGGGCGGGGCCCGATCCTGCGTTGTCGTGGAGTGCTCCCGTGGCGGCGCCGAGTGGGCGGCCCGTGGTGTCGTTCGGGGAGCCCGAGGGGTACGACGGGGGCGGGCGGGCGCGAGGGCGCGGGGGCCGGGTGGCCGCCGTCGCCGCCTGTCTTGTGCTGGGGCTCGGCCTCGTCGGGGGTGCCGTCACCGGGAGCTGGCTCGTCGGGGACTCCGAGGCCGCCGGATCCCGGGACGATTTCGTCGCCGCCCGGAGCCTGTGGCACAGCCTCCCCGTCGATCAGCTGTTCCCGGCGAGCGTCAAGGGGCAGGGCGCCGGACCGGGCGGCGCCGACCGCACCTGGACCCGGATCGCCGTCGCCCCGGACAGCGGCTGCGCGGACGCCTTCGACCCGCTCCTGCGCAAGGCCCTCGCCCCCGTCGGCTGCCAGCGGCTCCTGCGCGCCACCTACACCGACGCCACCCAGACCTACGTCACCACCGTCGGCCTGCTCTTCACCAAGGCCGACGCCACCGCCATGGCCTCCCTCGCCGAGCGGTTCACCGAGGAGGGCCTGGACAGCCGTACCGACCTCATGCCCCGCCCGTACGGCCCCGGCTTCGACAGCGACCAGCGCGCCTCCTGGACCGTCTCCGTGCTCACCGACGCCCCGGTCGTCGTCTACTCCGTCTCCGGCTGGGCCGACGGCCGCGACGTCGACGAGCCGCAGCCCGCCGAGGACGCCATGGAGTCCGGCGCCACCACGGCCCCCGCCCAGGCCGGCCTCGGCCACGAGGCGAAGGGCCTCGCCGACCGCGTCGAACGCGCCCTGCGCAAGCACGTCGGCCCCTACGCCACGGAGCCGGCCTCATGACCGCCGCCCGCGTCCGCCGCACGGGCCTGCTCGGCGTCCTCCTCGCCGCCTCCCTCGCCCTCGTCCCGTCCACCGCCGCCCACGCCGACGGCATCCGCGGCCAGCAGTGGGCCCTGGAGGCCATGCACACCGACGAGGCCTGGCAGACCACCAAGGGCCAGGGCATCACCGTCGCCGTCCTCGACACCGGCGTCGACGACGAGCACCCCGACCTCGCCGGGAACGTCCTGCCAGGCAAGGACATGGTCGGCTTCGGAGCGAAACGCGGCGACCGCGCCTGGGCCCGCCACGGCACCGCCATGGCCGGCATCATCGCGGGCCACGGACACGGCCCCGGCAACGGCGACGGCGTACTGGGCATCGCCCCCGAGGCCAGGATCCTCCCCGTCCGCGTGATCCTGGAGGACGGCGACCCGGCCCGCGCCAAGGCCCGCACCACCCGCGGCAACGCCCTCGCCGAGGGCATCCGCTGGGCCGCCGACCACGGCGCCGACGTCATCAACCTCTCCCTGGGCGACGACTCCAAGTCCGCGCACCCCGAACCCGCCGAGGACGAGGCCGTCCAGTACGCCCTGCGCAAGGGCGCCGTCGTCGTCGCCTCGGCCGGCAACGGCGGCGAGAAGGGCGACCACATCTCCTACCCGGCCGCCTATCCGGGCGTCATCGCCGCCACCGCCGTCGACAAGTTCGGCACCCGCGCCTCCTTCTCCACCCGCCGCTGGTACGCCACGGTCAGCGCCCCCGGCGTCGACGTCGTGATCGCCGACCCGGACCGCAAGTACTACGAGGGCTGGGGCACCAGCGCCGCCGCGGCCTTCGTCTCCGGCGCGGTGGCCCTGGTCAAGTCCGCCCACCCGGGCCTGGACCCGGCCCAGATCAAGAAGCTCCTGGAGGACACGGCCCGCAACGCCCCCGCCGACGGCCGCGACGACTCCCGCGGCTACGGCTTCATCGACCCCGCCGCCGCCATCGAGAAGGCCGCCGGCCTCAAGCCTGCGGGCCTGCGGGCCAGGGGACACGGCGACGAGTACTTCGGCCCGGGCCCCGACACCCGTAAGGCCTCGGACGACGCGACGGGCTGGGCGGCACCCCTGGCGGGCGGCACCGGAGGCGTCCTGCTGGTCGCGGCGATCGTCCTGTGGCGAGGCCGACGCCTCCGCCAGGACGACCACCGGGCCCGCTTCTAGCCCCTCGCGACCACCGGGCCCGCTTCTAGCCCCTCGCCAGCACCGGCACCGCGGCCCTCGCCGCCGCCTCGACCAGCGCGACCCCCGCGGCCTTCGTCGCGTTGCCGTTCGACAGCACGGCCACCAGACACTCCCGCCCGTCCACCGTCACCCGCCCGATGCTGTTGACGTCCCACAGCCCCGTCGTGCTCCGCGGCAGCCACCCGTTCTTCAGCGCCCACCGCGAACCGTCCGCCACCGCCGACACACCCCACCGCTGATCCACGGCTATCCGCCCCATCAGCCCTCGCAGATACGACCGCGACGCCTCGCTCAGCTCCGACTCCTCCCCGAACACCTGCTGGAGCAGCGCGAGTTGATCCGCCGCCGTGGTCTGCGTCAGCCCCCACAGCATCCCGTCGCCGCCCTCGGTGGCCCGCAGCCCGAACCGCTCGTTCGCGGCGGCCAGCCCTTCCGCCCTGCCGATCGTCTCCCACAGGGCGGACGCGGAGGCGTTGTCGCTGCGCTCGATCATCGCGGTGGCATGTGCCTTCTCCGCCGAGGTCAGCGCCCGCCCCTCGTCCTGGGCCCGGAGCAGCAGCGCCGCCAGGATGTCGACCTTCACGATGCTCGCCGTGTCGAAGGAACCGCCCCCGTACGTGGCGCTCGCGCCGGAAGCCAGGTCCAGCACCGCCACCGACACCTCCGCACCCTCCGCCACGGCGACGGACTCCATGGCGTCCGCCAGCAGCCCGTCCCGGTCCACCGTCGGCCGCGCCACCGATTCCACGGATGCCTCCCCGCTCACCGCGCCCCCTGAGGGCGTCGCCGACGACGATACGGCGCTCCCCGCGCCCGGAGCCGGGTGCGGCTGCCCCGTCACGTACACCGTCCCCGTGGCCGTAGCGCCGACCACGGCCACCGAGGCGAGGGCGACGTACAGCAGGGGCACACGGCGCCGACGCGCTCTGCAGGACTCCATGTCCGCGATCGTCGGGCCGGTGACTGTGCCTTCGGTGAGACGCAGGTTAGATCTGTGTCAGGGATGTCTGAGAAGGGCGTGAGCCGGGTGACGGGCGCGTTTCCGGGCCCGCACAAGCGCAGCGGCAACCCCCCGATAGGGTCGGTGACCGTGGCGAACAAGAACATTCCCGACTCCCCCTTCCCGGACGACGACGGCTCCGCCGACCCCCGGCTGAGCGCGGCGCTCGCCGCCTGGGCCGAGGACCGCACCGCCGTGGCACCGGTGCTCCGGGCGCTCAAGGGCGCCCGGCTGCTCGTCCCCGTCGTGGCCGTCCTCGGCGAGGTCGAGGAGGACGAGAACGGGCTGCGTCACGAGAAGACCAGCGACATGGCCGTACCGACCCTGCGGGCCGGCGACCGCAAGGCACTGCCCGCCTTCACCTCCACCGACTCCCTCGCCCGCTGGGACGCCACGGCCCGCCCCGTCGCCGTACCCCTGCACCAGGCCCTGGAGGCCGCCGCGCACGAGAAGGCCGACACGGTCGTGCTGGACCTGGCCGGACCGGTGCCGTTCGAGCTGACGGGACCGGCGCTGCTCGCCCTGGCCGAGGGACGGACCAGCACCGATCCGCTGGCCGACCCGGCGGTCGTGGAGGCGGTGCGCGCCGCGGTCGCCGACGTGGACGCGGTGCTGCGCGCCTACCTGGGCCCCGGCCGGGCCGACGGCACCCTCGCCCTGGTCCTCCACCCCTCCGTGCCGCAGGACGCCGGTGTCCACGCGGTCGCGCGCCGGCTCGCCGCCGACGAAACACTGAGGGCCCGCCTGGTGCGCGGCTTCGACCTGGCACTGCTGCCGGCCGAGGCCACCCCTCCGGGCGAGCCCTTGTACGTACGGGAATCCGGCGCCTAGCCGTAGACCGGACCGGTGTACTTCTCGCCCGGGCCCTGGCCCGGCTCGTCCGGGACGAGCGAGGCCTCGCGGAACGCCAGCTGGAGCGACTTCAGGCCGTCCCGCAGCGGGGCCGCGTGGAAGGAGCTGATCTCGGTGGTGCTCGCGTCCAGCAGCCCGGCCAGGGCGGTGACCAGCTTGCGGGCCTCGTCCAGGTCCTTGTACCGGTCGCCCTCCTCGGTCAGTCCGAGCTTCACGGCGGCGGCGCTCATCAGGTTCACGGCGACCGTCACGATCACCTCGACGGCGGGGACCTCGGCGATGTCGCGGGTCATCTCGTCGAAGTCGGGCGTCTCGGGGCTGTCCGGGGAAGAGGTGTCACTCATGGCGCCCACGATAGGTGCACGCACCGGCCCGGCCCGACACTGCCTCGGTTAGCCCCGACCGGCGGGAGCTGCTAACCTTGGGTGACGACCGGCCGAACACGCATGTGTCCGGCCCGCAAGTGGAGGCTCCGAACTCCCACCCGACTGTCCTCCGGGACGGCGGGTCACCGGTCAGGCGGCCACCACCGTTCCGTACGGACGGTGGAGAGTCGCCCGAGATTGCGCCCCGCGGTCGACGCGGCGGTGTTCCGGCATAAAGGAGCCCCGCCTGTGTCCCGTCCGGGGCATTTTTCATGCGCCGCGATGGTTGGTCCTATGTCAATCAGACATACGCGGCTGTCCGCCAGACCGCCGTGTGGTGCTACCGAGGAGGATCCATCAGCGCCGAGCCCCGCATCAACGACCGGATTCGCGTTCCAGAGGTGCGACTTGTCGGTCCCAGTGGCGAGCAGGTGGGCATCGTCCCCCTGGCCAAGGCACTGGAGCTTGCGCAGGAGTACGACCTGGACCTGGTCGAGGTGGCGGCGACCGCCCGTCCGCCTGT
The DNA here is from genome assembly GCF_053592135.1 of Streptomyces sp. NPDC002784. Classification (NCBI taxonomy): domain Bacteria; kingdom Bacillati; phylum Actinomycetota; class Actinomycetes; order Kitasatosporales; family Streptomycetaceae; genus Streptomyces; species Streptomyces sp. NPDC002784. Next base: position 251,466 of record NZ_JBSFVD010000008.1, on the reverse strand, counting down.
GTGCAAGCTCATGGACTACGGGAAGTTCAAGTACGAGTCGGCCATGAAGGCCCGTGAGGCGCGCAAGAACCAGGCGCACACGGTCATCAAGGAGATGAAGCTCCGGCCGAAGATCGACCCGCACGACTATGACACCAAGAAGGGTCACGTCGTCCGGTTCCTCAAGCAGGGCGACAAGGTCAAGATCACGATCATGTTCCGTGGTCGCGAGCAGTCCCGGCCCGAGCTGGGCTACCGACTGCTGCAGCGTCTCGCGGAGGACGTCCAGGACCTCGGCTTCGTGGAGTCGAATCCGAAGCAGGACGGCCGAAACATGATCATGGTTCTCGGTCCGCACAAGAAGAAGACCGAGGCGATGGCCGAGGCCCGTCAGGCGCAGGAAGCCCGCAAGGCAGAAGCGAAGGCCAACCCCGGCAAGTCGCAGAACGCCGCGGAGTCCGACTTCGCCGAGGACGTCGAGGACGCCGAGGCTCCTGCCGAGGCATCCGCCGAGGCGTGATCCCGGGGGACGCGAGTCCCCAAGGATGTAACCGATACCAGAACGACGCTCCACCGTGCCCGGTTTCACGACCGGGCACCGGAGCGCCACCGACGAGGAGAGAACGGCGCTATGCCGAAGAACAAGTCGCACAGCGGTGCCAGCAAGCGCTTCAAGATCACCGGCTCCGGCAAGGTGCTCCGCGAGCGTGCCGGCAAGCGCCACCTGCTCGAGCACAAGTCGTCCCGCGTGACGCGTCGCCTCACCGGCAACGCCGAGATGGCCCCGGGCGACGCCGCGAAGATCAAGAAGCTTCTCGGCAAGTGACGTTCCGGCGCCTCGCCGCCGCACGTCAGGACCGGGACCCAATCGATTTCGGGTCGTGTGAGGACACCCACGGCCCCGCTACAAGGAGTTAACAAGTGGCACGCGTCAAGCGGGCAGTCAACGCCCACAAGAAGCGCCGGGCGATCCTCGAGCAGGCCTCCGGCTACCGCGGTCAGCGTTCGCGTCTGTACCGCAAGGCCAAGGAGCAGGTCACCCACTCGCTGGTCTACAACTACAACGACCGCAAGAAGCGCAAGGGTGACTTCCGCCAGCTGTGGATCCAGCGCATCAACGCCGCTGCCCGCGCCAACGGCATCACGTACAACCGCTTCATCCAGGGCCTGAAGGCCGCCAACGTCGAGGTCGACCGCAAGATCCTCGCCGAGCTGGCCGTCAACGACCCGAACGCGTTCGCCGCGCTCGTCGAGGTCGCGCAGAAGGCCCTGCCGAGCGACGTCAACGCGCCGAAGGCCGCGTGACGCTCGCGCTGGCCTGAGCCGACGTGACTGGACGGACCCGTGGGTTTCTACCTACGGGTCCGTCGTTGTGTGAGTTTCTGTGAAGGTGAGCCGCATGCCCCCCGTGTCCCCCGACCTGATCTCCCCCCGTTCCCCCCGTGTCTCCGCCGCCCGGCGGCTGGGCAAGCGGAACTTCCGGGGGAAGGAGCGGCTGTTCCTCGCCGAGGGGCCGCAGGCCGTGCGGGAAGCGGCCGGGCACGACGGCACCCTGGTGGAGCTGTTCGCCACGGTCGAGGCCGCGGAGCGGTACGCCGACATCATCGGCGAGGCCCGGACCGCCGGAGCACGCGTGCACCTCGCCTCCGAGGACGTCATCGCCGACATCTCGACCACCGTCACCCCGCAGGGCCTCGTCGGGGTCTGCCGGTTCCTCGACACTCCCTTCGAGGAGATCCTGGCCGCCCGGCCCCGGCTCGTCGCGGTCCTCGCGCACGTCCGGGACCCCGGCAACGCGGGCACCGTGCTGCGGTGCGCCGACGCCGCGGGCGCCGAGGCCGTCGTACTGACCGACGCGTCCGTCGATGTCTACAACCCCAAGGCCGTACGCGCCTCCGTCGGGTCGCTGTTCCATCTGCCCGTCGCCGTGGGAGTGCCGGTCGAGCGGGCCGTCGCCGGGCTCAAGGACGCCGGGGTGCGCATCCTCGCCGCCGACGGCGCCGGGGACGACGACCTCGACGACGAACTCGACAAGGGGACCATGGGCGGGCCGACCGCCTGGGTGTTCGGGAACGAGGCCTGGGGGCTCCCGGAGGAGACCCGCGCGCTCGCGGACGGCGTCGTGCGCGTACCGATCCACGGCAAGGCCGAGAGCCTGAACCTCGCCACCGCCGCGGCCGTATGTCTCTACGCGTCGGCCCGTGCACAGCGCGCCTTCGGAGGGTGCCGCTCCGTCACCGAGAGCTAGTAGGGTGACCAGCTCGGGGCCCCTCGGTCGTTCGAGAGGTGGGGTACGGGGATGAGTGTCGGCACGAGCAGCGCACCGGGAGCACGGGACATGAGCCACCCGCCCGCGCCCCGGTACGGCGACCTCGCCGAACTCGGCATCACCCCGGACGACCTCCCCGACGGCCTCGTCGTCGCCGACGAGCACGGCCACGTCGTCTGCTTCAACGCCGCCGCCGAGCGCATCACCGCCGTCTCCGCCGCCGAGGCCCTCGGACAGCGTCTGGAGAAGGCCCTGCCGTTAGAGGATCTGGAGGGCCGCCGCTGGTGGCAGGTCACCGACCCGTACGGCGGACTGGCCATCCGCAACCGCCAGCCCGAGCGGAACCTGCTGCTGCCGGGCGGGCGGGAGGTCCTGGTCTCGGTGCGGTACGTCCGGGCCGAGCCCACCGGACCCGTCCGCCGCGTCGTCGTCTCGCTGCGCGACACCGAGGCCCGGCGCCGCACCGAGCGCAGCCACGCCGAGCTGATCGCCACCGTCGCCCACGAGCTGCGCTCGCCGCTCACCTCCGTCAAGGGCTTCACCGCGACCCTGCTCGCCAAGTGGGAGAGGTTCACCGACGACCAGAAGCGGCTGATGCTGGAGACCGTCGACGCCGACGCCGACCGCGTCACCCGGCTCATCGCCGAGCTGCTGGACATCTCGCGGATCGACAGCGGGCGGCTGGAGGTGCGGCGCCAGCCCGTCGACATCGGCGCCGCGGTGGGGCGGCACATCCAGGCGTACGTCGCCGCCGGGCAGCCCGCCGACCGCTTCCTGCTCCGCCTGCAGCAGCCGCTGCCCGACCTGTGGGCCGACCCCGACAAGATCGACCAGGTACTCAGCAACCTGCTGGAAAATGCGGTGCGGCACGGCGAGGGAACCGTCACCATTGACGTCACGCCCACGGCGTCGCCCCGCGAGGGAGAGGACGCCGGCACGTCGGTCACGGTGAGCGACGAGGGGTCCGGCATCCCGGAGGAGTCCATGAACCGCGTCTTCACCCGCTTCTGGCGGGGCAGCAAGCGCGGCGGCACCGGCCTCGGGCTCTACATCGTCAAGGGCATCGTCGAGGCCCACGGCGGCACCATCACGGTCGGCCGCGCCCCCGGCGGCGGCGCCGAGTTCCGATTTACGTTGCCCGTGGCGGCTCCGGCGTATCTCGCCTGACGGCCACGGGCGCATCCGCCTGTCCGCACCCCGTTAGACTCGGCCTTTGGCACCTTTGCGTCCCGGAGACGGCCCACTGAGTCGGTGACGGGGACCTTCAGCCAGCAGATCGGAAGCACGGGAAGAGATGTCGGCACCGAATAAGTCGTACGACCCTGTAGAGGTCGAGGCGTTGAAACCGGAAGAGATCGAGCGCATGCGGGACGAGGCGCTCGCCGCCTTCGCCGCCGCGGACTCGCTCGACGCGCTCCAGGAGGCCAAGGTCGCCCACACCGGCGGCACCTCCCCGCTGGCCCTCGCCAACCGCGAGATCGGCGCCCTGCCCCCGCACGCCAAGGCCGCCGCCGGAAAGCTGGTCGGCCAGGCCCGCGGCGCCGTCAACAAGGCGCTGGCCGCCCGCCAGGCCGAGCTGGAGGCCGAGCGCGACGCCCGGGTGCTGGTCGAGGAGGCGGTGGACGTCACGCTGCCGTTCGACCGGGTACCGGCCGGCGCCCGCCACCCGCTGACCACGCTCTCGGAGCGCATCGAGGACATCTTCGTGGCCATGGGCTACGAGGTCGCCGAGGGCCCCCAGGTCGAGGCCGAGTGGTTCAACTTCGACGCTCTCAACATCGGCCCGGACCACCCGGCGCGCGGCGAGGCGGACACCTTCTTCGTCGAGGGCCCGCAGGGCGGCACCGAGTCCGGTGTCGTGCTGCGCACCCACACCTCGCCCGTCCAGATCCGCTCGCTGCTCGACCGTGAGCTGCCGGTGTACGTGATCTGCCCGGGCCGCGTGTACCGCACCGACGAACTGGACGCCACCCACACCCCGGTCTTCCACCAGGTCGAGCTGCTCGCGGTCGACGAGGGCCTCACCATGGCGGACCTCAAGGGCACGCTGGACCACATGGTGCAGTCCCTGTTCGGCGAGGGCATGAAGACCCGGCTGCGGCCGAACTTCTTCCCGTTCACCGAGCCGTCCGCCGAGATGGACATGGTGTGCTACGTCTGCCGCGGCGAGTCCGTCGGCAACCCCGACCGGCCCTGCCGCACCTGCTCCAGCGAGGGCTGGATCGAGCTGGGCGGCTGCGGCATGGTCAACCCGCGGGTGCTCACCGCCTGCGGCGTCGACCCGGAGAAGTACAGCGGCTTCGCCTTCGGGTTCGGCATCGAGCGGATGCTGATGTTCCGCCACAACGTCGAGGACATGCGAGACATGGTCGAGGGTGACGTCCGGTTCACCCGGCCGTTCGGGATGGAGATCTGATGCGGGTCCCGCTTTCCTGGCTGCGGGAGTACGTCGACCTGCCGGCCACCGAGACCGGCCGCGATGTGCAGGCCAAGCTCATCTCGGCCGGCCTCGAGGTCGAGACGGTCGAGCAGCTCGGCGACGGCCTCAAGGGCCCCCTGGTCGTCGGCCAGGTGCTGACCATCGAGGAGCTGGAGGGCTTCAGGAAGCCGATCCGCTTCTGCACCGTCGACGTCGGCACCGCCAACGGCACGGGCGAGCCGCAGGAGATCGTCTGCGGCGCCCGGAACTTCCAGGCCGGCGACAAGGTCGTGGTCGTGCTCCCCGGCGCCGAGCTGCCCGGCGGCTTCGCGATCTCCGCGCGCAAGACCTACGGCCGTACCTCGCACGGCATGATCTGCTCCAGCGACGAGCTGGGCATGGGCGACGACGGCACCAAGGGCATCATCGTGCTGCCGCCGGAGACCGAGGTCGGCAAGGACGCCATCGAGCTCCTGGAACTGGTCGACGAGGTCCTGGACATCGCCGTCACCGCCAACCGCGGCGACTGCCTGTCCATCCGCGGCGTCGCCCGCGAGACCGCCATCGCCTACGGTCTGCCGCTGCGCGACCCGGCGCTGCTCGACGTCCCGGCCCCGAACGCCTTCGGCTACCCGGTGCGGGTCTCCGAGCCCGTCGGCTGCGACCGCTTCGCCGCGCGTACGGTCACCGGTCTGAGCGCCGAGGCGCGCTCCCCGATCTGGCTGAAGCGCCGGCTGCAGAAGGTCGGCATGCGCCCGATCTCGCTCGCCGTCGACGTCGCCAACTACGTGATGATGGAGCTGGGCCAGCCGCTGCACACCTACGACCGCAAGCTGGTCCAGGGCACCATCGGCGTCCGCCGCGCGACCGAGGGCGAGAAGATCGTCACCCTCGACGGCGTCGAGCGGACGCTGCACGCCGAGGACCTGGTCATCACCGACGACAGCGGCCTCATCGGCCTCGCCGGTGTCATGGGCGGCGCCAACACCGAGATCGCCGATCACGACGACGTCGACAACGCCTCGACCGACGTGGTCATCGAGGCGGCGCACTTCGACGCCGTGGCGATCGCGCGGACGGCCCGCCGGCACAAGCTGTCCTCCGAGGCGTCCCGCCGCTTCGAGCGCGGTGTCGACCCCATGGCCGCCGCCGCGGCCGCCCAGCGCACCGTCGACCTGCTGGTGCTGCTCGCGGGCGGCACCGCCGACGCCGGCGTCACCGAGGTCATCGCCCCGTCCGCGCCGCACACCATCACGGTCGCGGCGGACCACCCGGACAAGGTCGCCGGTGTCGAGTACGGCCGCGAGACCGTCGTACGCCGCCTCCAGGAGGTCGGCTGCGACGTCTACGGACAGGACGAGCTGATCGTCACCGTCCCGTCCTGGCGGCCCGACCTGCTGGAGCAGAACGACCTCGCGGAAGAGGTCATCCGGCTCGAGGGCTACGAGAACCTGCCCTCCACGCTGCCCAAGCCGCCGTCCGGCCGGGGCCTGACCCACCGCCAGCGGCTGCACCGGCGCGTCGGCCGCGCCCTGGCCGGTGCCGGGTACGTCGAGGCGCCGAACTACCCCTTCGTCGGGGAGCAGGTCTTCGACCAGCTCGGTCTCGACGCCGACGACCCGGCACGCCGGGTCGTGAAGCTGACCAACCCGCTCAACGACGAGGAGCCCGCGCTCCGTACGTCGCTGCTGCCGGGCCTGCTCGGCGCGCTGCGGCGCAACGACGGACGGGGCTCGCACGACCTGGCCCTGTTCGAGACCGGCCTGGTCTTCCTGCCCCGCGAGGAGCGGCGGGTCGCCGCGCAGCTGCCCGTGGACCGGCGTCCGACCGACGAGGAGATCGCCGCGCTCGACGCCGTCCTGCCCGAGCAGCCGCGTCATGTCGCCGTCGTCCTCGCGGGCGCCCGCGAGCAGGCCGGCTGGTGGGGCGCGGGCCGTCCGGCCGGGTGGGCCGACGCGGTGCAGGCCGCGCGGACCGTCGCCGCCGAGGCGGGCGCGGAGCTGATCGTGCGGCCCGGGCAGTACGGGCCGTGGCATCCGGGCCGGTGCGCCGAGCTGGTCGTCACCGTCGACGGTGCCGAGCGGGTCGTGGGCCACGCCGGTGAGCTGCACCCGCGTGTCCTCAAGGCGCTGGGACTGCCCGCGCGCACCTGCGCGATGGAGCTGGACCTGGACGCGCTGGAGCAGGTGGGCGACGGGGTGCCGCAGGCTCCGGGCATCTCCTCGTTCCCGGTCGCCACGCAGGATGTCGCCCTCGTCGTCGACAAGTTCGTGCCGCACGTCGAGGTGGAGGCCGCGCTGCGCGAGGGCGCGGGGGGCCTGCTGGAGGCCATCCGGCTGTTCGACGTGTACGAGAACGCGGAGCAGCTGGGTGACGGGAAGAAGTCGCTGGCGTACGCGCTGCGGTTCCGGGCGCCGGATCGCACGCTGACCGTGGACGAGGCTTCGGCGGCCCGGGACGCGGCGGTCGCCCTCGCGGGCGAGCGGACCGGGGCGGTGCTGCGGGGCTAGTCCTCGCAACGGGTCACCTCACTCGTTCGAGTGAGAACTGCCGGTGTACTGGTCCTCTTGGGCCATGCGGTCGACAGAATCGGACCGGCCTTTCGGGGTCGGTCCGATTCTGCGTTGACGCGGCCTACTTGGGGGCCACCGGCATGATCCGCATCAAGGCTGTGTTTCCCCGTCGGCTGCTCGCGCTGGGGCTGCCCACCGCCTGGGGCGCGATGGCGATCACCTACAAGCTCACCTGTCCGCTCGCCCAGCAGGACGGCATCGGAGCCCGCGCGGTCACCAGCGCCGTCTTCTTCGCGGTCGGCACCGGGCTGATCCTCCATGTCCGCCACGTGCTGCTGCGGGAGCTGCGGCAGATCCGCCGGGTCGCCGGAGTCGCGCAGAGCGTGCTGCTGCGCCCGCTGCCGCCGCGGATCGACGGACTGAACATCGCCGCCGCCCAGCTCTCCGCCGACCGGGGGGCCTCGGTGGGCGGGGACCTGTACGAGGTCATCGCCACCGAGCACGGGGTGCGCGTGGTGATGGGCGACGTACGAGGACACGGCATCGCCGCCGTCGGCACGGCCGCGGCACTTCTCGGCAGCTTCCGCGAGGCGGTCCACGACGAGCCGGACCTGGGGCGGGTGCTCCGGCGACTGGACCGCGCCCTCGCCCGGCACCTGCGGGAGCGGTACCGGGACGAACCCGCGGCGGCGGAGGAGTTCGCCACCGTCCTGCTGCTGGAGATCGGCCGGGACGCGGAGGTGCTGGCCCTCAACTGCGGCCATCCCTGGCCCTACTTGATCAGCGGCACGCGGGTGGAGCCCCTGGCGCGCGCGGATCCGCTGCCGCCGCTCGGTCCCTTCCCGCTGCCGAAGGAACTGGCGGCCGTTTCGTGCGGACCGTTGCTCCCCGGCGAGTCCCTGACCCTGTACACGGACGGTGCGGAAGACGCGCGGGACGCGCGTGGCCGGTTCTTTTCGCTCCCGGCGGCTCTGCTGGGCGCGTCCCGCACACACCCCGGCTCCCCGCAGCTGATCCTCCGTACGGTATTGAGCGCGCTGATGCGTCACGCGGGCGGCACACCCTCCGACGACATCGCACTGCTGATCCTGCGGAACGACCGAACTCACGTGAGGGACAACCCCGTAGGGGCGCGGGGAACCGCGCGACCAGCCACATCGAACCCGCGGCCGACAACGCACCTTGGGCGCAACGGCGTTTAGCCGAACCGCCCAGCCCCCGGCAGGGCCGCCGCACTGTACGAGGGGGAGCCGGCGGCCCGGCCGGCCTCTTGCGAGGCAATTCAGTCAACCGGCTGGAAACTCTCCGCGACAGTGCGCACACTGCGCGGATTCGAGCACTCCGTTCACACCCCGTGTGAAGCCGGAACCACTACTCTGACGGCACCGAGCCACCCGGGGGGCATATATGCAGCCCAACACTCTGCTCGACGCGATCCTGGACGAGGCGGGGATCTCGCACGCGGGGCTGGCAGCACACGTGAACCAGGCCGGACGGGCGCGCGGGCTCGCGCTCAGGTACGAACACACCGCCGTCGCACGGTGGTTGAAGGGGCAGCGGCCGCGCGGTCAAGTCCCGGACCTGATCTGCGAGGTGCTGGCCGGCCGCCTCCAACGCCCGGTCACCCTCGACGACATCGGACTCGGCGTCCCCGGCGAGCCCTCCGCCCCGCACGCCACCTCGCTGTCCGGGTTCGTCGAGCGGGCCACCGCCCTGTGGCGCTCCGACGAACAGCAGCGTCCGCACATCCTCGGCGCGCCCGCCGTCACCGGCACCCCCGCCGTGATGCCGGTGTGGGAGTGGGAGAACCCGCCCGAGGACGTGGACGTCTCGCGCGGCGGCCGACACCGGGTCACGCCCGCCGACCTGGAGATGCTGCGGGCCGCCCGCACCCACTACGAGCAGATGTACCGCAAGGCCGGCGGCATCGCGACCCGCACCCGGATCGTCGGCTTCCTCAACGCCGAGGCCGCCCCGCTGCTGCGCGGCAGCTACACCGACGCCATCGGCCGCCAACTCCACCGGGCCACCGGCGGACTGGTGGCCGTCGCCGGGATCTGCGCCTACGACTCCGACGCGCACGGCCTGGCCCAGCGCTACTTCCACCAGGCGCTGCGGCTCGCGAAGGCCAGCGGTGACCGGGGGCTCGGCGCCTATGTGATCGCCCTGCTGGTCAACCAGGCGCTGTTCATGCGGGAGTTCCGCCAGGCCGTCGCCTTCGCGGAGGCCGCGTTGCGCGCCGCGGGCCGGCACATCACCCCGGCGCTCGCCTCGGATCTGTACGCGATGCAGGCGAAGGCGTACGCGCACCTCGGTGACGGCACGAGCGCCCTGTCCTGCATCCGGCGTGCCGAGCAGGCCGCCGAACGCATCCGGCGCGGATACGAACCCGACGAAACGGGCTATGTCCAGCCGGGGCTCGTCAACGTCCAGGTGGCGGAGGCGCTGCTGAGCCTCGGCGAACTCGCGGCGGCCGGGGAGCACGCGGCCGCGGCCGTCGACAATCCCGCCCATGACCGCGGCCGGGTGCACCGGCTCGCCATGCTCAGCACGATCGAGCTGCGTCAGGGCCACGCCGACAAGGCGGTGGCCACCGCGGTGCAGATGGCCGAACAGGCGAGGGGAATGGAGTCCCAGCGGCTGCGCGACAGACTCCGCGCGGTACGCGAATACCTGGTGCGCAGCGGCTGCGCGGGCACCTCCGAGGCCGCGGAACTCATCGACGGCGCACTACGCGTACCGCTGTAGGACGGTGCTCGACCACCGACAGCTCACAGTCCCTGCTGCGATATTGCCACTTACTCGACGGAAGGTGGCAGAACCGTGCAGTGGGCGAAACAGAGCGAACAAACTGTGTACTCAAATCGCTGGTTCAGCGTCAATCTCGCGGATGTCGAACTGCCGGACGGCCGGCACCTCGACCACTTCCTGATCCGGCTGCGGCCGGTCGCCGTGGCCACGGTGGTCAACGAGGCCAATGAGGTCCTCCTCCTGTGGCGGCACCGGTTCATCACCGACAGCTGGGGGTGGGAACTCGCGGCCGGAGTGGTCGAGGACGGCGAGGACATCGCCGTGGCGGCCGCCAGGGAACTGGAGGAGGAGACCGGCTGGCGGCCGGGACGGCTGCACCACCTCATGAGCGTGGAGCCGTCCAACGGACTCACCGACGCCAGGCACCACATCTACTGGGCCGACGAGGGTGAGTACGTCGGGCACCCCGTGGACGACTTCGAGTCGGACCGCCGGGAATGGGTCCCCCTCAAACTCGTCCCCGACATGGTCGCCCGTGGGGAGGTCCCGGCCGCCAACATGGCGGCCGCGTTACTCCTGCTGCACCACCTCAGGCTCGGGCAGGACGCGTTGCCCTGATCCCCCCGTCGCGCCCTGCGAGCTAGTGCCCGAGGGCCTGCCAGATCGCCACGACGAGCGCGCCCAGCGCGGTCAGCACCGCCACCGCGGGCAGCGGCCAGCGGGCGTGCTCCAGGGCGACGATGCGCGCGGACAGATCATCGAGCTCCTTGCATGTCTCCTCGGTGCGATGGCTGAGCAGGGCCAGGCCTCCCTCGACACGGGCATAGGCCACATCGAGGCGACGCCGTAACTCTGCGAGTTCTCCATGGACCACGGGATGCTCGGGTTCGGCGGTCACGAGTCCGCTCCTTTCCGTAGTCGTCACATCCCTGCGTGCGCTCTTGCATGCGCATGAAGAGTCAACTCGCCTGGTGGGCGCGTGGGGAGAGTGTGCGAAGGGCATATGCGAGCCCGGCGCGCACACGGTGTGTGAATGCCGCGGGCCCGGCGCTCCGAGGAGTGCCGGGCCCGTGCTCGTCGCACTGTGTAATCAGCACCCTGCATCGGGCACTGTGCAATCAGTAGCTGTAGAACCCCGAACCGGACTTGCGGCCGAGGCGGCCGGCGTCGACCATGCGCTGGAGCAGCGGGGGAGCGGCGTAGAGCGGCTCCTTGTACTCCTCGTACATCGAGTACGCGACCGAGGCGACGGTGTCCAGACCGATCAGATCGGACAGCTTCAGCGGGCCCATCGGGTGGGCGCAGCCGAGCTCCATGCCGTTGTCGATGTCCTCGCGGCTGGCGATGCCCGACTCGAACATCCGGATAGCGGAGAGCAGGTAGGGGATCAGCAGCGCGTTCACCACGAACCCCGAGCGGTCCTGGGCGCGGATGGCGTGCTTGCCGAGCACCTTCTCGGTGAAGACCTGAGCGCGGCTGAGGGTGCCCTCGGAGGTGGTGAGCGCCGGGATCAGCTCGACCAGCTTCTGCACCGGGGCCGGGTTGAAGAAGTGGATGCCGATGACCTGGTCGGGCCGCGAGGTGGCGACCGCGAGCTTCACCAGCGGGATGGAGGAGGTGTTCGACGCCAGGATCGCGTCCGGCCGGGTCACGACCTGGTCCAGCACCTGGAAGATCTCGGTCTTGACCTGCTCGTTCTCCACGACGGCCTCGATCACCAGATCGCGGTCCGCGAACTCGCCGAGGTCGGTGGTGAAGCTGAGCCGCGCCTGCGTGGCCGCCAGCTCGTCCTCGCTGATCTTGCCGCGCTCGGCGGCCTTGGCCAGGGAGTTGAACAGCCGGGTACGGCCGATCTCCAGGGCCTCGCCGGTGGTCTCGGCGACCTTCACGTCCAGCCCGGACCGGGCGCACACCTCGGCGATGCCGGCTCCCATCTGGCCGCAGCCCACCACTCCGACGCGTTCGATGTCGGTCACATCGTCCCTTTCGCTGAACTTCGGCTGTGGCAGGACCCCGGGTCCCGGTGCCTGCTCCGTTCGTGCACGTTACCGCCAAGTATCGATGATCGATCGCCGGGGTGGGGGCATCCTGGGGCGCGAAGACGATCCGTGACCGTGCGGATCCGCAGTGCGATGGGGGTGCGCGAAATGGGCCGAGTCACGCGTCGGGCCTTCGCCCTGGCCGCGTTGGGAGCCTTCTCGACGGCCTCGGGAGCGTCGGCGGCGCCGGAGCGGCGGCATGCGGCGGGCGGCGAGATGCGGGGCATGTGGCTGGCGACGGTCGCGGGCCGGGACTGGCCCTCCGCTCCGGGTCTCAGCGCGGCGAAACAGCGCGCCGAGCTGATCGCCCACCTCGACACCGCGGTACGGCGCCGGCTGAACACGGTGATCTTCCAGGTGCGTCCGACGGCCGACGCGCTGTGGCCCTCGCCGCACGAACCCTGGTCGGCCGTGCTGACCGGGACGCAGGGCAAGGCGCCGGGGTGGGATCCGCTCGGCACGGCCGTCCGGGAGGCCCACGCCCGCGGCCTGGAGCTGCACGCCTGGTTCAACCCGTACCGGATCGCCAACCACACGGACCTGAGCGCGCTCGTCGCCTCGCACCCGGCCCGGCGGCACCCCGACTGGGTGGTGCGCCACGGCGGGAAGCTCTACTACAACCCCGGGCTGCCCGAGGTCCGCGCCTTCGTGCAGGACGCGATGATGGACGCGGTCGAGAGGTACGCCGTGGACGGCGTGCACTTCGACGACTACTTCTATCCGTATCCGCGGGCGGGCCAGACCTTCGACGACGACGAGGCCTACGACCGGCACGGCGGCGGCTTCTCGGGCCGGGCCGCGTGGCGGCGCCACAACATCGACCGACTGGTCCAGGAGACGTCGGCCCGGGTCCGGCGGATCCGGCCGGGCGCCCGGTTCGGCATCAGCCCCTTCGGGGTGTGGCGCAACGCGGGCACCGACCCGCTCGGCAGCGACACCCGGGCCCTGCAGGCGTACGACGACCTGTACGCGGACACGCGCACGTGGGTGCGGCAGAACTGGCTCGACTACATCTGCCCGCAGCTGTACTGGCCCATCGGCCACGCCGCCGCCGACTACGCCGTCCTGCTGCCCTGGTGGGCCCGCACGGTCAGGGGCACCGCGACACAGCTGTACGTCGGTGAGGGGCTGTACCGGGCGGGCGACCCGGCGCAGGGCGCCGCCTGGCAGAAACCGGCCGAGCTGTCCCGGCACCTCACGCTGGCCAAGGAGCACCCGGAGGCGCGCGGGCATGTCTTCTTCGCCGCCAAGGAGGTGGCGGCGGATCCGATCGGGGCCATGGCGCGGGTGGTCGCCGACCACTACCGGCAGCCGGCGGCGCCCGCGCGCCGACCTACATCGGGGTGATGTCCCGGTGGGGCATCCGCGTGTGGCGGATCTCGGTGTCGGGGCCGGGCGAGCACAGGCCCTCGTGCCCGTCCTCGAAGCGGACGCGGTAGGGCGGATTGCCCTCCTGGCCCAGGACTTCGACGATCTCGCCGACCTTGTCGTGCTGTCCGACCACCCTGCCGTGCTGGACAAGTTGGTCGCCCACGGTTGCACGCATCTGGGGGCCTCCTCAGCATGTGCGGGAGCAGCGGTCCGTGGCCTTGAGCCCACGGCCGCGGGCGGCGGTGGGAAGGGGGTCGTACGACCCGCTCAACCGCGCGCCCGTTGGGTGACGGCGATGCAGACGAGCACCGCCGCGGCCGTCAGCGGGGCGGCCACTGTCAGATGCTCGCCCAGCAGCAGCACCGACCACACCAGTGTGAGCAGCGGCTGCGCCAACTGCAACTGGCTGGCCTTGGGGATGCCGATGACCGCCATGCCCCGGTACCAGACGACCAGGCCGGCGAACTGCGAGCCGGCCGCGACCCACAGCAGCCCGGTCACGCTGTGCGCGGTGAGCTGGACCGGCTCCTGGGTCAGGGCGAGCACGGCGGCGGGCACGGACACCGGCAGGCAGAACACCAGCGCCCAGCCGATGACGTGCCAGCCCGGCATGACCCGGGCCAGCCGGCCGCCCTCGGTGTAACCGGCCGCGCACACCAGCAGGGCCGCGAAGAGATACAGGTCGGCGGTGGTGAGGGCGCCGCCGCTCTGCTGCACGGTGAACGCGACGACCGCGGCGGCTCCGGCCAGCGCGGCCGTCCAGAAGGTGCGCGAGGGCCGGGTGCCCATGCGCAGGGCGGAGAGCAGCGCGGTGGTCAGCGGGAGCAGGCCGACGACGACCGCCGCGTGCGCGGTGGTGGACGTCTGGAGCGCGAGCGTGGTCAGCAGGGGGAAGCCGACGACCACTCCGGCCGCCACGACGGCGAGCCCCGCCCAGTGCCGGCGGTCCGGCAGCGGCACCCGCAGCGCCAGCAGACAGCCACCGGCGAGCACGGCGGCGAGGACGCTGCGCACGGCCACCAGCGACCAGGGGCCGAAGCCCTCCAGGCCCCAAGCGGTCGCGGGGAAGGTGAGGGAGAAGGCGGTCACGCCGAGCGCGGCCAGCAGGGTGCCGTACGCCGGTGAGGTGCCGCTCGGGGTGTCGACCGCTATCCGACTCGGAGCGGTAGCGCTACTCTGTGCTCTCATGCAAGAGCGTAGCAGCGTCGGTGAACTGGCGGATCAACTGCGGCGAGAGCTCGACCGCTACTCATACGGTGGAAAGCTCCCGTCGAGCCGGGCCCTCGTCGAGCGGTTCCGGGTGAGCCCGGTGACCGTCTCGCGGGCCCTGGCGCAGCTGGCCGCCGAGGGCCTGGTGGTGACCCGGCCCGGCTCCGGAGCCTTCCGGGCCCGGCCGCGGGCGGAGGCGGCGCCCGCCGGGGACACCTCCTGGCAGGAGGTCTCGCTGAGCGCGGACGGCGCCGCCGAACTCGTGCCGCGCTCGGTGGACGCCTCCGGTGTCCTCGTCTCGCTCGCCGCTCCGCCGCCCGGAGTGGTCGAGTTCAACGGCGGCTATCTGCACCCCTCCCTGCAGCCGGAGCGCGCCATGGCGGCGGCGCTGTCCCGGGCGGGGCGCCGGCCCGGGGCCTGGGGGCGGCCGCCCATGGAAGGGCTGCCGGAGCTGCGCGAGTGGTTCGCGCGGAGCATCGGCGGCGCGGTCACCGCGGCCGAGGTGCTGGTCACCTCCGGCGGCCAGTCGGCGCTCACCACGGCCCTGCGCGCGCTGGCACCGCCCGGGGCGCCGGTCCTGGTGGAGTCGCCCACCTACCCCGGCATGCTGGCCATCGCCCGGGCCGCCGGCCTGCGCCCGGTGCCGGTCCCGGTGGACCCGGACGGAGTGCGCCCCGCCCTCCTCGCCGACGCGTTCCGGGCCACCGGCGCCCGCGTCTTCGTCTGCCAGCCGCTCTTCCAGAACCCGACCGGCGCCGTGCTCGCCCCGGACCGCCGCGCCGAGGTGCTGCGCATCGCGCGCGCGGCCGGCGCGTTCGTGATCGAGGACGACTTCGTCCGACGGCTGGTGCACGAGGACGCCGGGCCGCTGCCGCGTCCGCTGGCCGCGGACGATCCCGACGGGGTGGTGGTGCACGTGTGCTCCCTGACCAAGGCCACCTCGCCGAGCTTCCGGGTCAGCGCGCTGGCCGCCCGCGGTCCGGTGCTGGAGCGGCTGCGCGCCATCCAGGTCGTCGACACCTTCTTCGTGCCCCGGCCGCTGCAGGAGGCGGCCCTGGAACTCGTCGGCTCGCCCGCCTGGCCCCGCCATCTGCGCGCGATCTCCACGCAGTTGCGGCTGCGCCGGGACACGATGACGGCCGCGCTGCTGAGCGAGCTGCCCGAACTGGCCCTGCCGCACATCCCGTCCGGCGGCTACCACCTCTGGCCCCGGCTGCCCGACGGCACCGACGAGACCGCCCTGGCCGCGGCCGCCCTGCGCGCGGGCGTCGCGATCACCCCCGGCCGCCCGTACTTCAGCGCCGAACCCCCGGCCCCCCACTTGCGCCTGAGCTTCGCCGCGGTGGCGGGGACGGGCGAGATCGCGGAAGGGGTACGGCGGCTGCGGCGGGCCCTGGAGGAGGTCCGCTAGCCGACGGCGGCCGGTGCTGACCTGCGAGTAAGGTCTTGGGTACGCTGGGTGACTCAGAGGTAACGCCACTTGACCTGCGCACTTCCGGGAATCACCATCTCGGCATGTCACTTCGGGTCACGTTCGTCGCCGCCGCGCGCAGCTCCTCGCTGCTCGCCGAGCGCTTCGAGGACGACCGTCCGCTGGACCAGGCCGGGTGGGACGAGGTGCAGCGCTTCGCCCATGGCCTGGTGCCGCTGTCGGCGGCCGAGCTGCGCTACTGCTCGCCCACGCCGCGCAGCCGCGCCACCGGCGACGCCCTCGGGTACGCGCCCCTGGTGCAACTCGCCCTGCGCGACTGCGACATGGGCCGCTGGCGCGGGCTGACGCTCGGCGAGGCGATGGCCCGTGAACCGGCGGCGGTGGACGCCTGGCTCGCGGATCCGTGTGCCACTCCGTACGGCGGGGAGTCGCTGCCGGCGTTCATCAGCCGGGTCGGCGGCTGGCTGGACACCCGGCCGGTGGAGGACGGCGGCCGGGTCGTCGCCGTGGCCGAGCCCTCGGTGATCCGCGCCGCCCTGGTCTACGCCCTCAAGGCGCCGCCCGCCACCTACTGGAATTTCGACGTCCGCTCGCTGTCGACGACGACCGTCAGCGGTCGGGCGGGCCGCTGGAACCTCCGTTTCGACGGGGCGCCGGTCCAGCCCTCACGGGCGTAGCGGCCGAGGCTCCCGGGCGTAGTCGGTGGTCAGGACGAGATCCTTCGCGGGGCCGCGCACCCGCCACACCGTCCGCCAGTGGTCCTCGTCGAGCACGGTGAACTCGCCGCGGTAGAGGTCGGCCGAGCAGGGATGGTCCGCCAGGTGCCGGCCCGTGGACAGGTCCAGGTCGTGGAAGGGGCGGCCGTCGGCGAAGCGGACGTCGGCCGTGCCGGGTGCGCTCCCGGGCAGGAAGCGCAGGGTCCGCTCGGCGGGCCGGGGCACGCCCTGCCAGACGAATGTGCCGGACTCCTCGTGCAGCAGGCCGCCCGTCTCCAGCGGGCTGAAAACAGTCGTCCCGGTGAACTCGCCCCGCGCGTCGCTCGCGTGATCCCGCACGGACCGCCGCACCCGCCATGAGCCCGCCAGGTACGCCAGCGCATCCCGCACTGGCCAGAACTCGCCCATGACGCCGCTGTCTCCGTCCCGTCCGTTCCTGCGCGACCCATTGACGGGCCCCTGCCCCCTCCCTATCTTGCCGTTCGACCTTCTGATCAATGTCCGATATCCCGAACACTGTCGGGCGACCTGAATCACGACCATCGAGCCGCGGAGTATCCATGTCACCCACCCGCACCCGCTGGAGACTCGGTCTCGCCGCCACCGCCTTCCTGGTGGCGGCCACCGGACTCGTCCCGGCACCCGCGCACGCCGAGGACGTCACCGACTACACGATCACCGTCGACCCGACGGCCCGGGGCGCGGCGATCGACGACACCATGTACGGCGTCTTCTTCGAGGACATCAACCGGGCCGCCGACGGCGGTCTGTACGCCGAGCTGGTGCAGAACCGGTCCTTCGAGTACTCCACCGCCGACAACGGCTCGTACACCCCGCTCACCTCCTGGGCGGTCTCCGGCACCGCCCAGGTCCGGGACGACACCGGCCGCCTGAACGAGCGCAACCGCAACTACCTGGCCCTCGGCGCCGGTTCGTCCGTCACCAACGCCGGCTACAACACGGGCATCCGCGTCGAGCAGGGCAAGCGGTACGACTTCTCGGTGTGGGCCCGCGCCGAGGCCGGCAGCACCCTCACCGTCGGCCTGAAGGACGCCGCCGGCGCGCTCGCGACCGCCCGCCAGGTGGCCGTCTCCGGCGGCTGGAAGAAGTACACCGCCACCTTCACCGCGAGCCGCACCAGCTCCCACGGCCGCCTCTCCGTCACCTCCACCGGAGCCGCCGCGCTCGACATGGTCTCGCTCTTCCCGCGCGACACCTACAAGCGCCAGGCGAACGGCCTGCGCAAGGACCTCGCCGAGAAGATCGAGGCCCTGGACCCGTCGTTCGTCCGGTTCCCGGGCGGCTGCATCGTCAACACCGGCTCCATGCAGGACTACAGCGAGTCCTCCGGCTGGCAGCGCAAGCGCTCCTACCAGTGGAAGGACACCATCGGCCCGGTCGAGCAGCGTGCCACCAACGCCAACTTCTGGGGCTACAACCAGAGTTACGGACTCGGCTACTACGAGTACTTCCGCTTCTCCGAGGACATCGGCGCCATGCCGCTGCCCGTCGTCCCCGCCCTGGTGACCGGCTGCGGCCAGAACCGCGCCACCGACGACGAGGCGCTGCTCCAGCGGCACATCCAGGACACCCTCGACCTCATCGAGTTCGCCAACGGCCCCGCCACCAGCACCTGGGGCAAGAAGCGCGCCGAGATGGGACACCCCAGGCCCTTCGGCCTGACCCACCTCGCCGTCGGCAACGAGGAGAACCTCCCGGACGAGTTCTTCGCCCGCTTCCAGAAGTTCCGGGCCGCGATCGAGGCGAAGTACCCGGACATCACGGTGATCTCCAACTCCGGCCCGGACGACACCGGTTCGACCTTCGACCGGCACTGGGAGCTCAACCGCGAGGGCAAGGCCGACATGGTCGACGAGCACTACTACAACAGCCCGCAGTGGTTCCTGCAGCACAACGACCGCTACGACAGCTACGACAGGAACGGCCCCCAGGTCTTCCTCGGTGAGTACGCCTCCCAGGGCAACGCCATGAAGAACGCCCTCGCCGAGGCCGCGTTCATGACCGGCCTGGAGCGCAACGCCGACATCGTCAAGCTCGCCTCGTACGCCCCGCTGCTCGCCAACGAGGGCTACGTCCAGTGGCGGCCCGACCTGATCTGGTTCAACAACCACGCCTCCTGGAACTCCGCCAACTACGAGGTCCAGAAGCTGTTCATGACCAACGTCGGCGACCGCGTCGTCCCGTCCACCGCGACCGGCACCCCGGACGTCAGCGGCCCGATCTCCGGCGCCGTCGGCCTGTCGACGTGGGCGACCAGTGCGGCGTACGGCGATGTGTCGGTGACGGCGGCGGACGGAACCCCGCTGCTCGGCGACGACTTCTCCGGTGACGCATCGAAGTGGACGCACCACGGCACGGGCAGCTGGGCCGTCCAGGACGGCGCCTACGTCCAGACCGACGAGGCCGCCGAGAACACCCTGGTCACGGCCGGTGACCCCGCCTGGCACGACTACGACCTGCACGTGAAGGCCACCAAGAAGTCCGGCAAGGAGGGCTTCCTCGTCGCCTTCGGGGTCAAGGACACCGGCAACTACTACTGGTGGAACCTGGGCGGCTGGAACAACACCCAGTCCGCCGTCGAGCAGGCCTCGGACGGCGGCAAGTCGACGCTGATCTCCAAGGCCGGGTCGATCGAGACGGGCCGCGCCTACGACATCGACATCAAGGTGCGGGGCCGCCAGGTCACCCTCTCCCTCGACGGCCGGGAGTGGGGCAGCTTCACCGACGACAAGCCGGCCGAGCCGTTCCGGCAGGTCGTCACCAAGGACGCGGCGACCGGTGACCTGATCGTCAAGGTCGTCAACGCCCAGTCCGCCGACGCCCGGACGACCGTCGACCTCGGTGGCGCGAAGGTCGCCTCCCGGGCCCGGGTGACCACCCTGGCGGGCGACCCGGACTCGGTGAACACGGAGACGAACACTCCGGTCACCCCGGTGACGTCCACGGTTTCCGGGATCGCCTCGACGTTCGAGTACACCTTCCCGGCGAACTCGGTCACCTTCCTGCGGATCAAGCAGAGCTAGCCGAAGATCAGCCCAGGCCCTGCCCCGCCGACGACCGCGTCGGCGGGGCAGGGTCGCGTGGAGCGGAGCAGCATTGCATAAACGTGCAGCGAAACGTATAGTCATGCCATCACGGAGGAGGAATCCATGAGGGTACGTGCGGCGGTGGCCGGAGCGAGCGGATACGCGGGCGGAGAGCTGCTGCGTCTGCTCCTGACGCATCCGCGGGTCGAGATCGGCGCCGTGACCGGCAACTCCAACGCGGGTCAGCGGCTCGGCGTGCTCCAGCCGCACCTGCTGCCGCTGGCCGACCGTGTCCTGGAGCCCACCACCGCCGAGGTGCTCGCCGGACACGAGGTCGTCTTCCTCGCCCTGCCGCACGGCCAGTCCGCCGCCGTCGCCGAACAGCTCGGCCCGGACACGCTCGTCGTCGACATGGGTGCCGACTTCCGGCTCACCGACCCGGCCGACTGGGAGACGTTCTACGGCTCCCCGCACGCCGGCACCTGGCCGTACGGCCTGCCCGAGCTTCCGGGCGCCCGCGCGGCGCTGGAGGGGGCCAGGCGGGTCGCGGTGCCCGGCTGCTACCCGACCGCCGTCTCCCTCGCCCTCTTCCCGGCCTACGCCGCCGGACTGGCCGAGCCCGAGGCCGTGATCGTCGCCGCGTCCGGCACCTCCGGCGCGGGCAAGGCGCCCAAGCCGCACCTGCTGGGCAGCGAGGTCATGGGCTCCATGACGCCGTACGGCGTCGGCGGCGGCCACCGGCACACGCCCGAGATGAGCCAGAACCTCAGCGCGGCGGCGGGGGAGAAGGTCACCGTCTCCTTCACCCCGACCCTCGCGCCCATGTCCCGCGGCATCCTCGCCACGTGCAGCGCAGCCGTGCGGCCGGGGGTGAGCGCCGAGGCCGTCCGCGCCGCCTACGACAAGGCCTTCGCCGACGAGCCCTTCGTCCATCTGCTCCCCGAGGGCCAGTGGCCCGCCACGGCGTCCGTCCACGGTTCCAACGCCGTTCAGGTGCAGGTCGCGTACGACGAGGCCGCCGGACGCATCATCGCGATCAGCGCCATCGACAACCTGACCAAGGGCACCGCCGGCGGTGCCGTCCAGAGCATGAACATCGCCCTGGGACTCGACGAGACCACGGGGCTGACCACGATCGGAGTTGCGCCGTGAGCGTGACGGCAGCCAAGGGATTCACGGCGGCGGGCATCGCCGCCGGGATCAAGGAGAACGGCAACCCTGACCTGGCCCTCGTGGTCAACGACGGTCCCCGCCGCGCCGCCGCGGGCGTCTTCACCGCCAACCGCGTGAAGGCCGCGCCGGTGCTGTGGTCGGAGCAGGTCCTCAAGAGCGGCGAGGTCTCCGCGGTCGTCCTCAACTCCGGCGGCGCCAACGCCTGTACGGGGCCCAAGGGCTTCCAGGACACGCACGCCACCGCCGAGAAGGCGGCCGAGGTGCTCGGCCGGGGCGCGATCGAGGTCGCTGTGTGCTCGACCGGCCTCATCGGGGTGCTGCTGCCCATGGACAAGCTGCTGCCGGGCATCGAGACCGCCGCGGCGCAGCTCTCCGAGCACGGCGGCGAGAAGGCCGCCATCGCCATCAAGACCACCGACACCGTCCACAAGACGTCCGTCGTGACCAAGGACGGCTGGACCGTGGGCGGGATGGCGAAGGGGGCCGGCATGCTCGCGCCGGGCCTGGCGACCATGCTGGTCGTCCTCACCACCGACGCCGACCTCCCGAGCGACGCACTGGACACGGCCCTTCGGGCCGCCACCCGGACGACCTTCGACCGCGTCGACTCCGACGGCTGCATGTCCACCAACGACACCGTGCTGCTGCTCGCGTCGGGGGCGGCCGGCGTCACCCCCGCCCACGAGGAGTTCGCCGAGGCCGTACGGCAGGTCTGCGACGACCTCGGGCAGCAGCTGATCCGGGACGCCGAGGGCGCCAGCAAGGACATCAAGGTCGAGGTGATCAACGCCGCGACCGAGGACGACGCCGTCGAGGTGGGCCGCTCCATCGCCCGCAACAACCTCCTCAAGTGCGCCATCCACGGCGAGGACCCCAACTGGGGCCGGGTGCTCTCCGCGATCGGCACCACGTGGGCCGCCTTCGAGCCGGACCGGCTCAACGTCGCCATCAACGGCGTCTGGGTCTGCAAGGACGGCGGCGTGGGCGAGGACCGCGACAAGGTCGACATGCGCTACCGCGAGGTGCACATCGTCGCCGACCTCGCCGCCGGCGCCGAGACCGCCACCATCTGGACCAACGACCTCACCGCCGACTACGTCCACGAGAACAGCGCGTACTCCTCATGAGCACCGGATCGACACGCAAGCACACCGCCCTGCCCAAGGCCCAGATCCTCATCGAGGCGCTGCCCTGGCTGGTCCGCCACAACGGCAAGACCGTCGTGATCAAGTTCGGCGGCAACGCCATGATCGACGAGGACCTGAAGGCCGCGTTCGCCCAGGACGTGGTGTTCCTGCACCACGCCGGGCTCAAGCCGGTCGTCGTGCACGGCGGCGGCCCGCAGATCAGCGCCGCCCTCGACCGGCACGGCATCGTCAGCGAGTTCAAGGCGGGCCTGCGCGTCACCACCGAGGACGCCATGGACGTCGTACGGATGGTGCTGGCCGGACAGGTGCAGCGCGAGCTGGTCAACCTGCTCAACGAACACGGGCCGCTGGCCGTCGGGCTGACCGGCGAGGACGCGCACACCATCACCGCCACCAAGCACCGGCCCGAGATCGACGGCGAGTTGGTCGACATCGGGCGGGTGGGCGAGATCACCGACATCGACACGGGCGCGATCGAGGCGCTGCTGGCCGACGGCCGGATCCCGGTCGTCTCCTCGATCGCCCGTAGCCAGGACGACGGACATGTCTACAACGTCAATGCTGATACGGCGGCTGCGGCACTCGCTGCGGCGCTGGGCGCCGAAACCCTCATGGTCCTCACCGACGTCGAGGGCCTCTACGAGGACTGGCCGCGCAGCGACGAGGTGATCAGCCGCCTCACCGCCGCCCAACTGGAGAAGCTGCTGCCGGAGTTGAGTTCCGGCATGGTGCCGAAGATGGAGGGCTGTCTGCACGCCGTCCGCAACGGCGTGCACACCGCCCGCGTCATCGACGGCCGGGTCCAGCACTCGATCCTGCTGGAGATCTTCACGGACGAGGGCATCGGCACGATGGTCGTGCCCGACGGAATCGATCAGGGGGAGTCATGACCAACCAGGAGCTGACCGCCCGCTGGCAGGGCGCGCTCATGAACAACTACGGCACCCCCCGGCTCGCCCTCGTACGCGGTGAGGGCGCCAGGCTGTGGGACGCGGACGGCAGGCAGTACCTCGACTTCGTCGGCGGGATCGCCACCAACGCCCTCGGCCACGCCCATCCGGCGGTCGTCGAGGCCGTGAGCCGGCAGATCGCCTCCCTCGGCCATGTCTCCAACCTGTTCATGGCCGAGCCGCCCGTCGCGCTCGCCGAGCGGCTGCTCCAGCTCTTCGGCCGGGACGGCAGGGTCTTCTTCTGCAACTCCGGCGCCGAGGCCAACGAGGCCGTGTTCAAGCTGGGCCGGCTCACCGGGCGGACCCGTATGGTCGCCACCGACGGCGGCTTCCACGGCCGCACGATGGGCGCCCTCGCGCTCACCGGACAGCCCGCCAAGCGGGACCCCTTCCTGCCGCTGCCCGGCGAGGTCACCCATGTGCCCTACGGCGACGCGCAGGCGCTGGACGCGGCGGTCACCGAGGACACCGCGTTCGTGATCATCGAGCCGATCCAGGGCGAGAACGGCGTGGTCGTCCCGCCCCCCGGCTACCTCAAGGCCGCGCGGGCCATCACCGCAGCGACCGGCGCGCTGCTCGTCCTGGACGAGGTGCAGACCGGCATCGGGCGGACCGGCCACTGGTTCGAGTACCAGGCCCACGAGGGCGTGCTGCCCGACGTCGTCACCCTCGCCAAGCAGCTCGGCGGCGGGCTGCCGCTCGGCGCCACCGTCGCCTTCGGGCGGGCCGCCGAACTGCTCGGGCCCGGTCACCACGGCACGACCTTCGGCGGCAACCCGGTCGCCTGCGCCGCCGGACTCGCCGTTCTCGACACGATCGCGAACGAGGGGTTGCTGGAGAACGTCAAGCGGCAGAGCGAGAAGTTGCGGGACGGAATCGAGTCGCTCGGGCATCCGCTGGTCTCCCATGTCCGGGGTGCGGGGCTCCTGCTGGGTATCGTGCTCACCGAGTCGCTCGCACCGCGGGTGCAGCAGGCGGCTCAGGACGCCGGCTTCCTGGTCAACGCGCCCGCCCCCGATGTCGTACGGCTGATGCCGCCGCTGAATCTCGGCGACGACGAGGTGGACGCGTTCCTCCGGGCGCTGCCCGGCGTACTGGACGAGGCCCAAGGGGCGGACGGATGAGCCGGAGAATGAGACGACGATGAGTCAGGCGCAGGATCACGAGCACGCGGGCGCCGGGCCCGCCGTACCGCAGACCCGGACCGCCCGCCACCGCCGGATCGTGGACATCCTCAACCGGCAGCCGGTGCGGTCGCAGAGTCAGCTGGCGAAGCTGCTGGCGGACGACGGACTGACGGTGACGCAGGCGACGCTGTCCCGGGACCTGGACGAGCTGAACGCGGTCAAGATCCGCAACACCGACGGTGACTTGATCTACGCGGTGCCCAGCGAGGGGGGTTTCCGCACGCCCCGGGCTCCGCTGGGGGAGTCGGCGAAGGAAGAGCGGATGCGGCGGCTGTCGCAGGAGTTGCTGATCTCGGCGGAGGCCTCGGCGAACCTCGTGGTCCTGCGGACCCCTCCGGGGGCGGCGCAGTTTCTGGCGTCGGCGATCGACCAGGCGGAACTGCACGACATCCTGGGGACGATCGCGGGGGACGACACGTTGCTGCTGATCAGCCGGGATCCGACGGGGGGTCAGGCGCTGGCGGAACATCTGCTGCGGTTGGCTCAGAACGGCCACTGAGAGGGGCGGTTCGGTGCGGGGCCGGGTGCGGGTGGGTGGGGGCTGGTCGCGCCCACGCGGCGGAGCCGCATGTCGACACAGCCCCGCGCCCCTGGGCGGGTGCAGTCGCCGTCAGCCCAGGCGTCCCGCCAGGCCACCCGTGCAGCGGACCTCGTCGCCTGCCGTGATCAGGAGGGCCTCCACGTCGGGCAGTGCCTCCAGCCAGCGCAAGCCGTCCCGGGAGCCCATCGCGAACGCCGCCGTGGCCCAGCAGTCGGCCCAGGTCACCGTGGGGGCCACCACCGTCACCGCCACCAGGTCCGTCACCGCCGAGCGGCCGGTGCGGGGGTCCACTATGTGCGCGCCCCGCTCCGCCGTACCGGAGGTCGCCACCGCCAGTTCCGCGGCGCCCGCCGCCGAGATCACCGCCGCCAGCCCGCCCGGGCGCAGCGGGTCGGACACCCCTACCCGCCACGGCCGTTGCGGACCGGGCATCCCCAACAGCTGCACGTCCCCGCCGCCGTTGACGCTCACCCCGCTCGCCCCGGCCTCCGCCAGCCGCCGGGCCGCCCGCTCGACCGCCCACCCCTTCACGATCCCGGTGGGATCGAGCCGGCCCTCGTACGAGGTGCTGAACCAGCCGTCGCTGAGCCGCTCGGCCTCCTCGCCCAGCGTCAGGACCGCACCGACCTCCGGTGCGCATTCCGCCACCGTCAGCTCCCCGCGCGCAAGCCGGGAGATCTCGCTGTCCTCCCGGTACGTGCTGAACACCTCGTCGACCCGGTGCAGTCCGGCCACCGCCTCCGCGAGCGCCGCCCGCACCGCCTCCGGATCCCCGCCGCGGACGTCGAAGGAGAAGACGGTCCCCATGATCTCCTCCACGTGACGCACCGCGACGGGAGCCTGCGCCGGATCGGTCACCGACTCAGCCACCGGCCTGGTCCAGCGCCGACTGCAGCGACTGCTTGTAGCCGTTGCTGGTGTACGTCGCGCCGGACACCGCGTCGATGTCGGCACTCCCGGCCGCCACGGCGGCGGCGTTCAGCTTCGGCACGGCACTGCCGTTGATCCGCGTGCTCTGCCCGCCGCTCGGCGCCTGCACGGCCTCCGCCGCCGTGATCTTCCCGCCGCTCACGGTGATCCGCACCCGCACGGGCCCGTACTGCGTCGTCACCGTCTCCCCGGTGACCGTACGGGCGGCGGCCTCGGCGGAACCCTCCGGCTCGCCGGAACCCCCGGCCTCGGCGGAACCCCCGGTCCCGGAGTCACCGGCCTCGGCGCCACCAGTTTCGGCGCCACCGGCCGCCTTCTCCATCTTGTCCAGCGCCGACTGGAGCGACTGCTTGTACCCGCTGCTGGTGTACGTCGCCCCGGACACCGCGTCGATCTCCGCGCTCTGGGTGGCGAGCGCCGCCCGGTTCAGCCGGGGCACCGCGGTGTCGGTGACCTCGGTACTGCGGCCACCGCTCGGCGCCTGCACGGCCCGCACATCGGTGACCTTGCCGCCGCTCACGGTCAGCCGTACCTGCACCGGCCCGTACTGCGTCCGCACCGCGTCGCCGGTGACGGTGCCCGCCGGGTCCGCGCTGCCGCCCTGCGCGGACTCCTGGGCCGCCGCGGTCTGCTGCGGGGCCGCGCTGCCCGCCGCCGACGCCGGGTCGGACGCCGGCTTCAGCGACAGCAGCAGCACGATCCCGGACACGGTGGCGGCGCCCGCGAGCACGACACGCCGGATGGGGTGAGTCTTCCTCATCGCTCCTACAGCTCCTGAAGTCCCGTCGCTCACATCTCGAACGACTCGTGATGGATGCGGCGGGCGGGCACTCCCGCGCCGCGCAGTGCTTCGTAGACGGACTGGGCGAAGCCGGGCGGCCCGCACATGAAGACGTCGTGCTGGTCGATGTCCGGCAGCTTCTGCTGCAGCCGTTCGGCCGAGATGTCGGGGCGTTCGCCGTCCGGGCTGTTGACCGCGTACATCAGCCGCGCCCCGCGCTCCTCGGCGATGGCGGCGAGCTCGTCCCACAGCGCCAGGTCCTGGGTGCTGTTGGCCCGGTACAGCAGGGTGATGTCCCCGGACGCGCCGGGCAGTGTCTCGAACAGCGCCCGCATCGGCGTGATCCCGACCCCGCCCGCCACCAGCAGCACCTTGCCCCGGCTGCGCCGCTGCGCGGTGAGCGCGCCGTACGGGCCCTCCGCCCACACCTTGGTGCCGGGCTCCAGCTCGCGCAGCCGTTCGCTGTGGTCGCCGATCGCCTTGACGGTGATGCGCAGCATGTCGGGGCGGGGCGCCGCCGACAGCGAGTAGGGGTGGGAGCTGAACCGCATGCCCGGCGCCAGGAACCGCCACCGGAAGAACTGCCCCGCCTCCGCGCCCATCCGGTGCAGCCTGCGCCCGCCGATCAGCACCGACACCACGCCCGGGGTCTCCTCGATGACCGCCTCCACGTACAGCCGGTGGCGCAGGTTGAGGCGGATGGGGGTGAGGATGCGGTACCAGACCACCAGCGCGGTGACGGCGCCGTACAGGCCGTACCAGAAGGTCTTCGCGGAGGGTTCCACGGCGAACTCGTTGCCGGTGGTGATCTGGTGCCAGAAGGTCAGGTACACCGCCGCGTACGTCAGCAGGTGCACGTGGTACCAGGTGTCGTACGGGATCCGGCGGCGCACGCCCCCGATCGACAGGAACGCGATCAGGAACAGCAGCCCGGTGCCGATGGCCGCCTTGCCCATGTCCGGCAGCGTGTTGATCGAGTCGACGGTCTGCTGGACGATGTCGCCGAGCGTCCTGCCCGCCTGGAGCGCGTACGCCCACATGATGAGGAAGACGTGCGCGATGACCAGGCAGATCGTGTAGCGGCCGCTCATCGCGTGCCAGCGCGCGACCCGGTCGGAGCCGACCCGTCGTTCCAGCGCGGGCACCCGGGCCATCTGGAGCACGACGAGCGCCATCAGATAGCCGGCGAGCAGACCGGTGATCCGGCCGGCGGCGAGGATCCTGGCGGTG
Source organism: Streptomyces sp. NPDC002784 (assembly GCF_053592135.1). Classification (NCBI taxonomy): domain Bacteria; kingdom Bacillati; phylum Actinomycetota; class Actinomycetes; order Kitasatosporales; family Streptomycetaceae; genus Streptomyces; species Streptomyces sp. NPDC002784. Next base: position 223,781 of record NZ_JBSFVD010000008.1, on the reverse strand, counting down.
TTGTCCGCGAGGGACGGCGTGTTGTCCCACCACAGCCACAGCACCGCCGCCGCGCCGGCCCACAGGGCGATCACCAGTGGGACGGCCGGGGAGCGGCGCGGACGGATGCGGCGCATCGTCTGGCGGCGGGCTGCACGGCCGCCTGCGAGCGTGGTGGTCACGGTTCCTCCGGGGACGGACAAGGGGGAGTGGCGTGGTCCCTCGGCCCAGAGGTACGTGCGGGGCGGCCGGTGTGTTCAGTACCGGGTGATCGCGGTCGGTCCGCTCGTCGTTCCGATGGCGATGTGCGGCATTCGGGACGGATCGGCCCACCGCAGGATCCGCCGCATGTCCCCGGCGGGCACGGACACACAACCGGCGGTCGCCCCCCGCCCGTGGACGTGCAGGAAGATCCCCGCCCCGCGTCCGCGCACCGGCCGCGCGTAGTTGAAGCCGATGACGAGGGCGTGCGCGTACTGGCCGGTGTAGGTGATCAGCTGCTCGGACTCGGCGGCCCGGCAGTCCGCCGGGCGCGGCTCGGTCCAACGGTTGTAGGAGCGCGAGTCGTTGTCCTGGCACCACCATGAATCCCGGTGCACCGGGCGGTACTTGTACGCCGCCCCCGCCGGCGCCGCCTTGATCCCGAAGGCGTACGGCAGGTCGTACAGCCCGGTCGGGGTGGTGCTGGTGCCCTGGCGGCGCGTGGCGCCCTCGGCCAGGCCGTTCGCCCCGAAGCGGGCGGCGGCGGTACCGGCCCCCACCCAGCGGCCGTCCCGCAGGTCCCACCAGGTGACCGTGCCGGTGGTGGCGTCCGTCCGGTCGGCGAGGGCGGTGATCAGCTGGGTGCCGCCGCCGGTGTCCGCCATCCGCGCCGGCAGCGGCGGGTCGCCGGCGGGCGCGGCACCGAGCGCGAGGAGGGAGGCGGAGGCGAGGGCGACGACACCGGGGCGCATGGCTCAGACCGTAGACGGCGGAAGCGGCAACGGCAGCCCGGGTAGGCCATCCAGGCTGGTGCCGATGTGCTCCTTCTTGGTGAAGTAGGCGTTCAGCGACTCGTCGTCCTCGCGCGCGAACCGCTTCTGGTGCAGGTCGCGCTCGTCGTCGTACGACATGAAGGGCACCGCGTATCCGCAGGTGTCCCGGACGAGTTCGGCCGTCACCACGATGATGGCGCGCAGCCCGTGCGGGCCGGGGTCGATGTCGGGGAAGTGGGCGAGGAGTGCGGAAAAGCGCGGGTCGTCGCGGAAGACCGGCTCGCCGCGGCCGTGCACCCGGACGATGCTGGGCGGGCCCTGGAAGGCGCACCACATCAGGGTGATCCGGCCGTTCTCCCGCAGGTGCGCGATGGTCTCCGCGTTGGACCCGGCGAAGTCCAGATAGGCCACGGTCAGTTCGTCGAGGACCACGAAGGAGCCCTTGAGCCCCTTGGGGGAGAGGTTGACCGTGCCGTCCTCGGAGAGGGGCGCGGTCGCGGTGAAGAAGAGGGGCTGTGCCTCGATGAAGGTGCGGAGTCTGCCGTCTATGCGCTCATAGGTCTTTCCCATGATTCATGATTATGCGGGCAAGTATTTCGTTTGTCTAAGGAATTCTTCGCTCCGCCGCCCGGTCATGGCCGCCCCGGCCGGCGTGCAACGGGGCGGCCATGACTGCCTGTCAGCTCACTGATCGAGCGTGCAGGCGGCCAGGGCGCCGAGGCCCTGGGGCTTTTCGGCGGTGCGGCCGATGGAGATGGCGATGCGGTCGATGGTGGCGGTGCGCTTGCTCGCCAGGGGGCCGAGGATGGCGTTCTGGACGAAGTTGGGTCCGCCTTGGCCGACGGTTTCGGTGAGTCGTTTGCTGGCTTCGTCGAGCTGGGTCTGCAGGAGGGCGAGGTTCCGGTCGACCTCGGCCTGGGCGGTGGCCGGGACGGCGGGCAGCTGGGAGGCGACGTCCGGGCAGCTGATGGCGCCGGTGCCGGTGCCGGTGGCGCCCTCTTCCTCCGGGGCGGTCGCCGGCGGGGTGGCCTCGGCCTCCTCGCCGTTGTCGGCGGCCCCGTCGGCGTTCAGTGTGCAGGCGGCCAGGGCGCCGAGACCTTGGGGCTTTTCGGCGGTGCGGCCGATGGAGATGGCGATGCGGTCGATGGTGGCGGTGCGCTTGCTCGCCAGGGGGCCGAGGATGGCGTTCTGGACGAAGTTGGGTCCGCCTTGGCCGGCGGTTTCGGTGAGTCGTTTGTTGGCTTCGTCGAGCTGGGTCTGCAGGAGGGCGAGGTTCCGGTCGACCTCGGCCTGGGCGGTGGCCGGTATGGCGGGCAGCTGGGAGGCGACGTCCGGGCAGCTGATCGTGCCGGGGCCGGCCAGGGTGCGGGCGTCGCTCCCGGGTGTCTCCCCGGCGAGCGCGGAGTTGACGATCACCGCTCCGGACAGTGCCAGCGCGGCGGCGCCGCCGATCAGCGCGACACGACGCTTGTGGTACTTCGGAAGAGCCCTGGACATGCGCAAGCCTCACTCGGGTCGGGGGAGTTCGCTCGGGAATCTCGGTGCGAACGCGGCGCCTGCGTCCGCCGAGAGATACGGGAAAGCGATTTCCCCCGTTCAAAGCCCGCCCAGATTGACGAATCATGCAGGGGTCTGCATACTCATGCATATCAGTCAGTGGCGCAGGTGAGGAGAGAACCGTGACCGAGCGCGTCGTACTCGCCTACTCGGGCGGTCTGGACACCTCCGTCGCTATCGGCTGGATCGCCGAGGAGACCGGCGCCGAGGTCATCGCGGTGGCGGTGGACGTCGGCCAGGGCGGCGAGGACCTGGACGTGATCCGCAAGCGCGCCCTGGCATGCGGCGCGGTCGAGGCCGAGGTCGCGGACGCCAGGGACGAGTTCGCCGAGGAGTACTGCCTCCCGGCGATCAAGGCCAACGCCCGCTACATGGACCGCTACCCGCTGGTCTCCGCGCTCTCCCGGCCGGTGATCGTCAAGCACCTCGTCGCCGCCGCGAAGAAGCACGGCGCCACGACCGTCGCCCACGAGCGCGCCGGCGCCCAGGGCGTCGGCCGGATCGACATGGTCGAGGACCGTCTCGTCGGCATCAAGTCCCGCGAGGTGTACGAGGCTCCGGGCGCCGTCGCCCTGATCACCGCCCACCAGGAGCTGGAGAACGTCACCGTCGAGCGCGAACTCGCCCGCTACAAGCGCCAGGTCGAACAGCGCTGGGGCGAACTCGTCTACGACGGCCAGTGGTTCTCCCCGCTCAAGCGCGCCCTGGACGGCTTCATCGACGAGGCGAGCCGGCAGGTCACCGGTGACATCCGGATGACCCTGCACGGCGGCCGCGCGGTGGTGACCGGACGGCGCTCGCAGGCGTCGCTCTACGACTTCGACCTCGCCACCTACGACACCGGCGACACATTCGACCAGGCCGCGGCCAAGGGCTTCATCGACATCTACAGTCTGTCGTCGAAGATCGCCGCCCGGCGCGACCTGTCCTGACCGGCCCGGCGCCGTGAGCGGCCCCGCCCCCGACGGCCGCCTCCCCGTTCACGCCACGGGGAGGCGGTGCCACACCGAGATCCTTCGAGGAGCACACCAAGTGAGCAGCAACAGCTCAGACGTCCGGCTCTGGGGCGCACGGTTCGCCGACGGGCCCGCCGAGGCCCTGGCCAGGCTGTCCGCCTCGGTCCACTTCGACTGGCGGCTCGCGCCGTACGACATCGCCGGCTCGCGGGCCCACGCGCGCGTGCTGCACAAGGCGGGACTGCTCTCCGACGACGAGCTGACGCGGATGCTCGCCGGGCTCGACCAGCTGGCCGCGGACGTCGCGGACGGCACCTTCGTCGGCACCATCGCCGACGAGGACGTGCACACCGCCCTGGAACGGGGTCTGCTGGAGCGCCTGGGCCCCGACCTCGGCGGCAAGCTCCGCGCGGGCCGCTCCCGGAACGACCAGGTGGCGACCCTGTTCCGGATGTACCTGCGGGACCAGGCCCGCAACATCGCCGGTCTGATCGCCGACCTCCAGGACGCCCTGATCGGCCTGGCGGAGGCCCACCCGGACGTGGCGATGCCCGGCCGCACCCATCTCCAGCACGCCCAGCCGGTGCTCTTCGCCCACCACGTCCTCGCCCATGTGCAGGCCCTGTCCCGGGACGCCGAGCGGCTGCGCCAGTGGGACGCGCGGACGGCCGTGTCGCCGTACGGCTCGGGCGCGCTGGCCGGTTCCTCCCTCGGCCTCGACCCGGAGGCGGTCGCCGCCGACCTCGGCTTCGAGCACGGCTCGGTCGCCAACTCCATCGACGGCACGGCCTCGCGTGACTTCGTCGCGGAGTTCAGCTTCATCACCGCGATGATCGGCGTGAACCTCTCCCGGATCGCCGAGGAGATCATCATCTGGAACACGAAGGAGTTCTCCTTCGTGACCCTGCACGACGCGTTCTCCACCGGCTCGTCGATCATGCCGCAGAAGAAGAACCCGGACATCGCGGAGCTGGCGCGCGGCAAGTCGGGCCGCCTGATCGGCAACCTGACGGGCCTGATGGCGACCCTGAAGGCGCTTCCGCTGGCGTACAACCGCGACCTCCAGGAGGACAAGGAGCCGGTCTTCGACTCCTGCGACCAGCTGGACGTCCTGCTCCCCGCCTTCACCGGCATGATCGCCACGCTCACGGTCCACCGGGAGCGCATGGAGGAGCTGGCCCCGGCGGGCTTCTCCCTCGCCACCGACGTGGCCGAGTGGCTGGTCAAGCAGGGCGTCCCCTTCCGGGTCGCGCACGAGGTGGCCGGCGCCTGCGTGAAGGCCGCGGAGGCGGAGGGCAAGGAGCTGGACGAGCTGACGGACGACCAGTTCGCGAAGATCTCCGAGCACCTGACCCCCGAGGTCCGCTCGGTCCTGAACGTCCCGGGCGCCCTGGCCTCCCGCAACGGCCGCGGCGGCACGGCACCGAGCGCGGTGGCGATTCAGCTGGCGGAGATCAAGGCGGACGTGGCGGCACAGCACGACTGGGTGAAGGCAAAGCGGGCCTAGGGGCGCGGGGAACCGCGCGCCGAGCCACGACGCGCCCGCACTCGCCGGGCCACCGCACTCCGACGCGAAGGTCATCGCGGGTTTACGTTGGTCGAAGCCGTACCGGAACGACCGAACGGAGCCCGCGATGCCCTTCGCCCGACTGGCCACCGCCACCACCCCCACCTGCCACATCGGACTGGGCCTCGCCGCCGTCGGCCGCCCCGGCTACATCAACCTCGGCCGGGACCAGGACCTCGGAGAGAACCGCAGCGTCGACGCCCTGCGCGCCCGGACGCACGAACTCCTCGACGCCGCCTACGCCCAAGGCGTCCGCTACTTCGACGTGGCCCGCTCCTACGGCCGCTCGGAGGAGTTCCTCGCCGACTGGCTGAACGCCCGCCCCGACATCGACGACGTGGTCATCGGCAGCAAGTGGGGCTACACCTACACCGCGGGCTGGTCGGCCGAGGCCGAGACGCACGAGGTCAAGGACCACACCCTCCCGACGTACGAGCGTCAGCGCGCCGAGACCGACGCCCTGCTCGGCGACCGGCTCGACCTCTACCAGATCCACTCGGTGACCCTGGACAGCCCCGCCCTCACCGACAAGGAGCTGCACGCCAGGCTCGCGGAGGCCGCCGCCCAGGGCCTCAGCGTCGGCTTCTCCACCAGCGGGCCCGCCCAGGCGGACGCGATCCGGGCCGCCCTCGCCGTGACGGTCGACGGCGAGCCCCTCTTCCGTACCGTGCAGTCGACGTACAACCTGCTGGAGACCTCCGCCGCCCCCGCCCTGGCCGAGGCGCATGACGCCGGGCTCACGGTGATCGTCAAGGAGGCCATGGCCAACGGCAGGCTCGCGGAGCCCCACGCCCCGGACACCCTGAAGGCCGTGGCCGCCGAGACCTCCCTGGGCACCGACGCCGTCGCCCTCGCGCACGTCCTGCGCCGGCCCTGGGCCGGGGTCGTCCTCTCCGGCGCGGCGACCGCCGTCCAGCTCGCCTCGAACCTGCACGCGCCCGTCGTGGACCTCGACGAGGCCCAGCTGAGCAGGCTGGCGGAGCTGGTGGAGGAGCCGGGGGCGTACTGGGAGCGGCGCGGCCGGCTGCCCTGGCACTGACGGACCCCGTTTCACTGACTGCATGACTGCATGACTGCATGACGGCATGACTGCATGACGGCATCGTGAGACGCGCATGCCCGTTGTGAGACAAAGATGCCTCACATGGGTTATGGTTGTCTCATGGCTGTCGATCGTGACCACGTGCTGCGCAGCGCAGCCGCCCTGCTCACCCGGAAATCCACGTCCACCATGGACGAGGTCGCCAAGGCCGCCGGGATCAGCCGGGCCACGCTGCACCGCCTCTTCGCCGGGCGCGACGCGCTCGTCCGCGCGCTGGAGGCGCTCGGCATCGCGGAGTGCGAGGCCGCGCTGGACGCCGCCCGCCTGGAGGAGGGCAGCGCCCGTGAGGCCGTACGCCGGCTCGTGCGCGAGATGGAGCCCGCGGCCGGTCTGCTCGCCTTCCTCTACACCGAGAACCAGCTGTTCGAGGGCGACGGGCAGCACGAGGGCTGGGCCCGGCTCGACGTCCGGATCGCCGCGCTGTTCCGGCGCGGCCAGGACCGCGGCGAGTTCCGGATCGACCTCACCCCGGCCTGGCTGACCGAGGCGCTGTACGGCCTGACGGCCTCCGCCGCCTGGGCGGTCCAGGAGGGCAGGGTCGCGGCCAACGACTTCACGCACATGATCACCGAGCTGCTGCTCGGCGGCGCCCTACGGAGAGAGGAATCATGACCAGCACCCTGCGGCCGGCGGACCCGACCGAGGTGGTGCCGCGTCCGGGCCGGTGGCTCGCGCTGTCCGTCCTGGTGCTCGCCGTGCTGCTGGTGGCCGTCGACGCGACCGTCCTCGGTCTCGCGACCCCCTACATCAGCGAGGACCTGAATCCCTCGGGCACCCAGCTCCTGTGGATCGGTGACGTCTACTCCTTCGTCATCGCCGGTCTGCTCGTCTCCATGGGCAGCCTCGGCGACCGAATAGGCCGCAAGAAGATCCTGCTCGTGGGCGCGACGGCGTTCGGCGCGGTATCCGTGCTCAACGCGTACGCCACCACCCCCGAGCTGATGATCCTGGCCCGCGCGCTGCTCGGCGTCGCCGGTGCCACCCTGATGCCGGCCACGCTCGCCCTGATCCGCAACCTCTTCCACGACCCGCGCGAACGCAGCCTCGCCGTGGGCATCTGGGGCGCCACCGCCTCCGCGGGTACGGCGGTCGGCCCGATCGTCGGCGGCTTCCTGCTGGAGCACTTCTGGTGGGGCTCGGTCTTCCTGATCAACCTGCCCGTGATGGCGGTCCTGGTGCTCGTCGGCATTAAGATGCTGCCGGAGTCGCGCAATCCGAACCCCGGCCCCTGGGACCTGGCCAGCGTGCTGCTGTCCCTGGTCGGCATGGTCGGCGTGGTCTACGCCGTCAAGGAGGCCGCGGCACACGGGCCGGCCCTCGATTCCCTCGCCGTGGGCCTGCTGGGCGCCGCCGCGCTGTACGGCTTCGTACGCCGCCAGTTGACGCTCCCGGCGCCGCTGCTGGACATGCGGCTGTTCCGCAACCGCGGTTTCAGCGGGGCGGTCCTGGCCGACCTGCTGACCATCCTCGGCCTGTCCGGACTGGTCTTCTTCCTCTCCCAGTACCTGCAACTCGTCCAGGGCCGCGGCCCCTTCGAGGCCGGTCTCGCCGAACTCCCCGCCGCCGTGGGCGCGGTGGCGGCGGGTCTGATCGCGGGCCGGACCGCCCGCCGCTACTCGGTGCGCGCGGTGGTCTCCGGCGGTCTGGCGGCGGTGGGCCTGGCCCTGGCAGCGCTGACGGTCCTGGACCAGTCGACCGGCTACCCCCTGCTCGGCGCGGCCCTGCTGGTGGTCGGCATCGGCGCCGGCTTCTCCTTCACGGTGACGGCGGACGTCATCCTGTCCTCCGTACCGAAGGAACAGGCGGGCGCGGCCTCGGCGGTGTCGGAAACGGCGTACGAACTGGGCGCGGCCCTCGGCATCGCCGTACTGGGCTCGATCGTCACGGGCGTCTACCGGGACTTCACCGGCCCGGCGGGCACTCCGGCGGGGGCGCACGAGTCGCTGGGCGGCGCCGTGGAGGCGGCGGCGGGAATGCCGGCGGAATCCGCGCAGAGCATGCTGGACGCGGCCCGTCAGTCCTTCGTGGACGGTCTGGCACTCGCGGCGGGCGCCGGAGCGACGGTCCTGCTGCTGGCCTCGGTGGCGGCGTGGTTCATGCTCCGCCACCAGAAGCTGGACAACCGCGCGTAGAGGGACGGGCGCAGGCGCAAGTGCGGTGCGGCGGGCTCGGTGACCTTCGACCGCCGGGACGGGGGAGTTCGGCTACGCCGCCTTGGCCTTGGTGGCGTACATGTCCACGTACTCCTGCCCGGACAGTCGCATGACCTCGGTCATCACCGAGTCGGTGACCGCGCGCAGGACGTAGCGGTCGCGGTCCATGCCGTCGTAGCGGGAGAACTCCATCGCCTCGCCGAAACGCACCGTCACCTTGCTCGGGCGAGGCATCCCCGCACCCCCGGGCTGGATCTTGTCCGTGCCGATCATCGCGAACGGCACCACCGGCGCCCCGGTCATCAGGGTCAGCCGCGCGATACCGGTCCGCCCGCGGTACAGCCGGCCGTCGGGCGAGCGGGTGCCCTCGGGGTAGATGCCGAAGAGCTTGCCCTCCTCCAGCACCCGGCGACCGGTCATCAGCGCCGCGACGCCGCCCCGGCCGCCGTCCCGGTCGACCGGGATCATGCCGACGCCGGTGAAGAACCAGGCCATCAACCGGCCCTTGAACCCCTTGCCGGTGACGTACTCGTCCTTGCCGATGAAGAAGACCTGCCGGTCGCAGACGAGCGGCAGGATCATCGAGTCGATGAACGTGAGGTGGTTGCCGGCCAGGATGACCGGACCGTCGCCCGGGATGTGCTCCGCGCCCTCCACCTGTGGGCGGAACATCAGGCGCATGATCGGTCCGAGCACTGCCTTGATGAGCGCGAAGCGGGACAACGGGCCCTCCGGTGTCAAGGGGTCGATATAAGTCTGTGCAGGTGAGGACGATACTCGCGGTCCCCGGGGTGGCGCACATCGGGTTCACGGAGGTCTTACGCACTGTTGACGCAGGTTTACCTGCGATGCTGTGCCGTCGCCCGCCGGAAACCCGCGCGGAACGGTGTGACCGACGTCGCGCCGACCCGGGTGAGGGGGTACGCCTCACGACTACCCTGGAAGCCGTGCCCGATGCCGACGGCTCGTCAGAACTCCGTCCCCACACGACATCCCGAGTCACCCGCGTGTTCGATCAGGGGTCTCCCGCCGGTCATGGGAGGCAACCTACGATCGGCCCGCACTGAAGAGCCGAGGGCTGGAGGGCGCTCATGGGAACGCAGGAGTCGGACGAGCAGGCGCGCGGAACCGGGCGCCGGGCGCTGCTGGGCGCCGCGGTGCTGGGGGCGGGCGGGGCGGTCCTCGGACTGTCCGGTACGGCCCGGGCCGCGGGCGCCGGACACGGAGGCGGCGGAGTGAAGAGCCTGCCCAAGCCCACGATCATCGGCCACCGCGGCGCCAGCGGCTACCGGCCCGAGCACACCCTGGGCGCCTACCAGCTGGCCCTGGACATGGGCGCTCACGTCGTCGAGGCCGGCGACCTGGTGCCCACCAAGGACGGCCATCTGGTCTGCCGCCACGAGCCGGAGATCGGCGGCACCACCGACGTCGCCGACCACCCCGAGTTCGCCGGCCGCAAGACCACCAAGCTGCTCGACGGGGTCGCCACCACCGGCTGGTTCACCGAGGACTTCACGCTCGCCGAGCTCAAGACGCTCCGCGCGATCGAGCGCATCCCGGCCAACCGCCCGCACAACACCCTCTACAACGGCCGCTGGGAGATCCCCACCTTCGAAGAGGTGCTCCGCTGGCAGGAGGAGCAGACCCGCAAGCGCGGCAAGCAGGTCTGGATCTACCCCGAGCTCAAGCACCCCACCTACTTCCGCAAGCTGGGCCTCGGCCTGGAGGAGCGGATCGCGAAGGTGCTGCGCAAGTACGGCAAGCACAAGTGGAACTCGCCGGTCATCGTCCAGTCGTTCGAGCCGACCAGCATCCAGCGCCTGCACAAGCTCATCGACAACCCGCTGGTGGTGCTGCTGTCCGGCGCGAGCACGCGGCCGTACGACTTCGTGGACAGCGGTGACCCGCGGACCGTCGCCGACCTGATCAAGCCGGCCGGGCTGCGCGAGATCGCCTCCTACGCCCAGGGCATCGGCCCGACCCTCGACCTGATCATCCCGAGGGACGGAAGCGGCCGGCTCACCACCCCCACCACCCTGGTCGCCGACGCGCACAAGGTGGGCCTGGTCCTGCACCCCTGGACGCTGCGCAACGAGAACCCGTTCCTGCCGGCGGACTTCCGCAAGGGCACGGACGCGGACGCCTACGGCGATGTCTTCGGCGCGTACCGGGCGTACTTCGCCACCGGCATCGACGGTGTCTTCACGGACCACCCGGACACCGGTCTGCTGGCCCGCGAGGACTTCGTCAACGGCTGAGCCCCACACCCCGGTTGGGGTGACACGCGGCCGTCCGGGCAACCCGCTGCCCGGGCGGCCGCGTCGTGCCGCATATGACACACGACTTTGTCGCCGACGTTCTCGCCCTGCGTCCCCTGCTCACCGCGGAGGCCTCCGCCGAGGCGCACGGCTCCGGCACCGAACCCGGCGACCTGGAGCAGGCGGTCTGGCTCCGCCTCCTGGAGCTCCTCGACGCCCAGGGCCCGCCGCCCGACCCCGAGCGCTGGCTGCGCTCCGCCGTGCGCTCCGAGGTCCGCCGCACCCGCCGCACCCATCGCCTCGAACGGCCGTACGGCGCCGAACCCGCGGACGAGACCGGCCGCGACCCCGAACAACTGGCCCTCCGCTCCGCCCGCCACCGGGCCCTGCGCGACGCCGTCCGCCGGCTGCCCGGCCGCTGCCCCGGCCTGGTGGAGGCGCTGCTCTCGCCGAGGGACCTGACATACCGGGAGATCGCGGGGGAGTTGGGTATCTCACAGGGCAGTCTTGGCCCGGAACGTTCCAGATGCCTGGGTTGTCTGCGGCGATTGCTGACGCCGGAGGTTGCGGCTTCCGGAGCACGGGGATAGGAGTGAGGGACAACAGGCGATCAGGTGAGCGGGAGGCGTGCGCACATGGGCATGAGCGTGACCATCTCTGCGGCGACCGAGCAGGACGCGGAGCAGATCTACAAGCTGCAGTACCTGTGCTTCCAGAGCGAGGCGGCGCTGTACGGCAACTACCGCATCGACCCGCTCGTCCAGACGCTGGACTCGGTGCGTGAGGAGGTCGCCCGGGACTGCGTCTTCGTGGCCCGTCTCGGCGACGAGGTGGTCGGTTCGGTCCGCGGCTCGGTCACCGAGGACGGCGCCGCCGCCATCGGCAAGCTCTGCGTCCACCCCCGCCTCCAGGGCCACGGCATCGGTGCCCGTCTCCTCCGGGCGGCCGAATCCGCCCTCGCCGAGGAGCGCGGCGCCAAGCGCTTCCGCCTGCACACCGGCCACCGCAGCGAAACCAGCCTCCGCCTCTACCGCAAGGTCGGCTACACCGCGGTCGGCACCTCCGAGGGCACGGACGGCGTACCGATGATCGTCCTGGAGAAGGTGGCGGGCGACTACGCGGCTACGGCGTGACGCCGCGCGCCCTGCGCAGCCAGTAGATCGCCGACAGCGGCAGCAGTACGGGGATGAACAGGTACCCCATGCCGTAGTCGGACCAGACCGTCGCGTCGGGGAACGCCGAGGGATCCACCAGGGTCCAGGTACCGACGATCAGCACGCCCGCGAGTTCGGCGGCGCAGCACACCAGCGCCGCCTTCCGGGCCATCTCCCCGCCCCTGACCAGGGTGTACGTGATGAAGCCGTACACCAGCCCCGCCACCGCCGACAGCGAGTAGGCGAGCGGGGCCCGGTCGAACTCCGTGCCGATCTGCACCGCCGACCGCGACACCGCGCCGACCACCATCACGCCGTACAGCCAGACGAGCAGCATGCCGGGCCCGCTGATGAGCCGGGTGCGCTTCCCCTCCGCGACCGTCATGTCAGCCTCCCCAGATGTCGTAGAGCCGCACCTGGAGCACCGCGAGCACCACGCCGCCGGCCGCGACCGTGATCGACCCCCACTTGGTCCGCTCGGCCAGCGACAGGAACCCCGCGGCCGGCACGCACGCGAACGAGCCCAGCAGATACGCGACGAAGATCGTCGTCCCCTGCTCGGGGTCCTCGCCGCGCGCCAGCAGCACGATCCCGACCACCAGCTGGACCAGCGCCAGCAGGGTCACCACGGCCATGCCGATGAAGTGCCAGTCCTTCGTCGGCTGGTCGCGGTACGCGGCGAAGCCGCACCACGCGGCGAGCAGCAGGGCGAAGACGCCGGTCACGAGCGTCAGGGCAGCAAGCATGCAGCGACCCTATTACGGGCCAAAAGGCCTGGTGCGGCCGACCCCGGCGGGCACCGTAGGGTCGAGGGCATGCTCATCCACGCCGAAGCCCTGCTGTTCGACAACGACGGCACCCTCGTCTCCTCGCTCGCCTCGGTCGACCGCTGCTGGACGCGGTGGGCGGGGGAGTACGGAATCACCGCCGAGGAGTTCGCCCGTATCGAACTGCACGGCCGGCCGGCCGCCGAGATAGCCGCCGACCTGCTGCCCGCAGGCATCGTGCCGCAGGCCGTGGCCCGGATCGAGACGCTGGAGGTGGAGGACGTGCCCAACGGGGGAGTCGAGCTGCTGCCCGGCACCCGGGCCTTCCTCGACTCGCTCCCCGCCGACCTCTGGGCGGTCGTCACCTCCGCCACCCGCCGGCTCGCCGAGGCCCGCCTGGACGCCGTCGGCATCCTGCCCAAGACCCTGATCGCCGCGGACGACATCACCCGCGGCAAGCCCGACCCCGAGCCCTATCTGCTCGCCGCCCGCCGGCTGGGCGTCGACCCGGCCCGCTGCGTCGTCTTCGAGGACGCGCCCGCCGGTCTCCAGGCCGGCCGCGCCGCCGGCATGACCACCGTGGCCTTGGCCACAACCCACCAGGCCCACGAACTCGACGCCGACCTGGTGGTCACCGACCTCTCGGCCCTGTCCGCGCTGGTCACCGCCCGGGGCGTGGAGATCTCCGTCCGGAGCTGACGCCTGTCCACCGCTGTCCGGATGCCGGACAGCGGTTCTCGCTCACCGCTCCCCGTCTGCTTTACTGATCGCATGACCACGACGAGCTGCCGCATCCTTGCGACCGAGGCGACCATGACGCCCGGTGCTCGTTGTATGTGTCGAATGTGCGCCTTCTAGAGGGCCCCCGCACCACTTCCGAGCCTCGCGCCCCGAAGCGAGCCGCCACGGCCTGTCCGTACGCCTCCAGCCGTACGTGACCCAGCTGCCCCGCGCACCTTTTCCCTCCCGTACCAGGGCACACCCACGCCCGCGTACTCGACAGTGACGGAAACCCCAGTGATCACCACATCGGGCCTGACCAAGGTCTACCGCACCCGAGGTCGAGAGGTCACCGCCCTCGACGGCGTCGACCTGCACGTCCGCGAAGGCGAGGTGTACGGCGTCATCGGCCAGTCCGGCGCCGGGAAGTCCTCGCTCATCCGCTGCGTCAACCTCCTGGAGCGCCCCACCGCCGGCACGGTCACCGTCGCCGGCCAGGACCTCACCGCGCTCGCCGGGCGCGGCCCGCGCGCCGGCCGGGAACTGCGGCAGGCGCGCAGCCGCATCGGCATGGTCTTCCAGCACTTCAACCTGCTGTCCTCGCGGACCGTGCGGGACAACGTCGAACTGCCGCTGGAGATTCTCGGCACGTCCGGCAAGGAGCGCACCCGCAAGGCGCTCGAACTGCTCGACCTGGTCGGCCTCGCCGACAAGGCGGGGGCCTACCCTGCCCAGCTCTCCGGCGGTCAGAAGCAGCGCGTCGGCATCGCCCGGGCGCTCGCCGGCGACCCCAAGGTGCTGCTCTCCGACGAGGCCACCAGCGCCCTCGACCCGGAGACCACCCGCTCCATCCTCCAGCTGCTGCGCGACCTGAACCGCCGGCTGGGGCTCACCGTCCTGCTCATCACCCATGAGATGGACGTCGTGAAGTCGGTCTGCGACTCCGCCGCGCTCATGGAGAACGGCCGCATCGTCGAGTCCGGCACCGTCAGCGAACTGCTCGCCACCCCCGGTTCCGAGCTGGCCTCCGCGCTGTTCCCGGTGACCGGCGACGCCGCCGGCGCCGACCGCACCGTCGTCGACGTCACCTTCCACGGTGAGGCCGCCACCCAGCCCGTCATCTCCCAGCTGGCGCGCACCTACAACATCGACATATCGATCCTCGGCGCCGCCATCGACACCGTCGGCGGCCTCCAGGTCGGCCGGATGCGCATCGAGCTGCCCGGCCGGTACGAGGACAACGTCGTGCCGATCGGCTTCCTGCGCGAGCAGGGTCTGCAGATCGACGTACTGGGCCAGGAGCCCGTTCTGCTGAAGGAAGGTGCCAAGTGACCTGGTCCGAGATGCAGCCGCTGCTGGAGCAGGCGTGCTGGGACACCCTCTACATGGTCGGCTGGTCCACGCTCATCGCCGTCGTCGGCGGCCTTCCGCTCGGCGTCCTGCTCGTCCTCACCGACCGCGGCGGACTGCTCCAGAACGTCGTCGCCAACAAGGTCATCGGGCAGGTCGTGAACGTCGCCCGCTCGATGCCGTTCATCATCCTGATGGTCGCGCTGATGGGCTTCACCCGCTCCATCACCGGCACCACCATCGGCCGTGAGGCCGCCATCGTGCCGCTCGCCATCGGCGCCATCCCCTTCTTCGCGCGCCTGGTCGAGACGGCGGTCCGCGAAGTGGACGGCGGGCTCGTCGAGGCCGTGCAGTCGATGGGCGGCAACACCTGGACGATCGTGCGCAAGGTCCTCGTACCGGAGTCCCTGCCCTCGCTGATCGCCTCCACCACGACCACGATCGTCGCCCTCATCGGCTACTCCGCGATGGCCGGCACGGTCGGCGCGGGCGGCCTCGGCGACATCGCCATCCGCTACGGCTACCAGCGCTTCGAGACCGAACTGATGTGGATCACCGTGGCCATCCTCGCCGTGGTCATCTCCCTCATCCAGTTCGCCGGCGACTACGCGGCCCGCTCGCTGCACCGCCGCAGCGGCACCTCGGGCCCCGCCCCCAGGCTTCGGCTGCTGAAGGCCGCGACGGCCACCAGCAAGACCGTCTGAAACCCCCCGTACAACCCATCACGGGGTCGCACCACCCTCAGGAAAGGCACTTTTCGTGCGTAACACCGCCAAGATCACCACCGCCGCCCTCGCCGCCGGAGCCCTCACCTTCGGGCTCACCGCCTGCGGCTCCTCCGACAGCGACTCCTCCTCCGGCACCAGCGGACCGCTGGTCGTCGCCGCGAGCCCCGTCCCGCACGCCGAGATCCTCACCTACGTGAAGGACAGCCTGGCGAAGGACGCGGGCCTGGACCTGGAGGTCAGGGAGTTCACCGACTACGTCACGCCGAACACGGCGACGGAGGACGGCTCGGTCGACGCCAACTACTTCCAGAACCAGCCGTACCTCGACGACTTCAACAAGAAGAACGGCACCCACATCGTGCCCGTCGTCACGGTCCACCTGGAGCCGCTCGGCCTCTACTCCAGCAAGGTCAAGAGCGCCGACGACCTCAAGAGCGGTGCCACCGTCGCCGTCCCGAACGACAGCGTCAACGAGGCCCGCGCCCTCAAGCTGCTCGACGCCAACGGGATCATCACCCTCAAGGACGGCGTGGGCAACGAGGCGACCCCGGCCGACATCGCCAAGAACCCCAAGAACCTCAAGTTCAAGGAGCTGGAGGCGGCCCAGACCCCGCGCTCCCTCAACGACGTCGACGCCGCCGTCATCAACGGCAACTACGCCATCGAGGCCGACCTCAAGCCCGCCGAGGACGCCCTCGTCCTGGAGTCCGCCGACGACAACCCGTACGGCAACTTCCTCGCCGTGAAGGAGGGCGGCGAGGACGACCCGCGCGTGAAGAAGCTCGCCAAGCTCCTGACCTCCCCCGAGGTCAAGAAGTTCATCGAGGACAAGTACGCCGGTTCCGTCATCGCCTCCTTCTGACCCGCGGCCGTCCGGCGACGCGCCGCGGCACGGGGTTCCGCCCTCACCGAACAGGGCGGACCCCGTGGTGCGGTCCGGTGCTTTCATGCTGCATGCTGGGCAGTTCAGCAGGCCGACGCATTCGACGGTTACGGAGCGGCGCATGACGAGCACCTTCCCCAACATCTCCATCAGCACGGAGCGGTTGGTGCTGCGTCCCCTGGACGAGGACGACGTGCCCGCCCTGACCGAGATGATGAACGACGAGCAGGTCGCCGCCTGGACGGACGTCCCGCGGCCCTTCACCCGGGCCGGCGCGCACACCTGGATCACCGAGTACGCCCCCGCCCAGCGCACCGGGGGCCACGGTCTCGACCTCGCCGTCACCGAGTTCCTCACCCAGCGCCTGGTCGGCCTCGTCCAACTCGGCAGGACCGACTGGCACATCCGCTCCACCGAGCTGTCATACATCATCGCCCCCTGGGCCCGCGGCGAGGGCTACGCCTCCGAGGCCGCCCTCGCCACCGCCCAATGGCTCTTCGGCGACCAGAAGTTCGAGCGCATCGAGCTGCGCACGGCCGCCGGCAACACCGCCTCCCAGCAGGTCGCCCAGAAGATCGGCTGCATCAGCGAGGGCGTCCTGCGCAACGCCTGCATAGCGCACGTCCGCGGCGACGACGGCACCTGGAGCGACCTGCGCACCGACTTCATCGTCTGGAGCCTGCTGCCGGAGGACCTGGAGGGCGCCGCGGAGCAGCCGGCCGACTCCGGCGGTTTCACGTCCTACTCCGACTGGAACTGACCCCGGCCGGACGGGATACCCTCAGGCTGCCCCGTCCACCTGCGCAAAACCCCTGGAGACTGACGACGATGGCCGACCGGGTCACGGTGATCGGATGGGACGGCTCGCCGCTGACCGCCGCGGCACGCTCCGCCCTCGGAGCCGCCACGCTGGTGGCCGGTGCCGCGCACCACCTGGCGCTGCCCGAGGTGCCCGCCACCGCCGAGCGCATCCGCCTCGGCAGCGTCGCCCTCGCCGCCCGCCGGATCGCCGGCCATCGCGGCACGGCGGTCGTCCTCGCGGACGGCGACCCCGGCTTCTTCGGAGTCGTACGCACCCTGCGCGCGCCCGAGTTCGGCCTGGAGGTCGAGGTCGTGCCCGGCGTCTCCTCGGTCGCCGCCGCCTTCGCCCGCGCCGGTATGCCCTGGGACGACGCCCACGTGGTCGTCGCACACCCGCGCACCCTGCGACGCGCGGTGAACGTGTGCCGGGCCCACCCCAAGGTCGCCGTTCTCACCTCGCCCGGCGCGGGACCCGCCGAACTCGGCCTCCTGCTCGAGGGCGTCCACCGCACCTTCGTCATCTGCGAGGAACTCGGCACCGCACGCGAACAGGTCACCGTCGTCACCTCCGACAAGGCCGCCGACCACACCTGGCGCGACCCCAACGTCGTCATCGTCATCGGCGGCCCGGCCGGGACCGCGGAGGACGGCGGCTGGATCGCGGGCCGCGACCCGTTCGCCACCCCGCGCGGCTGGACCCTGCCCGCCGAGACCTACGGCGGCCTCATGGGCGAGGGCGAGCTGGAACCGCTGCGCGCCGCCCAACTCGCCCGGCTCGGACCGCGCATGGGGGACCTGGTGTGGGACATCGGCTGCGGCAGCGGCGCGTTCGCCACCGAGGCCGCCCGGGCCGGGGCCGCCGTCATCGCCGTCGACCACGACCCACGGGCCTGCGACCGCACCGACGCCAACGCCCGCGCCCTCGGCGTCCAGCTCCAGGTGGTCCAGGGCACCGCGCCGCACATCCTGGAGAACCTGCCCGAACCGGACGTCGTACGCGTCGGCGGCGGGGGAGCGGCGGTCGTCTCCGCCGTCGCCGACCGCCGTCCGCAGCGCATCGTCACGCACGCCGCCACCCGCGACGAGGCAGAGATCGTCGGCCGGGACCTGACCGAGCACGGCTACCGGGTGGAGTGCGCCCTGCTCCAGTCCGTCGAACTCGACACCCGGGCCTGGACGGAGCGGGAGCGGAGTGTCGCGTTCCTGCTCAGCGGCCTGCTGCCGGACAGAACGGGCTGACCCCGATCCCGTCCCCGTGATCCTGTTGTCGTACCGCGCGCGGTAGGCTGGCCGATCGTTGCACCGCACTCGGACACCTGACGCTTCGTAGGTCAATGTCCCGAAAACACGCCCGGTTTGGGGTGGGTGTGGTACGGCACAACCGGAGGACGCGCAACGTGGCGCAGTCCACAGCGGGATCGTCGCGGATGAAGCTGTCGTGACGGGGGAACGGCCGCGACAATGCCAGTTAATGGCTTTGTCGTCTTTGTGGACGGGTCGTTCGTGCCGCTGGGCGCGCACGCTCGTTCTTCACTACGGGGCGGTCGGTGCGCCGCTCCGGGTGAGCTGGTCGTGGAAGCACTAACCGATGGGCGAGGGGTACGCATGACCGACACCGGCCAGGTCCCGGGCGAGGGACTGCCGGAGAACGCAGGCATGGTGGAGCAGCCGGGCGTCCCCGCGCCCGGTGCGTACACCTACCTCTCCGAGACCACCGCCGAGGACGACGACCTGTTGCTGCTGCCCGGCGCCCAGGGCGCCTGGGGCAACGAGGTCGCTCCGCCCGCGCCGGAGCCGGTCGTGGAGGCCCTGCACGAACCCGGTGCGCACGAGATGTCCGGCCGCGACAGCGGCTCGGTCGACCTCAGTGCGGTCCGGGTGCCGGGTCCGGCGCCGGTGCCTCCGACCACCCCGCGGCGCCCGCTGCACCTCGGCCCGCCGACCCCGGACGCCTCCGCCAGCCCGGTCCGTTCCCTCGCCGACCGCGGCGCGGTGGGCGCCCCGCCGGTACGGCAGCCGGGGCCGTCCATGGCGGGCTCTTCCATGGCAGGCCCGTCGATGGCGGGCCCGGAGTACCTCGACATCCCGGGCCCCCAGCCGGCGACGCCCTGGGGCACCCCGATGCCCGCCCCCGCCGGCGCGCCGGTGAGCCCCGAGGTCTCGGCTGCGGAAACGGTTGTTCCGACGCCCGCCCCGGCTCCCGACCCGGCCCAGGCGGCCATGTCCCGCGTTGCCCCGGAGGCGGTGCCCGCGCCGGAGGAGGCCCAGCAGATGCCGGCGGCTCCGGTCGCGGAGGCGTTCTCCGTGCCCGTGGCGGAGGGCGACTCGGTCGGCGGTTTCGAGGGTGTCCAGGCCGGGGAGCCGGTCGCGGAAGCGGTGCCGGGGGCGGAGGCTGAGGTCGCGCCTGCGGATGGGCAGTCCGTCGAGGCTGTGCAGGCGCCGGGTGACGAGGTGGCGGCGCCGGAGGTCGCGGCTCCCGAAGCCGGGCTCCCGGAGCAGCTTCCGGTAGAGGCGGTTGCTCAGGAGGCTCCGGCGACTGTCGAGTCGGCCGTACCGGACGCGCCGGAGGCTGCCGAGGTCCCCGAGCCGGTCGTTCAGGACGCGCCGCAGACTCCCGAGGCCCCGGAGTCCGTCGTTCAGGACGCGCCGCAGGCTGCCGAGGTCCCGGAGTCCGTCGCTGCGGACGCGCCGCAGGTCACCGAGCTGCCGGAGTCGGTCGTACCGGACACGCCGGAGGCTGCCGAGTCGGTCGTATCGAGCGCGCCGCCGGCCCCCGAGGTCCCGGAGTCCGTCGTACCGGAGGCCCCGCAGGCCACTGAGCTGCCCGAGTCGGTCGTGCCGGGCACCCCGCACGCCCCCCAGGCCCCGGAATCCGTCGTACCGGACGCCCCGCAGACCGCCGAGGCCCCCGAGTACGTCGTACCGGACGCCCCGCAAGCCCCCGCGCCCCTCACCCCCGAGCCGGTCGCGGCCGTGGCCGAGGCACCGCCCGCGCCGGAGGCCCCGCAGGCGGAACCCGTACCCGCGCCGGAGACCCCCGAGGCCCCCGCCGCCTTCGTGGACGCCCCCGCTGAGCCGTCGGCTGAGCCCACCGCGCCGGTTGCAGTAGAGGCTCCCCCCGTAGCAGAGGCCCCGGCAGGCATCTCCGAGCCCACCCCGCACGCCGAGCCCACCCCGCACGCCGAGCCTGCCCCGCACGCCGAGCCTGCCGCAGTCGAAGCGCACCCCGACCCCACCCCCGCCGAAGCACACCCCGTCCCCCCGCTCGCCGAGGCGCCGCAGGCACCCGCCCCGCAGCCCTACGTCGCCGACCCGGCCGGGCCACAGCTGCGGATGCCGGAGGGCGCCGTGCCGAGGGAGCCCGGGCCGGAGCAGCCGCTCGGGCAGTTCGTGCCGGTGGACGGCCAGGTGCCGACCACCCCGCACCTCGCGCCGACCCCGCCGCAGCCGATCGTCCTCCCCGTCGAGGAGGCCCCCGAGGTCCTCGCACCGCGCGCGGGCGACCCCGAACTCGTACAGCACGCGGAGGACCTGGACACCCGGGCCGCCGAGCAGGAAGAGAGCACGGCCCCCGTGGCAGAAGCACGACAGTCCACCGGCCCGGCCGCGCCCGCCTACGACGACGCCGAGCGCGAGGCCGTACTGAAGGTCATGCGCGAGCGCCGGGACATCCGCAACGGCTTCCGCAGCGACCCCATCCCGCACGAGGTGCTGCTCCGCGTGCTGGAGGCCGCCCACACGGCCCCGTCCGTCGGCCACTCGCAGCCCTGGGACTTCGTCGTCATCCGCTCCGCCGAGACCCGGCGGTCGATGCACGAACTGGCGATGCGCCAGCGCGACGCGTACGCCAAGTCGCTGCCCAAGGGCCGGGCCAAGCAGTTCAAGGAACTGAAGATCGAGGCCATCCTCGACACCCCGGTGAACATCGTGGTCACCGCCGACCCGACCCGCGGCGGCCGGCACACCCTGGGCCGCCATACCCAGCCGCAGATGGCCCCGTACTCCTCCGCGCTCGCCGTCGAGAACCTCTGGCTCGCCGCCCGCGCCGAGGGCCTCGGCGTCGGCTGGGTCAGCTTCTTCGACGAGCGCGAGATGGTCCGCGCCCTCGGCCTGCCCGACCACCTGGAGGTCGTCGCCTACCTGTGCGTCGGGTACGTCGACGAGTTCCCGGACGAGCCCGAGCTGATGCAGGCCGGCTGGTCCAAGCGCCGCCCGCTGTCCTGGGTGGTCCACGAGGAGACGTACGGCCGTCGCGCCCTGCCCGGCGAGGACCCGCACGACCTGCTCGCCGAGACGGTCGCGCAGATCCGCCCGCTGGACGCCAAGGCGCTCGGCGAGGCGTGGGAGCGGCAGAAGCGGATGACCAAGCCGGCCGGCGCGCTCGGCATGCTGGAGATCATCTCCGCCCAGCTGTCCGGGCTGTCCCGCCAGTGCCCGCCGCCGATCCCGGAGCCGGCGGCCGTCGCGATCTTCGCCGGCGACCACGGGGTGCACGCCCAAGGCGTGACCCCCTGGCCGCAGGAGGTGACGGCCCAGATGGTCGCCAACTTCCTCGGCGGCGGCGCGGTCTGCAACGCCTTCGCCGGCCAGGTCGGCGCGGAGGTGTGCGTGGTGGACGTGGGCGTGGCGGCGGACCTGCCCGCCACCCCCGGCCTCCTGCCCCGCAAGGTCCGCGCGGGCACCTCCGACATGACCACCGGCACCGCGATGACCCGCGAGGAGGCCAAGCAGGCCATCGAGGTCGGCATCGAGACGGCCCGCGACCTGGTGGCGGCCGGCAACAAGGCGCTGCTGACGGGTGAGATGGGCATCGCCAACACCACTTCCTCGGCGGCCCTGATCTCGGTCTTCACCGGCGCCGACCCGGCCGAGGTGACCGGCCGCGGCACCGGCATCAACGACGAGACCCTCGCCCGCAAGACCGAGGTGGTCCGCCGGGCCCTCGAACTCCACCGGCCGGACCCGGCCGACCCCATCGGCGTCCTCGCCGCGATCGGCGGCTTCGAGCACGCGGCGATGGTGGGCCTGCTGCTGGGCGGCGCGTCCCTGCGGACGCCGGTGATCCTGGACGGCGTCAGCGCGGGCGCCGCGGCCCTGGTCGCCCGTGCCATCGCCCCCGAGGTCCTGGCCGCGTGCATCGCGGGCCACCGCAGCGCGGAACCGGGCCATGTGGCGGCGCTGAACAAGCTGGGCCTGCGCCCGCTGGTCGACCTCGACCTCCGCCTCGGCGAAGGCACGGGCGCGCTCCTGGCGCTGCCCCTGGTGCAGAGCACGGCGAGAGCGATGCACGAGGTGGCGACGTTCGACTCGGCGGGCGTCACCGAGAAGTAGCCGGCCGGCGCACGGGGTGGGCGGTCGGCGCA
Source organism: Streptomyces sp. NPDC002784 (assembly GCF_053592135.1). Taxonomy (NCBI): domain Bacteria; kingdom Bacillati; phylum Actinomycetota; class Actinomycetes; order Kitasatosporales; family Streptomycetaceae; genus Streptomyces; species Streptomyces sp. NPDC002784. Next base: position 201,469 of record NZ_JBSFVD010000008.1, on the reverse strand, counting down.
CGGCGTGGGCAGTCGTTCCGCACGGCGGAGCGACTGCCCACAGCCCCGACTGCCCGCATCCCGGCTTGCCCACAGCCCCGACCGCCCGCACCCCGCTCGCCCGCACCCGGCGACGCTGCTCAGTCATCGGACACCTGAGCCGTCCCCCGCACCCGCCCCGTAAAATCCGCACGTCAGGGCATCGCACCACTGCCGCAAAAGGGAGCCAGACCCTCATGGCCGAAAACCCCGCCTACCCCGTAGGCCTCCGCCTCACCGGCCGCCGGGTCGTCGTCCTCGGCGGTGGCCAGGTCGCCCAGCGCCGCCTCCCGGCACTCATCGCGGCGGGCGCGGACCTCCACCTCGTCTCCCCGGAGGTGACCCCCTCCGTCGAGGCCATGGCGGAGGCGGGCGAGCTGACCTGGCACCAGCGGCCCTACGCGGACGGCGACCTCGCGGACGCCTGGTACGCCCTCATCGCGACCAGCGATCCCGAGGCCAACCAGGCGGCCTCCGCCGAAGCGGAGCGGCACCGCGTCTGGTGCGTCCGCTCCGACGACGCCGACCGGGCCACGGCCTGGACCCCGGCCACGGGCACCAGTGAGGGCGTCACCATCGCCGTCCTCACCACCGAGGCCCGCGGGCGCGACCCCCGGCACACCGCCGCCATCCGGGACGCGGTCGTCGAGGGCCTGCGCGACGGCACCCTCGTCGCCCCCCACCACCGCACCCGCACCCCTGGCGTCGCCCTGGTCGGCGGCGGCCCCGGCGACCCGGACCTGATCACCGTCCGCGGCCGCCGGCTGCTCGCCGAGGCCGACGTGGTCATCACCGACCACCTGGGCCCGCGCGACCTCCTCGCCGAACTGCCGTCCAGCGTCGAGGTCATCGACGCGGCGAAGCTGCCCTACGGCCGGTTCATGGCCCAGGAGGCCATCAACAACGCCCTGATCGAGCACGCCAAGCAGGGCAAGTCGGTGGTCCGCCTCAAGGGCGGCGACCCCTACGTCTACGGCCGCGGCATGGAGGAGCTCCAGGCGCTGGCCGAGGCCGGCATCCCGTGCACGGTCGTGCCCGGCATCTCCAGCTCGATCTCGGTCCCGGGCGCCGCGGGCATCCCGGTCACCCACCGGGGCGTGGCGCACGAGTTCACGGTGGTCAGCGGCCACATCGCCCCCGACGACGAGCGCTCCCTGGTCGACTGGCCGTCCCTCGCCAAGCTGACCGGCACGCTGGTGATCCTGATGGGCGTCGGCACCATCGGGAAGGTCGCCGAGACGCTCATCGCGCACGGCAAGTCCCCGGACACGCCCGTCGCCCTGGTCCAGGAAGGCACCACGGCCGCCCAGCGCCGCGTCGACGCGACCCTCGCGACGGCCGCCGAAGCGGTCATCGCGCAGGAGGTCCGGCCGCCGGCCGTCATCGTCATCGGCGAGGTCGTGAAGGTCGGCCCGGCGACCTTGCCGTAACCCGAGGTAACTCACCGACTCCCGAGCCGTTGGCACCGCACGCACGACAAGGCAGTATCACCCTGTGGCCGATCTCATCACCGTCGAGGACCCCGCCGACCCGCGCCTGCGCGACTACACGGGCCTGACCGACGTAGAACTGCGCCGCAAGCGCGAGCCCGCCGAGGGCCTGTTCATCGCCGAGGGCGAGAAGGTCATCAGAAGGGCCAAGGACGCCGGCTACGAGATGCGCTCCATGCTGCTGTCCGCGAAGTGGGTCGACGTCATGCGGGATGTGATCGACGAACTCCCGGCCCCCGTCTACGCGGTCAGCCCCGAGCTGGCCGAACAGGTCACCGGCTACCACGTGCACCGCGGCGCGCTCGCCTCCATGCAGCGCAAGCCGCTCCCCACGGCGACCGAGCTGCTGGGGACCGCCCGCCGGGTGGTGATCATGGAGTCGGTCAACGACCACACCAACATCGGCGCGATCTTCCGCTCGGCGGCGGCCCTCGGCATGGACGCGGTCCTGCTCTCCCCGGACTGCGCGGACCCGCTGTACCGGCGCAGCGTGAAGGTGTCGATGGGCGCCGTCTTCTCGGTGCCGTACGCCCGTCTGGAGAGCTGGCCCAAGGGCCTGGAGTCGGTCCGCGAGGCCGGGTTCACCCTTCTCGCCCTCACGCCGGACGAGAAGGCCAGGTCCCTCGACGAGGCCGCCCCGCACCGGATGGACCGGGTCGCCCTGATGCTCGGCGCCGAGGGCGACGGCCTGTCCCGGCAGGCCCTGGTCGCCGCGGACGAGTGGGTCCGCATCCCCATGGCCCACGGCGTCGACTCCCTCAACGTGGGCGCGGCGGCCGCGGTCGCCTTCTACGCGGTGGCGACCGGCCGCCCCGAGGCGTGACTAGTCCGACGCCTCGAACGTCGACTCGTACCGCTGCGACATGGGCGCCCCGCCCGACGGCTGGTGACCCGGCGCGGGCGGGGCCGACCGCTCCTGCCGTACGACGTCCCGCTCGCCGCCCAGTCCCCGGCTCGGGCCCTGGCAGCCCTGGGCGGCGGCGATGCCCAGCGCGACCAGCAAGGTCACCACGACGAACACGATCAGCCGCTGGCGCAGCAGCTGAGGGTTGGCGGGCCGGCGGCCCGTGCCCGTGGTCCGCGGAACCGTACGCCGGGTTCCGCCGCGCGGGCCGGTCCGGCTGCCGCTGCCCGTCCGCCCGGTGTTCCGTCCGGTGTTCCGAGAGGCGGGCGTGGGCCGCGGCCCCGACCGGCCGGACGAGGAGGGCGCCGGACCACCGCGCGCGGCGCCGCTCCGGGAGGGAGCGGGACCGCGGGAGCCGGGACCGGTGGCGCGCGGCGGGGGAGTCGTCCCCTGCGGGCGCCGCTGAGCACGGTCCGGGTAGCTCTCCGTGAGCCGTCCGGTCGCCCGGTCCCCGTCCCCGGCGCGGGGCGCGGGCGGCCGCAGCTCGGCGACGCCCTGCGCCTCGCGGGCCGCGATCTCCTTGAGCCGCAGAGACAGCTGGAGCGTGGTCGGCCGCTCCTCGGGCGCCTTGGCGAGACAGGCCCGCACCAGCGGCGCCAGCGCGTCGGGCACGCCGTGGAGCTGCGGCTCCTCGTGCACCACGCGGTAGAGCATCACCTCGGAACTGCCGTGCCCGAAGGGCGAGTCGCCCATCGAGGCGTACGCCAGGGTCGCGCCGAGCGAGAACACGTCCGTGGCCGGGGTGACGGCGGCGCCGCGCACCTGCTCGGGCGCGAGGAAGCCGGGCGAGCCCACCGCCGTGCCGACGTGGGTCAGCGTGGAGGCCCCCGTCGCCCAGGCGATGCCGAAGTCGATGATCCGCGGTCCCTTGGGGGACAGCAGGATGTTGGACGGCTTGAGATCCCGGTGGACGACCCCGGCCTCGTGCACCGCGACCAGCCCCTCCGACAGGGCAGCCCCGATCGCGGCGACCTCGGCCGCGATCAGCGAGCCCTCGTCGGCGACCTTGTCGTGCAGGGAGGGCCCGGGCACGTACTGCGTGGCGAACCAGGGCCGGTCGGCGTCGAGATCGGCGGCGACGAGCCGCGCGGTGCAGCCGCCCCGGATCCGCCGGGCGGCGGACACCTCGCGCGCGAACCGCGACCGGAACTCCTGGTCCTCGGCCAGATCGGGCCGGATGACCTTCAGCGCGACCCGCTGCCCCTTCTTGTCGGAGCCCAGGTAGACCACGCCCATCCCACCCGCGCCCAGCCGCCTGTGAAGCCTGAACGAGCCGACGACGCGCGGGTCCTCGCGCCTCAGGCGCATCATCGCCATGTTCATCCCCGCTGCCCGGTCCTGTGACGAGCCACAGCTTACGTTTCCCCGGCCGCCCGCGCGCAGAGGCCGCGCCCTCTCGGCCCGACGGATTGTCAGTGCCGGGTGGGAGACTTGAGGGGTGGTCAGGGAGCTGGAGAACAGGCCGACTTAGCGTTGCCTGTGATCCCAACCACCCGTCACAGAAGGGGGATTGAACCCGTGAAGGGTGATCGCGTGGAGATAGTGGTGGATGCGGGGGACACGACCCGCACCTATGAGGTGGTGGCGAGCAGGGCGGGCCGCCGGGTGGAGACGGCGGTACGCCGGGGCGTGGTCGAAGTGAGCGAAGTCACCCGCAGCGGGACTGTCGTCCGTACGGCCCGGTTCATGGCGAACCGGGTGCTGGCACTGGTCGAGCAGCCGGTGCCGCGCGAGGACGGCTCGGAGAAAGCGGGGCACACCGGGCGACCCCTCGGGGAAGACCCCGAGACCTAGGACTCCGTCTCCACCCAGGGGAGTACTCAGCGGGTCATCGCTCATCCTCCGGGAGGCCCGGCAATCGGTACGAGGGCATGACGTACGGCAGGGGCCGCGCCCGTAGATTTGAGGTCATGCGGCGGGTGCAGCACTCGTCCCCCGAGGTCAGACACCCGCCGCTGTCACGACAACCGAACGGTCAGGAGAGGGACCATGGCCTACACGGCACCGCGGACCCGCACGGCGCTCCGTTCCCGCCGCGACGGCCGTCGCCACCCGCTGGTGGCGACGCTGATGGCCCTTCCTCTGGCGGCCCTGCTGCTCCTCGTCTTCGACGGCTGGGAGACAGTGGCCACACAAGCGTCGTCCGTGGGAGTGATGCTGGGGCGCTGAGCGGCGACCCCAGGCCCGGAAGAGCGGTCCGGGCGGGGACATCCACCCATGAAACCCCGTGGGGACGGGGGTGCGGCGGACGGCACAAATGCCGGCGCAGCTGGGGAGCTGCGCCGGCATTACTGTTGCCCAAACCCGCCCAGCCATGCCGGACGCCGCCGCCCCCTATCCCCGGCCGGCGCTCCTCCACAGCGGCCAGTCACCCCGACGCAGCCGACGCCAGGCCCGTACGGCCGCGCCGCCGTAACGGCCGTAGCCGTGAGCCAGCCGTCTCGCCGCACCTGCGGGCTGCGGCAGCTGCCTCAGTTGCGGGCGGCCGGGGCGGGCCGTATGCCTCATCAGCCCTCCCGCCGAAGCCGTAGCCGCCTCACCTGTGGCCAGTCATGCCGCCTGTAGCCCACGGCACTCGTCTTGCTGCCGTGCCGCGCAGCTCGTATCGGCGTAGTCGCTCGCACTGGCAGGCGTGCGTCTCGGCGGCCGTGCCGTCGGCGGCGGTCTCGCCAAAGCCGCCTCAGCCGCAGCCACCCCGGCTGCGGGCACCTATGCAGGCGTAGCCCCTGGCAGCGGCGCCGCCCTCGCTGCCCGCGCTGGCGGGGTCCCGCCCCACCCGCGCCGCTGCGGCAGTCGTGCCGTTGGGACGGCACGGGTGGGCGCTGGGGGTCGCCCCCGCCGGGAGGCACCCAGCCAGCGCGGGTGAGCGAAACCCACCCCGCGTACACCTCGATCCCCACCCCCGCGTACACCTCGCCCCCACCCCAGTACCGCCCCTCGCCCCGACACTCAACCCCACCCCTGCGTACCCTCACCCCAGACCCACCCCCCCCCGCAGGGAGCCCCGTGACAGTCACCCCCCTCTTGCCGGATCTGGCCCGTGCCGCCAGCGTCACCGCTCACACACGCCGTTCCACCTGCCCTTGCGGGGCCACCGAAACGCTTGCCGATCGCCCCGACGCCACCGTCGTCCGGCATGCCGACACCGTCGCCAAGGCCCACCCCCCGAACACCGACCCCGCCGGCCTCACCCTCCGCCTCGCCACCGCCGCCGCCCTCCCCGGCACCCTCCTGCCCCCGCTCACCCCCTCCCCGGCGCCCCTCCACGACCGCCTGGTGACCTGCTGGCCGTACGGGACCCCCGTAGATCCGCACGACCCCGACACCGCCCCCTGGGAAGCCGCCGCCACCCTCCTCGCCCAGCTCCACCGCCACCCACCCCTCCCGGGGACACCCCCCATGCGCGGCCCCGCCAAGGCCGCCCAAGCCATCGAGCGACTCAACGCCACCGCGCCCGCCGGCAGCGAAACCGCCGCCGTCCTCCGCGCCTGGCACACCCTCCCCACCTGGGCCCGAGCCGAGACCCCGATGCCCGGCGACGCTCCCCGCACCCTCTGCCACGGCGACTTCCACCTCGGCCAGCTCGTCCGGCACCCCGCCCTCCACGGCCCCTGGCGGCTCATAGACGTCGACGACCTCGGCACCGGAATCCCCGCCTGGGACCTCGCCCGCCCCGCCGCCTGGTACGCCTGCGGCCTCCTCGCCCCCGAGGAGTGGACCCGCTTCCTCACCGCCTACCGCGCCGCGGCCGGCCCGGCCGTCCCCCCGGACGGCGACCCCTGGCCCGCCCTCGACACCGCGGCCCGCGCCCTGACCGTGCAGACCGCCGCGACCGCGACAGCGAAGGCGGCCCACGCCGGCCGCCCCCTCGACGAGATCGAGCGGTCCTTGATCGACGCCTGCGACCGAATCGCGTCCACCCCGCCCGAGTTGACGTACGAATCAGCCAAGTAGGGTGCAACCGACCACAGCCGGACAGAGTCTGTCCTGGCGATACGCGAAGCAGGACCGACCGGCGAGGAGTTGAGCCGACCATGCAGTGTCCGAAGTGTCGTGCCCCGATGCACACCTACAACCGCAACGGCGTCCAGATCGAGCAGTGCAGCGGCTGCCGCGGGATCTTCCTGGACTACGGCGAGCTGGAGGCCCTGACCCGCCTGGAGTCCCAGTGGTCCCAGCCGGCCCCGCCCGCGCCTCCCGCCCCGCAGGCGTACCCGGCCGCCCCCGCCCCCGCGGCCCCCGCCTGGGGTGCCCCGCAGCACGGCGGCGGTCACTACGGCCACAAGCGCCACAAGAGCTTCGGCCACATGCTCTTCTCCAGCTGAGCACCGAGCCGGGAGCACTGAGCAGCTGAGCGGCAGCACGCACGAAGAAGCCCCCGACCACAAGGCCGGGGGCTTCGATGCGTGGACGATACTGGGATTGAACCAGTGACCTCTTCCGTGTCAGGGAAGCGCTCTCCCGCTGAGCTAATCGTCCGGGAGACCGTGACCCGAGGATCACGACTGCTGCGTGCGCGATACTGGGATTGAACCAGTGACCTCTTCCGTGTCAGGGAAGCGCTCTCCCGCTGAGCTAATCGCGCGGGTAGGGATCTTGGAGAAGATCCAGTGGACGATACTGGGATTGAACCAGTGACCTCTTCCGTGTCAGGGAAGCGCTCTCCCGCTGAGCTAATCGTCCTTGGAGGTGGAGACGGGATTTGAACCCGTGTAGACGGCTTTGCAGGCCGTTGCCTCGCCTCTCGGCCACTCCACCAGGAGTGCGGGGGTTCGGGATGATCCCCCTTGCTCTTCCGAGCGAACGACGAGGTTCGAACTCGCGACCTCAACCTTGGCAAGGTTGCGCTCTACCAACTGAGCTACGTTCGCCTGTCCTTCCGGCCCGCTTGCGCGGCCCGGCGACGTGTTGAACTCTAGCGGATTCCTGGGCCAGTACAAAAACGCGTTTGTGCAGCGTGCTGCGCCGCACCCCGGCCCGACCTGGTCCCGGACGTGGTCAGAGCCCCCGCGAGGACATGCCCGGACCACCCCGGAGACACCCGCCATAGACTCGACAGCGTGCTCGACCTCCCTCCCCTGGCCCGATTCGGCGACCGTCTCGCCACCGGCCTCCTCGACGTCACCAGCGACCCCGAGGCCCTGGACTCCACCGGCTTCTGGGCCGTCGCCGCGGATTTCGAGGGCCGGCTGACCTGCGCCCGCTTCCGGGACGTCCGGGAGTCGCCCGTGCCCGCCCCGGTGCCCGGCGCCTGGCACGGCCCCGCGGCGGCCGACTGGACCTCCTCCCTCGACCGCGCCGCCTACACCGCGGGCGTGCGCCGCATCCGCGAGCACATAGCGGCCGGCGAGGTCTACCAGGCCAACCTCTGCCGGGTGCTCTCCGCCCCGGTCGCCCCCGACGCCGACGTGGACGCCCTGACCGCCCTGCTGGCCCGCGGCAACCCGGCGCCGTACGCAGGAACGATCCGGCTGCCGGAGCACGGCGTGGAGATCGCCACCGCCTCCCCGGAGCTGTTCCTGCGCCGGGACGGCCGGACCGTGGAGTCCGGGCCGATCAAGGGCACCGGCCGCACCGAGGCGGACCTGCTGGAGAAGGACTACGCGGAGAACGTGATGATCGTGGACCTGGTCCGCAACGACATCGGCCGCGTCTGCGCCACCGGCACGGTCACCGTGCCCGACCTGTGCGCCGTGGAGAAGCACCCGGGCCTGGTCCACCTCGTCTCCACCGTGCGCGGCGAGCTGCGCGCCGGCGCCGGCTGGCCCGAGCTGCTCGCCGCCGCCTTCCCGCCCGGCTCGGTCACCGGCGCCCCCAAGTCCAGCGCCCTGAGGATCATCGACGCCCTGGAGACGGCACCCCGGGGCCCGTACTGCGGGGGGATCGGGTGGGTCGACGCGGACCGGGGGACCGGCGCGCTCGCGGTCGGCATCCGCACCTTCTGGATCGACCGCGCGCGGGGGGCGCTGCGCTTCGGCACCGGCGCCGGCATCACCTGGGGCTCCGACCCGGAGGGGGAGTGGCGGGAGACCGAGCTGAAGGCGTCCCGGCTGCTCGCGGTAGCGTCGGGGGCGTACGAGGTGCACGGCGAGGCACTCACGTACTGTGCTGACCCGGGGAGCGACCCCCGCACCCCCGGCCGGCCCGACGCGCCCGGCACACTCACACGAGGTACTGACCAGTGAAGCTTTGGTTCGACGGCGGGCTCCAGGACATCGAGTCCGCCCGTGTCTCCGTCTTCGACCACGGGCTGACCGTGGGCGACGGCATCTTCGAGACGGTGAAGGCGACGGACGGCAAGACGTTCGCGCTCACCCGGCATCTGCACCGGCTGACCCGCTCCGCGCGCGGCCTCGGCCTGCCGGACCCCGACCACGACGAGATCCGCCGCGCCTGTACGGCCGTCCTCGAGGCCAACCCGATGCCGCTCGGCCGGCTCCGCATCACGTACACCGGCGGTCACGGCCCCCTCGGCTCCGACCGCGGCGAGCACGGCCCGACCCTGGTCGTCGCCCTCGGGGAGACCACCCGCCGCCCCGACTCCACGGCCGTGATCACGGTCCCCTGGACCCGCAACGAACGCGGCGCGCTCACCGGCCTGAAGACCACCTCGTACGCCGAGAACGTCGTCGCCCTCGCCCGCGCCCACCAAAAGGGCGGCTCCGAGGCGCTGTTCGCCAACACGGTCGGGCAACTCTGCGAGGGCACCGGGTCCAACGTCTTCGTCGTCCTGGACGGCGAGATCCACACCCCGCCGGTCAGCTCCGGCTGTCTGGCGGGCATCACCCGCGAGCTGGTCGCCCAGTGGACGGGCGCCAAGGAGACCGATCTTCCGCTGGACGTCCTCCAGCGGGCCGACGAGATCTTCCTGACGTCGACGCTGCGGGACGTCCAGGCCGTGCACCGCGTCGACGAGCGCGAACTGCCGGGCGCCCCGGGTCCGGTGACCGCCAAGGCCATGCGGATCTTCGACGAGCGGTCCGGCCAGGACCAAGATCCGTGAACCGGACGAAAAGAAGCTGACGTGGGCCTCCATCGCGGGTAGAACACCCGTGATGACCACGACCCTGCGGCCGACCGAGCCGCTCCAGCGAGACGCCGACGGGGTGCTGTCGCGCCACTTCCAGGTGTGCGTGAACAGCCGTCCCGTCGGCGCGATACACCTGGCGACGGACCCCCTGTTCGGGCCGGCCGTCGCGCGCATCAGCGACCTGCGCATCGAGGAGCCGGACCGCGGGCGCGGCCGGGGCACCGTGGCCGCACTCGCCGCCGAGGAAGTGGCCCGCGGCTGGGGCTGCACACGGATCGACATCAGGGTGCCGGGCGACTGCGGGCCCGCGCTGCGGCTCGCCACCGCGCTGGGCTACGTCCACCGCAACCGCGGCATGGAGAAGCAGCTCGGCACCGCCCCGCCCGCCCTGCCGGAGGGCAGCCGGGGCCGGCCCATGACCCAGGCCGAGTACGAGCCGTGGGTGGAGCACGGCAACGCCCACTACGCACAGAGCTGGATCGACCGCGGCGTGCCCGAGGACCAGGCGTGGGCCAAGGCGCTGAGCGACATGTCCACGCTGCTCCCGCAGGGCCTGGCCACCGAGGGCATGCTGATCAGCGTCCTGGAGCAGGTCGGGGAGGCAGTCGGCACGCTGTGGCTGTCGGTGGCGGGGGACAAGGCGTTCGTCTTCGACGTCGAGGCGGACGCCCGGTTCCGCGGCCGGGGGCACGACCGCACGCTGATGCTGCTGGCCGAGGGCCAGGCGGTGGCCGCCGGGAAGCGGGTCATCGGCCTCAACGTCTTCGCGGACAACACCCCGGCCGAGCGCCTGTACGCGTCCCTCGGCTATGTGCCGGTGGGCTACTCCATGTACAAGAACCTGCTCTGAGCGCGAGGACCTGCACGGAGTCAGGGGTCAGCCCTGCCCGGCCTCGGCCAGCAGCCGGTCCACGATCTCCTCGACGCGCTCGCGCAGCCCCTCCTGGCTCTTGCCGCCGTCGAGACGCTCGCCGCCGATGACGTACGTGGGCGTGCCGGTCACGCCGATCGCCTTGCCCTCGGCCTGGTCGGCGTCCACGATCAGGATGTGCCGGCCGTCGACGAGCGCGGTGTCGAACTCCTCGGCGTCCAGACCGAGTTCTCCGGCCACCTGGACCAGGAAGGGCTCTCCCTGACGGTCCAGCTCCTCGACCCGGCCCAGCACCGCTTCCACGTAAGGCCATCCCTGGCCCTGCTCCAACGCCTCCTCGGCGGCCTGCGCGGCGGCGAAGGAGTGCTTGTGCTTCTCCAGCGGGAAGTGCCGCAGCCTGAGCTCCAGCCGGTCGCCGTAGCGGGCGCGCAGGGCCCGCAGGTCGTCGAGGGCGGTACGGCAGTCCGGGCACTGGAGTTCGCACCACACGTCGAGGACGGGCGCGGCGGGACGGACGGGGGAGGAGTCGCTCATGGGCTCAGTCTCCCAGCCCGGTACCGGCCGGGCCCAATCAGGGATCCCCGAGCGGACCGGCACCTGCGGAGGAGCCGACCCGGAGATGTCCCTGATGTCCGGCGGGAGCATGGCCCGGCGGGGCCCGGCAGGTGCAGGATGGAGGGGACGAGGGCCCCGCGCCTGACCGAATCCTGTCTGGAGGACCGGATGATTGCCGAGACCGTCTGTTCCGCCGTAGCCGCGGCCGGCCTGGGCATCGCGGCGGTCACGGCGTACCGCAAGCGTTTCCTCTCCGCGGCCCGGATCGCCGCGTACTCCCTCGTCCCGCTGGGTCTGGTGATGACCGGCGTGGTCGAGTGGCTGGCGGACACCGCGTTCAGCCCGGCCGCCTGGGCGGGCTTCGGCGTGCTCGGCGTCTCCTGGGTGCTCTTCGCGAGCACCCGGGCCGTGGAGCGCCGCCGGGGCGGCGGCACCCGCAAGGAGCGCAAGCAGGCCCGGTCCGCGCAGCGCGAGGCGGTGGCCCCGGCGGCCTCGGCGCCCACCCTGGGCTCCGGCTCCCGGCCGACGGCCAGGCCCGCGGCGGCACCGCAGGAGGACTTCAGCGACATCGAGGCGATCCTCAAGAAGCACGGCATATGACGGCCCGCACAGGGGCTGAAACGACACAGTGGGTCGCTGTCCGCGCGTAATCGATCACGACCCGGACCGGACATTGCGGATTAAGGCGAACTACCGCTGCTTCCGGGCGTGTTGATCGCGCGGGGAGGGTCCACTGCGTCATCATCGCCCGCGAGATGCTGGACACGACACAGAGCGAGACCGCGCCGCCGCAGGACGAGCCGCGTGGATGCCTCTTCGCCCTTTCCCAGCCACCGCTGATGATCTTCCTTGCGGTGATCGGGTGTCTGCTGCTCATGGCTGCGCTGCACGACCTGCTGCTGCTCTGAGCCGTACCCGCGGCCCCCGGCGCCACCCGCCGGGGCCCGCGTCGACGCCGGCCCCCGTCCCGGACCCAGCTCGACGCCGGTGTCCGGCCCCGGAATCCCGTACGACGCCGGGTCCGTCCCGGATCCCGCACGACGCGGGTGTCCAGCCCCGGAGCCCCCGCGATGGCGGTGTGTGTCCGGCCCCGCAGTCCTACGACGCGGGTGTCCGTCCCCGCAGCCAGCTCGATGCCGCCGGTGTCTGCCCCGGGACCCGCACGCCGCCGGTGTCTGCCCCTGAATCCCGCACGATGCGGGTGCCCAGTCCCGGAGCCCTCGCGATGCCGGTGTCCGGCCAAGCAGCCCCCGCGACGCCGGTGTCGCCCCCGGATCCCGCACGACGCCGGGATGCCAGCCCCGGAGCCCCCGCGATGGCGGTGTGTGTCCGGCCCCGCAGTCCTACGACGCGGGTGTCCGCCCCCGCAGCCAGCTCGATGCCGCCGGTGTCTGCCCCGGGACCCGCACGCCGCCGGTGTCTGCCCCTGAATCCCGCACGATGCGGGTGCCCAGTCCCGGAGCCCTCGCGATGCCGGTGTCCGGCCAAGCAGCCCCCGCGACGCCGGTGTCGCCCCCGGATCCCGCACGACGCCGGTATGCCAGCCCCGGAATCCCCGCGATGGCGGTGTGTGTCCGGCCCCGCAGTCCTACGACGCGGGTGTCCGGCCCCGCAGCCAGCTCGACGCCGGTGTCCGCCCCCGCGGCCGGGGGTCTCAGCCCGCTGCCTCCTTGCGTCGAGCCCGGTAGGCGGCGACATGGAGGCGGTTGCCGCAGGTGCGGCTGTCGCAGTAGCGGCGGGAGCGATTGCGGGAGAGGTCGACGAAGGCGCGCCGGCAGTCGGGGGCCTCGCAGCGCCGCAGCCGTTCCTGCTCCCCGGCGACCACGAAGATCGCCAGGGCCATGCCGCCGTCGGCCGCGAGGTGGTCGGCGACCGAGGCGCCGGGCGCGAAGTAGTGCACATGCCAGTCGTAGCCGTCGTGGTCGGTGAGCCGGGGAGTGGTGCCGGCGGCGGCGACCAGCTCGTTGATCAGGCCGGCCGCGCTCCGGGCCTCCGGCGCCGCGAAGATCCCAGCGAACCTGGCCCGGATCTTGCGCACCGCGGACAGGTCCAGCTCGGAGAGCACGCCGACATCGCTGATCTCGTGCCGGCGCACGAAGTCGGCGAGGGCCGCGACATCCGGCAGCGCCTCCTCCGTCCCGTCGTCCTCCGGTGCGGTGTTCACCAGATCCACGACAGCGTCGAGGGCGCACCGGGTGTCGTGGGTGATCAGCACGTTTCGCTCCCTGGCCTGAGGGTCGGACGCGGGGGCGCCCGCCGATGCTGGCCGATGGTAGTAGCTTCGCCGACGGCGGGACGGTCGCGCCAGGCGCCTGGTAGCCGGGGGCAACCGAATGGCGCCCAGGACGGCGAGATCAGGCCGCGCCGGGGCCGGCCCCACGCACGCCGACGCCGCCCCGTGAGTGACTCACGGTGACGGCGTCGGCGCATACCCTATGCAGTTGTTTGTCCTGGGCCCGAGCCGTCTCCCCGAGTCGACGGCGCCGGGCGGCTTCGTGGTGCCCCGCTTCAGCTCTCCGCCAGAATGTGCGAGAGCTCCTGGTCGAGGTCGAAGTGCCGGTGCTCCGTGCCGGGGGGCACGGCGGCGTCTGTTCGCTTCAGGAAGGACTCCAGGGCCCGTGCCGGGGCCTCGAGCAGGGCTTCGCCCTCCGGGGAGCTCAGGGCGATGCACACGACGCCCTGACCGTGACTGCGCGACGGCCAGACTCGGACGTCGCCGGTCCCGGTGGGCCGGTGCAGGCCCTCGGCCAGAAGGTCGCGGGCGAACACCCACTCGACGGTTTCCTCGGCTCCGGTGTGGAAGGTGGCGTGCACGGCGTAGGGATCGGCCGTGTCGTACCGCAGGCCTGCGGGGACAGGCAGGGAGGACTCGCTCGACACAACGAGGCGCAGGTGCAGCTCGCAGCTGACCGTGGTGTTCATAAGCGCCAGGGCCTTTCGCTCAGTGTGCGCTCGGGGATTCGCACGTCGGCGAAATCGACATGCCACCTACGGTGCCGTTGTAAACCCCTCTGAGTGTTTTGCGTGCCTTTATGTAACTCTTCCGGCCGACGTCCCGTTCGCGAGGTACGACCATTCCGGTGACTCGTTTCTCTCCGGTAGGGTTTGGCCGTATGAACACGGGGAGTAGCGAGCCTGGCGAGGTGGCCATGGCGTCGAACGAGACCGAAGTGGACGGCGCACAGAGCGAGCGGGCGCTCGGCTCCAGAGCACCGGAATTCGTCAGGGCCCGCCGTCTGCTGCACCTGAGCTGGCAGGTGGGCGTCTTCATCATCGGCCTCGCGGTCGTGGGGGTCGGCATCGTCATGCTGCCGCTGCCCGGTCCCGGCTGGGTGGTGATCTTCGGCGGCATGGCGATCTGGGCGACCGAGTTCGTCTGGGCCCAGCTGGTGCTGCGCTGGACCAAGCGCAAGGTCACCGAGGCCGCCCAGCGCGCCCTGGACCCGAAGGTGCGCCGCCGCAACATCATCCTGACGTCGATCGGCCTCGTGATCGTGGCCGTCCTGGGCGGGTTCTACCTCTGGAAGTTCGGCGTCGTGATGCCCTGGAAGATCGAGGACCAGTGATCCGCCGAGGGGGCGCGGGGGCCGGCCGGTCCACGTCGGTGCTGGTCACAGGCACCCGCTGACATGGGGTAATGTTCTTCCTGCGCCCGGGCGATTAGCTCAGTGGGAGAGCGCTTCGTTCACACCGAAGAGGTCACTGGTTCGAACCCAGTATCGCCCACCCGGGACGACGGCCCGTCTGCTGCACAGCAGGCGGGCCGTCGGCGTTCGGGGCGGCGGGGGACCTCCCGCCCGCGAGGACGACTTCCGGCCGAGCCGCCGTTTCGTCCGACGCCCTGCATTCCGTTCGGCCGGCCGACCCTGCGCGCCCCACCTGCGACGACGTGCCGCTGCCCGGCTCCGGGAGCGGCCACCCCGCCTCCCGCCTCCGCAAGAAATTCCTGTCCGAATCATTGACGCACCCCGGGGCCCTCCGTAACTTGTGCCAGCAAGCGCTTACTTGAAACGATTCATGCAGGCGGCAATGACGCTGCGGGGAGGTGGCCCAACCATGGGAACCAGCAGGAATGTTGAGAGGCGAACGATCCTGAAGGTGGCCGGTGCTTCGGCGGCCGCGCTGGGTCTGGCGGCGACGACGGGGTGCGGCGGCGACAGCGGTTCCGGAGACGGGACGGTGACACTCCGTTACGCCTGGTGGGGTGGCGAGCCGCGCACCATCGCCATCAAGAAGTCGATCGCGCTCTTCGAGAAGAAGTACCCGAAGATCAAGATCAAGCCGGAATTCACGGACTACGCGGCCTTCTGGGAGAAGTTCCAGACGCAGGCCTCCGGCGGGAATCCGCCGGATGTTTTCCAGAATGCGGTCGGCTTTCTGCGCAAGTACGACAAGCGCGGCGTTCTGATGGATCTCAAGTCGCAGGCGGACTCCGGGAATCTGAGCCTGGAGAACTTCCGCAACGGCGTTCTGGCGAACGGTCAGGTCGACGGCAAGCAGCTCGGCATCCCCGTCGGCGCCAACACCATGGCGCTGGTCATCGACCTCAAGGCCTTCGAGAAGGCAGGCGTGAAGGCGGAGTTCGGCTGGACCTGGGACGATTACTTCGACGCGCTCCAGACCATCCAGGACAAGCTGAAGATCGCCGGTGACACCGGCTACTTCGGCATCATGTACCTCTACGACCTGTATCTGCGTCAGAACGGAAAGGCCTTCTTCACCGACTCCGATCTCGGTTTCACCCAGGACGATCTGACGCAGTGGTGGGAGGACGGCTACAAGCGCGTGCGTTCCGGGCTGGTCGCCGACCCCAAGAAGATCGAGCAGGTCGCGCCCAAGTCCGGCCTGTCCGCGGGACTCGCCGCGTCCGAGTTCACCTGGGACAACTTCTCCATCCGCTACGAGGGTGAGGGCGAGTCGGACTACGGGCTGGCGCCGATCCCCACCACGGACGGCAAGGACACCGGCCAGTACCTCGGCTCCCTGATGCTCAGCGCCTTCTCCGGGACCAAGCACCCCAAGGAAGTCGCCCAGTTCATCGACTTCATGGTCCACGACCCCGAGGTCGGCAAGATCATGGGCTACGACCGCGGCATCCTCCCCACGACCGAGCAGTACGAGGCGTTCACGCCCACCGACGAGACCAACAAGGGTGTCAAGGCGTACGAGGAGCAGGTCGCCGCGGCGGGCGTGCTCGGGAAGATCACCCCGCACCCGTCCGGCGCCGATGTCATCGAGGCGGCGTTCCTGCGGCTCGGCGGTGAGGTCGCCCAGGGCAAGACCAAGCCGGCCGACGCCGCCAAGGCGCTGTTCAGCGAGGCCAAGGCCGCGTTCGCGGGCTGAGGGGACGTACCACCATGACGCTCGTCAAGGAAGCGCCCGTGCGCCCGGCCGGGAAGCGGTCCGCCGCGCCCCCCGCCGGGCGGCGCGGGCGGCGCCGCGAGAACCTCGCCGGCTATCTCTTCATGTCGCCGTGGATCGCGGGCTTCCTGCTGCTCACGGCAGGACCGATGATCGCGTCGCTGTACTACGCGTTCACCAGCTACAACCTGTTCACGCCGCCCCGGTGGGTGGGGCTCGACAACTTCACGACGATGTTCCAGGACCCGCGCTGGCAGAAGTCGGTCGAGGTCACGCTGAAGTACGTCGTCGTCGCCACCCCGCTGAAGCTGCTGCTCGCCCTCGGCGTCGCGCTGCTGCTCGCCCAGAGCCGGCGCGGACAGGGCCTGTACCGGGCCGCGTTCTACATGCCCTCGCTCATCGGCGCCAGCGTCTCCGTGGGCTTCGTGTGGCGGGCGCTGTTCTCGGACGACGCGGTCGTGGACCGCACGCAGAAGATCTTCGGGCTGGACGTGGGCGGCTGGATCGGCAACCCCGACTACGTCCTCTACTCCCTGGTGGCCCTGAGCATCTGGCAGTTCGGCGCGCCGATGGTCATCTTCCTGGCCGGCCTCAAGCAGGTCCCGCGGGAGCTGTACGAGGCCGCCGAGGTGGACGGGGCCGGTCCGCTGCGGCGGTTCTGGAACATCACGCTGCCGATGATCTCGCCGGTGCTGTTCTTCAACGTCCTGCTGGAGTCCATCCACGCGTTCCAGGTGTTCGGCTCCGCCTACGTCGTCTCCGACACCCGGTGCGGGCCCGCCGACGCCACCCTCGTCTACACCTGTTACCTCTACCAGAAGGGCTTCAAGGAGGCCCAGATGGGCTTCGCCTCCGCGATGGCCTGGACGCTGGTGGTCGCGGTGGCGCTGGTCACGGCGGTCCTGTTCTGGTCGCAGAAGAAGTGGGTGCACTACGAGGAGGCCGCCAAGTGACCACCGCCACCAGCCCCGCCGCGCACGCCGCGAACGAGCGGCGGCGCACCGGATCGATCGCCTGGCACGTGGGCGCGCTGCTCGTCCTCGCGGTCGTGCTGTATCCCGTGATCTGGGTCGTCGGTGCGTCCTTCAAGCCGAGCAAGGACATCATCGCCAGCCTCGACCTGTTGCCCACCGAGCCGGTCTGGGCGAACTTCTCCGGGCTCGCGGACGGCATCTCCGGCATCTCCATCAGCAGCTTCTTCTGGAACTCGCTGATGTACGCCGGTCTCGCCGTGGTCGGTGTCGTGGTGTCCAGCTCGCTGACCGCGTACGCCTTCGCCAAGATCGGGTTCGCCGGGCGGAACCTGCTGTTCACGCTGATGATCGGCACCCTGCTGCTGCCGTACCACGTGCTGCTCATCCCGCAGTACGTGCTCTTCCGCAACCTCGAACTCGTCGACACCCTGGTGCCGCTCGTCGCGGGCAAGTTCCTCGCCACGGAGGCGTTCTTCGTCTTCCTGATGGTGCAGTTCATGCGCGGGCTGCCGCGCGAGCTGGACGAGGCCGCCAAGCTCGACGGCTGCGGGCACCTGAGGACGTACTGGTCCATCGTGCTGCCGCTGAGCCGCCCGGCCATCATCACCAGCGCCATCTTCACCTTCATCAACGCCTGGAACGACTTCATGGGGCCGCTGATCTACCTCAACACCCCGGAGAAGTACACGGTCTCGCTCGGCCTGATGATGTTCCGCGACCAGGAGGGCATCTCCAACTACGGCAGCATGATCGCGATGTCGCTGGTGGCGCTGGTGCCGGTCATCGCCTTCTTCATGGCCTTCCAGCGGTACCTCATCGACGGTATGGCGACGTCCGGACTGAAGGGGTGACCATGGCCGAGGCCCGCACGAAGGCACGCCGGGAACCCCTGTTCGGCGAACGCTTCGCGCTCTTCGCCGAGGCGCTGCTCACCGGCGTGTGGATCGCCGTGGCCTGCCTCGGGGTGGTCACCTACCCCGCCGCCTTCGCCGCCGGCGCCCGGCATCTGCGGCGCCGGGCGCGGCACGAGGCCGGCGGGTGGCGGGAGTTCGTCGCGGACTTCCGGGCGGCCCTGCGCGCGGGGTGGGCCGTCGGGCTGGCCGGCTGGGCGGCGGCCGCCGCGGTCTGGGTGGACGTCCAGGCCGCGCGGGCCGGGCTGCCCGGCGGGCCCCTCGTCGGCGCCGTCGGACTGTTCGCGCTGATCGGCCTGGCCGTGGCCCTGCTGCGGGCGACGGCCCTGTGGGCACCGGGCCGCACCTGGCGGGCGCTGCTCGCGGACGCCGGACGCCGGACCGTGCTCGACCCCGCCGGTTCCTTTCTGATCATCGCCGGGCTCGCCGTGGTGGCCCTGTCCGCCGCGTTCGTCGCACCGCTCGCGGTCCCCGTCCTCGGGGCCGTCGCGGCGGCGGCCGTCGCCGTGGAGGAGCGGTACCGGCACCGCTGACCCCGCACAGGTCGGTGCCCCCTGGGCGCCGTACCGCTGTCTGTCATGCCCCTGCCCAAACCCTCCGCACGGAAGGAACGGTCATGTCTCCCATCCCTCGCAGGTCCCTCCTCAAAGCGGCCGCCGTCGCCGGCGCCGCCGCGCAGTTCAGCTGGGCGCTCGGGGCCAAGGACGCGCAGGCCGCGCCCCACGCCGCGGCCGGTGACGGCGACCCCGTGACCCTGGACTGGCTGGAGGACGGCGGCCTCGGCGCGGCCCCCGGCTCGACCCTCGGCGTGCCCTGGCCGAAGGGCGCCTTCCAGGAGGACCAGACCTTCGCGCTGACGGACGCGGAGGGCAAGGCGGTGCCCGTACAGACCTGGCCGCTCGCCTACTGGCCCGACGGATCCCTCAAGTGGACCGCCCACGCGGTGAGTTCGGGCGGCACCGGCAAGCTCACCCTCGCCGCGGGCGAGCCCGCCGCCCCCGCGAAGAAGGTCACCGTCGACCAGAGCGGCGGCACCATCGACATATCGACCGGCGTCATCACCGCGCGGATCGGCACGTCCGGCGCCACGCTGATCAAGTCCGTCACCCGCGGCTCCACCGAGATCGCCAGGAACGGCAGACTCGTCCTGCTCCGCCAGCCCGAGATCGAGGACGAGGACCAGGGCCAGGTCAGGACCGAGCGCTTCGACGGCGCCATCGCGAAGGTCGAGGTCGAGCAGGACGGCCCGGTCCGCGCGGTCGTCCGCATCGACGGCAAGCACCGCAAGGGCAACCGCAGTTGGCTGCCCTTCTCGATCCGGCTGTACTTCTACGCGGGCGCCGACTCCTTCCGCATGGTGCACACCCTCACCTTCGACGGCACCCAGGAACCCGGCAAGGCGAGCGGCGACTTCATCCGCGGCCTCGGCGTCCGCTTCACCGTCCCCCTGCGCGACCAGTCCTACGACCGGCACATCCGCCTCGGCGGCGAGGGCACCGGCATGCTCCGCGAGGCCGTCAAGGGCATCACCGGACTGCGCCGCGACCCCGGCGCGGCCGTCCAGGCGGCCCAGTTCGAGGGCAAGAAGCTGCCCGACCCGGCCACCTGGGACCAGCGCGTCACCACCCGCCTGCAGTACATCCCCGAGTGGGGCGACTACACCCTCTCCCAGCTCTCCGCCGACGGCTTCACCGTGCGCAAGCGGACCAAGAAGGGCCACGGCTGGATCGCCGCCGGCGGCGGGCGCCGCGCGAACGGCTTCGGCTACGTCGGCGGCGCCGGCGGCGGATTCTCCTTCGGCCTGCGGGACTTCTGGGAGAAGTTCCCCGCCCAGCTCGACATCCGCGACGCCCACACCGACGCGGCCGAGGTCACCCTCTGGCTCTGGTCGCCCGAGGCCCAGCCGATGGACCTGCGCTTCTACCACGACGGCATGGGCCAGGACACCTTCCCCGAGCAGCTCGAAGGCCTCAACATCACCTACGAGGACTACGAACCCGGCTTCGGCACCCCCTACGGCATCGCCCGCACCTCCGAACTCCTCTTCTGGGCCAACGAGTCGACCCCGTCGGCGGACGCGCTGGCCCAGCAGATCGAGGCGGTACGGGTGCTGCCGCAGCTCGCCGCGCCGCCCCGGCAGCTCATCAAGGCCGGCGTCTTCGGCCCCGGCCTGTACTCCGAGCCCGACCGCTCCACCCCCGCCAAGGCCAGGATCGAGGACCACCTCGACTTCCTCTTCACCTACTACAAGGACCAGGTGGAGATGCGTCGTTGGTACGGCTTCTGGGACTACGGCGACATCATGCACACCTACGACACCGTCCGGCACCAGTGGCGGTACGACGTCGGCGGCTACGCCTGGGACAACTCCGAGCTGTCGCCGGACCTGTGGCTCTGGTTCGCGTACCTGCGCTCCGGCCGCGCCGACATCTTCCGCTTCGCCGAGGCGATGACCCGGCACACCGGCGAGGTCGACGTCTACCACCTCGGCGAATGGGCGGGGCTCGGCACCCGGCACGGCGTCCAGCACTACGCCGACAGCGCCAAGCAGCAGCGCATCGCCAACACCACGTACCGCCGCTACTACTACTTCCTCACCGGCGACGAGCGGGTCGGCGACCTCATGCACGCCAACGTCGACTCCGACGAGACGTTCCTCGTCCTCGACCCGATCCGCAAGATCCGCACCGAGCCGTACACGCCCGACCGGCACGCGCTGTCGGTCGGCTTCGGCACGGACTGGAGCGGACTGGTCTCCGCCTGGCTGACGGAGTGGGAGCGCAAGGGGCCCAAGTGGGAGAAGGCCAGGGCGCGGGTGCTGTCGACCATGGAGACCATCGCCGCGCAGCCCAACGGCTTCGTGCAGGGCACCGGGCTCTACGACCTGGACACCGGTCGCTTCGCCGTCGCCGAGAAGCCGGTGGTGGGGGTGTCGCATCTGTCCGCCGTGTTCGGGCTCAACGAGCTGTGCGCCGAACTCATCGACCTCGTCGACATGCCGAAGTTCAACGAGGCGTACTTCGACTACTGCCGGTACTTCAACGCCACCAAGGCCGAGCAGGCGGCGCGCTACGGGTCCAACTTCGGGAACCTGCTGCTGTTCCAGGGGCACTCGCGGCTGGACGCGTACGCGGCCGTGCAGACGGGGGACGAGAAGCTGGCCAAGCGGGCCTGGGAGAAGTTCTACAACTCCGATGGCTACCGGGAGTCGGCGCCGTGGAAGACCGTGGAGCTGAGCGGGCCGGTGGCGTTGGTGCCGGGTAGCGAGGCCGCTTGGGTGTCCACGAACGACACCGCGCTGTACGGGCTCGCCGCCATCGAGAATCTGGCGCTGCTCGGGCACAAGATGCCATGACGGTGGCGGGGAACTGCGGGCCGGTGGAAGCCGGTCGCGCAGTTCCCCGCCCCCGGTAGGTCAGTTCATCTTCCCGAGGATTCCCTGCACCCGCCGGACGTCCCTGATGCGCTGCTCGTACGTCGCGCCCAGGGCGAGCAGGAGGAGGCCGGCGAGGGCCGGCGGGGCCCATCGGGGGAGGGCGCCCGCCACCTGGATCAGGTAGGGGGCCAGTTCGTGCAGGGCGTCCAGGAGCAGGGTCGCGCCGCCGAGCAGGAGCGGGGCCTGGAGGTGGTGGCGGGCGCCCACGAGGGTGACCGTGAGGGCCGCCAGGCCCAGCAGGAGGGGGCGCGTCCAGTGCGGGTCGGCCCAGGCCGCGACCAGGCTCGGCAGCAGGGTCGCGGCCAGGCCCGGTCCGTACGCCGTCCAGGACGAGGTCCGTGGGTCGCGGCGCCGGCGCAGAGCGCCCACGAGCAGGGCCGGGATCGTCACCGGCAGCGTGTACGCCTCCGGGGTGCCGACCTCCCAGGCCGCCAGGCGGACCCAGGCGGCCAGCACGAAGAGGGCGGCGGACGCGTAGCCGACGAGGCGGCGGTCCGGCCGGAGCGCCGTGGCCGCGGTGATCACGCCGCACAGCGCCAGGACGAGGGCCAGCACGGGCGGGTCGGTGATCGTCAGCGTGATGGCGAGCAGGCCCGCGGCGGCACCCGTCACCTCGACCGGGAGGGCCGCCCCGGCGTCGCGGGCGGCGAGCAGGGCGGCGGCCACCGGCACCGTCAGGACCAGCAGCGCGGTGTGCTGCGGTGCCCAGCCCGCGGCGGCGCCGATCGCACAGGCCAGCGCGGTGGCCCAGACGAGGGCGGCCGGCGCCGCCACGAGAGCGCGGCGCCGGGAGGCCGCCGCGAACAGGAACGTCAGCGTGGTGAGGACGGCCAGGGTCGCGGACTGCGCGGCCAGGGCCAGGGAGGCCGCGTGCAGGGAGGCGGCCACGGCGAGGACGGTGGCCGTCGGCGCTGCCGGGACCAGGGCGAGGGCCGCCACCGACAGCGCCACCACCAGCCCTGCCTCGTAAGGGAGTTGCAGCACCGGCGGCAGCACGAGCGCCGTGGCCCACGCCGGCACCAGCGCCGCCGTCCTCGCTCCGGGGCGCGCCGAGAGCGCCAGTACCGCGGCGACGGTGGCCAGGACCAGCGGGGCCGTCTGAGACAGCGGGGGCCACGGCGCCTCGGCCGTCACCGCGGCCCGGATGTCCGACGGTGCCCCGGACCAGGGGCGGTCGATCCAGGCGAGCGGGCCCAGCAGGGTGACGGCGACGAGCGGTGCCGCCCACAGCACGGCGAGCGCCTGGACCGCCGCGGACGCCTGGCCGAGACCCCGGCGCACCGGCTCGGGCAGCCGCTGCACGCGTACCGCCGCCAACAGGGCGACCGCGCACGCCAGATGCACCGGTACCGTCCACACCTCCGGCAGCAGCACGCGCGGGACGCCACCCGCGGCCGCGACCAGGAGCAGGCCGCCCACGGGCGCCGTCACCGTCGCCGTGCGCCGGGCCGCCGCCAGGGCGATCAGCGCCGCGAGGAGGAGGAGCGCCGCCGCACGGGCGGCGGCGCTCGGACCGGTGGCCGTCCAGGACAGACCCCCGGCCGTCAGCACGCCCCCGGCGCCCATGCCGTACGCGCCCACGGCGGCGGCGATCCGTACGGAACGGGCGGGCACCCGGAGCGCCACAGCGGTGTCGAGGCCGGCGGTGACCAGCAGCGCGGCGGCCAGCCGGTACGGCCCGGCGTCCGCCGCCAACGCCCACAGCAGCAGCGGGAGTTGGGCCGAGGCCAGCGCGGCGGGCAGCGGCAGCCGCAGCTCCGCCGTCCTCGGCAGCAGGCCGTACGCCGTCCAGGCCGCCGCGAGCACCGCCGCCGCGACCGCCGTATAGCCGACCCCGTCCACCCCGCCCAGCGCGACCTCGTGCAGCGCGTACGCGTCCAGCACCGTCAGTGCCAGACCGAGACCCGCCACCGCCTCCGCCGTCGAGCGCAGCCCGCGGGCCAGCAGCGGCAGCGGCGCCGCGAGCGCCGCCACCGTGATCGCACCCAGCACCGCGGAGCGGCCGACGATGCCCAGGTGCCCCCAGCCGACCAGCGTGAACGCCATCGCGGCGACGGTGAGCAGGGCGCCGCCGAGCAGCAGGAGCATGTTCTGCACCCGCGGCGGTGATGCCTCGGGGCGCGGCGGTGCGAGAACCTGCGCCGGGCGGGCCGCCTCCAGGGCGGCGACCAGCCGGCCGCGGCGGGCGAGCAACTGCGACCGGCGGGCGTCCAGTTGCCGCAGCTCGGCGTCGAGGAGCCGCAGCTCCTCGGCGGGGGACGGAATGTGCGTCATGGCTTGGAGTGTGGTCCCCGTCACGCCGTACGACATGAGTGCGCGTACTCAGAACCTACTCACTTCCCGGTGCCACACTCGGCCCATGGACTGGTCCCACTACCGATTCCGCAGCCTGTGGCCCCTGCCCGCGCCGCCCGCCGCCGTATACGCCGCCCTGGAGCGCGCCGACGACTACCCCCGCTGGTGGCCCCAGGTGCGCGAGGTGAACCGGCTCGACGACACCGGCGGCGTGGTCCGCATCCGCTCCCTGCTGCCGTACGACCTGACCTTCACCGCGCGGGAGACGCGGCGCGATCCGGCCGCCGGAGTGCTGGAGATCGCCCTCTCCGGTGACCTGGAGGGCTGGGTCCGCTGGACCGTCACCCCGGACGGCACCGGCAGCCTGGCCCGCTACGAGCAGGTCGTCGACGTGCGCAAGCCGCTGATGCGCACCCTGGCCGTGCCCGGACGGCCCGTCTTCCGCGCCAACCACTGGCTGATGATGCGGGCCGGACGGCGGGGCCTTGCCGCGCACTTGGAAGCGGTTTGAAGGAAACCCGCGAAGGCCTGTATGGTTCAGTGCGTTCCCGGGCGATTAGCTCAGTGGGAGAGCGCTTCGTTCACACCGAAGAGGTCACTGGTTCGAACCCAGTATCGCCCACCGGGAAAGAAGGCCGGTCCGTACGGACCGGCCTTTTCTCATGCCGCCGCCGGCAGATCCGGACGCAGCGGCCACGCCGGGTCCACCGCCTCCTCCGTGCCGCTGCGCGCGAACCACGCCTGGAGCCCCCGCGCCTGCGCCGCGTGCCACACCGCCTGCAGCATGTGCAGTTCGGCGGGCGAGAGCCGCTCGAGCCGCGCCGCGAAACGGCGCCCCACCGCCCGTACGACGTCCAGCGCGGCCAGCGCGTCCGCGCCCGCGTCATGCGCGCCGTCCAGGGCGACCCCGTAGTGCGCGCACAGGTCGGTGAGCGTGCGCCGGCCCTTGCGATAGCGGTCCAGATGCTTGTCCAGCACCCTCGGATCGAGCACCAGCAGCGGAGCCGTCTCGAACCAGTGGTCCAGGGACGACGCCCGATGGCGGCGCAGCTCACGATCGAGGATCGTCAGGTCGAACGGCGCGTTCATCACCACCAGCGGGCGGCCCGCCAGGGCCTGTTCGGCCAGTCGTGCGGCTATCTCGTGCATCACCGGCGCGGGCCAGCGGCCGTTGCGCTGAAGATGCTCCTCCGTCAGTCCGTGCACCGCCGTCGCCGCCTCCGGCACCGGCACGCCCGGGTTCACCAGCCACCGGGTCACCCGCGGCCGGGCGCCCGGGGTGTCCTGGACCACGATCGCCGCCGACACGATCCGGTCGGTCTCGACATGTACGCCGGTCGTCTCCGTGTCGAATGCCGCCAGCGGGCCCTCATACCAGCTCGCCATATCTGCACAACCCCTCGTTCACCCACGGCAGCTGACGCACCGTCCGCTGCCCGTTTCGGTGATACCCGGGCTGTTTGCGCCGTACGCCGGAAGGAGACAACAGGAGTGCGGGTCCTTGCAGTTCAGCGGCCCGGCACGGGGATTACTCTGGCGTGGAAGGCTGTTCGTCATGGCGATAGCGCAGCCCGAGCGGAGCGGGCTGCTGCCCGAGCGCACGGGCCCCCATCGCGGCACACTCGCCACCACCGCCTGCATGGAGACCTTGCAGGTGGGCTATCTGCACGCCGTCGCGGCGGCCGCCGGGTGCTCGCTGTCGCAGCCGTTCCCGGACAACGGCATCGACTGGCACGTCAGCCACAGCGCACCCGGCCACACGGTCGACGACGAGGTCACCATCAAGGTGCAGCTCAAGGCCACCTACCAGATCCCGCCCAGCCCCCCGGGCCGCACCTTCTCCTTCACGCTGGACAACGACCACCTGCGCAAGCTCGCCCGCACCCCGGTCTCCGTGCACAAGATCCTCGTCGTGATGCTCGTCCCGCGCTCCCCGGACGACTGGCTGCGCGCCGGCCACGACCGGCTCGACCTCAGGCACTGCTGCTACTGGGTCAACCTCGCGGGGCATCCGGTCACCGGCCGCACCCGGACCACCGTGCGGATCCCGACCGCACGCATCTTCGACGACCGTGCGCTGTGCGAGATCATGACGCGGGTCGGGACGGGAGGCAGACCATGACGCACCGCCCCATCGAGGAGCCCCCGCGGCCGCTCGGGCCGCACCCGGCCGACCCCGCCGGCCGGCACCGGCCCCCCGAGCCCGGCCAGGTCGACCCCGCCGTCCTCAGCGCCCTGCTGCGCCGGCACGGCTGGCGGCGCCGCGGCGGCGCCGCCGGACGCTACGGCCGTTGGACCCCGCCCGGACCGGACGGCGCCGGAACCAGCCTGCTCGTACCCGAGAGCCGCGCCTTCCCCGACAGCGACGACCTGCTCGGCGAGGCGCTCGTCGCCCTCGCCCGCAGCGGCACCCCCTCCGCCCGCGAGGTGCTGGTCTGCCTCGCCGTGCCCAGCGACGAGATCCGCTGGTGGCGGGACGTGCCCACCGGCCCCGCCGGCACCACCTCCTGGACCGTCGAGGAGCAGCTGCGCGGCGCCGCCCGCCAGACACTCCTCGCCGCCGCCCTCGCCACCCGCGCGCGTGCCGGCTACCACGGTGCCCGGCATCGCCGCCCCGCCGCCGCGATGCTGGAGCACGTCCTGGTCGGCTCCCCGGCCGGCGGCCGGAACCTGACCGCCTTCGTGCCCGTCGGCACCGGCCGCCCGCTCGCCGTACGCCTGCACCAGGCGCTGTACGCCGCCCGCGAGGCCATCGACTACCGGCGCGCCACCGGCGGCATGGACGCCTTCGACGGCGCCGTCGAGGCCGGCGTCAGCCGCGAACTCACCGAGGCACTGATCGCCCTCGTCCGGGGCACCGAGGGCGCACGCATCGCCGTGGAGTGGGCGCCCGCCGCCGCGGTCCCCGACGGCTGCGCGGCCGGTGCCGAGGCCGTCGAGTTCTCCCCGGGCGACCTGCCGGTGCTGCGCGAGGCCGGGGCCCGCTATCTGCGCGCGGAACCGTCCGTGGCGGTGCGCGTCACCGGCGCCGTGGTCCGGATGCGCCGGTCGGGGCCGCGCGGCGAGGGGGCGGTACGGCTGCGGGTGCTGGCCGGCGCCGAGATCCCGCACGTCCGGCTGACCCTGGACGAGGAGTCCTACCGGATCGCCGGCCACGCCCACCTGGTCGGACTGCCGGTGCGGGTGCACGGGCGGCTGGAGAGCCGGGGCGGCTTCCGCAAGCTCACCGGCGTCCGTGGCGTCGTACCCGTGCAGGTCGACGAGGCGGAACGGGACCGGCTGATGAAGTCGCTCCAGGAGAATCTCGACTTCTTCGAGGAAGCCTGCGGAGGGGATTGATTTCGCCCTGACCGGGTGCGGGTCGGTACGATCCCGTCATGCGTGCGCTCCCGGTATGGCGCCGCAGCCCCCCTTCAGTCAGGAGAGACCGGTGTCAGACGTCCGTGTGATCATCCAACGCGATTCCGAGCGGGAAGAGCGCGTGGTGACGACGGGCACTACGGCCGCCGAGCTCTTCGCAGGCGAGCGCTCGATCATCGCCGCGCGCGTGGGCGGCGAACTCCGGGACCTGTCGTACGTCCTGGCCGACGGCGAGGAGGTCGAGGGCGTCGAGATCTCCTCCGAGGACGGCCTGAACATCCTGCGCCACTCCACCGCGCACGTCATGGCGCAGGCCGTGCAGGAGCTGTTCCCCGAGGCCAAGCTCGGCATCGGACCGCCGGTCAAGGACGGCTTCTACTACGACTTCGACGTCGAGAAGCCGTTCACGCCCGAGGATCTCAAGGCCATCGAGAAGAAGATGCAGGAGATCCAGAAGCGGGGGCAGAAGTTCGCCCGTCGCGTGGTGACCGACGAGGCCGCCCGCGCGGAACTCGCGGGCGAGCCCTACAAGCTGGAGCTGATCGGCCTCAAGGGCGCCGCGTCCTCCGACGACGGCGCGGACGTCGAGGTCGGCGCCGGCGAACTGACGATCTACGACAACCTGGACGCCAAGACCGGCGAGCTGTGCTGGAAGGACCTCTGCCGCGGTCCGCACCTGCCCTCGACCCGCCTGATCCCGGCGTTCAAGCTGATGCGCAACGCCGCCGCCTACTGGCGCGGCAGCGAGAAGAACCCGATGCTCCAGCGCA
Organism: Streptomyces sp. NPDC002784; assembly: GCF_053592135.1. Lineage (NCBI taxonomy): Bacteria > Bacillati > Actinomycetota > Actinomycetes > Kitasatosporales > Streptomycetaceae > Streptomyces > Streptomyces sp. NPDC002784. The sequence continues at coordinate 173,494 of NZ_JBSFVD010000008.1, read as the reverse complement.
TCTACGGCACCGCCTGGCCCTCCAAGGACGAGCTCAAGGGCTACCTGGACTTCCTCGCCGAGGCCGAGAAGCGCGACCACCGCAAGCTGGGCAGCGAGCTGGACCTGTTCTCCATCCCGGAGCAGATCGGCTCCGGCCTCGCCGTCTTCCACCCCAAGGGCGGCATCGTCCGCCGCGTGATGGAGGACTACTCGCGCCGCCGGCACGAGGAAGAGGGCTACGAGTTCGTCTACACCCCGCACGCCACGAAGGGGAAGCTCTTCGAGACGTCCGGACACCTGGACTGGTACGCCGACGGCATGTACCCGCCCATGCAGCTCGACGAGGGCGTGGACTACTACCTCAAGCCCATGAACTGCCCGATGCACAACCTGATCTTCGACGCGCGCGGCCGCTCGTACCGTGAACTGCCGCTGCGCCTCTTCGAGTTCGGAACCGTGTACCGGTACGAGAAGTCGGGCGTGGTGCACGGCCTGACGCGGGCGCGTGGCTTCACGCAGGACGACGCGCACATCTACTGCACCCGCGAGCAGATGTCGGAGGAGCTCGACAAGACGCTCACCTTCGTGCTCGGGCTGCTGCGGGACTACGGTCTGACCGACTTCTACCTGGAGCTGTCGACCAAGGACCCGGAGAAGTTCGTCGGCTCGGACGAGGTCTGGGAGGAGGCGACCGAGACGCTGCGCCAGGTCGCCGAGAAGCAGGGCCTGCCGCTGGTCCCGGACCCGGGCGGCGCCGCCTTCTACGGCCCGAAGATCTCCGTGCAGACCAAGGACGCCATCGGCCGTACCTGGCAGATGTCGACGATCCAGCTCGACTTCAACCTGCCCGAGCGCTTCGACCTGGAGTACACCGGCCCCGACGGCTCCAAGCAGCGTCCGGTCATGATCCACCGTGCGCTGTTCGGCTCCATCGAGCGGTTCTTCGCGGTGCTGCTGGAGCACTACGCGGGCGCCTTCCCGGCGTGGCTGGCCCCGGTGCAGGCGATCGGCATCCCGGTGGGCGACGCGCACGTCGAGTACCTGGAGAAGTTCGCCGCGGAGGCGAAGCGCAAGGGTCTGCGGGTCGAGGTGGACTCGTCGTCCGACCGCATGCAGAAGAAGATCAGGACCGCGCAGAAGCAGAAGGTGCCGTTCATGATCATCGTGGGTGACGACGACATGAACGGCGGCACGGTGTCGTTCCGCTACCGCGACGGCTCGCAGGAGAACGGCATCCCCTTCGAGGAGGCACTCGCGAAGATCGCGAAGGTCGTCGAGGAGCGGACGCAGGTCTGATCCGGCCGTCGGGCCCCCGGGGAGTTCAGCTCCCCGGGGGCCTTTCGTCGTCCTCCCGGGAGAACACCTGGATCAGCCACGACGAGAACGAGCCGGTGACCGCGCCGAGCAGGGCCAGGCCGCCCGCCATCATGCCGACGGCGATCACCCGGCCCCAGAAGGTGACGGGGGTGACGTCCCCGTAGCCCACCGTGGTGAGCGTGGCGCAGGTCCACCAGACGGCGTCCCCGAAGGTGTGCATGGAGGTGCCGGGCGCCCCGCGCTCCTGCTGGTACACCGCCAGGGCGCCCGCGAAGCCGAGCAGCACCGCCGACACCCCCGCGTAGGTGATCACGCGCGCGTACAGCGACAGCCGGGGCTGTCCGTGCCGGCGCTGGACCGCCTCGTACAGCCGGACGATGCGCAGCGGGCGCAGCAGCGGCAGCAGCACCACCAGTGCGTCCAGCCAGTTCGTCCGTACGAAGCGCGGCCCCTGGCCGCCGAGGCGCCAGCGGACCGCGTAGTCCACGACGAACAGCGCCCAGGCGCCCAGCATCACCGCCAGGGTCACATCCGGCCCGAACCCGGTCGGACCGGTGGCCAGGACGCGGACCGCGTAGGCGATGAGGAAGGCGACGGACGCGAGAGCGAGCGGCACCTCGGTGCGCCGCTCCCAGCGGCCCCGACGGTCGTCTTCGTGCACGGGCCCAGCTTCGCCCGAGCCGCTTTCCCGCGAGCCCCGGCGACACGGCTCGAACGGGCGACGCCATATGCTGCATGGCATGACGAGTGAGCCGGAGCAGCAGTGGGGAGTGGGGACGCAGGACGCGTTCCAGCGTCTGTGGACACCCCATCGGATGGCCTACATCCAGGGTGAGAACAAGCCGACCGGCCCCGGGGCCGACGACGGCTGTCCCTTCTGTTCGATTCCGGCCAAATCCGACGAGGACGCGCTCGTCGTCCGGCGCGGAGAGCAGGTCTACGCGGTGCTGAATCTGTACCCGTACAACGGCGGCCATCTGATGGTCGTGCCCTACCGCCATGTCGCGGACTACACCGATCTCACCGAGCCGGAGACCGTCGAGCTGGCGGCTCTGACCAAGCAGGCGATGACGGCTCTGCGCACCGCGTCCGGGGCGCACGGCTTCAACATCGGCATGAACCAGGGCACGGTCGCCGGTGCCGGGATCGCGGCCCATCTGCATCAGCACGTCGTGCCGCGCTGGGGAGGCGACACGAACTTCATGCCGGTGGTGGGGCACACCAAGGTGCTGCCGCAGTTGCTGGCGGACACCCGGAAGATGCTGGCGGAGGCCTGGCCGGCCGTATGACGTGGGGACGGGCGCCGTCGGCCGGACCGGCGCCCGCCGCCGTCACGCGTCGTAGACGTCCGCCTTCCGGGGCGCCGGGTCCTGCACGGCCGTACTGAGGAACGCGGACCGTGCCCCGAACTTCTCAGTGTTCACGCCGTTCTCGTCCAGCACCTTGATCGCCGCCGCGTGCACCACCCGCAGCACCGGAGTGGCCGCCCGCAGGGCGTCGTCGGCCATGAAGCGGTGCCGCCACGGCTTGTCGGCCCAGGCGTGCCGCAGGCCGAACGGCTCCGGCAGGCTCAGGCTGCCGCCGAGCCAGTTCAGCAGCGGCGGGTACCAGCCGAGCGGGGCGCGGGCGGCGAGGCGTACCACCTCGTCGGCGTTGACCAGCGGCAGCTTGATCGTCCGGGTCTCCCAGGGCTTGAGGGACTTGCTGACCTCCCTGGTGGGGGCCTCGGACTTCGAGGTGAACAGGGGGTGCACCGGGCCGAGCGCGTGGCCGGTGACCTCGATGCGCAGGGTCTCGTGCAGCACGGTGACCGTGATCAGCATGGTGATCACCAGCTGTCCGTCCCACAGGGTCCACTGCACGCCCAGGTAGTGCCGGTCGCCCGCGCCGAACTGCTGCTTGTTGCAGATCTCCTGTATCGCGTGCTGCTTGACCTGGTAGGCCTCGACGTCGGTGCCGCCGGGCCTGGCCACCGCCTTGGCGTTCTCGCCGATCGGCGTGACGACCCAGTGCCGTATGGACGGGGTCGGGAAGCCGCCGGTGTTCAGCGGGCCGCGCGCCAGCATCTTCAGCTGGTCGTGGATGGACCGTATGACGTCCCAGCTGCGGAAGGGGTGGATCTCACGGGTGGGGTCGGCGGAGACGAGATCCTCGGCGAGCTGCCAGCTGCCCCAGCGGGTGCCCATGCCGAGGATGCCCTTGGGGCCGGCGTAGAACACGGAGTTGGACTGCTGCTCGGCGCTGAGCTTGGCCAGGGACTGGCGGAGCTGCTCGGCCGCGTTCTCGCCGGGGCTGCTGGGGACGGCCTCGGGGACCTTGGCGCCGACGCTGCTGCCGGCCAGCAGGCCGTCCCAGCGCTCGCGCAGGTCCGCGGCCGTGCGCTCGCAGATCTGCTTGGCCAGGTACCAGCCGACGACGGGCAGGACGAGCGAGGCGCGCGCATACCAGGCCCAGAAGCCGGTGAACGGCATCTTGACCAGGAAGAGCACGGCGAGGGCTCCGACGGCGACGAGCAGCACGGTGGCGAGCGCGCCGACCCGCCGGTCCTCGCGCCTGGTCATGCTGGTGCGCAGCTGGAACACGAGCAGCCAGGCGAGCAGTCCGGGCAGGAAGAGGACGCCGCACAGGACCATCACGACGGTCAGGCGGTTGTCGCGATCCTTGCGGATGTTGTTGGCCGCCAGGCAGTGCTCGACGACGACCTGCGGCTCGGCGCCGAAGGACTGGATGAGGGGTTTGCGGCCGGGGCCGATCATGCGGTCGACGACCGCGCGGGAGAAGGCCTCGCCGAGGTTCGGCCGGAACAGCTTGATCTTGCCCGCCTTGACGGCGGACTGGTGCCATTCGCTGTTGGCGTCCAGGATCTGCTCGACGCCGGTGTCGCGGTAGGCCGCCGAGGCCAGCGCGAACGTCGCCGTCTGTCCCTCGGCGCCCGTGCGCGGCACCTGGGGACCGAAGATGTCCCCGTAACCGCTGTCAACGGTCATTCCCGCCCCCGATCGCCGCCCACTGTCGTTCTGCGGCCTTCCCGACTTCCCTGCCCCGCACACCTGTTGATCAGGTCATCAGGGTATCCGCAGTCACCGGCAGTTCGTCGGCGGACGGCCGAAGCCGCCCGCCGACGCGGAGGGGAGCGCTGCACAAGGGCCTTCCGGGCGGGACCCGTTCGACCCCGCCCGGCTGGTGCCCGGTACCAACTACGCCGATTCCCGGGTCTGTTCACGGACCCTTTCGGCGACCTGCGGCGGCATCGGCTCGTGCCGCGCGTAGCAGCGGTGGAAGCGGGCGGTACCGTGCGACAGGGAGCGCAGGTCGACGGCGTACCGGCCGATCTCGATCTCCGGCACCTCGGCGCGGACCAGGGTGCGGTTGCCCGTGGTCTGCTCGGTGCCGAGCACCCGGCCGCGCCGCCCGGACAGGTCGCTCATCACGGCGCCCACGTACTCGTCGCCGACCAGCACACTCACCTCGGCGACCGGCTCCAGGAGGTGGATCTTCGCGTCGGCCGCGGCCTCCCGCAGGGCCAGCGCGCCGGCCGTCTGGAAGGCGGCGTCGGAGGAGTCCACCGAGTGCGCCTTGCCGTCGGTGAGGGTGACCCGGACGTCGATGAGCGGATGGCCGGCCGCGACTCCCCTGGCGGCCTGGGCGCGTACGCCCTTCTCGACGGAGGGGATGAACTGCCGCGGTACGGCTCCGCCGACCACCTTGTCCACGAACTCGATGCCCGAGCCGCCGGGCAGCGGCTCGACCTCGATCTCGCAGATGGCGTACTGCCCGTGCCCGCCGGACTGCTTCACATGCCGCCCGCGCCCGGCCGACCTGGCGGCGAACGTCTCCCGCAGCGACACCCGGTGCGGTACGACGTCGACCTGGACGCCGTAGCGGCTGCGCAGCCGCTCCAGGGCCACGTCGGCGTGGGCCTCGCCGAGGCACCACAGGACCACCTGGTGGGTGTCCTGGTTCTGCTCCAGACGCATGGTGGGGTCCTCGGCGACCAGCCGGGACAGGCCCTGGGAGAGCTTGTCCTCGTCGGCCTTGCTGTGCGCCTGGATGGCCAGCGGCAGCAGCGGGTCGGGCATCTCCCACGGTTCCATCAGCAGCGGGTCGTCCTTGGCGGAGAGGGTGTCGCCGGTCTCCGCGCGGTTCAGTTTCGCCACGCTGGCGAGGTCGCCGGCGATGCAGTGGGTCAGGGCCCGCTGCTGCTTGCCGAACGGCCGGGACAGCGCGCCGATCCGTTCGTCGACGTCGTGGTCCTCGTGCCCGCGGTCGGCGAGGCCGTGCCCGGAGACATGGACCGTCTGGTCGGGGCGCAGGGTGCCGGAGAAGACGCGGACGAGCGAGACCCGGCCGACGTAGGGGTCCGACGCCGTCTTGACGACCTCCGCGACCAGCGGCCCCTCCGGATCGCACAGCTTCAGCTCGCGCGGCTTGCCGTCGATCGTGGTGACCCGGGGCGCCTCGCGCTCCAGAGGGGTCGGGAAGCCGCCGGTGACCAGCTCCAGCAGCTCGATGGTGCCGAGGCCGTGCCGGGCGCCCTCGGCCGCGGGGGCGGCGGCCAGGACGGGGAAGAAGACCCCGCGCGCGACGGCCCGCTCCAGGTCCTGGATGAGGGTCTTGACGTCGACCTGCTCGCCGCCGAGATAGCGGTCCATGAGGGTCTCGTCCTCGCTCTCGGCGATGATCCCCTCGATGAGCCGGTTGCGGGCCTCCTCGATCCGGGGCAGCAGGTCCGCTCCGGGTTCGGACTCCTTGCGCTCCCCGGAGGAGTAGTCGAACAGCTTCCGCGACAGCAGCCCGATCAGGCCGGTCACCGGCGCGTGCCCGTCCGGTGCCGGCGGGCCGTGCAGGGGCAGGTAGAGCGGGAGCACGGCGTCGGGGTCGTCGGCGCCGAAGGCGTCCGCGCAGATCCGCGTCATCTCCTCGTAGTCCGCGCGCGCGGACTCCAGGTGCGTGATCACGATGGCGCGCGGCATGCCGACCGCCGCGCACTCCTCCCACACCATGCGGGTCGAGCCGTCCACGCCGTCGGAGGCCGAGACGACGAAAAGGGCCGCGTCCGCCGCTCGCAGACCGGCCCTGAGTTCCCCGACGAAGTCGGCGTATCCGGGGGTGTCCAGAAGGTTGACCTTGATGCCGTCCCATTCGACGGGCACCAGGGAGAGCTGTACCGAGCGTTGCTGGCGGTGCTCGATGTCGTCGTAGTCGGAAACGGTGCCGCCGTCCTCCACGCGGCCCGCCCGGTTCACTGCCCCCGCGGTGAGCGCGAGAGCTTCCACCAACGTCGTCTTGCCCGATCCGGAGTGGCCGACCAGCACCACATTCCGTACGGACGCGGGGTGGTCGGCCGCCGTTGCCCTGCCGGCGGCTCCGGGGTGTGCGTTCGCCTTGTCGCCCATGGCCTTGCCTCCCGTGCACGGTGAGGTCTTCTGGGGGCGCGGACGTGCGACTCCGCGTTCGGTGGCGGCTCCGGTGACGCCCGCGGTTCTTCGAGCTTTCCACTCCCGTCACGGTGCGTCCATACGGCGGACGTGATCGCGCCCGCCGGTCCCGCCCGCCGCTCCTGCCCGTCCCGTGAACCGGCGCCCGGCCGCCGCGGCCACGCGCGCGTGGCTACGATGGGCCAGCCGGTGGCCAGCAGGGGCCGCGCGGCCACACCGAACCTCGGGAAGGCCATGCTGAACAAGTACGCGCGTGCATTCTTCACGCGTGTCCTCACACCGTTCGCCGCGTTTCTGATCCGGCGGGGCGTCAGCCCCGACACGGTCACGCTGATCGGCACCGCCGGCGTGATGGCGGGCGCGCTGGTGTTCTACCCGCAGGGCGAGTTCTTCTGGGGCACGGTCGTGATCACGCTGTTCGTGTTCTCCGACCTCGTCGACGGCAACATGGCCCGCCAACTGGGCCGCTCCAGCCGCTGGGGGGCCTTCCTGGACTCCACGCTCGACCGGGTCGCCGACGGCGCCGTCTTCGGCGGCTTCGCGCTCTGGTACGCCGGGGGCGGCGACGACCTCGTGCTGTGCGCGGTCTCCATCTTCTGCCTGGCGAGCGGCCAGGTGGTGTCGTACACCAAGGCCCGGGGCGAGTCGATCGGGCTGCCGGTCGCCGTGAACGGTCTCATCGAGCGGGCCGAGCGGCTGGTGATCTCCCTGGTCGCGGCCGGACTCGCGGGCCTGCACGCCTTCGGGGTGCCCGGCATCCAGTACCTGCTGCCCGTCGCGCTGTGGATCGTCGCCGTGGGCAGCCTGATCACGCTGATCCAGCGGGTCGTCACCGTCCGCCGGGAATCCGCCGAGGCGGACCGGGCCGACGCGGCCGGGAACACCGGGCAGGGGAGCACCGCGCGGGGGAACGAGGCCGCGAAATGAGCGCCCGGGAGCGGCTGACGGACGCGCTGTACGGCCTGGGCTGGAGCACCGTGAAGAAGCTGCCCGAGCCGGTCGCGGTACGGCTCGGCCAGGCGATCGCGGACGCCGCGTGGAAGCGGCGCGGCCAGGGCGTGCTGCGGCTGGAGAGCAACTACGCGCGCGTGGTGCCCGACGCGAGCCCCCAGCGCCTCGCCGAACTCTCCCGCGCGGGCATGCGCTCGTACCTGCGCTACTGGATGGAGTCCTTCCGGCTCCCGGCCTGGAGCGCGGAACGCATCAGGACCGGGGTCGAGATCAAGGACCTGCACCGCCTGACCGAGGGCCTGGCGGCCGGCAAGGGCGTCGTCCTGGCACTGCCGCACCTCGGCAACTGGGACCTGGCCGGCGCCTACGCGACCACCGCGCTGAACACGCCGTTCACGACGGTCGCCGAGCGGCTGAAGCCGGAGACCCTCTACGACCGGTTCGTCGCCTACCGCGAGGGCCTCGGCATGGAGGTGCTGCCGCACAGCGGCGGCTCCGCGTTCGGCACGCTGGCCCGGCGGCTGCGCGACGGCGGACTGGTCTGCCTGGTCGCCGACCGGGATCTGTCCGCCTCCGGCGTCGAGGTCAAGTTCTTCGGCGAGACGGCCCGGATGCCGGCCGGACCGGCGCTGCTCGCCCAGCACACGGGCGCGCTGCTGCTTCCGGCGACGCTCTGGTACGACGGCCCGCGCATGATGCGGGGCCGGGTGCATCCCCCGGTCGAGGTGCCCGAGACAGGTACCCGGGCCGAGAAGACGTCTGTCATGACACAGGCGCTGGCCGACGCCTTCGCCACGGGGATCGCCGAGCATCCGGAGGACTGGCACATGCTGCAGCGCTTGTGGGTGGCCGATCTCGACTCCGCGAAGGGCTCGTCGTGAGGATCGGCATCGTCTGCCCGTACTCCTGGGACGTGCCGGGCGGCGTCCAGTTCCACATCCGGGACCTGGCCGAGTACTTCATCCGCCTCGGCCACGAGGTGTCCGTGCTGGCTCCCGCCGACGACGACACCCCGCTGCCGCCGTACGTCGTCTCGGCCGGCCGTGCCGTCCCGGTGCCGTACAACGGCTCGGTGGCCCGGCTGAACTTCGGTTTCCTGTCGGCCGCGCGGGTGCGGCGCTGGCTGCACGACGGCGCGTTCGACGTCGTCCACATCCACGAGCCGTCCTCGCCGTCCCTCGGGCTGCTGACCTGCTGGGCCGCGCAGGGCCCGCTGGTCGCGACCTTCCACACCTCCAACCCGCGCTCCAAGGCCATGATCGCCGCGTACTCGATCCTCCAGGCCGCCCTGGAGAAGATCAGCGCGCGGATCGCGGTCAGCGAGTACGCCCGCCGCACGCTGGTGGAGCACCTGGGAGGGGACGCGGTCGTCATCCCCAACGGCGTCGACGTCGACTTCTTCGCCAAGGCCGAGCCCAAGCCGGAGTGGCAGGGTGACACGATCGGGTTCATCGGCCGGATCGACGAACCGCGCAAGGGCCTGCCGGTGCTGGTGAAGGCGCTGCCGCGGATCCTCGCCGCGCGGCCGCAGGCCCGGCTGCTGGTCGCCGGGCGCGGTGACGCGGAGGAGGCGGTGGAGGACCTGCCGCAGGACCTGCGCTCGCGCGTGGAGTTCCTCGGCATGGTCAGCGACGAGGACAAGGCACGCTTCCTGCGCAGTGTCGACCTCTACGTCGCCCCCAACACCGGCGGCGAGAGCTTCGGGATCATCCTGGTCGAGGCGATGTCGGCGGGGGCGCCGGTGCTCGCCTCGGACCTGGACGCCTTCGCCCAGGTACTGGACCAGGGAGCGGCGGGCGAACTGTTCGCCAACGAGAACGCCGACGCGCTCGCCGAGGCGGCGGTACGGCTGCTGGAGGACCCGGCCCGGCGCGCGGAACTGCGCGAGCGGGGCAGCGCCCATGTCCGGCGGTTCGACTGGTCGACGGTCGGCGCGGACATCCTGTCGGTGTACGAGACGGTGACCGACGGAACGACAGCGGTAGCAGCGGACGACCGCACGGACCGGTTCCCGGGGCTACGGGCACGGCTCGGGTTGGCGCGGGACTGAGCCGGGGGGCGCCGCTTGGCAGGGCCGGCCGCGTGTGGGGGCTGGGGCGGCGGTACGGGTATGCGTGCGCCGGTTCGTCGTGAGGCGCGCGTATGGGTGGCGCGGCTTCAGCGGGCGTGGTGGCCCGGCGCGCACAGGTGCTGCGAGGGCTCGCCGGGTCGGTGCCCGGCGCTGGCAGCACGGCGCGTGCCCCGGAGTGATGCGGACGGCCAGGGCCGAGTGGCGGCACGCTGGGGGGTCGGGCAGGGGCGTGTGGGCGTGTGGCCCGGCGTGTCGTTGTGCGCGGGTGTTCTTGGCGTGTGCGCGCTTGGCTTCGGCCGGTGTGGGGTGCCCAGCCCTTGGGCCCGGCCGAGGCCCGAGAGCGGGTCGTGCCCACACCGCCCCCGGCCGAGACCACACACGCCGACACGGTGAGCACCCGCCCAAGTGGACCGGGGCCCAAAGGGCTGGGCGCCCCGCACCCCCCGACCGGAACCACGCGCGCTCACGCGGTGAGCACCCACCCAAGCGCGCCGGGACCCAAGGGGTTGGGCACCCCACACCGCCCCGGCCGAGACCACGCGCGCACTTGCGGTGAGCACCGCCCAAGCGCACCGGCATGGGCGCTCGTAGCGTGCCGGTGGGGTCTCGGTAACCTTGCCGCCCGTGACCGCAACCCTCATCTGGATCCTCGTCGCCCTCGTCGCGATCGGCCTGTATCTGAGCTGGACCGCGGGCCGTCTGGACCGGCTGCACGCCCGGATCGACGCGACCCGTGCCGCCCTGGACGCCCAGTTGCTCAGGCGGGCCTCGGTGACCCAGGAACTCGCCACCTCCGGGGTGCTCGACCCGGCCGCCTCGATCGTCCTCTACGAGGCAGCCCACGCCGCCCGGCAGGCCGAGGAGGAGCACCGGGAGGTCGCCGAGAGCGAACTCAGCCAGGCGCTGCGGGCCGTGTTCGCCGAGGCCCAGCAGGTCGAGGAGGTCCGCCAGGCGCCCGGGGGAGAGGAGGCCGCCCGCGAACTGACCGAGGCGGTGCGCAGGGTGCCGATGGCCCGTCGCTTCCACAACGACGCGGTACGCGCCGCCCGCTCGCTGCGCCGGCACCACAAGGTCCGCTGGTTCCGGCTGGCCGGCCACGCGCCGTTCCCGCTGGCCTTCGAGATGGACGACGAGCCCCCGTCGGCGCTCACGGACCGGTCCGCCTAGGCCGCCGTACCCGAAAAGGATCCACCGCCTGACCATTGGCCCTTGCTGTGGACTGGCCCATTCACGTTTCCTCGGTGCGGTAGCAACCCTCTTTTCACATATGTGAGGTCAACCCGTGTCCAGCACCGAGAACCAGGCTCCCGCAACCGGCACCGCCCGCGTGAAGCGCGGCATGGCCGAGCAGCTCAAGGGCGGCGTGATCATGGACGTCGTCACGCCGGAGCAGGCGAAGATCGCCGAGGACGCGGGCGCCGTCGCCGTCATGGCCCTGGAGCGGGTCCCGGCCGACATCCGCAAGGACGGCGGCGTGGCCCGTATGTCCGACCCGGACATGATCGAGGGCATCATCGAAGCGGTCTCCATCCCGGTGATGGCCAAGTCCCGCATCGGCCACTTCGTCGAGGCCCAGGTCCTGCAGTCCCTCGGCGTGGACTACATCGACGAGTCCGAGGTCCTCACCCCGGCCGACGAGGTCAACCACTCCGACAAGTGGGCGTTCACCACCCCCTTCGTCTGCGGTGCCACCAACCTGGGCGAGGCCCTGCGCCGCATCGCCGAGGGCGCGGCCATGATCCGCTCCAAGGGCGAGGCCGGCACCGGCAACGTCGTCGAGGCCGTCCGCCACCTGCGCCAGATCAAGAACGAGATCGCCAAGCTGCGCGGCTTCGACAACAACGAGCTGTACGCCGCCGCCAAGGAGCTGCGCGCCCCCTACGAGCTGGTCAAGGAGGTCAGCGAGCTCGGCAAGCTGCCGGTCGTGCTGTTCTCCGCCGGTGGCGTCGCCACCCCGGCCGACGCCGCGCTGATGCGCCAGCTCGGCGCCGAGGGCGTCTTCGTCGGCTCCGGCATCTTCAAGTCGGGCGACCCCGCCAAGCGCGCCGCCGCCATCGTGAAGGCCACCACCTTCTACGACGACCCGAAGATCATCGCGGACGCCTCCCGCAACCTCGGCGAGGCCATGGTCGGCATCAACTGCGACACCCTCCCCGAGGCCGAGCGCTACGCGAACCGGGGCTGGTGATGACCGCTCCCGTGGTCGGAGTGCTCGCACTCCAGGGCGACGTACGGGAGCACCTCATCGCCCTGGCCGCGGCCGACGCCGTGGCCAGGCCGGTGCGGCGCCCCGAAGAGCTCGACGACATCGACGGCCTGGTCATCCCCGGCGGCGAGTCCACCACCATCTCCAAGCTCGCCGTCCTGTTCGGCGTCATGGAGCCGCTGCGCGCACGCGTGCGTGCCGGACTGCCCGTCTACGGCACCTGCGCCGGCATGATCATGCTCGCCGACAAGATCCTCGACCCGCGCTCGGGCCAGGAGACCATCGGCGGCATCGACATGATCGTGCGCCGCAACGCCTTCGGACGCCAGAACGAGTCCTTCGAGGCGGCCCTCGACGTGACGGGCATCCCGGGCGATCCTGTGGAGGGCGTCTTCATCCGCGCCCCGTGGGTGGAGTCCGTCGGCGCCCAGGCCGAGGTGCTCGCCGAGCACGACGGCCACATCGTCGCGGTCCGCCAGGGCAACGCGCTCGCCACGTCGTTCCACCCGGAACTGACCGGCGACCACCGCGTGCACGGGCTCTTCGTCGAGATGGTGCGCGCCAACCGGGCGGCCGACTCCTTGTAGGATCGCTGGCGTTCGTTCATAGACGGGTTACGCGAAGGAGACAGGCAGATGTCCGGCCACTCTAAATGGGCCACGACGAAGCACAAGAAGGCCGTGATCGATGCCAAGCGCGGCAAGCTCTTCGCGAAGCTGATCAAGAACATCGAGGTCGCGGCGCGCATGGGCGGCGTCGACCTCGACGGCAACCCGACGCTCTATGACGCCGTCCAGAAGGCCAAGAAGAGTTCGGTCCCGAACAAGAACATCGACTCCGCGATCAAGCGCGGTGGCGGTCTCGAGGCCGGCGGCGCCGACTACGAGACGATCATGTACGAGGGCTACGGCCCCAACGGTGTCGCCGTGCTCATCGAGTGCCTCACCGACAACCGCAACCGCGCCGCCTCCGACGTCCGCGTCGCCATGACCCGCAACGGCGGCAACATGGCCGACCCGGGCTCGGTGTCGTACCTCTTCCACCGCAAGGGCGTCGTGATCGTCCCCAAGGGCGAGCTGACCGAGGACGACGTCCTCGCCGCCGTCCTGGACGCCGGCGCCGAGGAGGTCAACGACCTCGGTGAGTCCTTCGAGGTGCTCAGCGAGGCAACCGACCTGGTCGCGGTGCGCACCGCCCTCCAGGAGGCCGGCATCGACTACGACTCCGCCGAGGCCAACTTCGTCCCGACCATGCAGGTCGAGCTCGACGAGGAGGGCGCGAAGAAGATCTTCAAGCTGATCGACGCGCTCGAGGACAGCGACGACGTGCAGAACGTCTTCGCCAACTTCGACGTCAGCGACGAGATCATGGAGAAGGTCGACGCGTAACCCTGCCGCGGACCGAGCGGATACCGGCGGGCCGGTGGGACACACCCACCGGCCCGCCGCCGTTGTCAGTGCCGGCGGATAGCCTGCACAAACAGGCGATCGAAGGAGGGGCGCTCAGTGCGCGTACTGGGGGTGGACCCGGGCCTGACGCGGTGCGGGGTCGGCGTGGTCGAGGGAGTCGCGGGCCGGCCGCTCACCATGCTCGGCGTCGGGGTCGTACGCACGCCCGCGGACGCCGAGCTGGGGCAGCGCCTCGTCGCCGTCGAGCAGGGCATCGAGCGGTGGCTCGACGAACACCGGCCCGAATGCGTCGCCGTGGAGCGGGTGTTCAGCCAGCACAACGTCCGCACCGTGATGGGCACCGCCCAGGCCAGCGCCGTCGCCATGCTCTGCGCCGCCCGCCGTGGCATCCCGGTCGCCCTGCACACCCCCAGCGAGGTCAAGGCGGCCGTCACCGGCAGCGGCCGCGCCGACAAGGCCCAGGTCGGCGCCATGGTCACCCGGCTGCTGCGGCTCAGCGCGCCGCCCAAGCCCGCGGACGCCGCCGACGCCCTCGCGCTCGCCATCTGCCACATCTGGCGCGCCCCCGCCCAGAACCGACTCCAGCAGGCCGTGGCCCTGCACGCATCGAAAGGCCGTACGACATGATCGCCTTCGTCAGCGGCCCGGTCGCCGCCCTCGCCCCCGACTCCGCGGTGGTCGAGGTGGGCGGGATCGGCATCGCGGTCCAGTGCACGCCCAACACGCTCTCCGGGCTGCGCATGGGCCAGCAGGCCAAACTCGCCACCTCCCTCGTGGTCCGCGAGGACTCGCTGACCCTGTACGGCTTCGTGGACGACGACGAGCGCCAGGTCTTCGAGCTGCTGCAGACCGCGAGCGGGGTCGGGCCCCGCCTGGCGCAGGCCATGCTCGCCGTGCACGCGCCCGACGCCCTGCGCAGAGCCGTCGCGACCAGCGACGAGAAGGCGCTCACCGCCGTCCCCGGCATCGGCAAGAAGGGCGCCCAGAAGCTGCTGCTGGAGCTCAAGGACCGGCTCGGCGAGCCGATCGGCGCCCCCGCCGTCGGCGCACCGGTCACCCAGGGCTGGCGCGACCAGCTGCACGCGGCGCTGCTCGGCCTCGGGTACGCGACCCGGGAGGCGGACGAGGCCGTGTCCGCGGTGGCGCCCCAGGCGGAGGCGGCCGAGGGCACGCCGCAAGTGGGGCAGCTGCTGAAGGCGGCCCTCCAGACGCTGAACCGCGCCCGCTAGCACGCACCGAGGAGAACTGCCGTGAACTGGGACGACACGACCGACACCCCCGCCGAGGAGCGGCTCGTCGGCGCGTCCGCCGACCGGGACGACCAGGCCGTCGAGGCGGCGCTGCGCCCCAAGGACCTGGGCGAGTTCATCGGCCAGGAGAAGGTCCGCGAACAGCTCGACCTGGTCCTGCGCGCCGCCCGCGCGCGGGGCGCCACCGCCGACCACGTCCTGCTCTCCGGCGCTCCCGGCCTCGGCAAGACCACCCTGTCGATGATCATCGCGGCCGAGATGGGCGCCCCGATCCGCATCACCTCCGGGCCCGCCATCCAGCACGCCGGCGACCTCGCGGCGATCCTCTCCTCCCTCCAGGAGGGCGAGGTCCTCTTCCTCGACGAGATCCACCGCATGTCCCGGCCCGCCGAGGAGATGCTGTACATGGCGATGGAGGACTTCCGCGTCGACGTGATCGTCGGCAAGGGCCCCGGCGCCACCGCCATCCCCCTGGAGCTGCCCCCCTTCACCCTGGTCGGCGCCACCACCCGCGCGGGACTGCTGCCGCCGCCGCTGCGCGACCGCTTCGGCTTCACCGCGCACATGGAGTTCTACGAGCCGGCCGAGCTGGAGCGCGTCATCCACCGCTCCGCCCACCTCCTCGACGTCGAGATCGACTCCGCCGGCGCCGCCGAGATCGCCGGCCGCTCCCGTGGCACGCCCCGCATCGCCAACCGGCTGCTGCGCCGGGTGCGCGACTATGCCCAGGTCAAGGCGGACGGCGTGATCACGAAGGACATCGCGGCCGCGGCCCTCGCGGTCTACGAGGTCGACGCCCGGGGCCTGGACCGGCTGGACCGGGGGGTGCTGGAGGCCCTGCTCAAGCTGTTCGGCGGCGGGCCGGTCGGCCTGTCCACCCTCGCCGTCGCGGTCGGCGAGGAGCGCGAGACGGTCGAGGAGGTCGCCGAGCCCTTCCTGGTCCGGGAGGGTCTGCTGGCCCGTACGCCCCGGGGCCGGGTGGCCACGCCCGCCGCATGGGCGCATCTCGGCCTCACCCCGCCCCGCTCCGCGGCGGCCGGAAACGGACAAGGGGACCTGTTCGGGGCGTGAGGACCCCGTGCCGGGGCTCGCCCGGCGCGGGCATTGGCCGGGTCAGGAACCTCGGTGCCATGCTGAGCGTTGTTCCTTGCACGCGGACTCGCTTAGACTCCGCCGATGCCGCCGTTGTCGGCGGCACATACACCCCCAACCATCAGGCCGCTCACCATCGCGGTCGTGTGAAGGAAGTTCCGACCCGTGAGTCTCGTGACCCTCCTCCCGTTCATCGTGCTCATCGGGGCCATGTTCCTGATGACCCGGTCGGCCAAGAAGAAGCAGCAGCAGGCCGCCGACATGCGGAACCAGATGCAGCCCGGTTCCGGCGTCCGCACCATCGGGGGCATGTACGCCACGGTCAAGGAGGTCAACGAGGACACCGTCCTCCTCGACGCCGGCCCGGGCGTGGACCTGCTCTTCGCGAAGAACGCCATCGGTGCCGTCCTCACGGACGACGAGTACAACCGCATCGTCCACGGCATCGAGCACGACCTGAAGGCCGACGCCGACATCGTTCCGGACGACGCCTCCTCCCTCACCGAGTCCGACGACGCTGCCGCCGCCTCCGACGAGAAGGCCGTCGACCTCGGGAAGAAGGACGCGGACGCGGAGCCCGCCGACGACGTCGCGGCCGCCGAGACGAAGGCCGACAGCGAGCCGAAGAAGTCCGACGGCGAATCCGGCGCGAAGTAGCCGCATCCCGGAGCGCGCGGGCGTGACCCGCGCGCCCCGGGCACGCGCGGCTCTCGCACGGCATCCCGACTACATGTCATGGCCGCCGGCGCCCACCCGGCGAGAGGCGGCCCGAGAGGGAGTACGAGAAGGTGGCAGCACCTAAGAAGGGCCGGAGCGCGAGCGCCCAGAGCAGGCCGGGGCGCTCGCTGGCCCTCATTCTGATCGCCATCGTGGCGCTCACCGGGGGAATGTTCCTCTCCGGGCACACCACCCCGCGTCTGGGCATCGACCTGGCCGGCGGTACGAGCATCACGCTGCGCGCGGAGGCCGAGCCGGGCCAGGAATCCGCGATCAACAAGACCAACATGGACACCGCCGTCGAGATCATGGAGCGGCGTGTCAACGGTCTTGGTGTCTCGGAGGCCGAGGTCCAGACCCAGGGCGACAAGAACATCATCGTCAACATCCCCAAGGGCACGAACTCCAAGGAAGCCCGGGACCAGGTCGGCACCACCGCCAAGCTGTACTTCCGCCCGGTCATCGCCACCGAGGCCGCCGACGCCGCCGCGACGACCAGCCCGTCGCCGAGCGCCTCCAGCAGCGCCACGGACAAGGCGACCGACAAGGCGACCGACAAGGCGACCTCCTCCTCGTCCCCCTCGGCGACCGGCACCCCCTCGGCGAGCGCCACCTCCCAGGGCCGCGCGGTCACCGACGCCCTCAAGGCGGACCCCACCGGATCGGCGAGCCCCAGCTCCAGCGCCTCGCCGTCCGCCAGCGCCTCCGGCGCCGCGGACACCAGCAAGCTCGAAGCCCAGTACGCGGCCCTCGACTGCACCGACGAGACGGCCCGCGCCAAGGCGGGTGACGGCGCCAAGCCCACCGAGCCGACCGTGGCCTGCGGCCAGAGCACGCCGGGCCAGTGGCAGAAGTACATCCTCGGCCCCGCCGAGGTCGACGGCACGGACGTCGCCGAGGCCGAGGCCGCCTTCGCCACCACGACCGGCGCCGGCTGGACCGTGAACATGAAGTTCACGGGCGAGGGCCGCAAGAAGTTCGGTGACATCACCGGCAAGCTGGCGCAGAACCAGCCCCCGCAGAACCAGTTCGCCATCGTCCTGGACAACGAGGTCGTCTCCGACCCGCGCGTCAGCCAGGCGCTGACCGGCGGCAACGCCGAGATCTCCGGCAACTTCGACCAGGAGTCCGCCCAGAGCCTCGCCAACATGCTGTCGTACGGCGCCCTGCCGCTGTCCTTCAGCGAGGACAGCGTCACCACGGTGACCGCCGCGCTCGGCGGCGAGCAGCTCAAGGCCGGTCTGATCGCGGGCGCGATCGGTCTCGCCCTGGTCGTCCTGTACCTGGTGGTCTACTACCGCGGCCTGTCGCTCGTCGCCATCGCCTCGCTGCTGGTCTCCGCCGCCCTCACCTACGTGATCATGTCGCTGCTGGGCCCGGCCATCGGCTTCGCGCTGAACCTGCCGGCCGTCTGCGGTGCCATCGTCGCCATCGGCATCACGGCGGACTCCTTCATCGTGTACTTCGAACGCGTCCGGGACGAGATCCGCGAGGGCCGCTCGCTGCGCCCCGCCGTGGAGCGGGCCTGGCCGCGCGCCCGGCGCACCATCCTCGTCTCCGACTTCGTGTCGTTCCTGGCCGCCGCGGTGCTGTTCGTCGTCACCGTCGGCAAGGTCCAGGGCTTCGCGTTCACGCTGGGCCTGACCACCGTGCTCGACGTGGTGGTCGTGTTCCTGTTCACCAAGCCCCTGCTGACCCTGCTGGCCCGCACCACGTTCTTCGCGAGCGGCCACCCCTGGTCCGGCCTCGACCCCATGCGACTGGGGGCCAAGCCGCCGCTGCGCCGTACCCGTCGTCCCGCCGGCCCCGTCGACCCGAAGGAGGCGTGAGATGTCGAAGCTCGGCAACCTCGGCGCCCGACTGCACCGTGGCGAGGTCGGCTACGACTTCGTCGGCAACCGCAAGCTCTGGTACGGCCTGTCCATCCTGATCACCATCGCGGCGATCGCGGGCCTCGCGGTGCGCGGCCTGAACATGGGCATCGAGTTCCAGGGCGGCGCGGTCTTCACCACCCCGAAGACCTCCGTCTCCGTCGCCCAGGCGCAGGAGTACGCGGAAGAGGCCTCCGGCCACGACGCGATCGTGCAGAAGCTCGGCGACGGCAAGCTGCGCATCCAGGTCGCGGGCATCGAGACCAAGGAGGCCGACCGGGTCTCCGCGGAGCTCGCCAAGGACCTGAAGGTCGACGAGAACGACGTCACCGGCGAGCTGGTCGGCCCCAGCTGGGGTGAGCAGATCGCCAACAAGGCATGGCAGGGCCTCGGGATCTTCCTGGTCCTGGTGGTGATCTATCTGGCCATCGCCTTCGAGTGGCGCATGGCGGTGGCCGCGTTCGTCGCGCTGATCCACGACATCACCATCACCGTCGGCATCTACGCCCTGGTGGGCTTCGAGGTCACCCCGGGCACGGTGATCGGTCTGCTGACCATCCTCGGCTATTCGCTCTACGACACGGTGGTCGTCTTCGACAGCCTCAAGGAACAGACCAAGGACATCACCAAACAGACCCGCTGGACCTACAGCGACATCGCCAACCGGTCGATCAACAGCACGCTGGTGCGTTCCGTCAACACCACGGTGGTCGCGCTGCTGCCGGTGGCCGGCCTGCTGTTCATCGGCGGTGGCTTCCTCGGCGCCGGCATGCTGAACGACATCTCGCTGTCGCTGTTCGTCGGCCTCGCCGCCGGTGCGTACTCCTCGATCTTCATCGCCACCCCGCTCGTGGCCGATCTCAAGGAGCTCGAGCCGCGGATGAAGGCCCTGAAGAAGCGCGTACTCGCCAAGCGCGCCCAGGCCGCGGCCAACGGTGAGCCGGTGGGCGACGGCCCGGTCGACGAGCCCTACGACGACGAGCCGGACGATGCCGCGCCCGCGGTCGTCGGCCCCCGCAACCAGCCCGCGTCCCGCACCCGGGGCCGTGGCCGCCCGTCGGGGAAGCGGCGATGACCGGCATCGAGGAGCTGCTGCTCAGCCGCATCCGTGATGTGGCCGACTACCCGGAGCCGGGAGTGATGTTCAAGGACATCACCCCGCTGCTGGCGGACCCGGCCGCGTTCACCGCGCTCACCGACGCCCTCGCGCAGATCGCCGAGCGCACCGGCGCCACCAAGGTCGTCGGCCTGGAGGCCCGCGGCTTCATCCTCGGTGCCCCCGTCGCCGTCCGCGCCGGACTGGGCTTCATCCCGGTGCGCAAGGCGGGCAAGCTCCCCGGAGCCACCCTCGGCCAGGCCTACGACCTGGAGTACGGCTCGGCGGAGATCGAGGTGCACGCCGAGGACCTCACCGCCGAGGACCGCGTCCTGATCGTCGACGACGTCCTCGCCACCGGCGGCACCGCCGAGGCCTCGATCCAGCTCATCCGCAGGGCGGGCGCCGAGGTCTCGGGCCTGGCCGTGCTGATGGAGCTCGGGTTCCTCGGCGGCCGCGCCCGCCTGGAGCCCGCGCTGGCCGGCGCCCCGCTGGAAGCGCTGCTCAGGGTCTGACCCCGCGCGTCACGGAAACGGCCGTCCCGGTACCTCGGGGCGGCCGTTTCCGTGCCCGGCGCGACGCGGAAACCCCTCCTCGGGAATCCGGCGCCAGTCCCTCGCGTTCCTCCGGTATACGGCCCTCACATCGGCCTGAAGGCGATCCTGGGGCGCAGGATCGCTACCATGGGGTATCCGGAGCCTGACCGGGGGACCCGGATCGCGCACGAGGAGCCCTCTTGCCAGACGAGGCCCAGCACCTGACCGCCGCCAAGCCCGAGTCCGCCTCGGGCCCCGCGGACAAGCCCGCGCCGAAGACGTCGAACGCGAAGAACGACGCCCGCGGGCCGGTCGAGCACGCCCAGTCCGCGCCCGTCGACAAGTCGGCCGACGAGTCGCGCCCCAAGCCGGCCCCCGCCGAGCGCCCGGCCGCCCCCGTGGTCCGCCCCAACACCGGCCAGCCGCCCCGCACCGGCTCCTCCAACCGCGTCCGCGCCCGTCTCGCCCGCCTCGGAGTGCAGCGCTCCAACCCGTACAACCCGGTGCTGGAGCCCCTGCTGCGGATAGTGCGCAGCAACGACCCGAAGATCGAGACGGCCACCCTCCGGCAGATCGAGAAGGCCTACCAGGTCGCCGAGCGCTGGCACCGCGGCCAGAAGCGCAAGAGCGGCGACCCGTACATCACGCACCCGCTCGCCGTCACCACCATCCTCGCCGAGCTGGGCATGGACCCGGCCACGCTGATGGCGGGCCTGCTGCACGACACCGTCGAGGACACCGAGTACGGCCTCGACCAGCTCCGCCGGGACTTCGGCGACTCCGTCGCCCTGCTCGTCGACGGCGTCACCAAGCTCGACAAGGTCAAGTTCGGTGAGGCCGCGCAGGCCGAGACCGTGCGCAAGATGGTCGTCGCCATGGCCAAGGACCCGCGCGTCCTGGTCATCAAGCTCGCCGACCGGCTGCACAACATGCGCACCATGCGCTACCTCAAGCGCGAGAAGCAGGAGAAGAAGGCGCGCGAGACCCTGGAGATCTACGCGCCGCTCGCCCACCGCCTGGGCATGAACACCATCAAGTGGGAACTGGAGGACCTCGCCTTCGCGATCCTCTACCCCAAGATGTACGACGAGATCGTCCGGCTGGTGGCCGAGCGGGCACCGAAGCGCGACGAGTACCTGGCCATAGTGACCGACGAGGTCCAGCAGGACCTGCGCGCGGCCCGCATCAAGGCCACCGTCACCGGCCGCCCGAAGCACTACTACAGCGTCTACCAGAAGATGATCGTCCGCGGCCGTGACTTCGCGGAGATCTACGACCTGGTGGGCATCCGCGTCCTGGTGGACACCGTCCGCGACTGCTACGCCGCGCTGGGCACCGTCCACGCCCGCTGGAACCCGGTTCCGGGGCGGTTCAAGGACTACATCGCGATGCCCAAGTTCAACATGTACCAGTCGCTGCACACGACGGTCATCGGCCCCAACGGCAAGCCGGTCGAGCTCCAGATCCGCACCTTCGACATGCACCGCCGCGCCGAGTACGGCATCGCCGCGCACTGGAAGTACAAGCAGGAGGCCGTCGCCGGTGCCTCCAAGGTGCGCACCGACGTGCCCAAGGCCGGCAAGGGCAAGGACGACCACCTCAACGACATGGCGTGGCTGCGCCAGTTGCTGGACTGGCAGAAGGAGACCGAGGACCCGGGCGAGTTCCTGGAGTCCCTGCGCTTCGACCTGTCCCGCAACGAGGTCTTCGTCTTCACCCCCAAGGGCGACGTCATAGCGCTCCCCGCGGGCGCCACCCCCGTCGACTTCGCCTACGCCGTCCACACCGAGGTCGGCCACCGCACCATAGGCGCACGGGTCAACGGCCGTCTCGTCCCGCTCGAATCCACCCTGGACAACGGTGACTTGGTGGAGGTCTTCACCTCCAAGGCAGCCGGCGCGGGCCCGTCCCGCGACTGGCTCGGCTTCGTCAAGTCGCCGCGTGCCCGCAACAAGATCCGGGCGTGGTTCTCCAAGGAGCGCCGCGACGAGGCGATCGAGCAGGGCAAGGACGCCATCGCCCGCGCGATGCGCAAGCAGAACCTGCCGATCCAGCGCATCCTCACCGGCGACTCCCTCGTCACGCTCGCGCACGAGATGCGCTACCCCGACATCTCCTCGCTGTACGCAGCGATCGGCGAAGGCCATGTGGCCGCGCAGAACGTCGTACAGAAACTGGTGCAGGCGCTCGGCGGCGAGGAGGCGGCCTCCGAGGAGATCGACGAGTCGGTGCCGCCCGCGCGCGGGCGCAGCCGCAAGCGGCGCAGCAGCCAGGACCCCGGTGTGGTGGTCAAGGGCGTCGACGACGTCTGGGTCAAGCTCGCCCGCTGCTGCACACCCGTCCCCGGCGACCCGATCATCGGCTTCGTGACCCGGGGCAGCGGTGTATCGGTTCACCGCAGCGACTGCGTGAACGTGGATTCACTGTCCCGCGAGCCCGAGCGCATCCTCGACGTCGAGTGGGCGCCCACCCAGTCCTCGGTCTTCCTGGTCGCCATCCAGGTCGAGGCCCTGGACCGCTCGCGGCTGCTGTCGGACGTCACCCGCGTCCTGTCCGACCAGCACGTCAACATCCTGTCGGCGGCCGTGCAGACCTCGCGCGACCGCGTCGCCACCTCCCGCTTCACCTTCGAGATGGGCGACCCCAAGCACCTCGGGCACGTCCTGAAGGCGGTCCGGGGAGTGGAGGGCGTCTACGACGTCTACCGGGTCACCTCGGCGCGCAGCCGGTCGTAGTGCCTCGCCCCGCCTGACGGGACATGACGAGACGGGACATGACGAGACGGGACATGAAGAAAGGGGCTCCCCGCGGGGAGCCCCTTCCCATGTTCTCGGGCGTCGTCAGCCGCCGAACTCCTGAAGGCCCTTCAGGGCCTGGTCGAGCAGCGCCTGGCGGCCCTCGAGCTCACGCTCCAGCTTGTCGGCCTTGGCGTTGTTGCCCTGGGCGCGCGCCTGCTCGATCTGGCCGCGCAGCTTGTCCACGGCGGCCTGGAGCTGGCCGGTCAGACCCTCGGCACGCGCGCGTGCCTCCGGGTTGGTCCGGCGCCACTCGGTCTCCTCGGCCGCCTGGATGGCCCGCTCGACGGCGTGCATCCGGCCCTCGACCTTCGGCCGGGCGTCCCGCGGCACATGGCCGATGGCCTCCCAGCGCTCGTTGATCTGGCGGAACGCGGCACGCGCGGCCTTGAGGTCCGTCACCGGGAGGATCTTCTCGGCCTCATGGGCCAGCTCCTCCTTCAGCTTCAGGTTCTCCGACTGCTCGGCGTCACGCTCGGCGAAGACCGAGCTGCGCGCGGCGAAGAACACGTCCTGGGCACCGCGGAAGCGGTTCCACAGGTCGTCCTCGTGCTCGCGCTGGGCACGGCCCGCGGCCTTCCACTCCGTCATCAGCTCGCGGTAGCGGGCCGCCGTCGGACCCCAGTCCGTCGACCCGGACAGCGACTCGGCCTCGGCGACCAGACGCTCCTTGGTCCTGCGGGCCTCCTCGCGCTGCGCGTCCAGCGCCGCGAAGTGGGCCTTGCGGCGCTTGGAGAACGCCGAGCGCGCGTGCGAGAAGCGGTGCCACAGCTCGTCGTCCGACTTGCGGTCGAGCCGCGGCAGCCCCTTCCAGGTGTCCACCAGCGACCGCAGCCGCTCGCCGGCCGACCGCCACTGGTCGGACTGCGCCAGCTCCTCCGCCTCGGCGACCAGCGCCTCCTTGGCGTGCCGCGCCTCGTCGGACTGCTTCGCGCGCTGCTGCTTGCGCTCCTCGCGCCGCTTCTCGACGGTCTCCACGAGCTTGTCCAGACGCTGCCGCAGCGCGTCCAGGTCACCGACCGCGTGATGCGCGTCGACCTGCTGGCGAATGTGGTCGATCGCCACCTGGGCGTCCTTGGCGGACAGGTCGGTGGTCTTCACTCGCTTCTCGAGGAGGCCGATCTCGACAACCAGGCCCTCGTACTTGCGCTCGAAGTAGGCCAGCGCCTCCTCAGGGGAGCCGGCCTGCCAGGAACCGACGACCTGCTCGCCGTCGGCCGTACGCACGTACACGGTCCCCGTCTCGTCGACGCGGCCCCACGGGTCGCTGCTCACAGCGCCTCCTCCACATGATGCCTGCTCGGGGCTTCAGCGCCCCCGGGCATCGTCCACAGTTTCGTCACGGCCAACATAGGCGACCGGCGGGTTGCCTGTCCGCATCCCGCGCGACCGAAATTTCGCAGTTGGGGGGTCAGGATTTGGTGACAGTTGCCTTGTTGATCACCACGGTCGCATGGGGCGCCGTGTTGCCCGTCGTGGGGTCCGCGGGCTGCGCTCCGGCGGCCGCCAGCTTCTTGAGAACCTTCATCCCCGCCTCCGACACCGTGCCGAACGGGGTGTAGTTGGCCGGCAGCGGACTGTCCTGGTAGACGAGGAAGAACTGGCTGCCGCCGGAGTCCTTGCCCTCCCCGGTCTGGGCGTTGAACTGGTTCGCCATCGCGACCGTTCCCGCCGGGTAGGTGTCGCCCTTGAGGCTCTTGTCCTTGAGGTTCTCGTCCGGGATCGTGTAGCCGGGACCGCCGGTGCCGGTGCCCGTCGGGTCGCCGCACTGGAGCACGTAGATGCCGCTGTCGACCAGCCGGTGGCACTTGGTGTGGTCGAAGTAGCCCTTGCCGGCGAGGAAGTTGAAGGAGTTGACGGTGTGCGGGGCGGCCGACGCCTTGAGCGCTATGTCGATCTCACCGCAGGTCGTGTCCAGCTTCATCGTGTAGTCCGCGGACTTGTCGATGGTCATGGCCGGTTCCTTCTTCCAGCTCATGGTCTCGACCTTGCCCGCGGCCGGCTTCTTGCACGGGTCCGGGACCTTGCTGGTCGGCGCCGCGCTCGGGGTGGCCTCCGCGCCCGCGTTCGACTTGCCGTCGTCCCCGTCGAAGGCGCCGGCCGTATACAGCCCGAGGCTGCCGATGAGTACGACGCCGAGCGCGGACGCGATGACCGCGTTGCGCGTGCGTGACTTGCGCCGCGCGTCCGTGCGCCGCTGCTGCTGCCGCAAGAACTTCTCCCGGGCGAGCTGACGCCGCCGCTGTTCCTGGCTGACCACGGGGTTGTCTCCTCAAGCGTCTGAATGCGTCGACCGGTGCGAGTGCGTCCGGTGGGCCGACCGTCTGCGTGTGCCCCGTACCGTATATGGGTTCGCTGAGGAATCGGCAGCGCCGGTAGGCTCTGACCTCAGGCGCAGCCCACCGACTTGTCACCCGAACCGACACAACGAAGGACGATCGTGCTCATTGCCGGGTTCCCCGCCGGGGCCTGGGGGACGAACTGCTATCTCGTCGCCCCCGCCGCCGGTGAGGAGTGCGTGATCATCGACCCGGGCCACCAGGCGGCCCCCGGAGTCGAGGAAGCACTGAAGAAGCATCGGCTCAAGCCCGTCGCCGTCGTCCTCACCCATGGCCACCTCGACCATGTGGCCTCGGTCGTCCCCGTGTGCGGCGCGCACGACGTACCGGCCTGGATCCACCCCGAGGACCGGTACATGATGAGCGACCCCGAGCGGGCGCTCGGCCGTTCCATCGGGATGCCGCTGCTGGGCGAGCTGACCATCGGGGAGCCGGACGACGTCAAGGAACTGGCCGACGGCGCGAAGCTGGAGCTGGCGGGCCTGGAGCTGTCCGTCGCCCATGCGCCGGGCCATACCAAGGGGTCGGTGACCTTCAGGATGCCCGAGGCGGCGGACATCCCGCCGGTCTTCTTCTCGGGCGACCTGCTGTTCGCCGGCTCCATCGGACGCACCGACCTGCCCGGCGGTGACATGGCCGAGATCCTCGACTCGCTGGCCCGCGTGTGCCTGCCGCTCGACGACTCGACCGTGGTGCTGTCCGGCCACGGCCCCCAGACGACCATCGGCCACGAGCGCGCCACCAACCCGTATCTGCGGCAGGTGGCCGCCGGCCGCCAAGATCGCGGAGGAGCCCCGCAGGCTCCCCGACGAGGAATGTGACGAGAGACCTCCCGTGAGCACCTTCAAGGCCCCCAAGGGCACCTACGACCTCATCCCGCCGGACAGCGCCAAGTTCCTGGCCGTCCGCGAGGCCATCGCCGCCCCGCTGCGCAACTCCGGCTACGGCTACATCGAGACGCCCGGCTTCGAGAGCGTCGAGCTGTTCGCGCGCGGAGTCGGGGAGTCCACCGACATCGTGACCAAGGAGATGTACGCCTTCGAGACCAAGGGCGGCGACCGGCTGGCCCTGCGCCCCGAGGGCACCGCGTCCGTGCTGCGCGCCGCGCTGGAGGCCAGCCTGCACAAGGCGGGCAACCTCCCGGTCAAGCTCTGGTACTCCGGCTCCTACTACCGCTACGAGCGCCCCCAGAAGGGCCGCTACCGCCACTTCTCGCAGGTCGGCGCCGAGGCGATCGGCGCGGAGGACCCGGCGCTGGACGCCGAGCTGATCATCCTGGCCGACCAGGCGTACCGCTCGCTGGGCCTGCGCGACTTCCGCATCCTGCTCAACAGCCTGGGCGACAAGGAGTGCCGTCCGGTCTACCGCGCCGCGCTCCAGGAGTTCCTGCGTGGCCTCGACCTCGACGAGGAGACCCTGCGCCGGGCGGACATCAACCCGCTGCGCGTCCTCGACGACAAGCGCGAGGCGGTCCAGAAGCAGCTCGGGGACGCGCCGCTGCTGCGCGACTACCTCTGCGACGCGTGCAAGGCGTACCACGAGGAGGTCCGCGAGCTGATCACGGCCGCGGGCGTCGGCTTCGAGGACGACCCCAAGCTGGTGCGCGGCCTGGACTACTACACCCGGACGACCTTCGAGTTCGTGCACGACGGTCTGGGCTCCCAGTCCGCGGTGGGCGGCGGCGGCCGCTACGACGGCCTGTCCGAGATGATCGGCGGCCCCGCGCTGCCGTCCGTCGGCTGGGCCCTCGGCGTCGACCGCACGGTCCTCGCGCTGGAGGCGGAGGGCGTCGAGCTCGAACTGCCCTCCACCACCAGCGTGTTCGCGGTCCCGCTCGGCGAGGAGGCCCGCCGGGTGCTGTTCGCCAAGGTGGGCGAGCTGCGCAAGCAGGGCATCGCGGCGGACTTCTCCTACGGCGCCAAGGGCCTCAAGGGCGCCATGAAGAACGCCAATCGCAGCGGCGCCCGCTACACGGTCGTCGCCGGCGAACGCGACCTCGCCGAGGGCGTCGTCCAGCTCAAGGACATGGAGTCCGGCGAGCAGACGGCGATCGGCGTGAACGAGATCGTCGCCGAGCTGGAGGCCCGGCTGGGCTGAGGGCCGCATCGTCACGGTCACGGGGGCTTCGCGGGAACGCGAGGCCCCCGTTGTCGTGAACCGAACGCTCCGGGTCCCCCGCGAGGGTTCCTTATCTCCAGTGAACGGTGGGGACGCGTCCGTTTGCGGCACAATGACCCCTGCCCGGAGAAGGTCCACCTCTCAAGTGACGGAATCGGCGTGATGAGCAAGACGACCCTCCAAGACGTCTCCACCGAGCCCGAGCGCACCGTCGAGGCGCCGCGCACGGCGGGCGGCAGCACGGCCTTCGCGCTGATGCTGGTGATCACCGGCGCGGCCGGGCTGCTCGCCGCGTGGGTCATCACGCTCGACAAGTTCAAGCTGCTGGAGGCCAAGGTCGAGGGGAAGACCTTCGTCCCCGGGTGCAGCCTGAACCCCGTCGTCTCCTGCGGCAGCGTCATGGAGAGCGACCAGGCCTCGGTCTTCGGCTTCCCCAACCCGATGCTCGGCCTCGTCGCCTACGGCGTCGTCGTCTGCGTCGGCATCAGCCTGCTCGCCCGCGCCCGCTTCCCGCGCTGGTACTGGCTCACCTTCAACGCCGGCACCCTGTTCGGCGTCGGCTTCTGCACCTGGCTGCAGTTCCAGTCGCTGTACCGCATCGGCGCCCTGTGCCTGTGGTGCTCGCTGGCCTGGGTCGCGACGATCATCATGTTCTGGTACGTCACCTCGTTCACCGTGCGCAACGGCTTCCTGCCCGGACCGCGCTGGCTGAAGGCGTTCTTCGGCGAGTTCACCTGGGTGCTGCCGGTGCTGCACATCGGCGTCATCGGCATCCTGATCATGACCCGCTGGTGGGACTTCTGGACCGGCTGACGGCGCCGAGGGCATTGTCAGTGCGGTGCTGTGCTTTCTGGGGGACACCCCCAGACCCCCGGTAGGGTTTCAGGGTGGAGCCCGACCTGTTCACCGCCGCAGCCGAAGAACGCCAGGAGAAGGACCCGGCCGCCAGCCCCCTGGCCGTCCGGATGCGCCCGCGCACCCTCGACGAGGTGGTGGGCCAGCAGCACCTGCTGAAGCCGGGCTCACCGCTGCGCAGACTGGTGGGGGAGTCCGGCGGCGGCCCGGCCGGACCCTCCTCGGTGATCCTGTGGGGCCCGCCCGGCACCGGCAAGACGACCCTCGCCTACGTCGTCTCCAAGGCCACCAACAAGCGGTTCGTGGAGCTGTCCGCGATCACCGCCGGGGTCAAGGAGGTCCGCGCCGTCATCGAGGGCGCCCGCCGCGCCACCGGCGGCTACGGCAAGGAGACCGTCCTCTTCCTCGACGAGATCCACCGCTTCAGCAAGGCCCAGCAGGACTCCCTCCTGCCCGCGGTGGAGAACCGCTGGGTGACGCTGATCGCGGCGACCACGGAGAACCCGTACTTCTCCGTCATCTCGCCCCTGCTGTCCCGCTCCCTGCTGCTCACCCTCGAACCCCTCACCGACGACGACGTCAGGGGTCTGCTGAGGCGGGCGCTGAGCGACGAGCGCGGCCTCGGGGACGCCCTCGGCCTCCCCGAGGACACCGAGGATCACCTGCTGCGGATCGCCGGCGGCGACGCCCGGCGCGCCCTGACCGCCCTGGAGGCCGCGGCGGGGGCCGCCCTGGACCAGGGCGAGAGCGAGATCAGCCTCCGGACGCTGGAGCAGACCGTCGACCGGGCGGCGGTCACGTACGACCGCGACGGCGACCAGCACTACGACGTCGCCAGCGCCCTCATCAAGTCCATCCGCGGCTCCGACGTCGACGCGGCCCTGCACTACCTGGCCCGGATGATCGAGGCCGGCGAGGACCCTCGCTTCATCGCCCGCCGGCTGATGATCTCGGCCAGCGAGGACATCGGGCTCGCCGATCCGCACGCCCTGCCCATCGCGGTCGCCGCGGCCCAGGCCGTCGCCATGATCGGCTTCCCGGAGGCCGCCCTCACCCTCAGCCACGCCACCATCGCCCTCGCCCTCGCGCCCAAGTCCAACGCCGCGACGACCGCCATCGGCGCCGCCATGGAGGACGTACGCAAGGGACATGCCGGGCCGGTGCCGGCGCATCTGCGCGACGGGCACTACAAGGGCGCCGCCAAGCTCGGCCACGCGCAGGGGTACGTGTACCCGCACGACCTGGCCGAGGGCATCGCCGAGCAGCAGTACGCCCCGGACGCCCTCAAGGACCGCGAGTACTACACCCCCACCCGGCACGGCACGGAGGCCCGGTACGCGGACGCGGTGGAGTGGACCAGGAAGCGCCTCGGTCGCAAGCGGTCCTGAGCAGCCTGTAGACTCCCTCGAAGTGCTGTGTCCCGTGCAGTCAGAACGGGACGGTCAGCCGGAGACCCGGTTCCCAGGAACCGGCTCCAGGAGCGTCGCGCACCGTCGAACGGTGTCGCGGGCAGCCCACCACCACTCGTCGTACGACGGGACCGGTCGGTGGGCCACTCGCGTGCTGCACGTATGTGCCCAGATCAGGGAGCGGCTGCCCAGCAGGTCCGACCGACCGGACGTGCCGGGTCTCCCCGGCTGCGGATGCGACCTCCCTCAACCCTGACAAGCCGAACACCAGGAAATGAGAAACAAGTGGCGAATCAGTCCCGCCCCAAGGTCAAGAAGTCGCGTGCCCTCGGCATCGCGCTGACCCCGAAGGCCGTCAAGTACTTCGAGGCCCGCCCCTACCCGCCGGGCGAGCACGGCCGCGGCCGCAAGCAGAACTCGGACTACAAGGTCCGTCTGCTGGAGAAGCAGCGTCTGCGCGCGCAGTACGACGTGTCCGAGCGCCAGCTCGTCCGCGCCTACGAGCGTGCCTCGAAGGTTCAGGGCAAGACCGGTGAGGCCCTGATCATCGAGCTCGAGCGTCGTCTCGACGCCCTGGTGCTGCGTTCGGGCATCGCCCGCACCATCTACCAGGCCCGTCAGATGGTCGTTCACGGCCACATCGAGGTCAACGGCCAGAAGGTCGACAAGCCGTCGTTCCGCGTCCGTCCCGACGACGTCGTGATGGTCCGCGAGCGCAGCCGCGAGAAGACCCTCTTCTCGATCGCCCGTGAGGGCGGCTTCGCCCCCGACGGCGAGACCCCGCGCTACCTCCAGGTGAACCTCAAGGCCCTGGCGTT
This sequence comes from Streptomyces sp. NPDC002784, assembly GCF_053592135.1. Taxonomy (NCBI): domain Bacteria; kingdom Bacillati; phylum Actinomycetota; class Actinomycetes; order Kitasatosporales; family Streptomycetaceae; genus Streptomyces; species Streptomyces sp. NPDC002784. Next base: position 143,225 of record NZ_JBSFVD010000008.1, on the reverse strand, counting down.
CCGCCTGGACCGCGAGCCGAACCGCAAGGAGATCCCGGTGATCTGCGACGAGCAGCTCGTCGTCGAGTACTACGCCCGTTGATCCACCGGCGGACGTAGCACCACCTGCGCTTCAGCCCGCCGTCTCGCCGCCCTTCCGGGTGGGCGAGGCGGCGGGTTCGTGCATGTCAGGGGTGGCGGGCGAGTGCCGCACGGGCCCGCGCGGCGCGGGCAGCCCCGCCAGCGCCCCGGCCGCCGGCCCCCCGAGGCACAGCGCCCGGGCCACCGCCGCCTCCCGGTCGAGCAGCGCACCCGCCCGTACGCACTCCTCGTACCGCTCGTCGCCCAGCCGCTCCCGGGACATGGTCTCGCACAGCTCGTGCGGGGCGTTGAAGTGGGCCGAGCCGAACAGCGGCAGCCCCACCGACGGCCACATCCGCTCCGCCGCCCCTTGCAGCAGCGCCGCCTCCGCCGCGTCGCCGTCGGCCGCCGTGACCAGGGCCAGCAGCTCCACCGTGAGCACCGAGCCGAGCAGGTCGTGGAAGGAGTGGGCGCCGGCCAGGCAGTCGGCCAGCAGCTCACGCGCGCGTACCCGGTCGCCCTCGCGCCAGGCGGCGTACGCCAGCACATACAGGGCGTAGCTGCGGGCCCAGCGCTCGCCGTGGTCCTCGCACACCCGGCGCACGTCCTCGCACAGCCGTACCGCCTCGGCCAGATCGTCCTGGAAGGCCCGGGCCATGGCGAGCTCCACCTGGCCCATGAGGACGTTGCTGTTGAGCTCACCGATCTCCTGGTAGCGGGCCAGCGCCGAGCGCAGCAGCGTTTCAGCACGGGGCATGTCGTCGGTGACCAGGGCGACACAGCCGATGCGGTGCTCGGCGTAGGCCGCCGCGACGGGGTTCGCCGACGCCCGCGCCTCCTCACCGCACTCGTGCAGCGCGGCGAGCGCGGCGACCGTGTCGCCCTGGAGGACCGCCACATAACCCAGCACCCACAGCGCCTTCAGCCGGGACTGCTCATGGCCGGAGTCCAGCCGGACGGCCTGGTCCAGCCAGTGCCGCCCCTCCGACAGGCGCCCGCAGCCGACCCAGTAGAACCACAGCGAGCCCGCGAGGAGCTGGCCCAAGTGCGCCTCGTCGGGCTCGGACAGGCAGTGCTCCAGGGCGCTGCGCAGATTGGGCAGCTCCGCCTCCACGCGCGCGGCGACCTCCGCCTGGCGCGGCGAGAACCAGTCCAGCTCGCACCAGGTCGCCAGGCCCAGGTACCAGTCGCGGTGCCGGCGCCGCAGCCGCTCCGCGTCACCGGTCGCCGCCAGCCAGTCGGCGCCGTAGGCCCGGACGGTGTCCAGCATGCGGTAGCGCACGCCCGACGCGGTCTCCTCCCGGGAGACCACCGACTGCGCGAGGAGTTCCGAGAGCACGTCGAGGACGTCGTCGGCGCGCAGGCCGTGACCGCTGCACACGTACTCCACGGACTCCAGGTCGAAGCTCCCCGCGAACACCGACAGGCGCGCCCACAGCAACCGCTCCTCGGGCGTGCACAGTTCGTGGCTCCAGCCGATCGCCGTGCGCAGCGTCCGGTGCCGCCACAGCGCCTGCCCGCCGTCCCGAGTCAGCAGCCGGAACCGGTCGTCGAGCCGGGCCAGCAACTGCCCGGCGGACAGCGCCCGCAGCCGCCCGGCCGCCAGCTCCACCGCCAGCGGGATCCCGTCCAGGCGCCGGCACAGCTCCCGTACGTCGTCATCGCCGGTGGCCACCTTCGCCCCGTGCAGCGCGGCCCGGTCCGCGAACAGCTCGACGGCCTCGTCCTCGGCCAGCGGCTCCAGCGTCAACAGCCGCTCGCCCCGCACCGACAGCGGCCTGCGGCCCACCGCGAGCACCGTCAGACCCGGCACCCGGCCCAGCAGTTCGGTCACCAGCTCGGCGCAGGCGTCGACCAGGTGCTCGAACCCGTCCAGCAGCAGCAGGAGTTGACGTCCGGCGAGATGGGACAGGAGCGTCTCGCGCGGCGGGCGGGTGGTGTGGTCGGTGAGGCCCAGCGCCGCCACCACCGCGTGGTCGACGAACGCCGGATCGCTGACCGGCGCCAGCTCCACCCGCCACACCCCGTCCGGCGGCGCGCACCGGGCGGCCGCGTGGGCCGCGAGCCGTGACTTGCCCACCCCGCCCGTTCCGCACACGGTCACCAGCCGCGTCTCGCCGAGCGCCTCGGCAAGCCCCGCGAGTTCGGCCGTACGCCCGACGAACGCGTCGAGCTCCAAGGGGAGGTTGCCGGCCACCGGGGTGGCCTCACGCTGTCGATCTCGCATGGGATACGGAGCGTACTGAACCGTATTCACTCCGTACAATCGCTTCGCCGAACTCGCGCGCCCGCGGGCCGTAATCCGGTACGGAGCCGCGCGCCCGGCGCGATAGGCTCGACCCACGACTTTTCGATGGTGAGACACGTTTCAGGGAGCGGGTGCAACAGTGTCCGGTGGAGAGGTGGCCGGGATCCTGGTGGCCGTGTTCTGGGCGATCCTGGTCTCCTTCCTCGCCGTGGCACTGGTGAGGCTGGCCCAGACGCTCAGGGCGACCACCAAGCTGGTCGCGGACGTGACCGATCAGGCCGTGCCGCTGCTGGCGGACGCCTCCTCGGCGGTGCGCTCGGCGCAGACCCAGATCGACCGGGTCGACGCGATCGCCTCCGACGTCCAGGAGGTCACCTCCAACGCCTCCGCGCTGTCCAGCACGGTGGCCTCCACCTTCGGCGGCCCCCTGGTCAAGGTCGCGGCCTTCGGCTACGGCGTGCGCCGCGCGATCGCGGGCCGCAAGGACGACGTGCCCGCCAAGGAACCCCGACGTACCGTGATCGTGGGCCGCACCGTTCCGGCCGCACGGCGGAACAAGCGGAAGAAGGGCTGATCCAGCGATGTTCCGCCGTTCGTTCTGGTTCACCACCGGTGTCGCGGCCGGCGTGTGGGCCACCACCAAGGTCAACCGCAAGATCAAGCAGCTGACCCCGGAGCACCTGGCCACCCAGGCCGCCAACAAGGCACTTGAGGCGGGCACCCGCCTCAAGGACCGCGCGGTGGGCTTCGCACTCGACGTCCGCGACAACATGGCCCAGCGGGAGGCCGAGCTGGAGAACGCGTTGGGCATCGACGCGGACCCCGAACTCCCCGCACTGCGGCGGCAAGCCGCGATCGAGAACCGCACCGAGCCGAAGACGTACGTCATCGACGACACGACGTACACGTACAACCGGAATGAGGACCACTGATGGAGTCGGCTGAGATCCGCCGCCGCTGGCTGAGCTTCTTCGAGGAGCGCGGGCACACCGTCGTCCCTTCGGCGTCGCTCATCGCGGACGACCCGACTTTGCTCCTCGTCCCGGCCGGCATGGTGCCCTTCAAGCCCTACTTCCTGGGTGAGGTCAAGCCGCCCTTCGACCGCGCCACCAGCGTGCAGAAGTGCGTGCGCACGCCGGACATCGAAGAGGTCGGCAAGACCACCCGGCACGGCACCTTCTTCCAGATGTGCGGCAACTTCTCCTTCGGCGACTACTTCAAGGAAGGCGCCATCAAGCTCGCCTGGGAGCTGCTCACCAGCCCCCAGGACAAGGGCGGTTACGGCCTGGAGCCGGAGAAGCTCTGGATCACCGTCTACAAGGACGACGACGAGGCCGAGCGCATCTGGCACGAGGTCGTCGGGGTGCCGAAGGAGCGCATCCAGCGCCTCGGCATGAAGGACAACTACTGGTCGATGGGCGTCCCCGGCCCCTGCGGCCCCTGCTCCGAGATCAACTACGACCGCGGCCCCGAGTTCGGCGCCGAGGGCGGCCCCGCCGTCAACGACGAGCGGTACGTGGAGATCTGGAACCTCGTCTTCATGCAGTACGAGCGGGGCGAGGGCACCGGCAAGGAGAGCTTCGAGATCCTCGGCGACCTGCCGAGCAAGAACATCGACACCGGGCTCGGCCTGGAGCGGCTCGCCATGATTCTGCAGGGCGTGCAGAACATGTACGAGATCGACACCTCCATGGCCGTCATCAACAAGGCCACCGAACTGACCGGCGTGGCCTACGGCGACGCCCACGGCTCGGACGTCTCGCTGCGCGTGGTCACCGACCACATGCGCACCGCCGTGATGCTCATCGGCGACGGGGTCACCCCGGGCAACGAGGGCCGCGGCTACGTCCTGCGCCGCATCATGCGCCGCGCCATCCGCAACATGCGGCTGCTCGGCGCCACCGGTCCGGTGGTCAAGGAGCTGGCCGACACCGTCATCGCGATGATGGGGCAGCAGTACCCGGAGCTGGTCACCGACCGCGAGCGGATCGAGAAGGTCGCCGTCGCCGAGGAGAACGCCTTCCTCAAGACGCTGAAGGCCGGCACCAACATCCTCGACACCGCCGTCACGGAGACCAAGCAGGCCGGTGGCACGGTCCTCGCCGGCGACAAGGCCTTCCTGCTCCACGACACCTGGGGCTTCCCGATCGACCTCACCCTGGAGATGGCCGCCGAGCAGGGGCTGTCCGTGGACGAGGACGGCTTCCGGCGCCTGATGAAGGAGCAGCGGGAGCGGGCCAAGGCCGACGCCCAGTCCAAGAAGACCGGCCACGCCGACATGGGCGCCTACCGCGAGATCGCCGACCGGGCCGGTGAGACCGAGTTCATCGGCTACTCCGACACCCAGGGCGAGTCGACGATCGTCGGCATCCTCGTCGACGGCGTCTCCTCCCCGGCCGCCACCGAGGGCGACGAGGTCGAGATCGTCCTCGACCGCACCCCGTTCTACGCCGAGGGCGGCGGCCAGATCGGCGACACCGGCCGCATCAAGGTGGACTCCGGCGCCGTCATCGAGATCCGCGACTGCCAGAAGCCGGTGCCGGGCGTGTACGTCCACAAGGGCGTCGTCCAGGTCGGCGAGGTCACCGTCGGCGCCAAGGCCGAGGCCGCCATCGACGCCCGCCGACGCACGGCCATCGCCCGCGCCCACTCGGCCACCCACCTGACCCACCAGGCCCTGCGTGACGCCCTCGGCCCGACGGCCGCCCAGGCCGGTTCCGAGAACCAGCCCGGCCGCTTCCGCTTCGACTTCGGCTCGCCGTCCGCCGTTCCGACGGCCGTGATGACCGACGTCGAGCAGAAGATCAACGAGGTGCTGGCCCGCGATCTGGACGTGCGGGCCGAGGTCATGGGCATCGACGACGCCAAGAAGCAGGGCGCCATCGCCGAGTTCGGCGAGAAGTACGGCGAGCGCGTGCGGGTCGTGACCATCGGCGACTTCTCCAAGGAGCTGTGCGGCGGCACCCACGTGCACAACACCGCCCAGCTCGGCCTGGTCAAGCTGCTCGGCGAGTCCTCGATCGGCTCCGGTGTGCGCCGTATCGAGGCCCTCGTAGGTGTCGACGCCTACAACTTCCTCGCCCGTGAGCACACGGTCGTCGCCCAGCTCCAGGAGCTGATCAAGGGCCGCCCGGAGGAGCTTCCGGAGAAGGTCTCCGCCATGCTCGGCAAGCTGAAGGACGCCGAGAAGGAGATCGAGAAGTTCCGCGCCGAGAAGGTGCTCCAGGCCGCCGCCGGTCTCGCCGAGTCCGCCAAGGACGTCCGCGGCATCGCGCTGGTCACCGGCCAGGTCCCGGACGGCACCACCGCCGACGACCTGCGCAGGCTGGTCCTCGACGTGCGCGGCCGCATCCAGGGCGGCCGGGCCGTCGTGGTCGCCCTGTTCAGCGTGGTCAACGGCAAGCCGCTGACGGTCATCGCCACCAACGAGGCCGCCCGCGAGCGCGGCCTGAAGGCCGGCGACCTGGTCCGTACGGCCGCCAAGACGCTCGGCGGCGGCGGTGGCGGCAAGCCGGACGTCGCCCAGGGCGGCGGCCAGAACCCGACCGCGGTCGGCGAGGCCGTGGACGCCGTGGAGCGCCTGGTCGGGGAGACGGCCAAGTAATGCGCAGAGGACGTCGGCTCGCCATCGACGTCGGGGACGCCCGGATCGGGGTCGCCTCGTGCGACCCCGACGGGATCCTCGCGACCCCGGTGGAAACGGTCCCCGGCCGGGACGTCCCCGCGGCCCAGCGGCGGCTGAAGCAACTGGTCGAGGAGTACGAGCCGATCGAGGTCGTCGTCGGCCTCCCGCGCTCCCTCAAGGGGGGCGAGGGCCCGGCCGCGGTCAAGGTCCGCGGCTTCACCCAGGAACTGGCGCGCCTGATCGCGCCGGTTCCGCTGCGGCTCGTGGACGAGCGGATGACCACGGTGACGGCGAGTCAAGGACTGCGCGCCTCGGGCGTGAAGTCGAAAAAGGGCAGATCGGTCATTGACCAGGCAGCCGCTGTGATCATCCTCCAGCAGGCACTGGAATCCGAACGGGTGTCAGGTAAAGCTCCCGGCGAGGGCGTCGAAGTGGTCATCTGATCGCGATACGGTAACGTTCCGCGCGATGCGACGGTGTTCGAACAGCCGCCGCACAAAGAGAGGCGGAACGGAAGCCGGGCCCCACCCCGCGCGACCGCCGCCTCGCGGCTCTAGGGGATCGATGACTGAGTATGGCCGGGGCCAGGGCTCCGAACCGTGGCATCCCGAGGACCCGTACTACGGGGACGGTGGATGGGAGGGACAGCAGGCTCAAGCGGGCCAGCAGTCCCCTTACGGCGGCCAGCCGCAGCACTATCCGGAGCAGCAGCAGCCGCAGGAACCGCAGCAGCCGCAGCAGTACGGCGACTGGGGCACCGGCCAGCAGGACGGATACGGTCAGGCGCAGCAGCAGTACCCGCAGCAGTACGACCAGCAGCAGTACCAGGGCCAGGGGCAGGGTCAGCAGGGGTACGACAACAGCGGCTGGGGCACCGGCACGCACGGGCACGTCCAGTACACCGATCCCGCCGACCCCTACGGCCAGCAGAGCGCCGCCTACGGCGAACAGCAGCCGGACTTCTACGGCACCCCCGAGGCGTACCCGCCGCCGGAGCCGCCGAGCAGACGACAGGCCGAGCCGGAGCCGCGCACCGACTGGGACCCGGGTCCCGACCAGGGCGAGCACGCCTTCTTCGCGGGCGGCGGCGATGACGACGATGTCGACGACGACCCGGGGAGCCGCCGCGGCCGAGGCGACCGGCGGGGCCGGGGCGGCAAAGGCGGCAAGAAGCGCCGTAGCGGATGTGCCTGTCTGGTCGTCCTGCTGGTGTTCGGCGGAGGCATCGCCGGAGTCGGATACTTCGGCTATCAGTTCTACCAGGATCGTTTCGGCGACGCCCCGGACTACGCGGGCAGCGGCAACGGCGAGCAGGTGACCGTCGAGATCCCCGAGGGCGCCGGCGGCTATTCCATCGGCCAGGAGCTGAAGTCGAAGGGCGTGGTCAAGAGCGTCGACGCGTTCGTCGCCGCCCAGCAGCAGAACCCCAAGGGCAACACGATCCAGGCCGGCGTCTACACGCTGGAGAAGGAGATGTCGGCCAGCAGCGCGGTCGACCTCATGCTCAGCCCGAAGAGCCAGAACAACCTGATCATTCCCGAGGGCACCCGCAATGTCGCGGTCTACAAGCTGATCGACGCGCGCCTGGAACTCGACAAGGGCACCACGGCGGAGATCGCCGAGGAGAAGGCGGACAGCCTCGGCCTTCCCGAGTGGGCGACGGGCCACAAGGACGTCAAGGACCCGCTGGAGGGCTTCCTCTACCCGTCCAGCTACCCGGTGGCCAAGGGCCAGAAGCCCGAGGCCGTCCTCAAGCGGATGGTCGCCCGGGCCACGGAGAAGTACGAGGAGCTCGGCCTGGAGAAGAAGGCCGAGGACCTGGGCCTGGACAACCCCTGGCAGCTGCTCACCGTGGCGAGCCTGGCGCAGGCCGAGGGCACCAGCCACGACGACTTCCGCAAGATGGCCGAAGTGGTCTACAACCGCCTCAAGCCCGGCAACCCCGAGACCTACGGCTCGCTGGAGTTCGACTCCACGTACAACTACATCAAGAACCAGAGCAAGATCGACCTGACGATCGCCGAGCTGCGGGAGTTCGACAACCCGTACAACACCTACTTCGTCAAGGGACTGCCGCCCGGCCCGATCGACAACCCGGGCGAAGAGGCGCTGAAGGGCGCGCTGAACCCGACGGACGACGGCTGGTACTACTTCATCTCGCTGGACGGCAAGACCAGCAAGTTCACCAAGACGCTCGCCGAGCACGAGAAGCTGGTCGAGCAGTTCAACGCGTCGCGGAACAACGACTGACGGCTCAAGGACAGGTGCAATGACAGGTCAGGGCACAGACGCCCGCCGGGCCGCCGTGCTCGGTTCGCCCATCGCCCACTCCCTCTCGCCGGTGCTGCACCGCGCCGCCTACGAGCAGCTGGGGCTCACCGGCTGGACGTACGACCGGTACGAGGTGGACGAGGCCGCGCTGCCCGGGTTCTTCGCCGAACTCGGCCCCGAGTGGGCCGGACTGTCGCTGACCATGCCGCTGAAGCGGGCGGTCATCCCGCTGCTCGACGAGGTCAGCGAGACGGCCCGCTCGGTCGAGGCGGTCAACACCGTCGTGTTCACCGAGGACGGCCGCCGCACCGGCGACAACACCGACATCCCCGGCATGGTCGCCGCCCTGCGCGAACGCGGCATCGAGCAGGTCGACTCGGCCGCGATCCTGGGCGCGGGTGCCACCGCCTCCTCCGCGCTGGCCGCGCTCGCCCGCATCTGCACCGGTGAGGTCGTGGCCTATGTCCGCAGCGCCGCCCGCGCCGCGGAGATGCGGCAGTGGGGCGAACGGCTCGACGTCGAGGTGCGTACGGCGGACTGGGCGGACGCCGCCGAGGCGCTGCGCGCGCCCCTGGTCGTCGCGACCACGCCGGCCGGTGCGACCGACGAGCTCGCCTCCGCCGTACCGGAGCGCCCCGCCACGCTGTTCGACGTGCTCTACGACCCCTGGCCCACCGCGCTCGCGGCCCGCTGGTCCATGTTCGGCGGGGCCGTCGTGAGCGGGCTCGACCTGCTGGTGCACCAGGCGGTGCTCCAGGTCGAGCAGATGACGCGGCGCACCCCGGCACCGCTGGACGCCATGCGAAAAGCGGGCGAACACGCGCTCGACGCCCGCTAAGATCCTTCCGGTTCCGCAGGGGGCGGGACCGGGAGGGGAACGCGTTCGATGTCCACAGGTCAGCCGCTGGCGTCCGGCAAGAGCCAGATCTTCGAGAGCCTGCTGTGGTTCCTGCCCGACTGGGTGCAGAACACCGTGCTGGTCCTGATCGTGCTCGCCCTGCTGGTCACCTGGACCATCAGGCTGCGCAACAAGATCGCCCGCCGCCGTGCGCCGCGTCAGCCGCAGCCTGTCCCGGCGGCTGCGCCCCACGGCCAGGGCAGCGGGGCCGACTACCTGGGCCCGTACGCCCCGCAGCGGCGCCCGGAGGACAGCTCCGCCTGATGGCGCAGCCGCGTCGCGGCCTGGCACATTCGCGTCCGACTGATGGACCGGCGGCCGGGGACGGCGCCGGGACGTGGGAGGATCGGAAGTGGCGGGCCGGGGCCGCGCACCTGGTCTTGCCGTCGCCGTACGCGAGGACACGCGTACGAAGGGCAGTACCAGGGCGCGAGCACTGAGGAGCATCGTTGAGCAGGTTGCGCTGGCTGACCGCGGGGGAGTCCCACGGCCCCGCACTCGTGGCGACGCTGGAGGGCCTCCCGGCCGGCGTGCCGATCACCACGGAGATGGTGGCGGACCACCTGGCCCGGCGCCGGCTCGGCTATGGCCGCGGTGCGCGGATGAAGTTCGAGCGCGACGAGGTCACCTTCCTCGGCGGCGTCCGGCACGGCCTCACCCTGGGCTCCCCGGTGGCGATCATGGTCGGCAACACCGAGTGGCCCAAGTGGGACCAGGTCATGGCGGCCGACCCGGTCGACCCGGAGATCCTCGCCGGGCTCGCCCGCAACGCCCCGCTGACCCGGCCCCGCCCCGGCCACGCGGACCTCGCGGGCATGCAGAAGTACGGCTTCGACGAGGCCCGGCCGATCCTGGAGCGCGCCTCGGCGCGTGAGACGGCGGCCCGGGTGGCGCTCGGCGCGGTGGCGCGGTCGTACGTGAAGGAGACCGCGGGCATCGAGATCGTCAGCCACGTGGTCGAGCTGTGCTCCGTGAAGGCCCCGCAGGGTGTGTACCCGACCCCGGCCGACGTCGAGAGGCTGGACGCCGACCCGCTGCGCTGCCTGGACGCGGACACCTCGAAGGCGATGGTCGCGGAGGTCGACCAGGCCCACAAGGACGGCGACACCCTCGGCGGCGTGGTCGAGATCCTGGCCTACGGCGTCCCCGTCGGCCTCGGCTCGCACGTGCACTGGGACCGCAAGCTGGACGCGCGGCTCGCCGGTGCGCTCATGGGCATCCAGGCGATCAAGGGCGTGGAGCTGGGCGACGGGTTCGAGCTGGCGCGGGTGCCGGGCTCCAAGGCGCACGACGAGATCGTCAACACCCCCGAGGGCATCAAGCGCGTCTCCGGCCGCTCCGGCGGCACCGAGGGCGGTCTGACCACCGGTGAGCTGCTGCGGGTCCGGGCCGCGATGAAGCCGATCGCGACCGTGCCGCGCGCCCTGCAGACCGTGGACGTCACCACCGGCGAGGCCGCCGCCGCCCACCACCAGCGCTCCGACGTCTCCGCGGTCCCGGCCGCCGGCATCGTCGCCGAGGCCATGGTGGCCCTGGTCCTCGCGGACGCGGTGGCGGAGAAGTTCGGCGGCGACTCGGTCGCCGAGACCCGGCGCAATGTGCGCTCCTACCTCGACAACCTGGTGATCCGGTGAACCCGGTGGTGGTGCTCGTCGGCCCGATGGGCGTGGGCAAGTCCACCGTCGGGCGGCTGCTCGCCGAGCGGCTCGGCGTCGGCTACCGCGACACCGACGACGACATCGTCGCCGAGCAGGGCCGGGCCATCGCCGAGATCTTCGTCGACGAGGGCGAGCCCGTCTTCCGCGCGATCGAGAAGCAGGCCGTGCTGCGGGCCCTGGCCGAGCACGAGGGCGTCCTCGCGCTCGGCGGCGGCGCCATCCTGGACGAGGACACGCGCACGGCGCTGGCCGGACTGCGGGTCGTCTACCTCTCGATGGACGTCGAGGAGGCGGTCAAGCGCACCGGCCTGAACGCCGCCCGCCCGCTGCTCGCGGTCAACCCCCGCAAGCAGTGGCGCGAGCTGATGGAGGCCCGCCGCCCGCTGTACGAGCAGATCGCCACGGCGGTCGTGACCACCGACGGCCGTACGCCCGAAGAAGTCACCCGAGCCGCCCTGGACGCACTGGACGCACTGGAGTTGACTGCATCCCCCGGGGGGCAACCCCCGGACCCCCGGCCGGAGGACGTCATGGCAAGCCAAGTCACCAGGATCCAGGTCGGCGGCACGGCGGGCAGTGAGCCGTACGAGGTCCTGGTGGGCCGTCAACTCCTGGGCGAACTCGGCGGGTTGATCGGCGACCGGGTCAAGCGGGTCGCCGTCATCCACCCCGAGGCCCTCGCCGAGACCGGCGAGGCGCTGCGTGCCGACCTCGCCGGGCAGGGCTTCGACGCCGTCGCCATCCAGGTGCCGAACGCCGAGGAGGCCAAGACCGCCGAGGTCGCCGCCTACTGCTGGAAGGCGCTCGGCCAGTCCGGCTTCACCCGCACCGACGTCGTGGTGGGCGTCGGCGGCGGCGCCACCACCGACCTCGCCGGGTTCGTGGCCGCGACCTGGCTGCGCGGGGTGCGCTGGATCGCCATCCCGACGACCGTGCTCGCCATGGTCGACGCGGCCGTCGGCGGCAAGACCGGCATCAACACCGCCGAGGGCAAGAACCTCGTCGGCGCCTTCCACCCCCCGGCCGGTGTCCTGTGCGACCTGGCCGCACTGGACTCCCTCGCGGTCAACGACTACGTCTCCGGGCTCGCCGAGGTCATCAAGGCCGGCTTCATCGCCGACCCGGTGATCCTCGACCTCATCGAGTCCGACCCCGAGGCCGCCCGCACCCCGGCCGGACCGCACACCGCCGAGCTGATCGAGCGCTCGATCCGGGTCAAGGCCGAGGTCGTCTCCTCGGACCTGAAGGAGTCGGGCCTGCGCGAGATCCTCAACTACGGCCACACCCTCGGCCACGCCATCGAGAAGAACGAGCGCTACCAGTGGCGGCACGGCGCGGCGGTGGCCGTCGGCATGCACTTCGCCGCCGAACTGGGCCGCCTGGCCGGGCGGCTCGACGACGCGACCGCCGACCGGCACCGCACGATCCTGGAGGCGGTCGGTCTTCCGCTGCACTACCGCTACGACCAGTGGCCCAAGCTGCTGGAGAACATGAAGGTCGACAAGAAGTCCCGCGGCGACCTGCTCCGCTTCATCGTCCTGGACGGCCTGGCCAAGCCCACCGTCCTGGAGGGCCCGGACCCGGCCGTGCTGCTCGCCGCGTACGGAGAAGTGGGCCAGTAAGTCCGCCGGGGCGCCGTACGCCCGATTTTCCCTGTGCGCAGGGGCACTTCGGACCGCCCCCGGCCGTTCACCAAACAGTGGCCGGGGGCGGTACCGTTCGGTAGGGAGCGGGGCTCGCCCCTCGCTGCCAGCGCCAATGTCCCGTACGAGATGGAGTGGCACCGGATGCAGCACGCAGTGGGTTCTCCGCTGCCGCCGCCCCACCAGCCGGGGCACGGACCGGCCGTCGGCTGGTCCCCGGCCGCACACCACCCGGGTCCGCCGCACCCGGGCCCGCACCAGGGGGCCGCCCCCGTGCCCCCGCCGGCGCCCGGCTTCACCGGGCAGCCCCCGGGCCCGGTTCCGCCCGCGCCCCCGCACGTCCCGCAGCCCCCGGCCCCGGAGACCACCGGCCATGTGCCGCTGCCCCCCGGCGGCCCGGTCGCCATGCCGCCCGTCCCCGCCCCGGGCGCGCCCGATCCGTCCGGCACGACCCTCGCGGTGCTGCTCATCGGCCCGGCCGGCGCCGGGAAGACCAGCGTCGCCAAGTACTGGGCCGACCACCGCCGGGTGCCCACGGCCCACATCAGCCTCGACGACGTCCGCGAATGGGTCCGCTCCGGCTTCGCCGACCCCCAGACCGGCTGGAACGACCACTCGGAGGCCCAGTACCGCCTGGCCCGCCGCACCTGCGGCTTCGCCGCCCGCAACTTCCTGGCCAACGGCATCTCCTGCATCCTCGACGACGCGGTCTTCCCCGACCGCCCGGTCGTCGGCCTCGGCGGCTGGAAGCGCCATGTGGGCCCCGGCCTGCTGCCGGTGGTCCTCCTGCCGGGCCTGGAGATCGTCCTGGAGCGCAACGCGGAACGCTCCGGCAACCGCCGCCTCACCGACGAGGAAGTGGCCCGCATCCACGGCCGCATGGCGGGCTGGTACGGCTCGGGCCTGCCGATCATCGACAACTCCCAGCTGGACGTGCAGCAGACGGCCCAGGTCCTGGACGACGTACTGGCCCGGTCCATAGCGAGCCCGCCGAGCTGGTAGGGATCTGTTCGACGCAGGGGAGGACGACCTCCCTAGGGGCGCGGGGAACTGCGCGACAAGCCCCCACGGCCCCGCACCCGGCCCAGCAACCGCGACCACCCCCCACTCGGCCCTCCCGACCGGCGCCGCACCTACAAGACTCCTACGCTCGTGTCATGTCAGAGGTGTACGCCACCCGAAGATCCCGCCTGCGGGACCACTGCCAAGCCGGCGGCAGCCACTCCGCTCTGGTCACCCGCCCCGCCAACGTCCGCTACCTGGCGGGCGCGGCCCCCAAGAACGCCGTCCTGCTGATCGGCCGGACCGAGGACGTCCTGGTGTGCACCGGCCCGCCGGACGACCGTCCCGCCGGGGGCCGCCCGGACGAGGCGCTGCGCGTGCACCGGCTCCCCGGCGCCGGAGGCGATCCCGCGGTGGCCGCCGCCGATCTCGCCGGAGGGCAGCGCGCCGAGTCCCTGGCCGTGGAAGAGCATCACCTCACCGTCGCCCGGTACCGGGCCATCGGCTCCGTCGCGCCCCGGCTGCGTCTCGCGGAGCTGGGCGGAGCCGTCGAACAGCTGAGGGTGGTGAAGGACGAGGAGGAGATCTCCTGTCTGCGGATCGGCGCCGAGATCGCCGACCAGGCCCTCGGCGAGCTGCTGGAGTCCATCCTCGTCGGCCGCACCGAGCGGCATCTCGCCCTGGAGCTGGAGCGCCGGCTCGTCGACCACGGCGCCGACGGCCCCGCCTTCCCGACCTCCGTCGCCACCGGCCCGAACTCCGGCCGCCGCGGCCACCGGCCCACCGACCGGCGGGTCGAGGAGGGCGACTTTCTCTCCGTCTGCCTGGGCGCCACTTACCGCGGCTACCGCTGCGAGATCGGCCGGACCTTCGTCATCGGCACCTCGCCGGCCGACTGGCAGATCGAGCTGTACGACCTCGTCTTCGCCGCTCAGCGTGCCGGCCGGGAGAGCCTGGCGCCCGGCGCCGCCTACCGCGACGTGGACCGGGCGGCCCGCCAGGTGCTGGACTCCGCGGGGCATACGGAGGGGCTGCCACCGCTCACCGGCCATGGCGTCGGACTCGAAATCGACGAGGACCCGCAGTTGGCTCCCGCGGCCATGGGTAAACTGGACGCTTGCGTGCCGGTCACCGTCGAACCGGGGGTTCACCTCCCGGGCCGGGGCGGCGTCCGGATCGATGACACGCTCGTCGTCCGCCCCGAGGCGGACGGCGGACCCGAGCTACTCACCATCACGACCAAGGAGCTGCTCGCGCTGTAGGAGTGCGTGCGCCGGGGTCGTCCACGTCAGTCCAGGAGATTCCGCAACCGTGGCTTCCACGAACGACCTCAAGAACGGCATGGTGCTCAAGCTCGAAGGCGGCCAGCTCTGGTCCGTCGTCGAGTTCCAGCACGTCAAGCCCGGCAAGGGCCCGGCCTTCGTGCGCACCAAGCTCAAGAACGTGCTCTCCGGCAAGGTCGTCGACAAGACGTTCAACGCCGGTGTCAAGGTCGAGACGGCCACTGTCGACAAGCGCGACATGCAGTTCTCGTACATGGACGGCGAGTACTTCGTCTTCATGGACATGGAGACCTACGACCAGCTGATGGTCGACCGCAAGGCCGTCGGCGACGCCGCCAACTTCCTGATCGAGGGCTTCACCGCCACCGTCGCGCAGCACGAGGGCGAGGTGCTCTTCGTCGAGCTGCCGGCCGCCGTCGAGCTCGTCATCCAGGAGACCGAGCCAGGCGTCCAGGGCGACCGCTCCACCGGTGGCACCAAGCCCGCCATCCTGGAGACCGGCCACCAGATCAACGTCCCGCTCTTCATCACCACCGGCGAGAAGATCAAGGTCGACACCCGCACGAGCGACTACCTCGGCCGGGTGAACAGCTAACCGTGGCTGCCCGCAACACGGCCCGCAAGCGCGCCTTCCAGATCCTCTTCGAGGGCGACCAGCGCGACGCCGACGTCCTGACGGTCCTCGCGGACTGGGTCCGGCTCTCCCACGCCGACACCCGCCAGCCGCCGGTGAGCGAGTACACGATGCAGCTCGTCGAGGGCTACGCGGAGCACGCGCGCCGGATCGACGAGCTGCTCGCGCAGTACTCCGTCGGCTGGACGCTGGACCGGATGCCGGTCGTGGACCGCAACATCCTGCGGCTCGGCGCCTACGAGCTGATCTGGGTCGACGAGACCCCGGACGCCGTCGTGCTCGACGAGATGGTGCAGCTGGCCAAGGAGTTCTCCACGGACGAGTCGCCCTCGTTCGTGAACGGCCTCCTCGGCCGTCTGAAGGAGCTCAAGCCGACGCTGCGCCGGGAGGCGTAGGCGGCGGTACGACGAACGCCGGGGGCCCGCAGCGCGCTTGCTGCGGGCCCCCGGCGTTCGTGCGCCCAGGGGCGGGGTGGTGCCGGCTTGCGGGCGGTCCGGCGGTGGTCCGTGGCTGGTCGCGCGGTGCCCCGCGCCCCTGGGGAACTGCTGCTGGCGGCGTTGCGAGGGACCGCCGTCCCGTGCGGGGCAGAAATACCGCCGGGGTGGCGGGAGCCGTATAGCTCCTGCCACCCCGGCGTTACGTTTCTGCTCAACCCGCGGAGCGTTCAGCTCTCCTCGTGGGACACCGCGCGGCGGGCGTCGGCGTCCAGCACGCCCCAGCTGATCAGCTGCTCGGTGAGGACCGAGGGGGACTGGTCGTAGATGACGGCGAGTGTGCGCAGGTCGTCCTGGCGGATCGAGAGCACCTTGCCGTTGTAGTCACCGCGCTGCGACTGGATCGTCGCGGCGTAGCGCTGGAGGGGGCCCGCCTTCTCGGCCGGTACGTGGGCCAGGCGCTCCAGGTCCAGGACCAGCTTCGGCGGCGGCTCGGCGGCCCCGCCCGGCGTGGTGCCGGGCAGCAGCTCCTGCACCGGAACGCCGTAGAAATCCGCCAGCTCGGCAAGGCGCTGCACGGTCACGGCACGGTCGCCGCGCTCGTACGAACCGACCACCACGGCCTTCCAGCGTCCCTGGGACTTCTCCTCGACACCGTGGAGGGAAAGGCCCTGCTGGGTGCGGATGGCCCGGAGCTTGGCCCCGAGCTGTTTGGCGTATTCGCTGGACATATAGCTCCCCGGACACTGTGTCGACGCGGCCGGCTGTCTTCCTGCCGCGCGGCTGGTAACTCACTGTGAGGTTACGCAGCGTGACTCTCGTGCGTCAAGCCGAATGGTCCACACCGGCTCTTCCGTGGTCGCGGCGGTCGGTTGGGCCAAGGGGGTGATCCGGGTCCGGTTCCCGGCCTGCTACGGTGGATGACGCAAACCCGACGTCCTTTAAGGTCCGTCCCGTGAGGCGGAGAAGGAGGTCCTTTTCCCATGGACACGCAAGCGTCCGATGCGCGGCCCGTTCTCGAGGGCCCCGACATCGCGCGGGTACTGACCCGCATCGCCCACGAGATCGTCGAACGCGCCAAGGGCGCCGACGACGTGGTGCTCCTCGGCATTCCCACCCGGGGCGTCTTCCTCGCCCGGCGGCTGGCCGAGAAGCTCGAAGAGATCACCGGCGGCAAGATCCCGGTCGGCTCGCTCGACATCACCATGTACCGCGACGACCTGCGCATGCACCCGCCGCGCGCGCTCGCCCGTACGGAGATCCCCGGTGACGGGCTCGACGGCCGGCTGGTCGTCCTCGTCGACGACGTGCTCTTCTCCGGCCGCACCATCCGTGCCGCCCTCGACGCGCTGAACGACCTCGGCCGCCCCCGGGCCGTGCAGCTCGCCGTGCTCGTCGACCGCGGCCACCGCGAACTGCCCATCCGCGCCGACTACGTCGGCAAGAACCTCCCCACGTCGTTGCGGGAGACGGTCAAGGTCCAGCTCACCGAGGAGGACGGTCGCGACACCGTGCTGCTCGGTGTGAAGCCGACCTCGTAGCAGCCGGACCGCGTACGCCCTGTCGGCGCGCCCTCGCCTGCCCGGAATCTCCCCATACCTGAACTGCCTTACGGAGCCTGACAGATGCAGCGTCATCTCATCTCGGCCGCCGATCTCACCCGCGACGACGCCGTCCAGATCCTCGACACCGCCGAGGAGATGGCCCGGGTGGCCGACCGGCCCATCAAGAAGCTGCCGACCCTGCGCGGCCGCACCATCGTGAACCTCTTCTTCGAGGACTCCACGCGCACGCGTATCTCCTTCGAGGCCGCCGAGAAGCGCCTGTCCGCGGACGTCATCAACTTCTCGGCCAAGGGATCCAGCGTCTCCAAGGGCGAGTCCCTCAAGGACACCGCCCAGACACTGGAGGCCATGGGCGTGGACGCCGTGGTCATCCGGCACGGCGCCTCCGGAGCGCCGTACCGCCTCGCCAACTCCGGGTGGATCGACGCGGTCGTCATCAACGCCGGTGACGGCACCCACCAGCACCCGACCCAGGCCCTGCTGGACGCGTTCACCATGCGCCGCCGGCTCGTCGGCCGGGACGCCGGGCTCGGCCAGGACCTGGCCGGCAAGCGGATCACGCTGGTCGGCGACGTCCTGCACAGCCGGGTCGCCCGCTCCAACGTCGACCTGCTGCACACCCTCGGCGCCGAGGTCACCCTGGTCGCCCCGCCCACCCTGGTGCCGGTCGGCGTCGGTACCTGGCCGTGCGAGGTGTCGTACGACCTGGACGCCGTGCTGCCCAAGTCCGACGCCGTGATGATGCTCCGCGTCCAGCGGGAGCGCATGAACGCCGCGTTCTTCCCCACCGAGCGCGAGTACTCGCGCCGCTACGGCCTCGACGGCGACCGCATGGCCAAGATGCCCGAGCACGCCATCGTGATGCACCCCGGGCCGATGGTGCGCGGCATGGAGATCACCGCCGAGGTCGCCGACTCCGAGCGCTGCACCGTCGTCGAGCAGGTCGCAAACGGAGTCTCCATCCGGATGGCCGTCCTGTACCTGCTGCTGGGCGGCAACCAGCCCGCCGTCACCCACACCCGCATCGAGGAGAAGTAAGACAGATGAGCAAGATCCTGATCCGTGGTGCGAAGGTGCTCGGCGGCGAGCCGCAGGACGTCCTGATCGACGGCGCGACCATCGCCGAGGTGGGCACCGGGCTGAGCGCGGAGGGCGCCGAGGTCGTCGAGGCGGCCGGCAAGGTGCTGCTGCCCGGCCTGGTCGATCTGCACACCCATCTGCGCGAGCCCGGCCGCGAGGACTCCGAGACCGTCCTGACCGGCACGCGCGCGGCGGCCGGCGGCGGCTACACCGCCGTGTTCGCCATGGCCAACACCTTCCCCGTCGCCGACACCGCCGGCGTGGTCGAGCAGGTCTACCGGCTCGGCCAGGAGCACGGCTACTGCGACGTCCAGCCCATCGGTGCCGTCACCGTCGGCCTGGAGGGCAAGAAGCTCGCCGAGCTGGGCGCCATGCACGAGTCGGCGGCCGGTGTCACCGTCTTCTCCGACGACGGCAAGTGCGTCGACGACGCCGTGATGATGCGCCGGGCGCTGGAGTACGTGAAGGCCTTCGGCGGCGTCGTCGCGCAGCACGCGCAGGAGCCGCGGCTGACCGAGGGCGCCCAGATGAACGAGGGCGTCGTCTCCGCCGAGCTGGGACTCGGGGGCTGGCCCGCGGTGGCCGAGGAGTCGATCATCGCCCGGGACGTCCTGCTCGCCGAGCACGTCGGCTCCCGCGTCCACATCTGCCACCTGTCGACCGCCGGGTCCGTCGAGATCGTGCGCTGGGCCAAGTCCCGCGGCATCGACGTCACCGCCGAGGTCACCCCGCACCACCTCCTGCTCACCGACGAGCTGGTGCGGACGTACAACCCGGTCTACAAGGTCAACCCGCCGCTGCGCACCGAGCGTGACGTGCTGGCGCTGCGCGAGGCGCTCGCCGACGGCACGATCGACATCGTCGCCACCGACCACGCCCCGCACCCGCACGAGGACAAGGACTGCGAGTGGGCCGCGGCCGCCATGGGCATGGTCGGCCTGGAGACCGCGTTGTCAGTGGTCCAGGAGACCATGGTGGACACCGGGCTCCTCACCTGGGCCGGGGTCGCCGAGCGCATGTCCGTCAAGCCCGCCGAGATCGGGCGGGCGACGGGCCACGGCCGCCCCGTCTCGGCTGGTGAGCCCGCCAACCTCACGCTCGTCGACACGGAATACCGTGGGTCCGTGGACCCCGCGGGCTTCGCCTCGCGCAGCCGCAACACTCCGTACCAGGGGCGTGAGCTGCCGGGCCGTGTGACGCACACGTGGCTCCGGGGCAAGGCCACGCTCGTCGACGGGAAGCTCACGTGACACCTGTAACTCTGCTCGCCGAACAGAAGTCGGCCGAGGTGACCGACTGGGCCGCCCGGATCGGCTGGCTCGTCGGACTGGCCCTCTTCGTCGCGCTCGTCTACTGGCTGATGCGCGAGGGCTGGAAATGGCGCGGCACGCTCCAGGGCGACCTGCCCGAGCTGCCCAGCGCGCCGTCCGAGCCGGGCGAGGCCACACTGACGATGAGCGGCCGGTACCACGGCTCCACGACCGCCGGGCAGTGGCTCGACCGCATCGTGGCGCACGGCCTGGGCACCCGCAGCCGGGTCGAGCTCACGCTGACGGAGGCGGGCCTGGACGTCGTACGCCCCGGGGCGAGCGACTTCTTCGTCCCGGCCGGGCAGCTGCGCGAGGCCCGGCTCGACAAGGGCATCGCCGGCAAGGTCCTGACCGAGGGCGGACTGCTCGTGGTGACCTGGGCGCACGGCGACCGCCTGATCGACTCCGGCTTCCGCTCGGACACGGCGGCCGAGCATACCGAATGGGTCGACACCCTGAACCAGATGATCAACGACACGGAAGGCGCACGATGACGACCTCCACCAGGGGAGCCACCAGGGTTCCCGCCGTCCTCGTCCTGGAGGACGGCCGGATCTTCCGCGGCCGTGCCTACGGGGCCGTGGGGGTGACCTTCGGCGAGGCCGTGTTCTCCACCGGGATGACCGGCTACCAGGAGACCCTCACCGACCCGTCGTACCACCGCCAGGTCGTCGTGATGACCGCCCCGCACGTGGGCAACACCGGCGTCAACGACGAGGACTCCGAGTCGAAGCGGATCTGGGTCGCCGGATACGTCGTGCGCGACCCCGCGCGCGTGCCGTCCAACTGGCGCTCCCGGCGCTCGCTGGACGAGGAGCTGCGCCGGCAGGGCGTCGTCGGGATCTCCGGCATCGACACGCGCGCGCTGACCCGTCATCTGCGCGAGCGCGGCGCCATGCGCGTCGGCATCTTCTCCGGCAACGCCCTGCCCGACGAGGGCACCATGATCTCCGAGGTGCGCCAGGCCCCCGAGATGACGGGCGCCGACCTCTCCGCCGAGGTCGCCACCAGCGAGCCGTACGTCGTCCCGGCGATCGGCGAGAAGAAGTTCACCGTCGCCGCCATCGACCTCGGCATCAAGGGCATGACCCCGCACCGGATGGCCGAGCGCGGCATCGAGGTGCACGTCCTGCCGGCGACCGCGACCGCCGAGGACGTGTACGCGGTCCAGCCCGACGGCGTGTTCTTCTCCAACGGTCCGGGCGACCCGTCCACCGCCGACCACCCGGTCGCCCTCATGCAGGCGGTCCTGGAGCGCGGCACGCCGCTGTTCGGCATCTGCTTCGGCAATCAGATCCTGGGCCGCGCGCTCGGCTTCGGCACGTACAAGCTGAAGTACGGCCACCGCGGCATCAACCAGCCCGTGCAGGACCGTACGACCGGCAAGGTCGAGGTCACCGCGCACAACCACGGCTTCGCCGTCGACGCCCCGCTCGACAAGGTCTCCGACACCCCCTTCGGCCGCGCCGAGGTCTCCCACGTCTGCCTGAACGACAACGTGGTGGAGGGCCTGCAGCTGCTCGACAAGCCGGCCTTCAGCGTCCAGTACCACCCCGAGGCGGCGGCCGGCCCGCACGACGCCGCCTACCTGTTCGACCGCTTCACGTCTTTGATGGAGGGCCAGCGTGCCTAAGCGCACCGATATCCAGTCCGTCCTGGTCATCGGCTCCGGCCCGATCGTCATCGGCCAGGCCGCCGAGTTCGACTACTCCGGCACGCAGGCGTGCCGCGTGCTCAAGGCCGAGGGCCTGCGCGTCATCCTGGTCAACTCCAACCCGGCGACGATCATGACCGACCCGGAGATCGCCGACGCCACCTACGTCGAGCCGATCACCCCCGAGTTCGTCGAGAAGATCATCGCCAAGGAGCGCCCGGACACCCTGCTGCCCACCCTGGGCGGCCAGACGGCGCTCAACACCGCCATCTCGCTGCACGAGAACGGCGTCCTGGAGAAGTACGGCGTCGAGCTGATCGGCGCCAACGTGGAGGCGATCCACAAGGGCGAGGACCGCGACCAGTTCAAGGTGGTCGTCGAGGAGGTCCGCAAGAAGATCGGCCACGGCGAGTCCGCCCGCTCGGTCATCTGCCACACCATGGACGACGTCCTCAAGGGCGTCGAGACCCTCGGCGGCTACCCGGTCGTCGTCCGTCCGTCCTTCACCATGGGCGGCGCCGGCTCCGGCTTCGCCCACGACGAGGAGGAGCTGCGCCGCATCGCCGGGCAGGGCCTCACGCTCTCGCCGACCACCGAGGTGCTCCTGGAGGAGTCCATCCTCGGCTGGAAGGAGTACGAGCTGGAGCTGATGCGCGACAAGCACGACAACGTCGTGGTCGTCTGCTCCATCGAGAACTTCGACCCCATGGGAGTGCACACCGGTGACTCGATCACCGTCGCCCCCGCGATGACGCTGACCGACCGCGAGTACCAGGTGCTGCGCGACGTCGGCATCGCGATCATCCGCGAGGTCGGCGTCGACACCGGCGGCTGCAACATCCAGTTCGCGGTCAACCCCGAGGACGGCCGGGTCATCGTCATCGAGATGAACCCGCGCGTGTCCCGGTCGAGCGCGCTCGCCTCCAAGGCGACCGGCTTCCCGATCGCCAAGATCGCCGCCAAGCTCGCCGTCGGCTACACCCTCGACGAGATCCCGAACGACATCACCCAGGAGACCCCGGCCTCCTTCGAGCCCACGCTCGACTACGTGGTCGTCAAGGCCCCCCGGTTCGCCTTCGAGAAGTTCCCGTCCGCCGACTCCACGCTGACCACCACCATGAAGTCGGTCGGCGAGGCCATGGCCATCGGCCGCAACTTCACCGAGGCGTTCCAGAAGGCGCTGCGCTCGCTGGAGAAGAAGGGCAGCCAGTTCACCTTCGTCGGCGAGCCCGGCGACAAGGCCGCGCTGCTGGAGGAGTCCGTCCGCCCCACCGACGGCCGGATCAACACCGTCATGCAGGCCATCCGCGCGGGCGCCACGCCCGAGGAGGTCTTCGCGTACACGAAGATCGACCCCTGGTTCGTCGACCAGCTCTTCCTGCTCAAGGAGATCGCCGACGAGCTCGCCGAGGCGCCCGAGCTGACCCCCGAGCTGCTCGCCGAGGCCAAGCGGCACGGCTTCTCCGACCAGCAGATCGGCGAGATCCGCGGCCTGCGCGAGGACGTCGTCCGCGAGGTGCGGCACGCGCTCGGCATCCGCCCGGTCTACAAGACGGTCGACACCTGCGCCGCCGAGTTCGCGGCGAAGACGCCGTACTTCTACTCCTCCTACGACGAGGAGACCGAGGTCGCCCCGCGCGAGAAGCCCGCGGTGATCATCCTCGGCTCCGGCCCGAACCGGATCGGCCAGGGCATCGAGTTCGACTACTCCTGCGTCCACGCCTCCTTCGCGCTGAGCGAGGCCGGGTACGAGACCGTGATGGTCAACTGCAACCCGGAGACCGTCTCCACCGACTACGACACCTCCGACCGCCTGTACTTCGAGCCGCTGACGCTGGAGGACGTGCTGGAGATCGTCCACGCGGAGGCGAAGGCCGGTCCGATCGCGGGCGTCGTCGTGCAGCTCGGCGGCCAGACGCCGCTGGGCCTGGCGCAGGCGCTGAAGGACAACGGCGTCCCGGTCGTCGGTACGTCCCCGGAGGCGATCCACGCCGCCGAGGACCGCGGCGCCTTCGGCCGCGTCCTCAAGGAGGCCGGCCTCCCGGCCCCCAAGCACGGCACCGCCACCACCTTCGCCGAGGCCAAGGCCATCGCCGACGAGATCGGCTACCCGGTCCTCGTGCGGCCGTCGTACGTCCTCGGCGGGCGCGGCATGGAGATCGTCTACGACGAGACCCGGCTGTCGTCCTACATCGCCGAGTCGACCGAGATCAGCCCGACCCGGCCGGTCCTCGTCGACCGCTTCCTGGACGACGCGATCGAGATCGACGTGGACGCGCTCTACGACGGCGAGGAGCTCTACCTCGGCGGCGTGATGGAGCACATCGAGGAGGCCGGCATCCACTCCGGCGACTCCGCGTGCGCGCTGCCCCCGATCACCCTCGGCGGCTTCGACATCAAGCGGCTCCGGGCGTCCACGGAGGCCATCGCCCGCGGCGTCGGCGTCCGCGGCCTGATCAACATCCAGTTCGCGATGGCGGGTGACATCCTCTACGTCCTGGAGGCCAACCCGCGCGCGTCCCGTACGGTCCCCTTCACCTCGAAGGCGACCGCGGTGCCGCTGGCGAAGGCCGCCGCCCGGATCTCGCTCGGCGCGACCGTCGCCGAGCTGCGGGCCGAGGGGCTGCTGCCGCGCACCGGGGACGGCGGCGAGCTGCCGCTGGACGCGCCGATCTCCGTCAAGGAGGCCGTCATGCCGTGGTCGCGCTTCCGCGACATCCACGGCCGCGGTGTGGACACCGTCCTCGGCCCGGAGATGCGCTCCACCGGCGAGGTCATGGGCATCGACTCCGTCTTCGGCACGGCGTACGCCAAGTCGCAGGCGGGCGCGTACGGCCCGCTGCCCACCAAGGGCCGCGCCTTCATCTCGGTGGCCAACCGCGACAAGCGCTCGGTGATCTTCCCGGCCCGTGAGCTGGTCGCGCACGGCTTCGAGCTGCTCGCCACCTCCGGCACCGCCGAGGTCCTCAAGCGCAACGGCATCAACGCCACCGTGGTGCGCAAGCAGTCCGAGGGCACCGGCCCGAACGGCGAGAAGACCATCGTCCAGCTCATCCACGACGGCGAGGTCAACCTCATCGTCAACACCCCCTACGGCACGGGCGGCCGCCTGGACGGCTACGAGATCCGTACGGCCGCCGTGGCGCGGTCCGTGCCCTGCCTGACGACCGTGCAGGCGCTGGCCGCCGCGGTACAGGGCATCGACGCCCTCAACCACGGCGACGTGGGCGTCCGGTCGCTCCAGGAACACGCCGAACACCTGACCGCGGCCCGCGACTAGCAGCCCTGAGGGGGACACCGGAAACGGTGTCCCCCTCTTGGTGAGGACACCGGACCGCCCTTCCTGGTGCGGACACCACATTCCTGGTGAGGACCATGTACAAGATCTTCTTCAACCTCGTCTTCAAGCGGATGGATCCCGAGCGGGCGCACTACCTGGCCTTCCGCTGGATCCGGCTCGCCGTGCGCATCCCGGTGCTGCGCACGTTCATCGCCGCCGCGCTCGCGCCCCGCCACAAGGAGCTGCGCACCGAGGCCTTCGGGCTGCGGATGCACGGGCCCTTCGGGCTCGCCGCCGGCTTCGACAAGAACGCGGTCGCCATCGACGGCATGTCGATGCTCGGCTTCGACCACGTCGAGATCGGCACCGTGACCGGGGAGGCGCAGCCCGGCAACCCCAAGAAGCGGCTCTTCCGGCTCGTACCGGACCGGGCGCTGATCAACCGCATGGGCTTCAACAACGAGGGCTCACTGGCCGTCGCCGCCCGCCTGGCCTCCCGCGACCCGGTCTTCAGGACGGTCGTGGGCGTGAACATCGGCAAGACCAAGGTGGTGCCCGAGGCCGAGGCGGCCGGTGACTACGTGAAGTCGACCGAGCGGCTGGCGCCGTACGCCGACTACCTCGTCGTGAACGTCTCCTCGCCGAACACGCCGGGGCTGCGCAACCTCCAAGCCACCGAGGCGCTGCGCCCGCTGCTGACCGCCGTGCGCGAGGCCGCCGACCGGACCGTCACCACGCGCCGCGTCCCGCTCCTGGTCAAGATCGCGCCGGACCTCGCCGACGAGGACATCGACGCCGTCGCCGACCTCGCGGTCGAGCTCGGCCTGGACGGGATCATCGCCACCAACACCACCATCGCGCGCGAGGGCCTCGGTCTGACCTCCGAACCCGCCCTGGTCAAGGAGGCCGGCGGGCTGTCCGGCGCCCCGCTCAAGGCCCGCTCCCTGGAGGTGCTGCGGCGCCTCTACGCGCGCGTGGGCGACCGCATCACCCTGGTGGGCGTCGGCGGCATCGAGAACGCCGAGGACGCCTGGCAGCGCATCCTGGCCGGCGCCACGCTGGTCCAGGGATACAGCGCCTTCGTCTACGAAGGGCCCTTCTGGGGCCGCGCGATCCACAAGGGGCTCGCCGCCCGCCTGCGCACCAGCCCGTACGCCACCCTCGCCGACGCGGTCGGCGCCGACGTGAGGAAGGCCGCATGACCCTGGAACCCTTCGGCGCGCGGCTGCGCCGTGCCATGGACGAGCGGGGCCCGCTGTGCGTCGGCATCGATCCGCACGCCGCACTGCTCTCGGAGTGGGGCCTGGACGACGATCTCGCGGGACTGGAGCGGTTCAGCCGTACCGTCGTCGAGGCCATGGCCGACCGGGTCGCCGTGCTGAAGCCGCAGAGCGCGTTCTTCGAGCGCTTCGGGTCGCGCGGGATCGCCGTGCTGGAGAAGTCGGTGGAGGAGGCGCGGGCGGCCGGGGCGCTGGTCGTCATGGACGCCAAGCGCGGCGACATCGGCTCGACCATGGCCGCGTACGCCGAGTCCTTCCTGCACAAGGACTCCCCGCTGTTCTCGGACGCGCTGACCGTCTCGCCGTACCTCGGCTACGGCTCGCTCTCACCCGCCGTGGCGCTGGCGCGGGAGAGCGGCGCGGGACTGTTCGTGCTGGCGCTGACCTCCAACCCGGAGGGCGGCGAGGTCCAGCACGCGATCCGCGCGGACGGCCGGGACGTCGGCGCGACGATGCTGGCCCACCTGGCCGCCGAGAACGAGGGGGAGGAGCCTTTCGGCTCCTTCGGGGCGGTCGTCGGCGCCACGCTCGGCGATCTGTCCTCCTACGACCTGAGGATCAACGGCCCGCTCCTGGCGCCCGGCATCGGCGCCCAGGGGGCCACTGCGGCCGACCTTCCCCGGGTCTTCGGGGCGGCGGTGCGCAATGTGGTACCGAACGTCAGCCGGGGGGTGCTGCGGCACGGTCCCGACGTCGGGGCGCTGCGCGCGTCCGCCGAGCGGTTCGCGGAGGAGATCCGGGCGGCCGTGACCGCCGGGTGAGTCCCGCGGGGACGCCGATCGCGAGTATGAGACGCTCGATCGGCAGTATTTAGACGCTTGTTCGAGTCCGCCGATGAGTGACCGCGGGCCGACTTGAGTCTGAATACATCCTCAAATCCAGGGCAGTATGTCTTAAATGTCCGTCCTGGCGGAGGCTGACCAGGACTTTTCCGCTGTTCTCGCTGACTCTGGCGGACTTGCCCGCTAGTCTCCGAGCAGAGAACGGGCAAGCGTGTTGCTCGTACCTCCGCAGGTGTGGGGCGACTAGGTTCCTCACCGGTCCGTATCCGACAGTCAACATCCGAGGTGACGTAGGCGTGGCTCTTCCGCCCCTTACCCCTGAACAGCGCGCAGCCGCGCTCGAAAAGGCCGCCGCGGCTCGCCGGGAGCGGGCCGAGGTCAAGAATCGACTCAAGCACTCCGGCGCCTCCCTTCACGAGGTCATCAAGCAGGGCCAGGAGAACGACGTCATCGGCAAGATGAAGGTCTCCGCCCTTCTTGAGTCGCTGCCGGGCGTGGGCAAGGTCCGCGCCAAGCAGATCATGGAGCGACTCGGCATCTCCGAGAGCCGCCGTGTGCGTGGCCTCGGCTCCAACCAGATCGCTTCCCTGGAGCGTGAGTTCGGCAGCACCGGCTCCTGATCCCGGCACCGCCGGGAAGGGAGTCCCGGGCACCCCGGGATTGCTGGAATAATCGCTGCATGAGTGAACGTCCGCGGCTGACCGTGCTCTCCGGCCCCTCTGGGGTCGGCAAGAGCACGGTCGTCGCCCATATGCGCAAGGAACACCCCGAGGTCTGGCTCTCGGTGTCGGCGACGACCCGCAAGCCCCGACCCGGCGAGAAGCACGGAGTCCACTACTTCTTCGTCACCGACGAGGAGATGGACAAGCTGATCGCCAACGGCGAGCTGCTGGAGTGGGCCGAGTTCGCGGGCAACCGCTACGGCACGCCGCGCGCGGCCGTGCTGGAGCGTCTGGAGGCGGGCGAGCCCGTCCTGCTGGAGATCGACCTCCAGGGCGCCCGGCAGGTCCGCGACTCCATGGAAGAGGCTCATCTGGTGTTCCTGGCTCCTCCCTCCTGGGAGGAGCTGGTGCGCAGGCTCACCGGCCGGGGCACCGAGCCGCCCGAGGTGATCGAGCGTCGGCTCCAGGCGGCGAAGGTCGAACTGGCCGCCGAGCGGGAGTTCGACGAGACCCTGGTCAACACCTCCGTCGAGGACGTGGCGCGCGAGCTGCTAGCCTTGATGGACGTTGTGTGATCGTCTCTGATCGCCTGACTTAATCTTTCCCATCCATCGGAAGGTAGAGCGTGTCCTCTTCCATCTCCGCGCCCGAGGGCATCATCAACCCGCCGATCGACGAGCTCCTCGAGGCCACCGACTCGAAGTACAGCCTCGTGATCTACGCGGCCAAGCGGGCCCGCCAGATCAACGCGTACTACTCGCAGCTCGGCGAGGGCCTCCTCGAGTACGTCGGTCCGCTCGTCGACACCCACGTCCACGAGAAGCCGCTCTCGATCGCCCTCCGGGAGATCAACGCGGGGCTGCTGACGTCCGAGGCCGTCGAGGGCCCGGCGCAGTAGTATTCACCGCTTGCAGCAGTCTTTTCCACAGGCCCGGCAGTCATGCTGCCGGGCCTGTGGTGTGTCATGGGGTTGTACGTGTTCCGAGCGTGTTCCGAGCCGGGGAGAGACCGTGGACAAGCCGAGGGTCGTTCTGGGGGTCAGCGGTGGCATCGCCGCGTACAAGGCCTGTGAGCTGCTGCGCAGGCTGACCGAGTCGGGACACGACGTCCGGGTGGTGCCCACCTCCTCCGCGCTGCACTTCGTCGGCGCCGCGACCTGGTCGGCCCTGTCCGGCAACCCCGTCTCGACCGAGGTGTGGGACGACGTCCACGAGGTGCCGCACGTCCGCATCGGCCAGCACGCCGACCTGGTGGTGGTCGCCCCGGCCACCGCGGACCTGCTCGCCAAGGCGGCGCACGGCCTCGCCGACGACCTGCTGACCAACACCCTGCTCACCGCCCGCTGCCCGGTCGTGTTCGCCCCCGCCATGCACACCGAGATGTGGGAGCACCCGGCCACCCAGGAGAACGTGGCGACCCTGCGCCGCCGGGGCGCCGTCGTCATTGAGCCCGCCGTCGGCCGCCTCACCGGCGCCGACACCGGCAAGGGCCGGCTGCCGGACCCCGCGGAGATCTACGAGGTCTGCCGCCGGGTGCTGGCCCGGGGCGTCACCGAGCCCGACCTCACCGGGCGGCACGTCGTGGTCAGCGCCGGCGGCACCCGCGAGCCCCTCGACCCGGTCCGCTTCCTCGGCAACCGCTCCTCCGGCAAGCAGGGCTACGCCCTCGCCCGCACCGCCGCCGCGCGCGGCGCCCGGGTCACGCTGATCGCCGCGAACACCGGGCTGCCGGACCCGGCGGGCGTGGACGTCGTCCAGGTCGGTACGGCCGTACAGCTGCGGGAGGCGGTGCTGAAGGCGGCCGCCGACGCCGACGCGGTGGTCATGGCCGCGGCGGTCGCGGACTTCCGGCCTGCCGATTACGCCACCGGGAAGATCAAGAAGAAGGACGGCCAGGACCCGGACCCGATCGTCCTGGTGCGGAATCCGGACATCCTCGCGGAGATCTCCGCCGACCGCGCCCGCCCCGGCCAGGTGGTCGTCGGCTTCGCCGCCGAGACCGACGACGTGCTGGCCAACGGCCGCACCAAGCTGGCACGCAAGGGCTGCGACCTGCTGGTGGTGAACGAGGTGGGGGAGCGCAAGACCTTCGGCGCCGAGGAGAACGAGGCCGTGGTGCTGGGCGCCGACGGCACCGAGACGCCGGTCCCCTACGGCCCCAAGGAAGCGCTGGCCGAAACCGTGTGGGATCTGGTGGCCGTCCGGCTCGGCTGACCGTCGCATTCGTCGCAGGGCCTGCGAAACCGCGCACTTTGGGGCGTGGCGCCCCTGGCCAAGGCCGCGCAGGATTGGGCAGAATGCCCGTGCCGCAGGTCACAGCGCTCCCGAGAGGCGAGACGGGTGGGCCCGCGGGTGAGCGCGACCGATAAACTGTTCACGGACGACGCCGGGCGCAGCCCCCGTCCCGTCCACCAATGATCAGCCAGCAGCCGCTGCAACCCCAGGGAGCGTTGTGTCCCGTCGCCTGTTCACCTCGGAGTCCGTGACCGAGGGTCACCCCGACAAGATCGCTGACCAGATCAGCGACACCATTCTCGACGCGCTTCTGCGCGAGGACCCGACCTCCCGGGTCGCCGTCGAGACGCTGATCACCACCGGCCTGGTGCACGTGGCCGGCGAGGTCACGACCAAGACGTACGCGGACATCGCGACGCTGGTCCGCAACAAGGTCCTCGAGATCGGCTACGACTCCTCCAAGAAGGGCTTCGACGGCGCCTCCTGCGGTGTCTCCGTGTCCATCGGCGCGCAGTCCCCCGACATCGCGCAGGGCGTCGACACGGCGTACGAGACCCGGGTCGAGGGCGACGAGGACGAGCTGGACCGCCAGGGCGCCGGTGACCAGGGCCTGATGTTCGGCTACGCGACCGACGAGACGCCGACGCTGATGCCGCTGCCGATCTTCCTGGCGCACCGCCTGTCGAAGCGGCTGTCCGAGGTCCGCAAGAACGGCACCATCCCCTACCTGCGCCCCGACGGCAAGACGCAGGTCACCATCGAGTACGACGGCGACAAGGCCGTCCGGCTCGACACGGTCGTCGTCTCCTCGCAGCACGCGAGCGACATCGATCTGGAGTCCCTGCTCGCCCCCGACATCCGCGAGTTCGTCGTGGAGCCGGAGCTGAAGGCGCTCCTGGACGAGGGCATCAAGCTGGACACGGAGAACTACCGCCTGCTGGTCAACCCCACCGGCCGCTTCGAGATCGGCGGCCCGATGGGCGACGCGGGCCTCACCGGCCGCAAGATCATCATCGACACGTACGGCGGCATGGCCCGCCACGGCGGCGGTGCCTTCTCCGGCAAGGACCCGTCCAAGGTGGACCGCTCGGCCGCGTACGCGATGCGCTGGGTCGCCAAGAACGTCGTCGCCGCGGGCCTCGCCTCCCGCTGCGAGGTCCAGGTGGCGTACGCCATCGGCAAGGCCGAGCCGGTCGGTCTGTTCGTCGAGACCTTCGGCACCGCCAAGATCGACGCCGAGAAGATCGAGAAGGCCATCGACGAGGTCTTCGACCTCCGCCCGGCCGCGATCATCCGCGACCTCGACCTGCTCCGCCCGATCTACGCCCAGACGGCCGCGTACGGCCACTTCGGCCGTGAGCTGCCCGATTTCACCTGGGAGCGCACGGACCGCGTGGACGCGCTGCGCGCGGCGGCGGGGCTGTAGGGCTCCGCATCCCGTACGGCTGACGAGGCCCGGCGCCCCTTCGGGGGTGCCGGGCCTCGCGTATGTCCGGGTGGCGCCGCTGTCAGTGGCATTTGGTAAGAATGCAAGCGTGAGCAGCGAGGACGGGCAGGTCGGGGGTGGGGCCGAGGGGGCGCCGCCCGAGCAGCTCGCGTTCATTCGGGAGAGTGTGCGCAAGGCCAAGGGGCCGCGGGCCAAGCCGCGGACCTGGCGGGGGGCGGCGCTTGCTCCGCAGCTGCCGGTCGCGCGGGTGCTGGTGGACAAGGGGGTGCTGCACCTCGACCGGTACTTCGACTACGCGGTGCCCGAGGAGCTGGACGCCGACGCGCAGCCCGGGGTGCGGGTGCGGGTGCGGTTCGGGGCCGGGCGGCACCGGGTGCGCGACGGGCGCCGTGAGGGCGGGGGGCTGATCGACGGGTTCCTGATCGAGCGGCTGGCCGAGTCGGACTACTCGGGGCCGCTCGCCGCGCTGGCCCAGGTGGTGTCCCCGGAGCGGGTTCTCGACGAGGAATTGCTGGGGCTGGCCCGGGCCGTCGCGGACCGGTACGCGGGGAGCCTGGCCGATGTGCTGCAGCTCGCCGTTCCGCCGCGCAGTGCCCGGGCCGAGCAGCGGCCCTCGCCGGAGCCGTTGCCGGTACCGGCGGCGCCGGAGGCGGGGTCCTGGGAGCGGTACGAGCACGGCGGGGCGTTCGTGCGGGCGCTGGCCTCGGGCGGGGTGCCTCGGGCCGTGTGGAACGCCCTGCCCGGGCCCGAGTGGAGCGAGGAGATCGCCCGGGCGGTCGCGGCGACGCTGGCCTCCGGCCGGGGGGCGCTGGTCGTGGTGCCGGACGGGCGGGCCGTCGCGCGGGTGGACGCCGCGTTGACGGCGCTGCTGGGGGAGGGGCGGCACGCCGTGCTCACCGCCGATGCCGGGCCCGAGAAGCGGTACCGGGAGTGGCTCGCCGTGCGCCGGGGGGCCGTGCGCGCCGTCGTGGGGGCGCGGGCGGCCATGTTCGCGCCGGTGCGGGATCTCGGGCTCGTGGTCATCTGGGACGACGGGGACGACAGTCACAGCGAGCCGCACGCTCCTCAGCCGCATGCGCGGGATGTGTTGCTGCTGCGGGCCGCGCAGGACAAGTGCGCGTTCCTCCTGGGGGCTTGGAGCTGCACCGTCGAGGCCGCCCAGCTGGTGGAGAGCGGGTGGGCCCGGCCGCTGGTCGCCGGGCGGGAGCAGGTGCGGGGGGCCGCGCCGCTGGTGCGGACGGTGAGCGACGGGGACCTGGCCCGGGACGAGGCCGCTCGGGCCGCGCGGCTGCCGACGCTGGCCTGGCAGGTGGTCCGGGACGCGGTGCGGCAGGGGCCGGTACTGGTGCAGGTGCCCCGGCGCGGGTACGTGCCGCGGCTGGCGTGCGCCAACTGCCGGGCGCCCGCTCGGTGCCGGCACTGTTCGGGGCCGCTGGAGGCGCAGGACGCGGGGGCGTTGCGGTGCGGGTGGTGCGGGCGGGAGGAAGGCGCCTGGCACTGCGCGGAGTGCGGGGGGTTCCGGCTGCGGGCGCAGGTCGTGGGGGCCCGGCGGACCGCGGAGGAACTGGGGCGGGCGTTTCCGGCTGTGCCGGTGCGGACGTCCGGGCGGGAGCAGGTGCTGGACACGGTGCCGGGGGTGCCGGCGCTGGTGGTGAGTACCCCGGGGGCCGAGCCGGTGGCGGAGGGCGGTTACGCGGCGGCCCTGCTGCTGGACGGGTGGGCCATGGTGGGGCGGCCCGATCTGCGGGCCGGTGAGGACGCGTTGCGGCGGTGGATCGGGGCCGCGGCGCTGGTGCGGCCGCAGGGGGACGGGGGGACCGTGGTGGTGGTGGCCGAGCCGACCCTGCGGCCCGTGCAGGCGCTGGTGCGGTGGGACCCCGTGGGACATGCGGTGCGGGAGCTGGCGGAGCGGGCCGAGCTGGGGTTTCCGCCGGTGTCCCGGATGGCCGCGGTGTCGGGGACGGCGGAGGCCGTGGGGGAGTTTCTGGGGGCCGTGGAACTGCCGGGGGAGGCGGAGGTGCTGGGGCCGGTCCCGGTGCCGGTCACCGCCCCTGGGCGGCCTCGGCGGGCGGGCGGGCCGCCGCCGGGGGAGCGGTGGGAGCGGGCGTTGATCCGGGTGCCGCCGGGGAGGGGGACGGCGCTGGCCGCCGCGCTCAAGGCTGCGCAGGCTGCCCGGATGGCTCGGGGTGGGGCCGGTGGGGAGGCGGCGGTTCGGGTGCGGATCGATCCGCCGGACATTGGGTGACGGGGGGTTGGGTGCGGGGTGCGGGTGCCGTGGGTGCGCTCGCCCGCGCTGGCGGGGTGCCTCCCCCAGAGGGGGCACCCCCAGCGCCCACCCGTGCCGCCCCAGCGGCACGACTGCCCGCAGCGGCGGCGGGTGGGGCATGGGGGCGGGTGTGCTGCAGCCGCAGTGGCAGGGGTTTCGGGGCGTCGGGGCGCTCGCGCTGGCGGGCTCCTGGGCGGCTGAGCGCCTCAGCAGCACGACTTCTGGCAGCGGCAGCGGCAGCGGGTGTGTCGGGTGCGGTGAGCAATTGGTTGAGTGCGCGGCGATGAGGCGTGAGTGTCCGCCGCGTCACGCGGACCCGCATCCGCGGAGGTGAGCGTCCGCCGTGGCGCGTAGCCCCGCAGCCGCGGGGATGGGTGCCGCAGTGGCAGGGGTTTGGGGGCGCCGGAGGCCCCGCGCCGGCGGGGTGAACCGGTGCGGAGATGTTTGTGCCCCCGGCCTCCCGGTGTCGGTGGGGGAGGGCGGGGGCGTGGGGGGGGAGGGGGTGTCAGCCGTTGCGGGGGGACGGGAAGGCTGGGGGGCGGGGGTCTTCTCGGAGGGCGGGGGTCGTGGCCGTGGGCTGGGTGGGCATCGACCGTGCCGCGGGGACCGTGGGGACCGACGGGATGCCGGTGTTGACGCTCACCGTGCGGGTGGCCGTCGTCTCCGTCGTGCGCTCGGCCTCGGCCGCCGCCTGGGTCACGGCGCGGCGGGCGCCGTAGCGGCGGTGCACCGCCTGCTTGGTCACGCCGAGGGCGGAGCCCACCGCGTCCCACGAGAAGCCGAGAGAGCGGTCGAAGTCCACGGCCGCCGTCACCAGGGTCTCGACACTGTCCCGCAGCTCCTGGGCGAGACGAACCGTCGGGGCGGGAGCGCGTCCGTAGACGACGAAGCCCGTGGACGGGCCGGAGCGGCGCGGGCGGTAGACGTTGCCCAACTGGGCGGTGAGCGTGCGCAGTGCGTCCACCTGCCGGCGGACCCGCTCGATGTCCCGCACCAGCAAGTGCAGGCTGGCCCGAGCCTGGGCGTCGTGGGTTGCGTGGTCGGCCATGAACAAGCCTCTCGAACCGGCGTTGAAAAGGAGTGGGCCGCGCGATGTGCGGCCCGTTGGGGTCAACTCTTTCTTGACCAACGCGTAGGCGCTCCGCTGGTCACGCAGAGGGGGCGTACCGGCATATGCGTGCGCCGGGGGTGCGGGGCCGCCGACGGCCCTCCCTTCGGCGGCCTCTTTCCCCCAATAGACTGGTGCGCTGCCCGACCCATCCCGACCGAGAGGCCCGCACTCACCCATGAAGCTCGTCTTCGCCGGTACCCCCGAGGTCGCCGTTCCCGCTCTGGACGCTCTTCTCGCCTCCGGGCGGCATGAGGTGGCCGCTGTCGTCACGCGGCCCGACGCTCCCGCCGGGCGGGGGCGCAGGCTCGTCGCCTCGCCGGTGGCCGAGCGGGCCGAGGAGGCCGGGATCGAGGTGCTGAAGCCCGTCAAGCCGCGCGACCCGGAGTTTCTGGAGCGGCTGCGGGAGATCGCGCCGGACTGCTGTCCCGTGGTCGCGTACGGCGCGCTGCTGCCGCGCGTCGCCCTCGACATCCCGGCCCACGGCTGGGTCAACCTGCACTTCTCCCTGCTGCCCGCCTGGCGTGGCGCCGCGCCCGTGCAGCACTCCATCATGGCGGGCGACGAGATCACCGGTGCCTCCACCTTCCTCATCGAGGAGGGCCTCGACTCCGGGCCCGTCTACGGCACCGTCACCGAGACGGTCCGGCCCACCGACACCAGCGGCGACCTGCTCACCCGGCTCGCCTTCGCCGGCGCCGGGCTGCTCGCCGCGACCATGGACGGGATCGAGGACGGCTCCCTGAAGGCCGTACCGCAGCCGGGCGAGGGCATCAGCCTGGCGCCCAAGGTCAATGTGGAGGACGCCCGCATCGACTGGAGCGCCCCCGCGCTGCGCGTCGACCGGGTCGTCCGCGGCTGCACACCGGCTCCCGGCGCCTGGACCGTCTTCCGCGGGGAGCGGCTCAAGCTCATCCAGGTCCACCCGGTGCCGGACCGGACCGACCTCGCCCCGGGTGCGCTCGCCGTGGGCAAGAACAGCGTGCACGTCGGCACCGGTTCGTACGCCGTCGAGCTGCTGTGGGTGCAGGCCCAGGGCAAGAAGCCGATGCGGGCGGCCGACTGGGCGCGCGGGGTGCGGATCGCCGACGGCGAGCGGCTCGGGGCCTGACCGGCCGCGCACCGGGCGCGCGGTGCGACGTACGCTGGACACGCACGTCCAGCACATGTCATCCAGCAACGCGGAGCACCTTTTTCGTGAGCGAGACCTCCCGTCGGCCCCGTAGACCCGGCAAGCCCTACCGGCGGCCCCAGAAGGACCCCGTCCGCTTTCTCGCCTTCGAGGCCCTGCGGGCCGTGGACGAACGGGACGCGTACGCCAACCTCGTGCTGCCGCCGCTGCTGCGCAAGGCGCGCGAGCAGGGGGACTTCGACGGGCGGGACGCGGCGCTCGCGACCGAGCTGGTCTACGGGACGCTGCGCCGGCAGGGGACGTACGACGCCGTCATCTCCGCGTGCGTCGACCGGCCGCTCAGGGAGGTCGACCCGCCGGTGCTCGATGTGCTGAGTCTCGGGGCGCACCAGCTCCTCGGCACCCGGATCCCGACGCATGCCGCCGTGTCCGCCTCCGTCGAGCTGGCCCGGGTCGTCCTCGGCGACGGGCGGGCCAAGTTCGTGAACGCCGTGCTGCGGAAGGTCTCCCAGCACGATCTCGACGAGTGGATCGAGCGGGTCGCGCCGCCCTACGACGACGACCCCGAGGACCATCTCGCCGTCGTGCACTCGCATCCGCGCTGGGTCGTCTCCGCGCTGTGGGACGCGCTCGGCGGGGGACGCGCCGGGATCGAGCGGCTGCTGGAGGCCGACAACGAGCGGCCCGAGGTGACCCTGGTCGCCCGGCCCGGACGGGCCACCACCGAGGAACTGCTCGGCGAGGACGCGGCGGTGGCGGGGCGCTGGTCGCCGTACGCGGTGCGGCTGGCCGAGGGCGGTGAGCCCGGCGCCATCGAGGCCGTACGCGAAGGGCGGGCCGGGGTGCAGGACGAGGGGAGCCAGCTCGTCGCCCTCGCCCTCGCCCACGCGCCCCTCGACGGGCCCGACGCCATGTGGCTCGACGGATGCGCCGGGCCCGGCGGCAAGGCGGCGCTGCTCGGTGCGCTCGCCGCCGAGCGCGGGGCCGTGCTGCTCGCCTCCGAGAAGCAGCCGCACCGGGCCGGGCTGGTGGCCAAGGCGCTCGCCGGCAACCCCGGGCCGTACCAGGTCATCGCCGCCGACGGAACCCGGCCGCCGTGGCGGCCCGGCTCCTTCGACCGGGTGCTGATGGACGTACCGTGCACCGGTCTCGGCGCCCTGCGGCGGCGGCCGGAGGCGCGGTGGCGGCGCAGGCCCGAGGACCTCGACGGGTTCGCGCCGCTGCAGCGGGGCCTGCTGGGCACCGCCCTGGACTCCGTGCGGGTCGGCGGGGTCGTCGGCTACGCCACCTGCTCCCCGCATCGCGCCGAGACCCGTGCCGTCGTCGACGACGTGCTCAAGCAGCACCCGGGCGCGGAGCTGATCGACGCCCGCCCGCTGCTGCCCGGCGTGCCGGACCTGGGCGACGGGCCCGACGTCCAGCTGTGGCCGCATCTGCACGGGACCGACGCGATGTACCTGGCGCTGATCCGCCGCACGGCTTGACCGGCCGGGCGGTTGCCCCGGCCCGGTCCTCCTGCCGAGACTCGTGAGGACCGAGCCGTGCTGGGAGGCTGATGTCCTTGACCGAGGATCCGGATGTGTGGGCCGACGAGGACGGCCATGACGTCGTACGGCTGCGCCCCTGGAAGGGGGAGTGGACCGAGGCCGATCCGCACGCCGCCTTCAAGTCGGACGTGGTGGGGTACGGCCTGCTCGATCCCCTGGCCACGGTGCGCGGGATGTCCCGGACCCTGGACATCCCGGTCGGCGCCCTCGTCCGCTACGTCCTGGCCCGCTGGGCCTCGGGCGGCAGCGGGGGGCTGCTGGAGGTGGGGCCCGTCATGGTGCCCCGGCTGTGGGAGCCCGTCGCCGCCGCGGAGGAGGCGGACAGCGACGAGGAGCGGCTGCGCGCCTACCACCAGCTCCGCCAGATGATCGCCTGGCTCAAGGTCCCGCTGGACGAGCCGTCGGTGTATCCGCCGCAGCGGGACTGACCGAGCCGTCCCCCTTCGCCGGCCGGTGCGGCCACCACACCTTCGGGCCGACGTCCATGAACAGCGCCGGTACCAGGATCGAGCGCACGATGAAGGTGTCCAGGATGACGCCGAGCGCGACCGCGAAGCCGATCTCCGCGAAGGCGACCATCGGGAGCGTGCCGAGGGCGGCGAAGGTCCCGGCCAGGACCAGGCCGGCCGAGGTGATGACCGCGCCCGTCGCGGCGAGGCCGGTCACCACGCCCGCCCGGGTGCCCTGACGGGCCGCCTCCTCGCGGATCCGGGTGGTCAGGAAGATGTTGTAGTCGATGCCCAGGGCGACCAGGAAGACGAAGACGAACAGCGGGAAGTCCGTGGACTCGCCCGCGTAGTCGAAGAGGTAGCGGAAGGCGAGCGCGCTGATGCCCAGGGCCGCCGCGAAGGACAGGATCACCGTGCCGATCAGCAGCAGCGGGGCGATCAGGGCGCGCAGCAGGACGCACAGGATCAGCAGGACCACGATCAGCACCAGCGGGATGATCAGCAGGTTGTCGTGCGTGGTCGCCCGGTCCATGTCCAGCAGGGCCGCCGTACCGCCGCCGACCTGGGCGTCGGCGTCCGGCACCGCGTGCACGGCGTCCCGGACCCGGTCCACCGTCTGCTGGGCGGCCTCGCTGTCGGCCGGGTCGGACAGGGTGGCCTCGAACAGCACCTTGCCCTCGAAGGACGGTTTGGTGCCCGGTGGCAGGCCCAGGGACTCCGGGACCACACCCGGGGTCCGGGCGACCGCCTGGCCGACCTCCTCGGCCTGGTCCTGGTTGCTGACGACGACGAGCGGATCGCCGCTGCCCGCCGGGAAGTAGCGCTCGGAGACCTGCTGGCCGGTGATGGAGTCCGGGGTGCCGGTGAAGGCGTCCGCGTTGCTGATGCCCTCGGCGCGCAACTGGATCAGGCCGAGGGAGCACAGCGCGAGGACCGCCGCCGTGACCGCCCACACCATGCGCGGCCGCACGGAGATACGGCGGCCCATGCGGGCCCAGATGCCCCGCTCGTGCGGGTTGGGGGCGCCGACGTGCGGGATCACCGGCCAGAAGATCCACCGGCCGCAGATCACCAGCAGTGCCGGGAACAGCGTCATCATGGCCAGCAGGCCGACCGCGACCCCGATCGCCGCGACCGGTCCGAGGCCGCTCGTGGAGTTCATCTCGGCGGCCAGCAGCACCAGCATGCTCAGCACGACGGTGGCGCCGGAGGCGATCACCGCGGGGCCCGCGCGGTGCAGGGCCAGCGCCATCGCCTCGTGCCGGTCCCCGTGGGAGCGCAGCTCCTCCCGATAGCGGGCCACGAGCAGCAGGGCGTAGTCCGTCCCCGCGCCGAAGACCAGCACGGTCAGGATGCCCGCGCTCTGGCCGTTCACGGTCAGGCCCGCGTGCTCCGCGAGGAAGTAGATGAGCGCCTGCGCGGTGAGCAGGGCGGCGATCACGGAGAGCAGCGGGACCACCAGCAGGGTCGGGCTGCGGTAGGTGATCAGCAGCATCACGACGACGACCGCCATCGCCGACAGCAGCAGGGTGGAGTCGATGCCCTCGAAGGCCTCGGCGAAGTCCGCGGACGTACCGCCCGGACCCGTGATGTGCACGGCGAGGCCGCCGCCGCCCTCCCCGGTGACGGCCCGGA
The DNA here is from genome assembly GCF_053592135.1 of Streptomyces sp. NPDC002784. Classification (NCBI taxonomy): domain Bacteria; kingdom Bacillati; phylum Actinomycetota; class Actinomycetes; order Kitasatosporales; family Streptomycetaceae; genus Streptomyces; species Streptomyces sp. NPDC002784. The sequence goes on along the minus strand of NZ_JBSFVD010000008.1, from coordinate 104,038 downwards.
TGTCGTCGACGGCGGGCGAGATCTGCTCCCAGCCCCTCTCGTCCATGGTGATCGGCACGTACACCTGGGCCGCCCGCGGACCGGCCTCCCGGTCGTAGGCGGGCCCTCGGGTCTCGTCGCCGCGGATGCCGTGCGCGGTGAGCCGCTTCAGCTCCCGTACGTCCTCCGCGATCGCGGCCCGGTCCTCGGCCGTGAGCCCGCCGTCCCGGGCGTAGATGACGACGGCCGGGATCTGCTCCGGCCTGAAGTCCTCGGACAGCTGCAGGACTTGGGTGGACTCGGCGGAGCCGGGCAGCCAGGAGGCGGCGTCATTGTCCTGGGCGTCGGTGAGTTTCTGGGCGAACGGCGCCGTAAGGAAGAGCACGATGAGCCACAGCACCAGGACGACCCACTTGGCCCGCCGCCCGCAGACGAGATGCGCAATCCCGCGCTTTCCGGTCATCGCCACCCCGGAGGCCGAGCGGACGCCGCGCACCGGAGCCCCCGGTAAGGGGCGCCACGACGATCCCCCGCGGGGCGTGGCAGAGTTGGGTCATGGCCGTGCAGATCAACCCCAGCATCCTGTCCGCCGATTTCGCCCGCCTCGCGGACGAGGCGAAGGCGGTCGAAGGAGCCGACTGGCTCCACGTCGACGTCATGGACAACCATTTCGTCCCGAACCTCACGCTCGGTGTGCCGGTCGTAGAGTCGCTGGCCCGCGCGACGGACACTCCGCTGGACTGCCATCTGATGATCGAGGCCCCCGATCGATGGGCGCCCCAGTACGTAGAAGCGGGGGCCGGTTCGGTCACCTTCCACGTCGAGGCGGCCGCCGCTCCGGTGCGTCTGGCCCGCGAGATCCGGGCCAAGGGTGCGCGAGCCTCCATGGCGCTCAAGCCCGCGACGCCCATCGAGCCGTACGAGGACCTGCTCCCCGAGCTCGACATGCTGCTGATCATGACGGTCGAACCCGGTTTCGGGGGACAGGCGTTCCTCGACATCATGCTCCCCAAGATTCGCCGCACCCGCGAGTTGATCAGCAAGCACGGACTTGAGCTGTGGCTTCAGGTGGACGGCGGGGTCTCGGCCACGACGATCGAGCGGTGCGCGGAGGCGGGCGCGGACGTCTTCGTGGCCGGCTCCGCGGTGTACGGGGCGGCGGATCCCGCCGAGGCGGTCCGCGCGCTGCGGGCACAGGCGGAAGGAGTGACCAAGTCCGCGGCCTGGGCATGCGACCACTGAGCCAAGGGAACGTGAACGGCGCCCATCAGGGCGGATCCGGTGCGCCGGATCTGCAAGGATGAACGGCGAATCCAGAGTGTGAACAGTAGTGAGGAGATCGCCGTGTCGGGTATGTCGGCGGGCCGGTCAGCCATGCGGATGGGACCCGCTGAGCTGGTGCAGGCGGCGGCCATGGCCCGCCGCTTCTACCTCGAGGGGAAGTCCAAGATCCAGATCGCCGAGGAGTTCGGCGTCAGCCGCTTCAAGGTGGCCCGGGTCCTGGAGACCGCCCTCGAAAGGGATCTCGTGCGTATCGAGATCCGCGTCCCCGCCGAGCTGGACGCCGAGCGCTCGGACGCGCTGCGGGCCCGCTACGGCCTCAGGCACGCCGTCGTGGTCGAGTCGCCGGCGGAGGCCCAGGACTCTCCCGACCCGGAGAACCTGGGAGAAGTGGCGGCCGATCTGCTCGGCGAACTGGTGAACGAAGGTGATGTCCTGGGCCTGGCCTGGGGCCGCTCCACCATCCACATGGCGGCCGCGCTCGACCGGCTGCCGCCGTGCACGGTGGTGCAGCTGACCGGCGTGTACGACGCCGGGACCGCCGAACGCGGCTCGGTGGAGGCGGTGCGCCGGGCGGCCCAGGTCTCGGGCGGTGACGCGCACCCGATCTACGCGCCGATGCTGCTGCCGGACGCGGCCACCGCGGCGGCGCTGCGCAACCAGACCGGGATCGCCCGGGCCTTCGAGTACTTCGACAAGGTCACGGTCGCCTGTGTCTCCATCGGTTCCTGGGAGCCGGGCATCTCCACGGTGCACGACATGCTCAGCGACCAGGAGCGGGCGCACTACGCCTCGCTCGGGGTCGCCGCCGAGATGTCGGCGCACCTCTTCGACGCCGACGGCCGCCGGGTCGGGCGGGACCTCGGCGAGCGGTGCATCACCGTCAAGGCCGACCAGCTCCGCCGTATCCCCGAGGTGGTCGCCATAGCGGGCGGGGCGCGCAAGGCGTCCGCGATCGACGCCGTGCTGCGGTCGGGGCTCGTCACCAGCCTGGTGACCGACACCTCGGCGGCGGACGCGCTGATGACGGCCGGGCCGACGCCCAAGCCCGCGCTCAACAGGGCTGATCCGGACGGAATCTGACGGAACATCAGGAGGGGATGGGCGTGGCCGCATCGGCGGATGCCACCGCGATCCGTCCCCCGCCGCTGCCCATGATCACCACGACTCGTTCCGGGCGGTACTGAGATGGCGGAAGTACTGGCCACGCTGGACCTCGCCGGGGTCACCGACAAGGCGGGCCTGATGGACCGGTGCCTGCGGGACCTGGGGCTGCCCGGCCACTTCGGCCGCAACTGGGACGCGCTGGCCGACGTGCTCTCCGATCCCGGCCTGTGGCCCGCGGGCCCGGCCGTGATCCTCGTACGGAACTGGGGACCGTACGCCGAGGCGCGCCCCGAGGAGTGGGCGACCGCCCGCGAGGTCTTCTCGTCCGGCTCGGCCGTCACCGTGGCGCTCGCCCTTGGAGGATCCTCCTAAGCGTCTCTGACCGGCCTGGATGAACTGACCGTGTATGGCGTACCGGTCGTCATGGGACAATGAAGTACGTGCTCTTTCCCCCTGGCTGACCTGTCCGGGGGCCACCTCTGATCGACTGGGATGTGCAGCACGTGCGTTTCCTCAATGACATCCAGCCCCCGTACGACCTGACGTACGACGACGTCTTCATGGTGCCGAGCCGCTCCGCGGTCGGTTCCCGGCAAGGGGTGGACCTCAGCGCCCCCGACGGCACCGGCACCACGATTCCGCTCGTCGTCGCCAACATGACCGCCATCGCCGGCCGCCGCATGGCGGAGACGATGGCCCGGCGCGGTGGTCTGGTGGTCATCCCGCAGGACATCCCGATCGACGTCGTCACCGAGGTCGTCTCCTGGGTCAAGAGCCGTCACCTGGTCCTCGACACCCCCATCGTGCTGGCCCCGCACCAGACCGTCGCCGACGCCCTCTCCCTGCTGCCCAAGCGCGCGCACAACGCCGGGGTCGTCGTCGACGACGACTTCAAGCCGGTCGGCGTGGTCACCGACGCCGACCTGAGCGGCGTGGACCGCTTCACCCAGCTCGAGGTCGTCATGTCCCGTGACCTGCTGCTGCTCGACGCCGACATCGACCCGCGCGAGGCCTTCAACACCCTGGACCACCACAACCGCCGCTACGCCCCCGCCGTGGACGCGGAGGGCAAGCTGGCGGGCATCCTGACGCGCAAGGGCGCCCTGCGGGCCACCCTCTACACCCCGGCCGTGGACGCCGACGGCAAGCTGCGCATCGCCGCCGCCGTGGGCATCAACGGCGATGTGGCGGGCAAGGCCAAGCAGCTGCTCGACGCGGGCGTGGACACGCTCGTCATCGACACCGCGCACGGCCACCAGGAGTCGATGATCAGCGCGGTCGGGCTGGTCCGCGCACTCGACCCGCAGGTGCCGATCGTGGCCGGCAACATCGTCGCCGCCGAGGGCGTCCGCGATCTCATCGAGGCCGGTGCCGACATCATCAAGGTCGGCGTCGGACCCGGTGCCATGTGCACCACCCGCATGATGACCGGCGTCGGCCGGCCGCAGTTCTCCGCGGTGCTGGAGTGCGCCGCCGAGGCGAAGAAGTACGGCAAGCACGTGTGGGCGGACGGCGGCGTCCGGCACCCGCGCGACGTGGCGATGGCCCTCGCGGCCGGTGCGTCCAACGTCATGGTCGGCTCCTGGTTCGCGGGCACCTACGAGTCCCCGGGCGACCTCCAGCACGACGCCCAGGGACGCGCCTACAAGGAGTCCTTCGGCATGGCCTCCGCGCGCGCGGTGCGCAACCGTACGTCCGAGGAGTCGGCCTACGACCGGGCCCGCAAGGCGCTGTTCGAGGAGGGCATCTCCACCTCGCGGATGTTCCTCGACCCGGCCCGGCCGGGCGTGGAGGACCTGATCGACTCGATCATCGCGGGCGTCCGCTCCTCCTGCACCTACGCCGGTGCCGGCTCCCTGGAGGAGTTCGCCGAGAAGGCCGTCGTCGGCGTCCAGAGCGCCGCCGGCTACGCCGAGGGCAAGCCGCTGCACGCCAGCTGGAGCTGACGCCCCTGCCGCACGCACGGCCCCCGTCGTTCCCCGCCCGGGAACAGCGGGGGCCGTTCTGCGTGCCTCCCGGAAACTCCCCTCAAACGGCCCCGGCGAAGGTCATCGCGCAACGGTCGAAAGCCGCCGTGCAACGAACACCCACCCAGGCCGGATGTACGCAATGATCATGCGGGTATGCGCAAGGTTGCTGCATTTCATCAGCAACGCCCCACCTCATAGGCTGTCGCCTCGTACGTGGCGTGGCGGGGACCCCGCTCGGTGGGTCCCTGCTTCGAAGGGGTACCGCCTGTCCCTGCCGCCCTGACCGGCAGCGATGAAGGAGCCAGCGCGTGCTCGACCAAGGCGCACCCCCGCACGACCCAAGCCAGACCGCCCCCGCGTCCCCGGGGCTCGGCGCGCGCCTGATGCGACGCAAGCCCGTGGAAGCCCTGGTCGAGGAGGGTGGCCAGGGCGAGGGAGGTTCGCTGCGGCGCTCCCTGGGCCTGTGGCAGCTCACCATGATCAGCATCGGTGCCACCCTCGGCACCGGCATCTTCGTCGTCCTCGGCGACGCCGTCCCCGAGGCCGGTCCCGCGGTCACCCTGGCCTTCGTCATAGCGGGTCTCACGGCACTGTTCTCGGCCCTGTCCTACGCGGAGCTCGCGGGCAGCATCCCGGTCGCCGGATCCTCGTACTCGTATGCGTACGCAACGATGGGCGAACTCGTCGCCTGGGTCTGCGGCTGGTGTCTGGTGCTGGAGTACGGCGTCTCCGTGGCCGCCGTCGCGGTCGGCTGGGGCGAGTACCTCAACGAACTCCTCGACGGCACGATCGGCGTCACCATCCCCTCCGCGCTCTCCTCGGCGCCGGGTGAGGGCGGCATCATCAACCTGCCCGGGCTGCTCGTGGTCGTGCTGGCGATGGTGTTCCTGCTCGGTGGCGTCCGGGAGTCGGCCCGCGCCAACACGATCATGGTCGCGGTGAAGATCGCCGCACTGGTGCTGTTCTGCGCGGTCGGCTTCATGGGCTTCAAGTCCGGCAACTACGCGGACTTCATGCCGCTCGGCATGGCGGGCGTCAGCGCCGCCGGTGCCACCCTGTTCTTCTCCTACATCGGCTTCGACGCCGCCTCCACCGCCGGTGAGGAGGCCAAGAACCCCAAGAAGGACCTGCCGCGCGCGATCATGCTCTCGCTGATCATCGTCACCGCGCTGTACGTCCTGGTCGCCGCCGTCGCGGTCGGCGCCTGGAACTGGACCAAGTTCGAGGGCTCCGAGGCTTCCCTCGCGGCGATCATGACCGACGTCAGCGGCCAGTCCTTCTGGGGCACCCTGCTCGCGCTCGGCGCGGTCATCTCCATCGCGTCGGTGGTCCTCACGGTGCTGTACGGCCAGACCCGCATCCTCTTCGCGATGTCCCGCGACGGCCTGGTGCCCAAGGCGCTCGGCAAGGTGGACCGCAAGACCGGCACCCCCCGTCTGAACACGATCCTCGTCTCGCTGTTCTGCGGTGTCCTCGCCGCGCTGATCCCGCTCGGCAAGCTCGTCGACGCCACCAGCATCGGCACGCTGTTCGCCTTCGCGCTGGTCAACATCGCGGTGATCGTGCTGCGCTACCGGCGCCCGGAGCTGGAGCGGACCTTCAAGGTGCCGTTCGGTCCGGTGCTGCCCGTCCTCGGCTTCGCGTTCTGCGCGTACAACATGTTCAGCCTCGACACCGTGACCTGGGTGGTCTTCGGGTGCTGGATGGCGGCCGGTCTCGTGTTCTACTTCCTGTACGGCTACCGCCGTTCCCGTCTTGCCGTGTCAGAAGTGAAGTGAACCACCCGCAGTGCTGAACGATCTCGACGAACGCATCGTGCACGCCCTCGCCGAGGACGCCCGCCGCTCCTACGCGGACATCGGGCAACTCGTCGGCCTGTCCGCGCCCGCCGTGAAGCGGCGCGTGGACCGGCTGCGCGCCACCGGAGCCATCACCGGATTCACGGTACGGGTGGACCCGTCGGCGCTCGGCTGGGAGACCGAGGGGTTCGTCGAGATCTACTGCCGGCACAACACCTCCCCGGACACCATCCGGCGAGGGCTCGAGCGCTATCAGGAGGTCGTGGCCGCCTCCACCGTCACGGGTGACGCGGACGCGGTCGTGCAGGTCTTCGCCTCCGACATGCGCCACTTCGAGCGGGTGCTGGAGCGGATCGCCGGGGAGCCGTTCGTGGAGCGGACCAAGTCGGTGCTGGTGCTGTCACCGCTGCTCAGGCGCTTCTCCTCGGGCTCGCCCACCTAGCCGGGCAGCCCCCTCCGCGGCCTGTGGTGCGGCGGTGGCGCCCCTCCCCGAAATCTCCCTGCGCGGGAGGGCCGACCCGGCCTACCATCGAGCCATGACCTGGCGACATTGATCCATAACCCGTCGTGCCTCCCGAGGGCCGCCTCGGACGCCGTACCCCGCGTCCGATCCGCCCCTCAGGGAAGGCCCCATGACACTCTCACCCGCGCGCGTGCCCGCCACCGGCAGCCTTCGCCGGCTCACCCGCACGCTGTACGGTTACGCGTTCCTCGACGATCTCGTCCTGCTCTACCCGCTGTACGCCCTGCTCTTCGCCGACAGCGGGCTGTCGCTGTGGCAGATCTCCTCGCTGTTCGCCCTGTGGTCGATCACCGGCGTCGTCCTGGAGGTGCCCTCCGGCGCCTGGGCCGACGCCGTCTCCCGCCGGGCGCTGCTGTGGCTGGGCCCGCTGCTCAGCGCGGCCGGCTTCGCCCTGTGGGTGCTCGTCCCCTCGTACGGGGCCTTCGCGGCCGGCTTCGTCCTGTGGGGCATCAGCGGAGCGCTGGGCTCCGGTGCGCTGGAGGCCCTGGTCTACGACGAACTGGACCGGCTCGGCGCCGCCGACCGCTACGCGCGCGTCATGGGCCGGGCCCGGGCGGCGGGGCTGCTGGGCGTCATGGCCGCCATGGCGGCGGCCGGTCCGGTGTTCGCGCTCGGTGGCTACCAGGCCGTGGGCGCGGCCAGCGTCGCCGTCTGTCTGCTGGCCGCGCTGACGGCGAGCCGGTTCCCGGAGGACCCGACCCGGTCCAGCGACGGCGAGGGCTGGGCGGCGACCCTGCGCACCGGCCTCACCACCGCCCGCCGGGACCGCTCGCTGCGCGGCGCGCTGCTGCTCGTCCCGGCCGTGGCCTGCGTGTGGAGCGCCCTGGACGAGTACTCACCGCTGCTGGTCCGGGAGACCGGCGTGCCCGACGGGTTCGTGCCCTACGCCCTGCTGCTGATCTGGGCCGCGGTCACCGCCGTCAGCCTGCTGGCGGGCCCCGCCGAACGGCTCGGCACGACCGGCTTCACCTGGCTGATCGCGGCCTCCGCCCTGGCCCTGGCGCTCGGCGCGATCACCCGCACCCCGGCCGGCCTCGCCCTGATCGCCGTCGCGTTCGCGGGCTTCCAGCTGGCGACCGTCCTCGCCGACGTCCGCCTCCAGCACCGCATCGAGGAGGGCGGCCGAGCCACCCTCACGTCCGTCGCGGGCCTGGGCACGGAACTGCTGACGGTCCTGGTCTACGGCGCCTACGCGGCGGCCGGTGACCATGCCTCCCACGGCACGGTGTTCGCCCTGTTCGCGCTGCCGTACCTGGTGGGGGCGGTGATCCGCGGCACGGCGGCCAGGGCGCGGCGCTGACCGGAGGCCGCGCAACGAATCGCCGCGCTCGGCCCGGAGCACGCAACGTTCCGCTCACGAGCGCGCAACGGCTCCCGCTTGTCCCGCCGAGCGCGGCGACCGTACCGTCTAGAAGGCCCCTTGAACCCCCTTCCGCCCGGTGAGGATCACGCATGCGCACCGCCCTGCTCCAGAGCTCCGGCCGCCCCGGTTCGGTCGCCGAGAACCTCAAGGTGCTCGACGAGGCCGCGGGCCGTGCCGCCGCGGCGGGCGCCGGGCTGCTCATCGCACCGGAGATGTTCCTGACCGGGTACGCGATCGGCGACGAGATCGCGCGGCTCGCCGAGCCCGCCGACGGGGACAGCGCGGACGCCGTCGCGGAGATCGCCTCGCGGCACGCTCTCGCCCTCGCCTACGGCTACCCGGAGCGCGACGGCGGGACCGTGTACAACTCCGCGCAGCTGATCTCCGCCGACGGCACCCGGCAGGCCAACTACCGCAAGACCCACCTCTTCGGCTGCTTCGAGCGCGACCACTTCACGCCGGGGGAGCGGCAGGTGGTGCAGGCGGAGCTCAACGGCCTGCGCGTCGGCATCCTGATCTGCTACGACGTCGAGTTCCCGGAGAACGTGCGCGCCCACGCCCTGGCCGGCACCGACCTGCTGGTGGTGCCCACGGCGCAGATGCACCCCTTCCAGTTCGTCGCCGAGTCGATGATCCCGGTGCGTGCCTTCGAGAACCAGATGTACGTCGCCTACGTCAACCGGGCCGGTCGGGAAGGGGAGTTCGAGTTCATCGGCCTCTCCGCCCTGGCCGGTCCCGACGGCGTCGCCCGCGCCCGCGCCGGACGCGGTGAGGAGCTGGTGTTCGCCGACACCGACCCCGCGTTCCTCGCCGCCGCCCGCGAGGCCAACCCGTACCTGAAGGACCGCCGCCCCGGCCTCTACGGGTCCCTCGTCTGAATCTCCCCCTCCCAGCTTTCTCAGCTTTCGCAAGGAGTCCGTACCCCATGACGTCCACGGTGCCCACCGCCGTCCAGCACGCCGACGAGCAGCAGCCGCCGATCACCATGTTCGGGCCGGACTTCCCGTACGCGTACGACGACTTCCTCGCCCACCCCGCCGGCCTCGGCCAGATACCCGCGACCGAGCACGGCACCGAGGTCGCGGTGATCGGCGGCGGTCTGTCCGGCATCGTGGCCGCCTACGAGCTGATGAAGATGGGCCTGAAGCCCGTCGTCTACGAGGCCGACCAGATCGGTGGCCGGCTGCGCACCGTCGGCTTCGACGGCCCGGGCACCGAAGGCCTCACGGCCGAGATGGGCGCGATGCGCTTCCCGCCCTCCTCCACCGCCCTCCAGCACTACATCGACCTGGTGGGCCTGGAGACCCGGCCCTTCCCCAACCCCCTGGCCGAGTCCACCCCTTCGACGGTGGTCGACCTCAAGGGCGAGTCGCACTACGCCGAGACCGTCGACGACCTGCCCCAGGTGTACCGGGACGTCGCCGCGGCCTGGAACAAGTGCCTCGAAGAGGGCGCCGACTTCTCCGACATGAACCGCGCGATGCGCGAGCGGGACGTCCCGCGCATCCGCGAGATCTGGGCGCAGCTCGTCGAGAAGCTCGACAACCAGACCTTCTACGGCTTCCTCTGCGACTCGGAGGCCTTCAAGTCCTTCCGGCACCGCGAGATCTTCGGCCAGGTCGGCTTCGGCACCGGCGGCTGGGACACCGACTTCCCCAACTCCATCCTGGAGATCCTGCGCGTCGTCTACACCGAGGCCGACGACCACCACCGCGGCATCGTCGGCGGCTCCCAGCAGCTGCCGCTGCGCCTGTGGGAGCGCGAGCCGGAGAAGATCGTGCACTGGCCCCACGGCACCTCGCTGGCGAGCCTGCACGACGACGGCGCGCCCCGACCGGCGGTGACCCGCCTGCACCGCACCGCGGGCAACCGGATCACGGTGACCGACGCCGACGGCGACATCCGCACCTACCAGGCCGCGATCTTCACCGCCCAGTCCTGGATGCTGCTCTCCAAGATCGCCTGCGACGACTCGCTCTTCCCGATCGACCACTGGACCGCCATCGAGCGCACCCACTACATGGAGAGCTCCAAGCTGTTCGTGCCCGTGGACCGGCCGTTCTGGCTGGACAAGGCCGTCGACGACAGGGGAAACCCGACCGGCCGGGACGTCATGTCGATGACGCTCACCGACCGGATGACGCGCGGGACGTACCTGCTCGACGACGGTCCGGACAAGCCGGCCGTCATCTGCCTCTCCTACACCTGGTGCGACGACAGCCTGAAGTGGCTGCCGCTGTCCGCGAACGAGCGGATGGAGGTCATGCTGAAGTCGCTCGGCGAGATCTACCCGAAGGTCGACATCCGCAAGCACATCATCGGCAACCCGGTGACCGTGTCCTGGGAGAACGAGCCCTACTTCATGGGCGCGTTCAAGGCCAACCTGCCCGGCCACTACCGCTACCAGCGGCGCCTGTTCACGCACTTCATGCAGGACCGGCTGCCCGAGGACAAGCGGGGCATCTTCCTCGCCGGCGACGACATCTCCTGGACGGCCGGCTGGGCCGAGGGCGCGATCCAGACCGCGCTGAACGCGGTGTGGGGCGTCATGCACCACTTCGGCGGCGAGACCGACGCCACCAACCCCGGGCCGGGCGACGTGTACGACGAGATCGCCCCGGTGGAGCTGCCGGAGGACTGACCGCCCGGGGTCAGTCCGGCAGGGGGGTGAGCAGCATGCGGCCCGCGAACCCCACCGCCGCGTCCAGCCGCTCGGTGAACTCCCCGGCCAGCTCGGGGAGTCGGCGCAGCGCCCACAGCGCCCGGGCCGCCGACCAGGTGGCGTCCCGGGCCCGCTCCAGGCTCCACGAGCCGAGCAGATGCGTGAGCGGATCGGCGATCTGGAGCAGGTCCGGGCCCGGCATCAGATCCTCGCGGATGCGCTCCTCCAGCGAGACGAGGAGATCGCCCACCCGATCGAACTCGTCCTCCAGATCGGTGGGTTCGCAGCCGAGGGTACGACAGGCGTCCACGACGGCGAGCGCAAGATCGTGGCCGATGTGCGCATTGATGCCCGCCAGCGCGAACTGCAGCGGTCGTACGCCGGGATGGCGGCGGAACTGGAACAGCGGCCGCCAGCAGGCGGGCGGGCGGCGCTCGTCGGCGGCCGTGCCGACCGCCGCGAGATAGCGCTCCGCGAACCGCACGTCCAGCGTGATCGCGGCCCTTGGATCCGCGAAGTGGCCCGCGTCGATCCGCCGGTCCACCGCCTCGGTCACCGCCAGGTAGACACGGTTGAAGACGGCCACGCCGTCCCGGGCGGGCAGGGCCGCGTCCAGGGCGCGCATCCGCGAGACGACCGCGTCTACGGGGGTGGTGAGTTGTTCGCATTGCGCCATGGGGGCAGAGTCGCAGCTTTAGGGTGGCGGGAGGGTCGGCGGGCGCGATCCTTCCCCAGAACGGGGGAACGCGCCCGCCACGGGGGGAGTGAGCAGTGGCAGGGCAACGTGCCCGGCGTCTGGCCGCGCGCAGGTCGGTGCGGCGACGGTCCGCACGGCGGGGCGCCATGGTCGTGGCGGCCTCCGTCGTGGTCGCCATCGGTACCGCGGCCGGGATGATCTCGGCGCTGGAGGAGGAGGGCGGCTCCGACGAGGCCCGCCCCGAGGTGACGCACTCGCCGCGTCTGCAGTCGCTGCCCGTGCGGCCGCCGGTGTCCGCGTCGCCCAGCGCGTCGCCCTCCGCCACACCCTCGCCGACGAAGAAGACGAAGAAGAAGGCGGCGAGCCCCACCCCCTCGCCCACGAGGACCGAGCCCGAGCGGCGCACGGCCGTCGCGTCCACCCGGCTGTACCGGCACCCCGAGTCCCAAGTGCTGGACTGGGTGCGGGAGAACACCGGCGATCCGCGGCACGGCGTCATACAGTCCCGGATCGCCGCCCAGCCGGCCGCGGTGTGGTTCGCCGACTTCACCCCGGACACCATCACCGCCCGGGTCCGCGCGGTCACCTCCGGCGGCGCCGCCCTCGGCCGGGTGCCCATCGTGGTGGCGTACGCGATACCCGACCGCGACTGCGGAGGGGCCAGCCAGGGCGGGGCGCCGGACCTCGACGCCTACGACGACTGGATCGACCGCTTCGCCGCGGGGCTCGGCTCCGGCGAAGTCATCGTCGTCCTGGAACCCGACTCCGTCGCCCAGGCCGAATGCCTCTCCGGCGGCCAACGCGCCGACCGCTTCGCCTCGTTGGCCCGTGCGGGGCGCGTCCTGAAGGAGGCCAACCCCAGAGCCCGCGTCTACTACGACGCCGGCCACTCCGGCTGGCACGCCCCCGCCAAACAGGCGGGCTGGCTGAAGCAGGCCGGAGCCGCCTCACCCGCCTCCTCCGACGGCATCTTCAGCAACGTCTCCAACTTCCACACCACGGCCGACGAGAGCGCCTACGACCGACAGGTCCTCGACGCCCTCGGCGGCCCCGCCTCGCTCGGCGCCGTGATCGACACCAGCCGCAACGGCAACGGCGCCCCCGCCGACGGCGAGTGGTGCGACCCGGCGGGACGGAAGATCGGCCGGGCGCCCACCCTGAGCACGGGAGAGGCACGGATCGACGCCTACCTGTGGGTCAAGCTGCCGGGGGAGTCCGACGGCTGCAAGGGGACGCCGGGCACGTTCAGCGCCTCGTACGCCTACGACTTGGCCTCGCCGTAGGAGGACATGCCCTCGTCCGGGAGCGGCTGCCGGGTCTTCAGGTGGGCCGGGGCGAACGAGCGAGGAGGCGGTCGATCCACCGCAGGGCCAGCGCGAGCACCGCGCCGATCGCCAGCACCACGGCGACGTTCCGCAACGCCACCGGGTAACCGACGGCACCGACGTCGAGGAACGGGTACGGGTACCAGCCTGTCGTCGCCCCGCGCACCAGGGTGTATCCGATCCAGCCCAGCGGCCAGGCGAACGACCACGCGAGCGTGGGCCAGTCCGTCTGCCCCCGCGGGCCGAACACCAGCCAGCCCAGGAACGTCGCCGGCGGTGCCACGTAATGGAACGCGATCGTGCACCAGAGCGCGGCGCCCGACAGGAGAACGATCTGGGTCGTCAGCGCCGCGATGATCACCGCGGCCAGAGCGCCGTGCCAGACCCTCGACGCCGTCAGATACCCGGCACTGGTCGCGCAGCCCGCGCCGGACGAAGCCCCACAGCGACCGTCTGATCCGGTTTGCCCCTTTGGTTCCGCCAGGCAAGTACACCACCCTCCCCGCCTGCGCCCCGATGGCAGCGCGATGGCCCGTCGGCGGGCGGGAACAGCACAGTTGCTGTCAGGGCCGGGGGTCGGGTACGGCCGTGTCCGGGTGGCTGATCCGGGTGGGCTTGCGTTCCGCGGTGCGCAGGACGCCCGCGAAGCCGGCGAGGCCGGTCGACAACAGCGTCACCAGGGCGAACGACACCACCAGGCTGGTCAGCTGGGCCAGTCCACCGATCGCGCTGGGCGCGACCAGGCCCGAGGTGTACGTGATGGTCGCGACGCCCGCGATGGCCTGGCTGGGGTTGGGGCCACTGCGGCCCGCCGCCGCGAAGCACAGCGGCACGACCACCGCGATACCGAGCCCCATCAGCGCGAACCCGGTCATCGCCACGGCGGGATGGTCCGCCAGGACGATCAGCAGACCGCCGAAGGTGGCGAGGACACCGCCGGAGCGGACGGTGCGCACGGCGCCGTACCGGTCCACCACCTTGTCGCCCGCGATCCGGGCGATGGCCATGGTGAGCGTGAATCCCGTGGTGCACGCGGCGGCGAGCCCGGCCGAACTGCCCAGCTCGTCGCGGAGGTAGACGGCCGACCAGTCCAGGCTCGCGCCTTCCGCGAACACCGCGCAGAACCCGACCGCGCCGATGAGCAGCGCCGAGCGCGGCGGCAGCGCGAACCGGGGCGGCGGTTCCTCGTCCTGGGCGGGCTGGAGGTCGAGCACCCAGGTGCACGCGACCACTCCGGAGACGGTCAGGACGGCCGCCGCCAGCGCGTGGTGCACCCGGGCGTCCGTGCCGAGGTGCGCGGCGAGCGTGCCGCCGAGCGAGCCGAGGACCGCGCCCGCGCTCCACATGCCGTGCAGCCCGGACATGATCGACCGGCCCAGGCGGTTCTCCACCTCGACGCCGAGCGCGTTCATCGCCACGTCGGCCATGCCCGCCGTGGCGCCGAAGACGAACAGGGCGAGGCAGAGGGTGAGCAGACTCGGGGCGAGGGACGGCAGCACCAGGGCGAGCGTCCACAGCGCCATCAGCGCGCGCAGGGCGGTGCGGGCGCCGAAGCGGTGGGTGATGCTGCCGGCGAGCGGCATCGCCACCGAGGCACCGAGCGCGGGGAAGGCCAGGGCCAGCCCCAACTGGCCCGCGCTCACCGACGCGTGGTCCTGGATCCACGGCACCCGGGTCGCGAACGACCCGGCCACGGCTCCGTGCACGGTGAAGACCGCGGCCACGGCATAGCGCGCCCGCTTCACCTCGCGTCCGTCGTAGACCCCGTCACTCATGCTCAGGCCCCTCCCTGTGGCTGCCGATGCCGTAAACTATCAGGAAGCCTGCCTGATAGATAGGGGATTACATGGCCGCGCCCCGCACGGCCCCGCCGATCTGGAAGGATCCCGGCATGTCCGCATCCCCCAGCACCGCCCGGGCCATCAACGACCGGCTCGCCCTGCGCCTGCTCCAGCAGGAGGGCCCCCTCACGGCGGGGCGGCTGAAAGAGCTGACCGGACTGTCCCGGCCGAGCGTCGCCGACCTCGTCGACCGCCTCACCGCCGCCGGCCTGATCGAGGTCGTGGGGGAGTCGGGGGAGCAGCGCCGCGGCCCCAACGCCAAGGTGTACGGCATCGTCGCCGCCCGGGCCCATCTCGCGGCCCTCGACGTGCGCACCGAGGGCGTCGCGGTGGCCGTGTCCGACCTGGTCGGCGTGGTGCTGGCGGAGGCGTCGGCGCCGATCGACGGCGGCGTCGGCACGGGCCCCGCGGTCGAGCAGGCGGTGGCCCTGGTGGAGCGGGCGGTGAAGGAGGCCGGCGTGGACCGGCCGCACACGGTGGGCATCGGCACGCCGGGCCTGATCGACCCGGCGACGGGCGAACTGCGCAGCTCCACAGGGCTGCCGGAGTGGCACCGGCGTCTGGTGGCGGCGCTTCAGGAGCGGCTTCCCGAGGCGCGGGTCAGCGTCGAGAACGAGACGAACATGGCGGCGCTGGCCGAGCAACGGGACGGCGCCGCGGCGGACCGCGACACCTTCGTCCTGCTCTGGCTGGGCATGGGCGTGGGCGCCGCGGTGGTGCTGGACGGCGTGCTGCGCCGGGGCGCCTCGGGCGGTACGGGCGAGATCGGCTTCCTGCCGGTGCCGGGCACCACGGGCCTGCCGTCCGCGACGGACTGCGACGGCGGCTTCCACTCGCTGGCGGGGGCCGCCGCGATCGTGGAACTGGCGGCACGGCACGGAGTGACGGCGCCGGAGACGCCGGGCGAACCGCATGCGGCCACGCTGGTCCGCACGGCGGTCCAGGCCGCGGACCTGACGCCCCACGCCGGCTTCCTGGACACCCTCGCCGACCGCCTGGCCCTCGGCGCCGCGGCGGTCATCTCGGTCCTGGACCCCGGCTGCGTGGTCCTGGGGGGTGAGATCGGCCGGGCGGGCGGGGCGGAGCTGGCCGCCCGGGTCCAGGACCGCCTGGTCCGCATGTCGCCGCTGCTCACGGAGGTGCGGGCGAGCACCCTGGGCGGGGCGGCGGTGCTGAGGGGCGCGCTGCTGACGGCACGCGACCGGGCCCAGGAGGAGCTGTTCGCTCCACCGGCCCGTTAGAACGGCTCAGCGGCTCAGCGGCTCAGCGGCTCAGCGGCACAACGGCTCGGCGCGCAGCGGCTCAACGGCTCAGATCCGCTCAACGGCTCTGATCCCCTCAGCGCCCGAACCGCACCGCCAGATACTCCTCGAAGGTCCCCGTCCCCACCGCCCGTTCCGGTGCCAGATGCCCGCCCGCCCGGAAGGCCCGGTACGCCTTGCCCGCCAGGGGGACGCTCACCACCCGGCGCTTTCGGCCCGTCGCCTGCAGATACGCGCGGGCCAGGGAGTCGAACGGCCGTACCTCCGGGCCCGCCATGTCCGGGACCCGTCCCGCGGGAGCGGCCAGTGCCAGTTCGACCAGACGGTCCGCCACCTCGGCCACGTCGACCGGCTGGTCCCGCACCCCGGCCGGCACCAGCATCACCGGAGGCTTGGCCAGCATCCCGAACACCTGCGCCAGCAAGTCGTGGAACTGCGTGGCCCGCAGGATCGTCCAGCCGAGGCCCGACTCCTCGATCAGCTTCTCCACCGCGAGCTTGCTCCGGTAGTAGCCGAACGGCACCCGGTCGACCCCGACGATCGAGATGTAGGCGAGGTGTCCCACCCCGGCCCCGCGCGCCGCCGCGATCAGCTGCGCCGCCGCCTTCTCGTCCCCACCGCGCGGCGTGCTCGCGCAGTGCACGATCGCGTCCACGCCCGACACGGCCGCGTCGAGGACGGGCCCGCCCTCGCGCAGGTCCACGCCGTACGGCTGCGCGTGCCTGCTGAGCACCCGCACCTCGTGCCCGTCCGCCACCAGCCGCTCCGCGACGAGCCGGCCGAGGGTTCCGGTACCGCCGGTCACCAGGATCGTTGTCATGTCCGGCATCCTGCCAGAGCAGGAGGTTGAAGGCCCGGCGGCGGGCAAGGGCCGTCGTCACCGCCGCCGGGCCGGTCCGAGCGCGGGGCTCAGCAGGCGCCGAGGTCCTGCCACACACCCCATTCACCGGTGGTCCCGGGCTCCTCGCCCTTCGTCCACCACTTCGCCTTCCACGAGTGCCCCTTGTGCGCGACCTGACTACCGCCGCCGTACTCCGTGGTGGAGTTCCAGCCGGGCGCGGTGCAGGCACCGGGCGTCGGCGTCGGCGTCGGCGTGGGAGTCGGGTTCGTCGGGTCCGGGCCGGGCCCGGTGCCCGATCCCGGTTCCACCAGCGTGGTGCCGCGGGCCAGGTCGCCGGCGAGGGCGTACGTCGTCCCGCTGATGTTCACCGTCCAGTTCCACGGCGTGGACACCGGCAGGTAGTAGTTGAACGACAGCTCCACCGACGCGCCCGGCGCCAGCGACTGCCAGCCCGGCAGCTTCAGCGAGACCCGGTGGAAGTCGCCCTTCAGCCCGCCCACGTTGGAGCCGGTGTGGTCGCTGCTGATCACCTTCGTGCCGAAGCCCGACTGGTCGGAGGCGTTGCCCGGAGCGGCGGTCGCGTAGTCGAACTGGAACTCCGTACCGCCCGGCAGCGTCGACTTGGTGCGGTTGGTGATCTTCACCTTGGGCGTGATCGGGTAGTTGGAGTCACCGAGCTTGAACTCCCCGAACTCCACGCCGATGTCGACGGCCTTCGTGGGCAGCGCCTTGTTCGAGACCCGCGCGCCGTACGGGGAGGCGGACTTGAACTTCTCGTACATCGCGGTCGTCAGCGTCGACCCCGGCTCGTACTGGCCCTTCGCCGCGTTCCAGCGGTAGTCCCCGGCCAGCTCCCACACCATCGTGCCGCCGATGCCGTTGCGGACGACGTAGTCGGCCTTGGCGTTCACCGACTGCTCGTCCTCGGTGGACAGGAACACCTTCTTCTCGGCGTTCCACAGCCACGGCGCCACCAGCGTGGAGTCGTACTTGCGGGCGTAGGCGCCGGTCAGCTTCGTGTCCGCGGGGAAGCCGTACTTGGTGACGTAGTCGCCGACGACGCCCTTCTCCAGGTTCTTGGCGTGCCACATCGGGTTCGAACCCGCGGGTGACTCCTTGCCGTTGGTGTCGAGGTCGTGCCAGAGGTTGTCGATCCCGGTGGCCCCGTCACCGCACTTGGTCAGCCCGGACCCGGCGGGGCAGTTCGTGGACGGAGCCTTGCCCCACAGCCCGTCGGTCCCGCCGGTGACGTTCTTGAACCCCCGGGTGTAGTAGGGGAGTCCGATGTTGATGCGTCCGGCCGGCATCGAACCGCGGAAGTAGTGGTACGCCCAGTCGGTGTTCAGATAGCCGATGCCGCCGTACTGGGAGGCCGAGTACACGCCCGCGGCGGCCAGTTCGGTGTCCTTGCCGTCGTCGAAGAGCGAGGCGTTCGGGCCGACGTACTCGTTCCAGGCGCCATGCAGGTCGTACGACATGATGTTGACGTAGTCCAGGTACTTCTGGACCTGGAAGGTCTCCATGCCGCGCAGCAGGTAGCCGGAGGAGGGCGCCGCGACCGTGAGCAGATAGTGCTTGCCGTCCGCCGCGCCCGCCCGGTCGAGCTTCTCGCGCAGGGTCTTCATCAGGACCGCGTAGCCCTTGACCAGACCGGCCCTGCGGGCGTTGGCGAGGGACCAGTCGAGCGGGTTGCCCGCGTCCTTCATGGTCGTGGGGTACTCGTAGTCGATGTCGACGCCGTTGAAGCCGTACTTCCTGATGAAGTCCACGGCGGACGTCGCGAAGGTGTCGATGCCCGCCTGATTGACCGAGCCGTCGGCGTTGGTGGCCATCGAGTAGAAGCCGCCCGAGTTCACCCGCGTGCCGTCGGCCGCGAAGTAGCCGCCGGTCTCGGCCCAGCCGCCCACCGAGATCAGCGTCTTGACGTTCGGGTGCTGCTTCTTGAACTTGTTCAGCAGGTTGAAGTGGCCCTTGTAGGAGAAACCGGGGTCCATCTCCGCCCTGCTCACCCCCGGCCAGGTCATCCCGGTCGCCGGGTTGGCCGCGCCGTCCGCGCCGACCGAGAGCTTGTTCGCGCCGTCGACGTGCGCGAACGCGTAGTTGAGGTGGGTGACCTTGTCCCACGGGATGTCCGGGGCGAGGTAGGCGGGGGTGCCGTCCTTGCCGGTGCGCCAGCCGGTGAAGTAGCCGATCACCCGGCGCTGGTGGTCGGCGCCCATCTTCTCCCGGCCCTCGGCGTCGTAGACCGAGCAGTAGGGGACGTCGGCGCCGGGCGTCTTGTAGAGGCCGTCGGGGCGGCAGGACTCCTGGTCGGCGGCGTGCGAGGCGGTGGCCGGGAGCCCGGCGAGCACCAGGCCGGCGACCGTGGCCGCCGCGGCGAACAGGGCGGGTCTCGCTCGGTTGCGTGACAGCAAGTCGGTTCCTCTCCACGGAAGTTGCGCAGACCCTAGGGAGGACTAGACCAATGAGTCAATAGGTATGGACCAATTCGGATCGGAGAAGTCCGGCCGGGCCGCCTGTGAGCCACCCCACAACCGTCACCCGCATGGACGTCGTCGCGGCGTGGCAGACTGGCCCTGTACCAGAAGCAGCGCACTCCGGGGTCGGTGAAAGTCCGAACCGGCGGTTACAGTCCGCGACCCGGTCGCCTCCAGCGACCGGTTGACCAGGTGAAATTCCTGGACCGACGGTTAAAGTCCGGATGGGAGGCAGTGCGCGGCGGGCGGGCATTCGTGCGCGCCGCCGATATGAGCTCGTCCTTTGTGGACGGGTTTTTTCCGGCGTCGCTCCCGGTGTCGTCGTCCGCGGTCTCTGTCGTTCTGCGACAGCCCCCGGAGTCCGTGCCCCGATGTGGCAGGAGGACCCGGGACGTGTTCACCGGAATCGTCGAAGAGCTGGGCGAGATCACCGCCGTCGAGAACCTCGGCGACGCCTGCCGCTTCCGTCTGCGCGGCCCCGTCGTCACCGACGGCGCCCAGCACGGTGACTCCATCGCGGTCAACGGCGTCTGCCTCACGGTCGTGGACCACGAGGGCGACGAGTTCACCGCCGACGTGATGGCAGAGACCCTGAACCGCTCCAGCCTGGGCGCCCTCGACGTCGGCTCCCGCGTCAACCTGGAGCGCCCCACCGCGGTCGGCGCCCGGCTCGGCGGGCACATCGTGCAGGGCCACGTCGACGGCACCGGCGAAGTGCTGGAGCGCAAGCCCTCCGAGCACTGGGAGATCATCAGGATCTCGCTCCCCGGTGACCTCACCCGGTACGTCGTGGAGAAGGGCTCGATCACCGTCGACGGCATCAGCCTCACCGTCGTCGACGCGGGCCCCGACTACTTCACCGTCAGCCTCATCCCCACCACCCTCGCCCTGACCACGCTCGGCCTCAAGCAGCCCGGCGACCCGGTCAACCTCGAGGTCGACGTCATCGCCAAGTACGTCGAGCGCCTCCTCGGAGCGGCCAAGTGAACTGGCTCAACTCCGAGGCCTTCGTCCTGTTCGGCCAGCACATCATCTGGTCGGACATGGTCGGCAACATCCTGGGCCTGATCACCCTCGCCCTCGGCTTCCGGCGCTCCCTGTGGACCTGGCCGGTGCAGTTCCTCTCCGGCCTCGTCCTCTTCGGCGCCTTCTACGGCCATCTGACCGGCAGCGCCGGCAAGCAGGTCGTCGTCATGGCCGTCGCGCTGTACGGCTGGTGGCAGTGGAACCGCGGCACCGCCCGGGCCGCGGACGGCAAGGTCGCCGTCCGCTTCGCCACCTGGACCGAGCGCGCCGTGATGGCCGCCGCGGCCGCCGCCGGCACCGTCGGGGTGGCCCTGCTCTTCAAGGCGTACCCGAGCCTGTCCTGGGACCCTTGGCCGGACGCCTACATCTTCGTCGGCACCATCGTCGCGATGTACGCCCAGGCCCGCGGCATGGTCGAGTTCTGGTTCGCCTGGCTCCTCGTCGACCTCGTCGGCGTCCCGCTGAACTTCGCGAACGGCTACGCCTTCTCCGGCTTCGTCTACGTCATCTACGGCGCGCTCGTCCTGTGGGGCATGCGCGACTGGTGGCTGCGCTCCCGCAGGGACACGCGGCCCGTCCTGGAAGGAGCGCCCGCATGAGCAGGGTCCCTGTCCTGTACAGCAGCGACAACATCGAGAACTGGTCGCTCGACCCGGTCGAGCAGGCCATCGCCGACATCGCGGCCGGCCGCCCGGTCGTGGTCGTCGACGACGAGGACCGGGAGAACGAGGGCGACCTCGTCATCGCCGCCGAGAAGGCGACCCCCGAGATCGTCGCGTTCATGATGAGCGAGTGCCGCGGTCTGATCTGCGCCCCCATGGAGGGCGAGGAGCTGGACCGGCTGCGCATCCCCCAGATGGTCGAGAACAACACCGAGTCCATGAAGACCGCGTTCACCGTCTCCGTGGACGCATCGGGCGCCCACGGGGTGACCACCGGCATCTCGGCCGCGGACCGCGCCACCACGCTCCAGCTGCTCGCGAGCGGCGAGGCCGCAGCCGACGACTTCGTCCGGCCCGGCCACGTCTTCCCGCTGCGCGCCAAGCCCGGCGGCGTCCTGGCCCGCGACGGCCACACCGAGGCCGCCGTCGACCTGGCCCGCCTCGCGGGCCTGCGCCCGGCCGGCGCCATCGTCGAGATCGCCGGCGAGGACGGCCGGATGCTCCGCCTGCCCGAGCTGATCCCCTTCGCCCGCAAGCACGGCCTGACGATCATCTCCATCGAGGACCTGATCGCCTACCGCCGCTCCGCCGAGCCCACCGTCTGCCGCGAGGCCGAGGTCCACCTGCCGACCTCGCACGGCACCTTCACGGCGTACGGTTACCGCTCCACCGTCGACGGCGTCGAGCACGTCGCCCTGGTGCACGGCGCGATCGGCGACGGCGAGGACGTGGTGGTCCGCGTCCACTCCGAGTGCCTCACCGGCGATGTCTTCGGCTCCCTGCGCTGCGACTGCGGCCCCCAGCTGGACGCGGCCCTGGACCGCATCCAGAGCGAGGGCCGGGGCGTCGTGGTCTATCTGCGCGGCCACGAGGGACGCGGCATCGGCCTGCTGTCCAAGCTGCGCGCCTACGAGCTCCAGGAGCGCGGCCGCGACACCCTGGACGCCAACCTGGAACTCGGGCTGCCCGCCGACGCGCGGGACTACGCGGCCGGGGCCCAGATCCTGGCCGACCTAGGCGTGCGCAGCGTCCGGCTGATGACCAACAATCCCGACAAGACCGACGCGCTCGTCCGGCACGGCATCAAGGTCACCGACCGGGAGCCGATGCCCGTCACCGCGGGCGAGCACAACCTCCGGTACCTGCGCACCAAGCGGGACCGGATGGGACACGACCTGCCCTGGCTGGAGGCGGCCCCCGTCTCCGCGTGCGGCAACCAGTAAGCAAGGGACACCGAGGAGAGACGTGAGCGGCAAGGGTGCACCGGAACTGTCCGTACAGGGCGTCGGCGATCTGCGGGTCGCCGTCATCGCGGCGCAGTGGCACGAGAAGGTGATGGACGGCCTGGTGGACGGCGCCCTGCGCGCCCTGCACGACCTCGGCATCGACGAGCCGACCCTGCTCAGGGTCCCCGGCAGCTGGGAGCTCCCGGTCGTCGCCAAGGTCCTCGCGGGCCGCGGCTACGACGCCGTCGTCGCGCTCGGCGTCGTCATCCGGGGCGGCACCCCGCACTTCGAGTACGTCTGCCAGGGCGTCACCCAGGGCCTCACCCAGGTCTCCGTGGACACCGGCGTCCCCATCGGCTTCGGCGTCCTCACCTGCGACACCGAGGAGCAGGCCCTGGACCGGGCCGGGCTGACCGGCTCCAGCGAGGACAAGGGGCACGAGGCGGTGACCGCGGCGGTCGCGACCGCGGCCACGCTGCGTTCAGTATCCGAACCCTGGCGCTGACGAACCGGGTGCGTGGCATAGGCTGAGCGTCACCATGTCCAAGAAGACGTTCGAGGAGCTCTTCACCGAGCTCCAGCACAAGGCCGCCAACGGCGATCCCGCCACGTCCCGCACCGCGGAACTGGTCGAAAAGGGTGTCCACGCCATCGGCAAGAAGGTCGTCGAAGAGGCCGCCGAGGTGTGGATGGCCGCCGAGTACGAGGGCAAGGACGCGGCCGCCGAGGAGATCTCGCAGCTGCTGTACCACGTCCAGGTGATGATGGTCGCGCGCGGGATCTCCCTCGACGACGTCTACGCCCACCTCTGAGCCGCTGCCGCACCCCCCGTACATCTCACGCAAAGGAAGCCGACCTCATGCTGCGCATCGCCGTCCCCAACAAGGGTTCCCTGTCAGGCCCTGCGGCGGAGATGCTGCATGAGGCCGGCTACCAGCAGCGCCGCGAGTCCAAGGAACTGCGCATCGTCGACCCGGAGAACGAGGTCGAGTTCTTCTACCTCCGCCCCCGCGACATCGCGATCTACGTCTCCTCGGGCCGCCTCGACATCGGCATCACCGGCCGTGACCTGCTGATCGACTCCGCCGCCGACGCCGAGGTGATCCTCCCGCTCGGCTTCGCCCGCTCCACCTTCCGCTTCGCCGCCAAGCCCGGCACCGCGCAGGACGTCCAGGACCTGAAGGGCAGGACGGTCGCCACCTCCTACGAGGGCATCGTCGAGGGATACCTCGCCGACCAGGGCGTCGACGCCTCCGTCGTCCACCTCGACGGCGCCGTCGAGACGGCCATCGAACTCGGGGTCGCCGAGGTCATCGCCGACGTCGTCGAGACCGGCACCTCGCTGCGCAACGCGGGCCTGGAGGTCTTCGGCGAACCGATCATGAAGTCCGAGGCCGTCGTGATCCGCCGTACCGGCGCCGACGCCGAGGACCCCAAGGTGCAGCAGTTCCTGCGCCGCCTCCAGGGCGTCCTGGTGGCCCGGACGTACGTGATGATGGACTACGACTGCCGCGTCGAGCAGCTGGAGAAGGCCGTCGCCCTCACGCCCGGCCTGGAGTCCCCGACCGTCTCCCCGCTGCACAACGAGGGCTGGGTCGCCGTCCGGGCGATGGTCCCCGCCAAGGAGGCCCAGCGCATCATGGACGACCTGTACGACATCGGCGCGCGGGCCATCCTCACCACGGCCATCCACGCCTGCCGCCTCTGAGAGCACCAGATGTCCGACCTCCCCGCACTCCCCGTCACCTTCCGGCCCGGCCGCACCCGTGCGGTCCTGCTCACCGCCGGTGCCGCGATCTTCGTGGTGATCACCGCGGTGGCCCTGCTGCTGGAGAACCTCGGCCCGGGTGAGCGCCTCAGCTTCATCCTCACCGGGGCGCTCATGTTCGGCGTCCTGGCCCTGCTCGCCCGGGTCAGGGTCATCGCCGACGACGCCGGCGTCACCGTGGTGAACATCGCCGGCAGGCGCCGGCTGGCGTGGGCCGAGATCATCCAGGTGAACCTCCGGCCCGGCGACCCCTGGGTGTTCCTCGACCTCAGCGACGGCACCAGCCTGCCCGCCCTCGGCATCCAGCCCGGCATTGCCAAGCGGCAGGCCATCGCCGACGCCCGCGCGCTGCGGGCGCTCGTGGAGGCCCGCGGCACAAGGGATCTGCCCTAGACGGCCCTGTCGTGATTAATCTGTTGGCGGAGGCGTTCTCGTGACGCCTCCGCCGCTGATGTTCCTGCTACCCGAGGAGTGACTCCCTCCAGCGATGGACGGATCGTCCTGTAGTACCTGCGCCGCCCCCTCCCGAGATACCGAGGCGGCGGCATGACCACCCCCCTGCTCCTGCTCGCCGCGGCCTTCCTGCTGATCCTCGCCAACGGCTTCTTCGTGGCCGCCGAGTTCGGCCTGGTGACGGTCGAACGCCCGGACGCCGAGAAGGCCGCCGCCGAGGGCGACCGCCGCGCCCGTACCGTCGTCGAGTCGCTGAAGGAACTCTCCTTCCAGCTCTCCGGCACCCAACTCGGCATCACCATCACCTCCCTCGTGGTCGGCATGCTCGCCCAACCGGCGCTCGCGGAGCTGCTCAACGGCCCCGTCACCGCCGTCGGCATCCCCGACGGCGCCGTCTCCGGGGTCGCCGTGATCGTCGGCATGCTGCTGGCGTCCGCCGTGCAGATGGTGATCGGCGAACTCGTCCCGAAGAACTGGGCGGTCTCCCGCCCCCTGCAGGTCGCCCGGTTCGTCGCGGGCCCCCAGCACCTGTTCGCGCGGGTCTTCCGGCCGGTGATCGCCGCCCTGAACTCCGTCGCCAACCGGCTCGTCCGCGCGCTCGGCATCGAGCCCACCGAGGAGCTGGCCTCCGCCCGCACCCCCGGTGAACTCGTCTCCCTGGCCCGCCACTCCGCCCGGGCCGGCACCCTCGAACAGGACACGGCCGACCTCTTCGTACGGACCCTCTCGCTCGGCGGGCTCACCGCGCAGCACGTGATGACCCCCCGGGTGAGGGTCAGTGCCCTGCAGTCGTCGGCGACCGCCGAGGACGTGGTCAACCTGACCCGCGCCACCGGCCTGTCCCGCTTCCCCGTCTACCGGGACCGGATCGACGAGGTCGTCGGCATGGTCCACCTCAAGGACGCCCTCGCCGTCCCCGCGGCCGACCGGCTGCGCACCCCGGCCGGCCGGATCGCCCGGCCCGCCCTGCTGGTCCCCGAGACGCTGCCGGTCCGGCCGCTGCTCGCCCGGCTGCGCAGCGAACAGCCCATCGCCGTCGTCGTCGACGAGTACGGCGGCACCGCCGGGGTCGTCACCCTGGAGGACATCGTCGAGGAGCTCGTCGGCGAGGTCCGCGACGAGCACGACGGCCAGGACATCCCCGAACTCGCCGCCGCCCCGGCCGAGGAGGGCCGGCCCGCCTGGGACGCCGAGGGCAGCTGCCGCGTCGACATCCTCCGGCGGATAGGACTCGACGTGCCCGAGGGCCCGTACGAGACCGTCGCCGGTCTGGTCGCCGACCTGCTCGGCCGGATCCCGGTCCCCGGTGACCGGGCCGAACTGCCCGGCTGGCGGCTCTCGGTGCGCCAGGTCGGTCACTACCGCGCCGAGCGGGTCCGCCTCGTGCGCACCGCCCCCGTGGCGGAGGCCGCCCGGTGAGCGTGCTCCAACTCCTCTTCGCCGCCCTGCTCGTGCTCGCCAACGGCTTCTTCGTCGGCGCCGAGTTCGCCCTGGTCTCCGTCCGCCGCAGCCAGATCGAACCGCTCGGCACGGCCCGCGCCCGGCAGGTGCTGTACGGCCTGGAACATCTGCCGCAGATGATGGCGGCGGCCCAGTTCGGCATCACCGTCTGCTCGCTGACCCTCGGCGCGGTCGCCGAACCGACGGTCGCGCACCTCCTGGAACCCCTCTTCGCGTGGGTCCACCTCCCGCACGCGATGATCCACCCGCTGGGGTACGTCATCGCCCTCGCGACCGTCGTCTTCTTCCACCTCGTCGTCGGCGAGATGCTCCCGAAGAACCTCGCGATGGCCGCGCCCGAGAAGGCCGCGCTCTGGCTCAGCCCGGGTCTGGTCGCCTTCGCCCGCCTCTGCCGGCCCCTCACCGCCGCCCTCGGCGCGTGCGCCCGGGGCATCCTGCGGCTCTTCCGGGTCGAGCCCAGGGACGAGGTCGAGGCCGTCTTCACCAGCGAGCAGCTCAACCGGCTGGTGGAGGACGCGGGACAGGCGGGCCTGCTCGACCCCGAGGAGCAGGAACGCCTGGAGGACGCCCTGGAACTGGGCTCCCGCACGGTGACGGACGTCCTCCTGAGCCGCGAGTCCCTGATCACGGTGCCGCCCTCGGTCACCCCGGGCCGGATCGTCGGCCTGACCGCCCGCACCGGCTACTCCCGCTTCCCGGTGGTGGCGGACACGGGCGCCTTCATGGGCTACCTGCACGTGAAGGACGTCCTGGACCTGGAGGACTCCGAGCGTGCGGTGCCCCAGCAGATCTGGCGCCCGATGACCACGCTGCGCCCCGAACTCCCCCTGGACGACGCCCTGACCGTCATGCGGCGGGCGGCCACCCACTTGGCGCAGGTCGCGGACGCGTCCGGCCGGGTGCTGGGCCTGGTCGCCCTGGAGGACGTCCTGGAGCTGCTGGTCGGCGAGGTGACGGACCCGGCGCACCGGGAGGTGCCCAAGCAGCCGGAACCGGAACAGGTGCTGGCGTCGTAGCGGGTGCGGGTGGGCGCGGGGTCCGTCCCCCTCACAGGGCCGGCGGATCCTGCGGCCCGCGTCCCGACAGCACCTCTCCGTACGCCTGCATCAGATCCGGCAACCGCAGCGTCGACAAGTCGTCCCGGGTCAGGGTCCCCGGGTACGTCGACAACCGCAGATCCCGGTACGCGCAGCTCTTCTCGTACAGCGTCCGCAGGAAGCGGCCGTTGCCGAGCTCGTCGATCCACCCCTGGTCCACGACGTGCCCGGCGATGGAGCGCAGCTCGTCCAGGGCCTCCTCGTCCCAGACGTCGCCGTTCTCACCGGCGAGCACCTCGCCGATGGAGGTGAGCTCCAGGGGCCGGTAGGAGGGGAAGTCCACGCGGGTGGTGAAGCGGGAGGACAGTCCGGGGTTGGCGGCCAGCAGGCGGTCCATGCCCTCGGGGTAGCCGGCCAGGATCACCACCAGGTGGTCCCGGTTGTCCTCCGCCCGCTTCAGCAGCACCTGGAGGGCCTCGTCGCCGTACGCGTCGCCCTTGCCGTAGCCGGTGTTGGACAGCGAATACGCCTCGTCGACGAAGAGCACCCCGCCCAGTGCGGAGTCGATCAGCTCGTTGGCCTTCACGGCCGTCTGTCCGAGGTACTCGCCCACGAGATCGGCCCGCTGCGCCTCGACCAGGTGGTCACCGCCGAGCAGTCCGAGGGCGTAGAAGACCCGGCCCAGGATGCGCGCGACCGTGGTCTTGCCGGTGCCGGAGGGGCCGGAGAAGACGAAGTGCCGTTTCGGCGGCTGGACCGGCAGCCCCTGCCCGGCCCGCAGCCGTGCCATGTTCAACTGGGCGGACAACGCCTTGACCTGGCGCTTGACCGGCTCCAGGCCCACCATGCGCTCGAGTTCGGCGAGCGCCTCTTCGAGTAACCCCGGGTCCGTGGGGCCCGCGAGCGGCGGCTGCCCGGGCAGGCCCGCCCGCTCGCGCACCGCCGGGTCGGGCACGGGCGGCAGCGGGCCCGGCGACGGCAGATCCGGCCCGGAGAGCTTCAGCTCCCGCCCCTCGCCGAAGAACGGGTCGAGGGTGTCGGGGCCGTCGACGGAGTCCTGGCCGAACCCGGTGAGCGTGATCGGCGCGAGATCGCCGGCCTCGTCGTACCCGTCGCCCTCGGCGATGGCGGCGAGCCGGGCCGAGGTGTCCATGAAGGCGGGGTCGACCCGGTGCACGGCCCGGTACAGGGGGAGTGCGGCGGCCGACCGGCCGGTGCCCTCGTGCGCCCGCGCCAGCCAGTACCGCAGCTCCTTGCGCTGCGGCTGCTCGCTGCGGCAGCGCATCAGGGCCGCCGAGAGCAGCGGTTCGGCCTGGCCGTACATCTCCAGCCGGACCCGGGCCATGCCGCCGAACAGTCCGGCCTCGATGCCGAGCATGGGGTCGTCGAGCAACGGGTCGGTGTGCCGGACGAGTTGCTCCCAGTCCTTGACCAAGTAGGCCCGGCAGGCGTGCAGGAAGCGGACCTGGGCGTCGGCGTCCACCGGAGGCAGTCCGGCGAGCGCCCGGTCCAGCTCCGGCACATGCCGGCCGTCCAGCCAGTGCGAGGCGTGCGCGAGCAGCAGATCGCGCGGGCTCTCCAGCACCGGCTGCACCCACCAGCCGAGCCAGTACCAGGAGTTGAGGGTGCGGCGGTGCCGGGCGCGCTGTTCCCCGAAGCGGTCGCGGTGCCGGAACATCCGCAGCAGCGCGGTCGTCGTGTCGACGCGCAACGCGTGCAGGCCGAGCCAGCCGTCGGCCATGCCCGGATCCATCCGCACCGCGGTGCGGAACTCCTCCTCCGCCTGCGGATAAGCGCCCATGGTGTAGGCGTCCACGCCTCGCAACCAGGCGAGGTCGGCCGGGGCCTCCGGGCCCTGCGTGCCGAAGTCCATCACGTCCCCCACAAACCGTGCCCCCGTCGGTTGGCCACCGGGCCCGTCGCCCGTCGGCCTCGAGAACAGAACCGCCGTACTGCGGACCGGAGTTGCAACGGTGCGCGGGGCTGCAGTCCCAGGTCGCACCGAGGGCATCGTACCTGCGGGGGTGCGGCCCGCCCCAGGGTGCCGCACCGGCCGTTTGGCGAGGTGGGAGCAGTCGGGGGCGCGGCGGCCGGTAACCGAGGGTGAGCGAATCACGGCTCGGTGCGGCCGGGAAAGGGGGTGTGGGCAGAACGAAGCCCCCGATCACGGGGGAACAACCGGGGGCTTCGCGTCTGGCGGGCGGTCCGCATCGACCGCACATTGAGAACGTAAGACCTGTACGGCCCTTGGGTCAAGCGGAGTTGGGGCCGTGCGGCGAGTTCTCGCCGACCCCTCTTCACCACTTCACCACAGCGCGGAGGGTCCCTCACTCAGCGTGATGACATGGTCCGCTTCCAGGGTCCCGGCGGGCCCGGGACGCAGTTCGTACCCCTGGGCGCACTGCCGTACCAACCCGTCCGCGAAGGGCCGCGAGGGGTCCTCGGCGAAGTGTTTCTCTTCCGCCGCGACCCAGCCGTCCCAGAACTCCCACTGCTCCTCCCCGTCCCGCGACCGGCCGCGCGACCAGGCCTCGGCCGGCGGCAGCTCCATCCACAGCAGAAAGGCCAGATATGGCCGTAGCGCGCGCCGCCCGGCGCCGACGCCCTCGACGAGGACCACCGGGGCGGGCGGCAGGGCCACGGGGTCCCGGAAGCGGCGGGCCTGCCAGTCGTAGGGGGCGTAGCGGGCGGTTCCGCCGCGGGAGAGGGGTTCGATCACCTGGGACAGCAGCCGGCCCGTCCAGTCGAAGAGCTCTTCGTGGCAGGCGATGTCGTCGAGCCGCAGCACCGGCGCCCCGCCCAGTGCCCGCGCCAGCCGCCCGGCGAAGGTCGACTTCCCGGAGCCGGCGTGCCCGTCGATCCCGATCAGCCGGACGGGACCGCAGGACGCGGGGAGGCGGTGGAGGAGTGCGGTGAGGTGGTGGATGGCGGTTCCCGGGGTGAGTGGGGCGGGCACCGGAAGTCTAGTGATGCGGCACCTCGGGTGACGTCAGTGGTCGAGGCCAATATTCCTGGCGCGGCATGCCCGAAAGTGCTGGCAGGAGGCGTCGGCTGCGGCCATAGTTGGCGCACACACCGTGCACTGGACCTGCCCCGACTCGGACACCTGGGGGTCTTTCGCCCATGAGCAGATCCGAACAGCCGTCCCGCAGAACCGTCCTGACCGCCGCGGTCGCCGCGACCGTGACCGGCGGAGCGGGCGCGGTCCCGGCCGTGGCCGCCCCCACCGGAGCGGCCGGTCCCGCGCAGTCCGCGGCCGGCCAGATCGACAACCGCGCCTGGACGACGTACACCGACTGGCGCTCGGGCACCGGCAAGGGCACCCGTGCCGTCGCGGGCGCCCGTCCCGGCGTGGCGATCGGCGCCCCCGTCGGCCTCGCCGACTACACCGACCCGCACACCGGCACCACCGCCACCTGGGAGTACGCGACCTGGACCTCGCCCGTCCACCGGCTCGCGGTGCCCTCGACCGAGGCCATCGCCTCCTGGAACGCGCACACCCCGGACGGCACCTGGCTCCAGGTCGAGCTGAAGGGCACCTACTCCGACGGCACCGGCACCCCCTGGTACGTCATGGGCCGCTGGGCCGCCGGTGACCAGGACATCAGGCGGACCTCCGTCGACGACCAGACCGACGACAAGTCCACGATCTGGACCGACACCTTCGCCATCGACGACCCGGCGACGGGCCTGCGGCTGACCTCGTACCGGCTGCGGCTGACCCTCTACCGCAAGCCGGGCACGAAGCGGACCCCGACCGTGTGGCGGCTCGGCGTGATGGGCTCCGACGTCCCGGACCGCTTCACCGTCCCGGCGAGCACGCCCGGTCTCGCCCAGGAACTGGCCGTTCCGCGCTACTCGCAGGAGATCCACGTCGGCCAGTACCCCGAGTACGACAACGGCGGCGAGGCCTGGTGCAGCCCCACCTCCTCGCAGATGATCATCGAGTACTGGGGCGGCCGGCTCACCGAGGAGCAGCTGGCCTGGGTCGACCCGGGCTTCGCCGACCCGCAGGTGTGCCACGCGGCCCGCTTCACCTACGACTACCAGTACGCGGGCTGCGGCAACTGGCCCTTCAACGCGGCCTACGCGGCCACCTTCAAGGACCTCCAGGGCGTGGTCACCCGGCTCGGCTCGCTGACCGACCTGGAGACGCTGATCGCGGCCGGGATCCCGGCCATAACGTCCCAGTCGTTCCTGAAGGAGGAGCTGACGGGGGCGGGCTACGGCACCTCGGGGCACCTGATGACGGTGATCGGCTTCACCGCCGAGGGCGATGTGATCGCCAACGACCCGGCCTCGCCGAGCAACCCGGAGGTGCGGCGGGTGTACCGCAGGCGGGAGTTCGAGAACATCTGGCTGAGGACCAAGCGGTACAACGCCAGCGGCAAGGTCGCCTCGGGCACCGGCGGCGTCTGCTACCTGTACTTCCCGGCGCGTCTGTCCACGCGGCAGCGCGCGGCGCTCGCGGCGGTGGGCGTGCGCTGAGACGTCGTACGACGGCCCCCGGACGCCGCCCGGGGGCCGTTCGCTGTGACCAAGCTCTCGGCCGCAAAAGCCCTGCTCGGTGGCAAGGTGGACGGATGACCACGAATGCAGCCACGGTCGCCCGCGTCCGCACCGGCGGCCCCACGGAAGACGGACCGAAGATCCTCGAACACGTCATGGGGTGGACCCTCGTCGTGGTCGTCGCGATGCTGGTGACCCAGCTCGGCCTGCTCTGACTTGATGTGATCTGACACATATTCGAACCTGCCATACTGCGGGGGTCCCGCCGCCCCGCTCGAGACCAGGGTCGACATTGAAGAGTGAGCAGCACGCTGCCGTCGTCCGCCCCCGGGCGCGCGGCACCGAGCGATCGGCGGCCCGCCGCGCCGAACTCATCGCCATCGGGCGGAGGTTGTTCGCCGACACCTCCTACGACGCCCTGTCGATGGACGACATCGCGCGGCAGGCGCAGGTGGCCAAAGGGCTGATCTACTACTACTTCCAGTCCAAGCGCGGCTACTACCTGGCGATCATCAAGGACTCCGTCGACGACCTGGTCACCTACGCGGCCAGCGGCGTCGAACTGCCCCCGGTGGACCGGGTGCACCGCACGATCGACAGCTATCTGCGCTACGCCGAGCACAACCAGGCCGCCTACCGCACGATCGTCAGCGGCGGGGTCGGCTTCGACACCGAGGTGCACGCCATCCGGGACGGGGTGCGCGAGGCGATCGTCGCGACCATCGCCGAGGGCGCGTACGGCCGTACCGACATCTCCCCGCTCGCCCGGACGGGCCTGCTGGCCTGGGTGTGCGGCGTCGAGGGCGCCGCCCTGGACTGGACGGGCCGGCCCGGCCTCTCCCGTGACACCATGTGCGAGCTGCTGGTGAAGACCCTGGGCGGCGCCCTGCGCGCCATCGAGGAGCTGGACCCCGCCCATCCGGCCCCCGGGCCCGCTCGCCGCGAGGCATGACGAAGGGGCGGAGTCTCGTGGTCTCCGCCCCCAGGCCCCCCGTGTCAGGGGTCAGTTGATCGCCTTGATGAGCTCACCGTTCGCGGTGTCTCCGCTCAGCTCCCAGAAGAAGGTGCCGGCCAGGCCCTGCTGGTTCTTGTACGCCATCTTGGCCGCGATGGTCGCCGGGGTGTCGTAACTCCACCAGTCGGAGCCGCACTTGGCGTACGCCGTGCCGCCCACGGTGCCGGTCGCCGGGCACTTGGACTTCAGGATCTTGTAGTCCTCGATGCCCTGCTCGTACGTGCCCGCCGCCGGGCCGGTCGCGGTGCCGCCGGGGGCCGACTGGGTCACTCCGGTCCAGCCGCGGCCGTAGAAGCCGATGCCGAGCAGGAGCTTGGAGGCGGGGATGCCGAGGCTCCTGAGCTTGGCGATGGTCGCCGAGCTGTGCATGCCGGCCTTCGGGATGCCCGGGTAGGAGGTCAGCGGGGAGTGCGGAGCCGTCGGGCCCTTGGCGTCCCAGGCGCCGAAGTAGTCGTAGGTCATGGGGTTGTACCAGTTGACGTACGGGGCCGCGCCCGCGTAGTCGGCGGCGTCGATCTTGCCGCCGGCCGTGGCGTCGGCGGTGATCGCCGCGGTCACCAGGTTGCCGGTGCCGAACTTCGCGCGCAGCGCCTGCATCAGGTTCCTGAAGGCCGCCCGGCCGCTGGTGTCGCAGGTCAGGCCGCAGGCGTTCGGGTACTCCCAGTCGATGTCGATGCCGTCGAAGACGTCCGCCCACTTGGAGTTCTCGACCAGGTCGTAGCAGGACTGGGCGAACGCGGCCGGGTTCTGGGCCGCCTGGCCGAAGCCGCCGGACCAGGTCCAGCCGCCGAAGGACCACAGCACCTTGAGGTTGGGGTGCTTCTTCTTCAGCTCGCGCAGCTGGTTGAAGGTGCCGCGCAGCGGCTGGTCCCAGGTGTCGGCGACGCCGTCGACCGACTCGGCCGCGGTGTAGGTCCGCTCGGTGGCCGCGTAGGAGTCGCCGATCACGCACTTGCCGCCGGTGACATTGCCGAAGGCGTAGTTGATGTGCGTCAGCTTGGCCGCGGAACCGGACGTCTCGATGTTCTTGACGTAGTACTTGCGGTCGTAGGTGCCCCATTCGGTGAAGTAGCCGATCACCTTGGAGCCGGCCGCGGCCCCGGCCGCGGGAGCGCTCGCTTCAGCGGGGGCCGACGCGGTGGCCGAACCCGCCCCGGCGAGCAGTCCGGCGCCGAGGACGGCCGCACAGGCGGCGGAGACCAGCGCCCGGAACCGGGTGCGGTGGGGAATGTGCATCGGGTGTCTCCTCGTGGGGGAGGGGGACGTGCGCCGATTGGCATGAACGCGGTAAGCGTTGCCCGCACAGTAGGAGGACTAGACCAGTCGGGTCAATGGTTCGGACCAATTCGCGCGGCTCGAGTTTTCTTGGAGTAAGCGGTCGTTAACTGGTGACTCGGTGCCTCCGATCGGGCATACTCACAGCGCACAGCCGCTGGTCAGCAGCTTCCGCGACCCGGGAGTGCGAGCCGTCGGCCGCACCACGTGAGACCTGGCGGAGCCGCCCCACCCAAGGCGCACGTCCGCCGATGCGCCCGACAAGGGAGGAGAGCGTCGCCATGCCCGACCGCGCCCCGCAGCCGGTGGACCGGCAACTGCCCACGGACGAGGCCCGGGATCTGATCTCGCTCGTCCGCGACATCGCCCAGCGCGAGATCGCTCCGAAGGCGGCCGAGGAGGAGGACGCCGGACGCTTTCCGCGCGAGGTCTTCTCGCTGCTGTCGGAAGCGGGCCTGCTCGGACTGCCCTACGACGCCGAGTACGGCGGCGGCGACCAGCCCTACGAGGTCTACCTCCAGGTCCTCGAAGAGCTCGCGATGGCCCGGCTCACCGTCGGCCTCGGCGTCAGCGTGCACACCCTGGCCTCCTACGCCCTCGCCGCCTACGGCACCAAGGAGCAGCAGGTCGAGCACCTGCCCGCGATGCTCGGCGGCGGTCTGCTCGGCGCCTACTGCCTGTCCGAGCCGTCCGCCGGCTCCGACGCCGCCTCCCTGCGCACCAAGGCGGTGCGCGACGGCGACGCCTGGGTGATCACCGGGACCAAGGCCTGGATCACCCACGGCGGCATCGCCGACTTCTACACGGTCATGGCCCGCACCGGCGAGGAGGGCCCGCGCGGGATCACCGCCTTCCTGGTGCCCGGCGACGCCGCGGGGCTGAGCGGGGCCGCGCCCGAGAAGAAGATGGGCATGAAGGGCTCACCGACCGCGCAGGTCCACTTCGACGGAGTGCGGGTGCCGGACGAGCGGCGGCTCGGCGAGGAGGGGCAGGGCTTCGCCATCGCCCTGTCCGCGCTGGACTCCGGGCGGCTCGGCATCGCGGCCTGCGCCATCGGCGTGGCCCAGGCGGCGCTGGACGAGGCGGTGGCCTACGCCTCGGGGCGGCGCCAGTTCGGGCGGCCGATCTCCGACTTCCAGGGCCTGCGCTTCATGCTGGCCGACATGGCGACCCAGATCGAGGCGGGCCGGGCGCTGTACTTGACGGCGGCCCGGCTGAGGGACGCGGGACGGCCGTTCGCCAAGCAGGCGGCCATGGCCAAACTGCACTGCACCGACACCGCGATGCGGGTGACCACGGACGCGGTGCAGGTCCTCGGCGGGTACGGCTACACCGCCGACTTCCCGGCCGAACGCTACATGCGCGAGGCCAAGGTGCTCCAGATCGTCGAGGGCACCAACCAGATCCAGCGCATGGTCATCGCCCGTCACCTAGCGGGTCCCGAGGGGCGCTGAACTCACCCGGCCGCACCGTCGGCGCCGCGAGCCGGATCCATTCCGGGTCGTGGCGGCCCGGCAGGGTGCGGCCCCGGTCCGCCCATGTGCGCATCAGGTCCCGGTAGATGGGCGGGTCCTGAGGCGGCGGCGGAACCGATTCTGCGGGGGGCGGCACGAAGACGCGTCGCGGACGCCCGGTCGTCGAATAGGTGGGGGTCATACCGGGGCAACGCGGCGGCGACCGGACAGGTCACCGATCCGGCGAATCGGCTCTGCGTTCGCCCATGCCCCGGCCCCCCCCCCGCGGGCACACCGGACCCGCACCACGGCAACCTGCGCGCGTGGTGCGGGACTTCGGGGCGTTCCGGTACGGAGACCGCTCAGGCGGCGTGGCGCCGCATCACCGGCACGCGCATCGGGCGGGAGCCCGGGCCGCCGACGTGCGAGAAGGGCTGCGTCCGCCAGTCGAGTCCCTGAGGGAGCGTCAACAGCAGGGCGGTGTCCTGCTCCTGGGGTTCGGCCGACTCGTCCGCGGGACGGGCGTCGGCGGCGCGACGGCCGGTGCCGGCGCACACCGTCAGACCGAAGGGGTTCCACGGCGAGGCGCACAGCGCGTGCTCGGGCAGTACCTCCTCGTCCGCCAGCAGCGCGATGGGCTGCGCGCAGTCCGGGCAGATCACCCGGTACATCTCGAAGGTGTCGTACGCGTCGAACTCCTCGTCGGCGAAGTCGGCGTCGGGTTCGACGCCCTCCGGCTCGGGCTCGACGACAAGCTGCGGGCGCTTGGGTGCGGTACGACCAGGGCGCTTAAGACTCTGCATGGGATTCTCCCCCTCGGGCTGGGCCGTTCAGGCACTGCGGCCTCGACCACAGCAAGCACTTCCCGTCCCGCCTGGGCGGTAATCACGAGAACATCACGGAGCCGGTCCGGGGGGTGTGGTGTTCGTCACAAGCCGCTCGCGGGTGCCCGAGGCGGCCGGTTTGTCCCCCCGGGCTGCTCACCGGCCGCTCCCGGTCACATCACGAACCGGGCATGACTGGGGTCGCTCAGGTATCCCAGGAGGTCAGGGGCACTGTAGGTTCTAGCGCCATGGAGGAGCTGGACCGACAGATCGTGCAGCTGCTCGTCAAGGACGGGCGGATGAGCTACACAGACCTGGGCAAGGCCACGGGCCTGTCCACGTCGGCCGTGCACCAGCGGGTGCGACGGCTCGAACAGCGTGGCGTCATCCGTGGCTACGCCGCGGTCGTGGACCCCGAGGCCGTCGGGCTGCCCATGACGGCGTTCATCTCGGTGAAGCCGTTCGACCCCAGCGCGCCCGACGACATCGCGGAACGGCTGGCCGGGGTTCCCGAGATCGAGGCCTGCCACAGCGTCGCCGGCGACGAGAACTACATCCTCAAGGTGCGGGTGTCCACGCCCCACGAACTGGAGGAGCTGCTGGCGCGGTTGCGTTCGCTGGCGGGGGTGTCGACCCGGACGACGGTCGTGCTGTCGACTCCGTACGAGGCCCGCCCGCCGCGCATCTGACCCCACCTGCGTGCCGGGCGGCCGGGGCGAGGCGGGAGACTGTTCCCCATGAGTGAGCGCAGCCCCGAGCCCCAGACCGTCCTGCTCCGCCAAGGAGAGGTCCACAGCCCCGCCGACCCCTTCGCCACCGCGATGGTCGTCGAGCGCGGGCAGGTCGCCTGGGTCGGGTCCGAGGGGGCCGCCGACGCCTTCGCGGACGGGGTCGACGAGGTGATCGACCTGGACGGCGCGCTGGTCACCCCGGCCTTCACCGACGCCCATGTGCACACCACCGCCACGGGCCTCGCCCTGACCGGCCTCGACCTGTCCGCCGCCCCCACCCTGGAGGCGGCCCTGGACCTCGTACGGGCCTTCGCCGCCGCCCGCCCGGACGACCGCGTCCTGCTGGGCCACGGCTGGGACTCCGCCCGCTGGCCCGGCGGCCGTCCGCCGACCCGGGCCGAACTCGACGCGGCCACCGGCGGGCGGCCCCTCTATCTCTCCCGGATCGACGTCCACTCCGCGGTCGTGACCACCGCCCTGCTCGACATGGCGTCCCTGAGCCGGGTCGACGGCCCCCTCACCGCCGACGCCCACCACGCCGTACGGGCCGCCGCGCTCGGCGCCGTCACCCCGGCCCAGCGCGCCGAGGCCCAGCGCGCGGCCCTCGCGCACGCCGCCTCCCTCGGCATCGGCACCCTCCATGAGTGCGCGGGCCCCGAGATCTCCTCCGAGGACGACTTCACCGGGCTGCTCCGGCTCGCCGCCGAGGAGCCCGGCCCCCGGGTCGTCGGCTACTGGGCCGAACAGAACGTCGCCAAGGCGCGGGAACTCGGCGCGGCCGGTGCCGCGGGCGACCTCTTCGTCGACGGCGCCCTCGGCTCGCACACCGCATGCCTGCACCAGCCCTACGCCGACGCCGGGCACACCGGCCTCGCGTACCTGGACGCCGCCGACGTCGCCGCCCATGTCGCCGCCTGCACCGAGGCGGGGCTCCAGGCGGGCTTCCACGCGATCGGCGACGCCGCCGTGACGACCGTCGTCGAGGGGGTACGGGCCGCCGCCGAGCAGGTCGGCCTCGCCCGCGTCCGGGCCGCCCGGCACCGGGTGGAGCACGCCGAGATGCTCACCCCCGAGACGATCGCCGCCTTCGCCGAGTTCGGCCTCACCGCTTCCGTGCAGCCCGCCTTCGACGCCCTGTGGGGCGGCGAGGACGGCATGTACAGCGCTCGTCTGGGCGCCGAGCGGGCCCGCACCCTGAATCCCTTCGCGGCCCTGCTGAGGGCCGGCGTGCCGCTCGCCTTCGGCTCCGACAGCCCCGTCACGCCGCTGGACCCGTGGGGCACGGTCCGCGCCGCCGCCTTCCACCGCACGCCCGGACACCGCGTCTCGGTCCGCGCCGCGTTCACCGCGCACACACGGGGCGGCTGGCGCGCGACCGGACGGGACGACGCGGGGGTGCTGGTCCCCGGCGCACCCGCCGACTACGCCGTCTGGCGCACCGGTGAACTGGTGGTGCAGGCCCCGGACGACCGGGTGGCCCGCTGGTCGACCGACCCCCGCTCCGGCACCCCCGGCCTGCCCGACCTCACCCCGGGCCGTGACCTGCCCGTCTGTCTGCGCACGGTGGTGGGCGGACGGACGGTGTTCGTACGGCCGGGCGAGTGATCTCCCGGGCGGTGCGTGCCGCCGATCCGGTGCCGCAGCCTCGCCGGTCGACCCCGGCGTCCGCCGCGCTGACCAGGGCATTGAGGGACGACCCGCAGGTCGAACGGCTGTTGACAGCCGACGGCAGGGGGCCGGTAGGTTCGGCCGAGTCCACCACCGGACGCCCGACCAGGAATACGTGAACGTTCCGGTAACTCGTCGCTACGCCGCTGGGTCAGGGACGGTGTGCCGCACCGGGGCACCGCCACTGGCAGCCAGGCTCAGCGCCCGCACCACGGCGAGGGAACGTTCCGGCCGGTCGGGGAGGTGTGACCCGGGTGGGGCCCGGGCGCTCAGTAGACAACGGCTTTCGGTCGACCCGCAGCCAGCGGGCCCCAGGTCGGCCCGAAGGGCGCCGGGCCCCCATCCGCAGCGTGCGCACATGATCCGAAAAGCACATCCGTACCCCGCTCTTGTGGAATCGACACCACCATACGAACGTGATGTCACGTAATCGCAGGCCGCGCCCACTATGGTGGACGTCTGCGGACGCACACGAAGGGGCAGTAGTGAACGACGGCGACGGGATCCGTGAGACGGAAGTCTCGGGGAGGCGGTTCGGTCCGCTCGGCACCGCGTTGGTGATCATTCCGACCTACAACGAGGCGGAGAACATCAAGGCGATCGTCGGCCGGGTGCGCTCGGCCGTGCCCGAGGCGCACATCCTCGTGGCCGACGACAACAGCCCCGACGGCACCGGCAAGCTCGCCGACGAACTGGCCGTCGATGACGACCACGTCCAGGTGCTGCACCGCAAGGGCAAGGAGGGCCTCGGCGCCGCCTATCTGGCCGGCTTCCGCTGGGGTCTGGAGCACGGTTACGGCGTCCTGGTCGAGATGGACGCCGACGGTTCCCACCGCCCCGAGGAACTGCCCCGGCTGCTGACCGCGCTGAAGGGCGCCGACCTGGTCCTGGGCTCCCGCTGGGTGCCCGGCGGCCGGGTGGTGAACTGGCCCAGGAGCCGGGAGTTCATCTCCCGCGGCGGCAGCCTGTACTCCCGGATGGCCCTGGATCTGCCGCTGCGTGACATCACCGGCGGCTACCGCGCCTTCCGCCGCGAGACCCTGGAGGGCCTCGGTCTCGACGACGTCGCCTCGCAGGGCTACTGCTTCCAGGTCGACCTCGCCCGCCGTGCGGTCAAGGCCGGCTACCACGTCGTCGAGGTGCCCATCACCTTCGTCGAACGCGAGCACGGCGACTCCAAGATGAGCCGCGACATCCTCGTGGAAGCCCTGTGGCGGGTGACCACCTGGGGCGCCCAGGAGCGCGCGGGCAAGCTCCTCAGCCGAGCGAAGCCGCAACCGCCCCGCTCCTAGCCCTGCGGCCGCACAGGCCCCGTTGATCGTCCCCTTATGCCGCGCTGAGCCGGGTCCAGGCACACTGGACGCATGACGACTGGCGCACCGACTCCCACGCACCCCGCCCGGCCCCGGCGCTCCCGGTTGCGCACCTTCCTGCCGCTGGGCATCGTCGCCTGGCTGGTGCTGGAGATCTGGCTGCTGACCCTGGTCGCGGGGGCGGCGGGCGGCCTGACCGTCTTCCTGCTGCTGCTCACGGGTCTGGTGCTCGGCACCCTGGTGATCAAGCGGGCGGGCAGGCGCGCCTTCCAGAACCTCAACGAAGCGCTCCAGCGGGGCGGCACCCCGGCCCCCTCCGGTGGGGGCAACGGCCTGATGATGCTCGGCGGTCTGCTGCTGATGCTGCCCGGCCTGATCTCGGACGCGCTCGGTCTGCTCCTGCTGATCCCGCCGGTGCAGAAGGCCCTCGGGCGGTATGCGGAGCGCACCTTCGACCGCAAGCTCCGGCAGGCCGGGGCGGGCTCGCTGAGCGGCGCCTTCCAGCAGGCTCGCATGCAGCGGCCCGACGGGAAGGTCGTGCAGGGCGAGGTCATCAGGGACGAGGCCGGGGACACCCGTGAGGGGCCGCGCCCGCCGCTGACGCACTGAGCCGGGGGACCGACCCGGACACACGCCGAAAAACCGCGGGCGCCGTACGAAGAACGTACGGCGCCCGCGGTTTTTTGCTCTTGTGCTGGATCGGGGTTCCGGCCCCGGGGGGACTAGGCCGACTTGCGGCTGTCCCTCGGGTGGACCGCGATGTTCATCGCGCCGGAACGCAGTACGGCCAGGCGCTCCTCGAGGACCTCTTCGAGCTCCTCACGGGTGCGCCGCTCCATCAGCATGTCCCAATGGGTACGCGCGGGCTTGGCCTTCTTCTCCTCAGGGCCGTCGCCGTCCACGAGGAGTGCCTGGGCCCCGCAGACCTTGCACTCCCACTCCGGCGGAATCTCCGCCTCGACCGAGAAGGGCATCTCGAAGCGATGTCCCTTCTCGCATGCGTACTCCACGGCCTGGCGCGGGGCCAGGTCGATGCCGCGGTCCGTCTCGTAGCTGGTCACCACGAGGCGCGTGCCGCGAAGAGCTCGCTCACTCATGAATCGTGCCTCCCGGGCTTGTCGCCCACAGGACAGGTGTCGCTGTCGTCGTCATCCGGTCAACGTCCGGTCGGCGGTAAAGATTCCCGTTCCGGGGTCGTGCGTCGCCGTCGTAGCCGCCCCTTGTTGTACCCACCTGCGCCCGGTTTGTCACATCTGCTAGCAGATGTCACCCAGCGTTTCCGCATCTTTGACGCGCAGTAACGGTACGCCTGGCAGGCCAAACGCGTACACTACAGCCCTTTCGCGCCGAACGCTAAATCCTCGCCGGAACCGGGTTGCCCGCGTCGCTGATCGCCTGCCGCACCGGAACCCGCGCGAGCAGCACGAACCCGAGCGCGAAGAAGGCCACCAGCGAGATGATCGCGTCGCGATAACTCCCGGTCAGCTGATAGGTGAGCCCGAACAGCAGCGGCCCGAGCCAGCTCGTCCCCCGGTCGCTCACCTCGTACGCCGAGTAGTACTCGGCCTCCTTGCCCGGCGGTACGAGATGGGAGAACAGGGAGCGGGACAGGGCCTGGCTGCCGCCGAGGACCAGGCCGATCCCGGCGGCCAGCACGAAGAACCACACGGGTGCCCCGGCGGGCAGGAAGTACCCGGCCGCCAGGGTCACCGTCCAGGCGACCAGTGACCCGAGGATGGTGCGCTTGGCGCCGTACGTCCGGGCGAGGCGGCCCATGAGCAGCGCCCCCGCCACCGCCAGCACCTGGACCAGCAGCACCGCGCCGATCAGCGTGGACTGGCCGAGCCCCAGCTCCTTGGCGCCGTAGATCGAGGCCTGGGAGATCACCGTCTGGATGCCGTCGTTGTAGACGAGGTAGGCCAGCAGGAAGGCGAGGGTCAGCGGGTGGCGGCGCATGTCGCGGAGGGTCGCCGCGAGCTGCCGGAAGCCTGGGGTGGTGGCGCGCTCGGCGGGGGAGGGCCGGCGGTCGCGCAGCCGGCGCAGCGGCACCAGGGTGAAGGCCCCCCACCACAGGCCGGCCGCGGCCAGGCAGATCCGCACGGCCGTGGTCTCGGAAACGCCGAAGGAGTCGTGCGCCAGATACAGCACCAGGTTCGCGACCAGCACCAGGGCGCCCGCCGCGTACCCGAAGGCCCAGCCCCGGGAGGACACCGCGTCGCGCTCCTCGGGCGGGGCGATCTGCGGCAGATAGGAGTTGTAGAGCATCATCGCCACGGACTGGGCCGCGTTCGCGACGATCAGCAGGGCGCCGCCGAGCAGGTAGCGGTCGCCGTCGAGGAGGAACATGCAGGTCGTCGCGGCGGCCCGGTGTAGGCGGCCGCGGCCAGCAGCGGCTTCTTCCGGCCGGAGCGGTCGGCGGCGGCGCCGACCAGGGGCATCACCAGGACGGCCACGATGACCGACAGGGACACCGAGTAGGCGAAGAAGGACCCCGCGCGCACCGGGATGCCGAGCGGGTGGACGAAGCCGTCCGCGTCGGCGGCCGCCTCGGCCACCGAGGTCAGATATGGGCCGAGGAACACGGTGAGTACGCTCGTCGAATAGACGGAACACGCCCAGTCGTAGACGTACCAGCCGCGCTGCTCGCGCCGCCGCCCCGCGGCCTCCTCGGTCGCCGTCGTCCTCGCGGTGCCGGTGTCCACCCGCGCCCTCGCTTCCCCGTCCGGGCGCGGGCCGCAGAGGTCTCAGACCCAGACGCCCCGGTCCTCCATGACCTTGCGCAATGTCTCGATGTGATCGGTCATGATGCCATCGACCCCCAGGTCCAGGAGCCGGTGCATCCGGTCCTCCTCGTTGACCGTCCACACATGCACCTGGAGCCCGTACGCGTGGGCGGTGCGCACGAAGCGGTGGTCGACGACCTGGATGCCGGACTGCGTCTCGGGCACCTGCGCGGCGACCGCCGACCGGCGCACCGCCGCGGGCATCCCCCAGGAGCGCAGCCGCAGACCGAGCACCCCGCGCGTGCCGTACGACGTCGCCAGCCGGGGACCGGCCAGCCGCTGGGCCCGTACGACCCGTGCCTCGGAGAAGGAACCGAGGCAGACGCGGTCCCAGACACCGGTGCGCTCCACCAGGTCGAGGAAGGGCAGCAGCGCGGACTCCGCCTTGACGTCCACGTTCCAGCGGGCCTCGGGAAAGGCCTCCAGCAGCTCCTCGAACAACGGCACCGGCTCCTGACCGGCCACGCGCGCGTGCCGTACGTCCGCCCAGGGCAGATCGGCGATCCGGCCGGCGCCGTCGGTCACCCGGTCCAGCGTGGCGTCGTGGAAGGCGACCAGCTGGCCGTCGCGGGTGCAGTGGACGTCGGTCTCCAGATACCGGTAGCCCAGGTCCACCGCGCGCCGGAACTGGCGCAGAGTGTTCTCCAGACCGGCCGCCGCCCCGCCCCGGTGGGCGAAGGCGAGCGGACCGGGGTGGTCGAGATAGGGGTGGCGTATCGGCGTGCTCACCGTCGCAGTATCGCGCGCGGGGGTTGACCCGTGGCAACGACGCTGCTGCCGCCGGGTGCCGCGGGGACGGCGAAGACGCGCAGGAAGAGCTGGGCGAGCGGGCCGATGGTCAGCGCGTACAGCAGGGTGCCGACCCCGATCGTGCCGCCCAGGAGGAAGCCGGTGACGACCACCACGACCTCGACGCCGGTGCGCATCAGCCGGATCGAGCGGCCGGTTCGCCGGTGCAGGCCCGTCATCAGGCCGTCGCGCGGACCGGGTCCGAAACGGGCGGCGATGTAGAGACCGGTGGCCACGCCGTTGAGGACGATGCCGGCGAGGAGAAGGGGTATCCGGACGGTGAGGGTGTGCGCCTCGGGAAGGGCGGCCAGGGTGCCGTCCATCGCGATGCCGACGACGAAGACGTTGGAGACGGTGCCGAGGCCCGGCCGCTGGCGCAGCGGGATCCACAGGAGCAGGACCGCGGCACCGACGACG
This sequence comes from Streptomyces sp. NPDC002784, assembly GCF_053592135.1. Taxonomy (NCBI): domain Bacteria; kingdom Bacillati; phylum Actinomycetota; class Actinomycetes; order Kitasatosporales; family Streptomycetaceae; genus Streptomyces; species Streptomyces sp. NPDC002784. The sequence goes on along the minus strand of NZ_JBSFVD010000008.1, from coordinate 60,500 downwards.
ATCGACACGACGCCGATCGTCAGACCGGTCAGCTCGGCCAGGCCCTGGTGCAGCACGTTCCAGGGTTCGAGGCCGAGGCCGGCTTCCACGAGCAGCGCCGAGCTGGCCCCGTAGAGCGCGAGACCCGCGTACAGCTGGATCAGCCGTCTCCCGAGACGGTCCGTACTGGACAAGAGGGTCCCCCTGTGGTGGTAGTGGCCTGCCTCATGACACCCTGTGGCTTGAGGAGAACGGCCATCCAGGGCCAATCCCGGGAAGGTGGACTGATTTCCATGGCGCAGTGGACCTCAGCGGTGGGACCGGCTCAGCTCGCCCGGCTGCTCGGCTCCCAGCAGGACCGCCCGGCGGGCCCCGGCACGCGCCGCCCGCCCGCCTACCGGGCGCTCGCCGACGGCATCCGGCTGCTGGTCCTGGAGGGGCGGGTACCGGTCGCGGCGCGGCTGCCCGCGGAGCGCGAACTGGCGCTCGCCCTGTCCGTCAGCCGTACGACCGTCGCCGCGGCCTACGAGGCGCTGCGCGCCGAGGGCTTCCTGGAGTCGCGGCGCGGCGCCGGCAGCTGGACCGCGGTCCCGGCCGGGAACCCGCTGCCCGCGCGCGGGCTCGAACCGCTGCCGCCCGAGGCCCTGGGGTCGGTGATCGACCTCGGCTGCGCGGCGCTGCCCGCCCCCGAGCCGTGGCTGACCCGGGCCGTGCAGGGCGCCCTGGAGGAACTGCCGCCGTACGCCCATACCCACGGCGACTATCCGGCCGGGCTGCCCGCGCTGCGCGCGATGATCGCCGAGCGGTACACCGCGCGCGGGATCCCCACCATGCCCGAGCAGATCATGGTGACGACCGGGGCGATGGGGGCCATCGACGCCATCTGTCATCTCTTCGCCGGCCGGGGCGAGCGGGTCGCCGTGGAGTCGCCGTCCTACGCCAACATCCTCCAGCTGATGCGGGAGGCGGGGGCGCGGCTGGTGCCCGTCGCCATGGCCGAGGGTCTCAGCGGCTGGGACATGGACCGCTGGCGGCAGGTACTGCGCGACGCGGCGCCCCGGCTCGCCTATGTCGTCGCCGACTTCCACAATCCGACCGGCGCCCTGGCCGGCGACGACCAGCGGCGGCAACTGGTGGAGGCGGCGCGCTCCGCGGGGACCGTGCTGATCGCCGACGAGACGATGACCGAGCTCTGGCTCGACGCGGACGTCTCCATGCCGCGGCCGGTGTGCGCGTTCGATCCGGCCGGGGCCACGGTGATCACCGTCGGCTCCGCGAGCAAGGCGTTCTGGGCCGGGATGCGCATCGGCTGGGTGCGGGCGGCGCCCGATGTGATCCGCAGCCTGGTCGCCGCGCGCGCCTACGCCGACCTGGGGACCCCCGTGCTGGAGCAGCTGGCGGTGAACTGGCTGTTCAGCACCGGCGGCTGGGAGCAGGCCGTCGAACTGCGCCGGCGCCAGGCGCTGGAGAACCGGGACGCGCTGGTCGGCGCGGTGCGGCGGGAACTGCCCGAGTGGGAGTTCGAGGTCCCCAAGGGCGGGCTCACGCTCTGGGTCCGCACGGGCGGTCTGTCCGGCTCGCGGCTCGCGGAGGCGGGGGAGCGGGTCGGTGTCCGGGTGCCGTCGGGCCCCCGCTTCGGGGTCGACGGCGCCTTCGAGGGGTATGTGCGGCTGCCGTTCACTGTGGGGGGCGCGGTCGCCGAGGAGGCCGCGGTACGGCTGGCCGCGGCCGCGCGGCTGGTGGAGAGCGGAGGGACCGGCGGTGGGGAGGCGCCGCGGACCTTCGTGGCGTGACGGCGGAGGACGGCTAGGCGAGCTGTGAGGGCTTGGCCGTCACCGTCTCCGCGGCCACGGGCTCCGGCTTCAGCACCGGGACCGGCTCTGGTTTCAGTACCGGGACCGGTTCCGGCTTCAGTACCGGGACTGGCTTCGGTTCCGGCTTCAGCACCGGGACCGGTTCCGGCTCTGGCTTGAGTACCGGGACGGGTTCGGGCTCTGGCTTGAGTACCGGGACTGGCTCCGGCTCTGGCTTGAGTACCGGGACTGGCTCCGGCTCTGGTTTCAGTACCGGGACCGGCTTCGGCTCTGGCTTCAACACCGGGACCGGCTCCGGCTCCGGCTTCAACACCGGGACCGGCTCCGGCTCCGGCTTCAGTACCGGGACGGGTTCCGGTTCCGGTTCCAGCGCCGGGGCGGGTTCCGGCTGGTGCTCCGCGTCCGCGGGGGTGGTGCGGGGCGGGAGCAGGTCCAGTACCGCCTGGCGGTGGGCGTCCGTGGTGGCGTCGTCGTAGGGGTCCGGGGTGGCCGGGACCTGGAGGCGGAGCACCGGGCCCGCGCCCAGGCGGGCGTAGCCGCGGCCCGGGGGGACCTGGGCGGTCGGGGTGGTGTGCGGGGGCGCGCCCAGGAACGCCGTCAGCTGGGCCGCCGTCGCGGGGCCGAGGACGGCACGCGCGCGGGTGTGCTGCCGTACGGCGTCGCTCAGCAGCTCCGCGTTGTCGAACTGGTCGGCCACGACCACCGTCACGTTCGCCGCGCGGCCGTGCCGCAGGGGCACCTGGAGCAGGTCCTGGGGGTCCTGGTGACCGTCCGTCGCGGCCAGGTGGGTGAAGGCAGTCGGGCGGTCCAGCAGGATCCACAGGGGGCGTTTGGTGTCCTCCGGCGGCGGGTGACCGGCCTGGCGGGCACGGTTGGCCGCGATGAGCCGGCGTTCCGTCTCGTGCGCCGCCCACTCCAGGCTGGCCAGCGCTCCGGCCAGTGCGCACTCCACGGCGAGGACGCCGTCCCGGCCGGTCAGGCAGGCGTACTCGCCGGTGGCGCCGCCCTCGACGACGACGACATCGCCGTACTGCAGCGCCTGGAGGGCGATCGAGCGGAGCAGGGTGGAGGTGCCGCTGCCGGGCTGGCCCATGACCAGCAGATGGGGCTCGGTGGAGCGGATCCCGGTGCGCCAGACGACCGGGGGCATGTCGCGCTGCTCCTCGCCGTGGGTGAGCGGGAGCGTGCGCTGGACCTCGCCGGGGTCCGTGAAGCCGAGCACCGTCTCGCCGGGGGACGTGACGAAGCGCTGCGCGGCGATGTCGGTGGGCAGCGGCGGCAGGACCGCGAGGGAGAGCTGGTTGCCCTCCTCGTCCCAGGCGAAGCGGTACTCCCGGCCGCGGCCCGACTTGGCGGCGAGCAGATGCTCGATCCGCGCGCGGGCCTCGGGCTCGCCGTCGGTGAAGTAGGCCGGGTAGCGGATCGTGAGGCTCGTGAAGCGCCCCGAGGCGTCGAACTCGTACTCGGGGAAGGCGCTCTCCCACTCGCCGCCGTGGGCGTACAAGGGGGCGGGGTCCTCGGCGGTCGAGAAGTACGGAACCAAAGCCTCGTACAGCGACTTCAGGCGTTCCGTCTGTGACTCGTCCGGACCTTCGGGGGCCGGCGGGGTGCGGTCCCGGCCCTGCCAGGCTGCCGCCGCCATCAGGGTGATGACGGCGAGCAGCGGGCCGTACGGGACGAGCGCGACGACCAGGATCACCGAGGCCACCAGGAACAGCAGTGGCCCGCGCCTGTCCTTGGGGGTGTCGGCCCACTTGCGCCGCCCGGCCGATGCCAGCCGGCGCAGCCCGCGAGTGATCGTGATCAGCGGGTGGAGGACGTCGGTGGCGCTGTCGGCCGCCGTCCGGGCCAGCTCCCGGCTCCGGGCGATCTGCGCGCTGCCTGTGCTCAGGATGCGGGGGAGGGGGCGCCGGGCCACTGCTGTCTCCTGGAGGTTGCGTACGGACGGGACGGGCGGGCTCAGAACTTGATGCCGCCTAGGAGGCTCGCCAGGCTCTCGCCGCCCGCCTTGATGCTCGGGGCGATGGCCGTGCTCGCGAGATAGAACCCGAAGAGCGCGGCCACCAGGGCATGGGACGCCTTGAGGCCGTCCTTCTTGAAGAAGAGGAAGACGATGATGCCGAGCAGCACCACGCCTGAGATGGACAGGATCATTTGAGGTCTCCTGGTTCGTGGGGACAGTCACCATGAGTACTTCCAGGATCACAGGATGTATCCATACGATAAAAGGTGCAACTGGGTGAATTCCGGCAGATTTCCCTCGGCTGGCGGAGCCCGTCCTGGGCCGGGTGAGCTGGGCTCTTGCGTCCGACCGGGTTCCTGGTGATCTTTACCTCGGGCACATCGGGTCATGTGCCGCGCGAGCCAGTACCCTGGCGATTCACCTGAACGGTTGTAATGGAGAGGCGGACCGGCGATGAGCGAAGCCCCCGACCCCGAGGTCGTGGAGCTGGCGACCAAGATCTTCGATCTGGCCCGGCAGGGGCGGACCGAGGCGCTGGTGGCGTACGTCGACGCCGGGGTTCCGGCCAACCTCACCAATGACCGCGGCGACTCCCTGGTGATGCTCGCCGCCTACCACGGCCACGCCGAGGCGGTGCGCGCACTGCTGGCACGCGGTGCCGAGGCCGACCGGATCAACGACCGGGGCCAGACCCCGCTCGCGGGAGCCGTGTTCAAGGGCGAGACGGACGTGATCCGGGCCCTTCTGGACGGCGGCGCCGACCCCTCGGCGGGCACCCCGTCGGCCGTCGACACCGCTCGTATGTTCGGCAAGACGGAACTGCTCGAATTGTTCGGCGCAGCCTGATCCGTACGCTCTGACCAGCTACGACACAGAAAACGGGGGAGGCGGTAAAGGGCCGCCGAAATTTCGGTCGCGGCAGATGGAACTGCCGAGTCATCATGACGTCGTGATTCACGGACGCGATGGCCGGGCAGGTGTTGCCGCACCGCGCGGGCCGTGACGGTCCGCACGGGCCACCTACGAGAGGCAGAGGAAGATGGCTTACAGCAAGCAGGAAACGGCGGGCGCCCCGACGTGTTGTCACGCGGCCAGGTAGAGCACGTCCCCGGTTGCGTCGACGCTTGATGTGAGGCTGTTTCCCATGTTCGATCCGGTCATAGCGCCCAGCGGTACGCTGCTCGGCCTGCTCCAGCGGGGCCGCGGCGACGGCACCCTGCACGCGCTCACCGCCCCGCGCCCCGAAGCGCTCGCGGCACTGAACCACTGCGTGCTCAGCGACCCCCGCCACGACTGGCAGGTGGAGAACCGCTCCCTCTACTACGCCCGGCTCTTCCTCGACCTGAACGGCGAACTGGACGAGATCGAGGCCCATCTCTTCGACGTCGAGGACGTCTTCGACACCGAGGAGTCACGCACCGGCCTCGCCCTGGCCGTCCTCGGCCACCTCGCCTCCTACGGCAGGCGGGACGCCCTCGCCCTGCTGCGCCGGTATGCCGCCACCGGCGCCAACTGGGCCTGGGCCCTGGACGAGCTGGCCCTGCGCGACGACGACGCCGGACTGCGCGCCCTCGCCGCGCCCGTCCTGGCCCGCTTCTCCACCGACGCCGAGGGCGAGGCCGAGCTGGCCGCCGCCGTACGCGACGCTTTTGAGCCACGGCCCTGGCGGCTGTGGGCCGAGGATCCGCGTGAATCGGTCGCCACGCGGGTGCGTGCCGCTCAGGAGGCCGGCTGTTTCGACCGCTGGCAGCGGCAGATGCGCCCCGCCGGGCCCCGCCCCGGGTGGAGCGTGCAGGCCGTCTTCGAGTGGGCGCAGCAGGGCGTCGACCGCGGCGCGGCGCTCCATGTGCCCGCCGCCCGCTGTCTCACCGCCGTCGCCGGCCCCGAGGACCGGCCGGAGATCGTGCGGGCCGCCCAGGACGGCTCCGAGGGCGCCCGCTGTACCGCCCTGCGCTACCTCGCCGACAGCAACGACCCCGACGCCCTCGACCTCATCGAGGCGGCCGTGACGGCAGGGCCGCCGCCCGTGGTGGAGGCCGCCGTCGACGCCTTCGAACGGATGCGCAGTGTCGCTGCCGTCGACCGGGCCCGCGGCTGGGCCCGCCGGCCCGATGCGCTGGGCGCCTCCGCCGGACGCGTGCTCGCCTGCCGCGGCGGGGCCCAGGACAGCGACCTGGTCCTCGCGGCGCTGCGGGAGGCCGTCCGGGGCGAGGGACCCGACGCCAAGACGCTGTGGACCCTCGTGGACGGCACCGGCCGGCTCGGCATCGCCTGCGCCGCCCCCGTCCTGCGCCACATCTACCGCGAGACCGCCTCCTCCCACCTGCGCGGCAGGACCGCCCGCGCCCTCGCCGCCACCGATCCCTCCTTCCGGTCCGGCTTCGCCGTCGAATGCCTCTGGGACTGCGAGGAGACCACCCGCGAGATCGCCGCCCGGCATGCCGAGACCGGGGACAACCGCGTCGTGGAGCGACTGCGCCGGCTCGCCGCCGACCCGGCCGAGGAGGCCGAGGTCCAGACGGCCGTGCGCAGCCGGATCGGGCCGGACGCGCCGACCGGATGAACGAGGGATGACCCGCGGGTCAGGCGGGCATGGACACGGCCTGACCTGCCCGGTCGTGCAGCGCAACGCTCATGGGACGTTCCCTGTCCGGAAAGATCCACGTTGACGCGGCCACGTCCAGTACGGCGACAACACGGGTATGCGTGTCGTCATCGTGACCGAATCCTTTCCCCCCGACGTGAACGGCGTGGCCCACTGCGCGCTCCAGACCGCCCGACACCTCGTCGATCGCGGTCACGCTCCCGTCGTCGTCGCCCCGGCCCCCGCCCCCGGGAGCAAGCTCGGCGCCCTCGCGCCCTGCCCCGTCGTCCATGTCCCCTCCCTACCGCTCCCCGGCTACCCCCAGGTGCGCGTCGCCCTCCCCAGCCGGCGTCTCGCCGCCACGCTCATCGAGCACAACGCCGAGATGGTCCACCTGGCCAGCCCCTTCGTCATCGGCGTGCGCGGGATGGCCGCCGCCGCCCGGCTCGGCATCCCCGCCGTCGCCGTCTACCAGACCGACCTGGCCGGGTACGCCCGCACCTACATGGGCGCCGGCGAGGCCGCGGCCTGGCGCCGGATCCGCTCCGTCCACTCCGCCGCCGACCTCACCCTCGCCCCTTCCAGCGCCTCCCTGCACGACCTGGAGACCCATGGCGTGCCCCGGGTCAAGCTGTGGCCGCGCGGTGTCGACACCGTCCGCTTCCGCCCCGACCTCCGCAACGAGGAGCTGCGCCGGGAACTCGCCCCGAACGGCGAGCTGATCGTCGGCTACGTCGGCCGGCTCGCCCCCGAGAAGCACATCGAACTGCTCGCCGACGCCTGCCGTCTGGAGGGCGTCCGGGTGGTGATCGTGGGCGACGGACCGAGCCGCCCCGGCCTGGAGCAGACGCTGCCCGGCGCGGTCTTCCTGGGCCGCCGCACCGGCGACGACCTCGCCCGGATCTTCGCCTCGCTGGACGTCTTCGCGCACACCGGCCCCTTCGAGACCTTCTGCCAGACCGTGCAGGAGGCCATGGCCAGCGGCGTGCCCGTCGTCGCGCCCGCCGTCGGCGGCCCGCTGGACCTGGTCGCCCACGGACACACCGGCCTGCTCTTCCCGGCCGGTGACGCCGGCGCCGTACGCGAGGCGGTGCGCGCCCTCCAGGCCGACCCGGCCCTGCGCACCGCCTACGGCAGCGCCGCCCGCGCCATGGTCGAGGGGCGCACCTGGGCGGCCGTCGGCGACCAGCTCATCGGCCACTACGCCGACGTGCTGGCGGGACGCAGGGCGAAGGTGGCTGCGGCATGAACGAGTCACTGCGCATCGTCCGGCTCGCCAACTTCGTCGCGCCCGCCTCCGGCGGACTGCGCACCGCGCTGCGCGAGCTGGGCAAGGGCTTCAAGGCGGCCGGGCACGAACCGGTCCTCATCGTGCCCGGCGAACGCCACACCGACCGGGAGACCGAGCAGGGCCGCGTCATCACCCTGCCCGGCCCGGTGCTGCCCGGCACCGGCGGCTACCGGGTCCTGGCCGACAAGCGGCGGGTGGCCGCCCTCCTGGAGGAGCTCGGCCCCGACCGGCTGGAGGTGTCCGACCGTACGACGCTGAGGTGGACCGGCAAATGGGCGCGACGCGCGCGCGTGCCGGCCGTGATGGTCTCCCACGAGACCGCCGACGGCGTCCTGCGCACCTGGGGCGTGCCGGAGGGTGCCGCCCGGCGCACCGCGGACGCCTTGAACGTCCGTACCGCCCACACCTACTCGCGCGTGGTGTGCACCACGGAGTTCGCCGAGCGCGAGTTCGTGCGGATCGGCGCCCGCAACGTGGTGCGCGCGCCGCTCGGTGTCGACCTGGTGCTGCGGCACCCGGCGCTGCGGGACGCGGGGCTGCGCGCCCGGCACGCGCGCGGGGACGAGGCGCTGCTCGTCACCTGCACCCGGCTGTCGGTGGAGAAGCGGCCCGGCACCGCGCTGGACGCGCTGGAGGCGCTGCTCGGCCGGGGCAGGCGGGCGGTGCTGGTGGTGGCCGGGGACGGGCCGCTGCGGCCACGTCTGGAGCAGCGGGCGCGGGAGCGCGGGCTGCCGGTGACCTTCCTCGGGCATGTCTCCGACCGGGCCGTGCTCGGGGCGCTCCAGGCGTCGGCGGACGTCTGCCTGGCGCCGGGGCCCGCGGAGACCTTCGGGCTCGCGGCGCTGGAGGCGATGGCGTGCGGGACGCCCGTGGCGGTGAGCGCGTCGTCCGCGCTGCCGGAGGTGATCGGTTCCGCCGGGGCGGTCGCCGCGGACCACGGGGAGGCGTTCGCCGACGCCGTGGAGGAGCTTCTCGCCCGTCCCGAGGCCGAGCGGCGCGAGGCGGCACGCGCGCGTGCCGAGTGCTTCGGCTGGGACACGGCGGTCACCGCGTTCCTCACCGCGCACGACGCGCCGCTCCCCGGGCGGGACCGGGTGCCGGAGGGCGTGGCATGAGACCGCTGCGCTTCGTCGCCCTCGGGGACTCCCTGTCCGAGGGCGTGGGCGATCCCGTCGGGGACGGGTGGCGCGGCTGGGCCGCGCTGCTCGCCGGCGGGCTCGCCGAACAGCCCGTGGACTTCACCAACCTCGCCGTCAGCGGGGCGCAGACCCGGGACGTGCTGGAACGACAGCTGCCCCAGGCGCTGGCGCTGCGGCCGGACGTGGTGTCCGTCGTCGTCGGCGTGAACGACACGCTGCGCTGCACCTTCGACATCCACGCCGTCGCCGACCGGCTGGACAAGGTGTACGGCGCCCTCACCGCGCGCGGGGCCGTCGTGCTGACGGCGTGTCTGCCGGATCCGGGGGCGATGCTCGGTCTGCCGGGGGCGCTGGCGCGTCCGCTGGCCCGGCGGCAGCGGGCGGTCAACACGGTGGTGCACGCGCTGTCCGAGCGCTACGACGCCGTGCATCTGCACGCGGCCGAGGGCGCCTGGATCACCGACCGCGCGATGTGGAGCGCGGACCGGCTGCATCCGGGGGAGCGGGGGCACCGGCAACTGGCGGTGCGGTTCCACGCCCTGCTCGCGGAGGGCGGGCTGGCCACCGGCGTGGCGCCCTCGCCGGAGCCCGAGTTCCCGGCTCCCACCACGTCGGCCGGCCTGTGGTGGCTGGCGACGGCGGGGACGGGGTGGGTGGCCCGGCGGTGCACCGATCTGCTGCCGCAGCTGCTGACGCTGGCCATGGACGAGATGCGGCACCGCGCGCGCGGGACGAGCGCGCGGCTGGATCTGCGGACGGCGCATGCGGTGTCGGCGGCGCTGGCGGCGTTGGCCGTGGCGGAGCAACAGCCGGATGCGGCGTAGTCGGTCGGCTGCGGGTGGGTGGGGGCCGGTCGCGCGGTTCCCCACACCCCTTGCCGGGTCACCGTGCCCGTACAGCTATGAAGCGGACCGGGGTTCCCGGTACCGCCTGGGCCGCCGCCGGTAGGTCCTGGGGGCGGACCACCGCGATCACCGGGTAGCCGCCGGTGGTCGGGTGGTCCGCCAGGAACACCACCGGTGTGCCGTCCGGGGGCACTTGGATCGCGCCCAGCACCATGCCCTCGCTGGGGAGTTCGCCGGGGAGGGAGCGGGCCAGGGCGGGGCCCTCGGTGCGCAGGCCGATGCGGTTGCTCGCGGGGGAGACGCGGTAGGTGCGGGAGGTGAAGGTCCGTACGGCGTCCGCGGTGAACCAGTCGTCACGGGGGCCCAGGGTCACGTGGAGGACCAGTTCCTCGGGCGGGGAGGGCTGGGGGGCCACGTCCACGCGCGCGGGGTGGCCGGTCGGCCGGCCCAGGGGGAGGACCATGCCGTCGGCCAGGGGCGGGGGGCCCAGGCCGGACAGCAGGTCGGTGGAACGGCTGCCGAGGACCGGTTCCACCGTGATGCCGCCGGAGACGGCCACATAACTGCGGACGCCCCTGACCGCCGGGCCGAGGTCCAGGACGGCCCCGGCCGGGACGCGCACCGGGGCGCCCCAGGCGACGGGGCGGCCGTCCACCGTGACCGCGCAGGGGGCTCCGGCGACCGCCGCGGTGAGGGCCGAACGCGGCCGTACGGCGACGCCGCCCAGGGTGGTCTCCAGGACCGCCGCCCCGGGCGGATTGCCCACCAGACGGTTGACCAGGGCCGCCGTGGGCCCGTCCAGGGCACCGGAGCGGGGCACGCCGAGGTGGGCGTGGCCGGGGCGGCCGGTGTCCTGCACGGTGGTCAGGGCCCCCGCGCGGACGACGGCCAGGGCGCGGTCCGTCATGAGCGCCCCGTCACGTCGGTGGGAACGGAGCGCACGGGCGTGCCGGGTCCTTCTGCCGGGACGAACCGCACGCGCGTGCCCGGTACTTCTGCCGGGACGAAGCGCACGCGCGTGCCCGGTGCCAGGAGCGCGGCCGGCACGCGCGCGTGGTCCCACAGCACCGCGTCCGTGGTGCCGATCAGCTGCCAGCCGCCCGGTGAAGAGCGGGGGTAGACGCCGGTGTACGGGCCGGCCAGGGCGACCGACCCCGCGGGGACGGCCGTCCGCGGGGTGTCCCGGCGCGGTACGTCGTAGTGCGCGGGCAGACCGGTGAGGTAGCCGAAGCCGGGGGCGAAGCCGCAGAAGGCCACGGTGAACTCCGTGTCCGCGTGGATGCGGGCCACCTCCTCGGGGCGCACGCCCCAGTGCGCGGCGACGTCCGCCAGGTCCGGGCCGTCGTAGCGCACCGGGAGTTCGACGACCTCACGCGCGCGTGGGGGCGCCGGGGGCACCTGGGCGGCGGTGAGTTCGGACGCCAGCCGGGCCGGGTCCGTGAGGCCGTCGAGGAGGACCGTACGGGCGGCCGGGACGATCTCGCGGACCGACAGGGAGCCCTCCGCGCGGCGCCGCAGCAGCTCCGCGTGCAGTGCCTGGGCCTGCTCGCCCGAGGAGACCTCGACGAGCAGGGCGTCGCCCCCGACGCGCAGCGCCCTCATGCGAAGGCCTCCACCCGGACCCCGGACCGCTGGAGCTGGTCGCGGACCCGGCGGGCGAGGTCCACCGCGCCGGGGGTGTCCCCGTGCAGGCACAGGGAGCGGGCCCTGATCCGGATGCGTGCCCCGGTGTGGGCCTCGACCTCGCCGGAGCGGGCCATGCCGACCGAGCGGGCCACGACGGTGTCCGGGTCGGTGACGACGGCGCCCTCCCGCTCGCGCGGGACGAGGGTGCCCTCGTCGGTGTAGGCGCGGTCCGCGAACGCCTCGGTGACCGTCGGCAGCCCCGCCCCGGCGGCCAGCTCCAGCAGCCGGGAGCCGGGCAGCCCGAGCACCGGCAGCGTGGCGTCGGCGAGGAGCACCCCGTCGACGACGGCGCCCGCCTGTTCCTCGTCGCGCACCACCCGGTTGTAGAGGGCGCCGTGCGGCTTGACGTACGACACGCGCGTGCCGGCCGCGCGGGCGAAGACCTCCAGTGCGCCGATCTGGTACGCCACCTCGGCGGTGAGCTCCGCGGACGGCACGTCCATCGCGCGGCGCCCGAAACCCGCCAGGTCCCGGTAGGAGACCTGGGCGCCGATCCGTACCCCGCGCTCGGCCGCCAGCTCGCACACCCGCCGCATGGTGACCGCGTCCCCGGCGTGGAAGCCGCAGGCCACGTTGGCGCTGGTGACCACGGACAGCAGCCGCTCGTCGTCGGTGAGCCGCCAGCGGCCGAACCCCTCGCCGAGGTCGGCGTTCAGATCGATCGAGGTCATGGGTCTCCTGTCAGGCGGCGTGCAGCACGCGGTACTGCTCGTCGCGGGCGTCGGTGAGGAACATCTGGCCCGGCGCGTGGGTGAGGGCGAACGGCGGGCGGGACGCCGCCACGGCCGCCTGCGGGGTCACTCCGCAGGCCCAGAACACCGGGATGTCGTCCGGCGCGGTCTCCACCGGATCCCCGAAGTCGGGGCGGCCGAGGTCGTCGATGCCCAGAACCGAGGGATCGCCGCAGTGTACGGGGCCGCCGTGGACCGCCGGCAGCAGACTGCTCTCCCGGATCGCGGCCGCCAGATGCTCCGGCGGCACCGGACGCATCGACACCACCATCGGCCCGTGCAGCCGCCCCGCGGAACGGCACTGACGGTCCGTCACATACATCGGGACGTTCCGGCCCTGCTCGATGTGGCGGATCGGGACCCCCGCCTCGGTCAGCGCCCACTCGAAGGTGAAGCTGCAGCCGATGAGGAACGACACCAGGTCGTCCCGCCAGTACGCGCGCACGTCGGTCGGCTCGGCCACCAGCTCGCCGTCCCGCCAGACCCGGTAGCGCGGCAGATCGGTGCGCAGATCGGCGCCGTCGGCGAGGACGGTCGTCCAGGACCCGGCGTCCGTGACGTCGAGCACGGGACACGGCTGGGGATTGCGCTGGCAGAACAGCAGCATGTCGTACGCCCAGTCCGCGGGCACCGAGATCAGGTTGACCTGGGTGTGGCCCGCCGCGACCCCGGCCGTGGGGCCCGTGAGCCCCGCGCGGAAGCGGGCGCGGGCGTCCGCGGGCCGCCACGCGTGCGCGTGCTCGTCGACGAGGACCACGGGGTGGTCGTCCGTGCGGTTCACGCGAGCTCCTTCCCGCGCGTCTCCGGCAGCCCGAGCAGCGCCAGCGCGGCCAGCGCGTAGCCGATCGCGCCGAACACCAGCGCGCCGCCCACACCCCAGCTGTCGGCCAGGAAGCCGACCGTGGTCGGGAAGACGGCACCCACCGCGCGGCCCGTGTTGTACGTGAAGCCCTGTCCGGTGCCGCGCACCTCCGTCGGGTACAGCTCGCTCAGGAAGGACCCGAAGCCGCTGAAGATCGCCGACATGCAGAACCCGAGCGGGAAGCCGAGGACGAGCAGCAGGGTGTTGGCGCCGCTCGGGATGTTCGCGTACACCAGGATGCAGACCGCCGAGAGCAGCGCGAACAGCCAGATGTTGCGGCGCCGGCCGAGCCGGTCGGTGAGGTGGCCGCCGGTCAGATAGCCGAGGAAGGCGCCCGAGATCAGGAAGGTCAGATAGCCGCCGGTGCCGACGACCGACAGGTCGCGCTCCGTCTTCAGGTAGGTCGGCACCCATGTGGCCAGGGTGTAGTAGCCGCCTTGGACGCCGGTGGAGAGGAGCACGGCGAACACCGTCGTGCGCAGCATGCCCGGCTGGAAGATGGCGGTGAACGAGCCCTTGCGGGGGCTGTTCTCGCGTACGGCCACCGCCTGGGGCGCGTCCTGCACCCGGCGGCGCATCCAGACCACGAGCAGCGCGGGCAGCGCGCCGGTCCAGAACATCACGCGCCAGGCCAGATCGTCGTCGAGCAGCGAGAACACGAGGGTGTACATGATCGCGGCCAGCGCCCAGCCCACGGCCCAGGAGCTCTGGATCGCGCCCAGGGTGCGGCCCCGGTGCTTGGCGCTCGCGTACTCGGCGACCAGGATCGCGCCGACCGCCCACTCGCCGCCGAAGCCGAGGCCCTGGAGCGCGCGGAAGACCAGCAGAGTCTCGTAGTTGGGGGCGAATCCGCAGGCGACGGTGAAGACCGCGTACGTGACGACGGTGATCATCAGCGCCTTGACCCGGCCGATCCGGTCCGCGAGCACCCCGGCGAGGGCGCCGCCGACCGCGGAGACCACGAGCGTGACGGTGGTGAACAGGCCGGTCTGGCCGCTGTCCAGGCCGAAGTACGCGGCCAGCGCCACCATGCTCAGCGGCAGCGTGAAGTAGTCGTAGGAGTCCAGCGCATAGCCGCCGAACGCGCCGGCGAAGGCGCGGCGGCCCCGCGGCCCCAGGGCGCGCAGCCAGCCCAACGCGCCGTCGTCGGGGGCGCCTTGGGCGGCCGGGGGAGGGACGTCGGTGGTGGGACGGGTCGTGCTCATGTGCACCTCGCAGAGGGAGGACGAAGGGTGCCGGGAACTGAGCCGTGCCGTGCGGACGTGACCGGGCGCCGCGGTGAGGGAGGCGGCGCCGTGCGTAGCAAGGTAGAGGATCGTTGAACGATCCTTCAATACTCCCGTTGTTTCGTCCTTGTATCTGCGATTGAATTCCGGGCATGGCAGAGCAGTTGACGGGACTGGCCGGCGACCGGGCCCTCCTCGGGCGCACCAGCACCGCCGAGCGGGTCTCCGACATCCTCAGGACCCGGATCGCCGAGGGGTACTTCCCGCCCGGCACCCGCCTGTCGGAGGACAGCATCGGCGGCGCCCTCGGCGTCTCCCGCAACACGCTGCGCGAGGCGTTCCGCCTGCTCACCCATGAACGGCTGCTGGTCCACGAGCTGAACCGGGGCGTCTTCGTCCGGGTCCTGACCGTCGAGGACGTCGAGGACATCTACCGCACCCGCGCCCTCGTCGAGTGCGCCGTCGTCCGCGGGCTCGGCGAGCCGCCGTACGGCCTGGACGGCCTCGAGCGGGCCGTCGGGGAGGGGCAGCGGGCGGCTCGCGAAGGTGACTGGAACGCGGTGGGTACGGCCAACATCCACTTCCACCGGGAACTGGTGGCCCTGGCGGGCAGCGACCGCACCGACGAACTGATGCGCAGCGTCTTCGCCGAACTGCGCCTCGCCTTCCACGTCGCGGACGACCCGCGGCGGCTGCACGAGCCCTACCTCGCCCGCAACCTGGAGATCCTCCAGGCCCTTCGCGACGGTGACCGCGACGAGGCGGAGCGGCTGCTCGCGGTCTATCTCGGCGACTCGCTCCAGCGGGTCGTGGAGGTGTACCGGCGCCGGGTGGGCGAGGACGGGGGCGGGCCCGCCTGAGGTCTGCCGCGGTCCGCGGATTCGGTGTGAGGGCCGTCGTTCTGGGTCGTTTGGGTCGTTGTCAGACCTAGGACCTAGTCTGTGCACCGTGACTTCGCCTGCATCGACGGACAGCGTTCCGCCCCAGCTCAGCGCGGGGCCGCGCCCCGCGTCGGGCCCGGCCGCCGACGAGGGCCTGGCGCGGCGCCTGCGCGCGCTCGCCTGCACCGCCCCGCTGCACGACCTGGACGCGCGCAAGGCCAACCTGGCCGGCGAGTACTCGGTGTACGGCATGGCGGAGGTGGCGCTCGCCGCCATCGACCTGGTCACCCTGAACATGGACTTCGACACGGGCGCCGATCACGACCAGATAGTGGCCCGGCTCGTCCCGCGCATCGCCGCCCAGGCCCCGCACCGGCCCGCCGCCGAGCACGAGCGGGTGGCCCGCTGGGTGCTGGAGAACCTGATCAACGTCGGCAGCGTCGACCGCGGATTCCGCGCCGTTTACGGGACTTTCGCCCCGGACGGCACCTATGTCCGTCGTGACTACGACTTCAAGCTGATCGAAGAGGTGCCGGGCCCCGGCGGCACGGTGTACCTGCGCACGACGGACGAAGCGGTCAACGTCCTCGTCGGCGCGCTGGACACCGATGTCACCAGCGCCCAGATCGCCGCCGAGGTCAAGCTGGAGGTGCTGATCAGCCGCGGCCGCCTCGCCGACGCCCAGCTCGCCGCCGAGCAGGCCCGGTACCGGACCGTGCAGTACTCCGAAACCCTGCGCAGGGCCCTGGACGCGACCCGGCGCAACGTCCGCGCGGTGGACTGGCTCCGGACCGTGCCCGACATGATCGCCGAGGCGCTGGACCACGTCGCCGACCGCTACCGCCACGAGAACGCGATCCTGACCAACATCCGCAAGGCGCGGGACGAGTCCGAGGACCCCGAGCACAAGCGCCGGGCCGCCGAGCTCGTCGACATCGTCAAGGACTGCATCCGACGGCACACCCAGTTGCAGTCGCGCCTGCTGGAGGCCGGGCCGCTGTTCCGCGCGGAGCAGGACCGGCAGGCCTTCGCGACGCCGATGACGACCGCGGGGATCGACCTGTACGGCCATCTCGTCGCGCCCGTGCTGCCGCTGCCCGTGGCAGAGGCGGTCCGCGTCACCGACGCGTTCTTCGGACGCGGCACAGGGCTGCGGACACCGGTGTCGGTGCGGGTCGGGGACCTGGTGGACATACTGCTCACGCCCCCGGTGGAGCGCGAGCACCTCGGAGCCGAGATGCCCGAACCGGACCTCATCGCCACCCCGGACGACAGCCGGTTCAGCGAGGAGCAGCTCGCCGCGGCGACGGAACTGCTGGACCTGCCGGCCGACGCGCCACGGCGTCTGTCGGGGCTGCTCGCCGAGGCGCGTCGAGCGGACCCCGAACTGCCCTACCTGGTGGCCCTGCTGGCGGTGCACGCGGCGAGCCCGCCGGTCGGCACCGCCTACCGGCAGGGCGAGCAGAAGCTGCTGTTCGCCGTGGACGACGGGACCGAGCTGGACGACCCGGAGTTCGGCGGGGCCGATCTGATCGTCGGGACCGCCCTGCTGGACGCCGCGGGAATGGCCGCGGACCGGACGGAAGCAGCATGAACCGAGTGACAGCACAGCAAGGAGCCCAACCGTGAGCGAGCACGTCGAGTGGAGCGAGCCGGAGGCCACCGCCTCCTCCGCGAGTGCCGCCGTCACGCCCGCGGACGCCGCCGACGCCGCCCGGCTCGTCGCCTTCGGGCTCCAGCCGAAGCTGCAGCCCGCGCGGGACCAGGAGTACACCGAGCTGCTGCGGCGCTACCGCGAGGACCCGCCGTTCGCGCGGCTCGCGGACGCCGTGGCCGCCGGGCTCGGCCTGGTGGTGCTGGAGGTGTCCCCACGCGCGGGGATGGCGGTGACCGCCGCCGAGGACTCGGTGTTCGCCGTGCGCATGGGCGACTACGCCCGGCGGACCTCCGCCGACTCCGCCGACCGCTTCCTGCACGGGCTCGCCCATCTCGCCGTCGCCGCCCTGGCGTTCCCCCGCCCCGAGGACCTCGCCGACGACGGCTACATCGGGCGCGTCTCCGTCAACGGCGTCGACGCCTTCGTACGGCAGGCCTGCCGGCGCCTGGAGGAACGGGCCGAGGAGCAGGGCGAGAACACCGACCCGGCCAGCGACGCGCCGGGTCTGGAGGCCGCCTGGCGGATCTGGGCCCGACGCACCGCCACCGGCGCCACCAAGGACGCCCGCAGACTCGCCGGGTCCACCACCGGCATCATCGGCAAGGCCGTCGCCTTCCTCACCGACTCCGGGTTCCTCCAGCGCACCGGCGACGACAACGGCGGTACGTACCGCACGACCGCCCGCTACCAGCTCCAGGTGCGCGACATGGCGGGCAGCGCCGCGATGGCCGAGCTGCTGGAGCTGGGCGTGGTTCCGGTCACCGACGGCACGGCGACCCTGCTGCCGCCCGAGGAGGGCGACGACCTGGAGCTGGTGGCCGACGCCGGACTGCCGTTCCACGCGCCCGCCCGGTCCTGACCTTCCCCCCCACCTGCCGAAGACTTACGAGAGTCCGCCATGTACGAGCTGTCCCGCATCCGCCTCTACTCCATCGGTCCCGCCGGTGCGCGCTACGCCGACACCGTGCTCGACCTGCGGGGCGTGGGCGAGCCCGTGCCCGACCCCGCGCCCGCGCAGGCGGAGTTCTTCGCGGAGGAGCCCGTCGGCCCGCCGCGCCGGCCCGCGCCCGCCGGCGTGCTGTTCCTGGAGAACGGCGGCGGCAAGTCGGTGCTGCTCAAGCTGATCTTCTCGGTGATGCTGCCGGGCCACCGCAACACCCTGGGCGGCGCCAGCTCCGGTGTGCTGCGCAAGTTCCTGCTCGCCGACGACTGCGGACACGTCGCCCTGGAGTGGCAGCACACGCTGACCGGCGAGTGCGTGGTGGTCGGCAAGGTGAGCGAGTGGCGCGGGCGGCAGGTCTCCAACGACCCGCGGAAGTTCGCCGAGGCCTGGTACTCCTTCCGGCCCGGGCCCGGGCTCGCGCTGGACAACCTGCCGGTCGCCGAGTCCACCGCCGTCCGCCCGTCCGTCGAGGGCGCCTCCGGCGCGCAGGGCCGCCGCCGCACCATGAAGGGCTTCCGGGACGCCCTCACCGAGGCGGGCAAGGCGTATCCGCATCTGGAGGTGCACTGGGAGGAGATCCACGACCGGTGGATCGAGCACCTCGGCGACCTCGGCCTGGACCCCGAACTCTTCCGCTACCAGCGGGAGATGAACGCCGACGAGGGCGAGGCCGCCGGCCTGTTCGCGGTGAAGAAGGACTCCGACTTCACCGACCTGCTGCTGCGCGCGGTGACCGACACCCGGGACACCGACGGGCTCGCCGACCTGGTCAGCGGGTTCGGCAACAAGCTCGGGCGGCGCGCCGAGCTGATCGCCGAGCGGGACTTCACCGCCGGGTCCGTCGATCTGCTCGGGCGGATCGTGGAGGCGGCCGAGGCGCGCTCCCGCGCGCGGGACATCCACACCGCGGCCGAGCGGCGGACCCGGACCCTGGCACGGCGGCTTTCCGCGCGCGGGGCCCGGGAGCGGGTACGGGCGGCCGACCTCGCCCAGCGGGTCACCGCCGCCGCGTACGCCGTCACGCATGCCGAGGCGGGGCGGGAGCGCAGCGCTTCGATCGCCGCCGAACTCGCCTACCGGCACGCCTCGCTGGCCCTCGCCGCCGCCGAGAAGTCCGCGGCCGCGCAGAAGCGCGAGCTGGCCGAGGCCCGCACCCTGCACTCCGCCTGGCAGGCCGCCGAGGCCGTGCTGCGGCACCGCGCCGCCGCCGACCGGGTCGCGCGCGTGGCCGCCGCGATCCAGGAGGCCGAGCGGGACGCCGCCCCCGCCCTCGCCGCCCGCGCGAAGGCCGCCGTCGATCTCGTACGGGCGCTGCACGCGGCCGCGGAGAGCGCCGAGGCCCTCGCCAACGAGGGGGAGGAGCGGTCGGCCGCGCTGCAGGAGGTCGGCGAGGCCGCCCACCGGGACGCCACCTCCGCCGCCACCGAGGCCCAGCGCGCCCGCAGCGAGATCGGCCACCTCAAGCAGCGCCTGTCCGAGGTCGAGCAGGAGACCGCCGAGGCCGTGCGCGCCGGCTGGCTCGACGACAGCGCCCCCGACGCCGACCCGGCCCGCGCGGCCCTCGCCGCGAGCGACGCCGAGAAGAGTGCCGTCGCCGCCTGGGACTCCGCGCGGGAGGCCTCCCGGCGGGCGTCGGAGCACGCCCGCGAGGCGGCCGCCACGGAGTCCCGCGCCGAACTCACCGCGGCCCGCGCGGCCGACGCGGCGACGGCCGCCCAGCGGTCCTACGAGGCGGAGCAGCGGCTCGCCGAGGCGCTGGCGGCCGAGGAGCGGCTGGCCGAGCTGCTGAGCCTGCCGGGCGCCCCCGGCGCGCGGGCGGGCCTGCCGGGGCCCCGGACCGGGCTGGACGCCGGATCCGGCGGCACTGCCCCGCACGCCGACGCCGGTACCACCCCGCGCGGCCGGACGACCGGCACCGGAGGGTCCGTCGGCCCGCGCCTCGCCCCGGACGGCATGCTGACACCCGAGGAGCTCGACCGCTTCGCCGACGAACTGCGCGAACTCCTCGACGACGCCGTCTCCTCCGCCGAACGGCAGCTCTTCGAGCTGCGGACGGCCGCCGCCGACGACTCCCGCATCCTCGGCGCCCTCGGCGACGGCGGACTGCTGCCGCCGGGACCCGACGTGCTGGCCACCGTGGAGTTCCTCGGCGAGCACGGCATCCCCGCCCTGCCCGGCTGGCGCTACCTCGCCCAGGCCGTCGACCCCGCCGACCACGCGCGCGTGCTGGCCGCCCGGCCCGAGCTGGTCGACGGCGTCATCATCACCGACCCCGCCACGCACGCGCGGGCCCGCGAGGTGCTGGGCGAAGCGGCCCTGCTGCCCCGGTCCGCCGTGGCCGTCGGCACCGCCGCAGCCCTCCTCGCCCCCACACCGGGCACCGACGCGCACACCGGCGACGTCTTCCTCGTACCGCCGAACCCGGCCATGCACGACGAGCACGCCGCCGACGAGGAGCGGCAGGCGCTGCGCGCGCGGGCGGCCGAGCGGGACCAGGAGATCCGCGCCCTCGCCGCCCGGCTCGGCAAGGACCGGGAGCTCGCCGCGCGGCTCGCCTCCTGGCGCACCGGCTGCCCGGCCGGACGGCTGGTCGAACTGGCCGGGACGGCGCGGGAGGCCCGCGCGTTCGCGGAGGAGTCCGAGGCCGAGCTAGCCGAGGCGCGGACCGTGCGCGCGGAGGCCGACGAGGCCGCCGCGGAGGCCGCCCAGGTCCGCGACGAGCGGCAGGAGGCCGCGCAGAAGGCCCGGCGCGCCGCCGACGCCCTCGCCGGACTCGCCTTCCGGCTGCGCGAGCGGGCCGGCTGGCAGGCCAAGCTGCGGGAACTCGCCGACGAGGCCGCCGAGTCGGAGGCCCGCGCCCAGACCTGCCTGGAGCGTGCCCGCGCCGCCGACGAGGACCGGCGGGCCGCCCAGCGCGCCGCGGACGACGCCCGCCGCACCGCGCGGGCCCTGCGTGCCGAGCGCGCCGAGATCGCGGGCGCCCCCGACGACGTACCGGAGACCGACGCCGAGGCGTCCAAGGCGTCGCTGCCGGCCCTGCGCGAGGCCTACCGGGCCGCCTCGCAGGTGTACGAGAAGGTCGGCGTCGGCGCCGACCTGCGGGCCGAGCAGGCCCGTGCGGAGAGCGACGAGAGCGCGGCGCGCGCGGAGCTGGACCGGCTGAGCAACAAGGTCCGCACCCGCGCGGAGCAGTTGCTCCAGTCCCCCGACGGTTCCGACGGGCCGTCCCGGCAGGCGGCCGTCGCCCGCGCGGAGGAGCTGGTGCAGCTCCTGGAGACCCGGATGTCGACGGCGAGCGAGCAGCTCGGGCGGCTGCGCGGCGAGGCCGAACGGCACGCGCCCGAGGACGGCGAGCAGGCGCACACCGAGCTGGCCGAGGAGCTCCAGCCGCGCGACGCCGAGCACGCCCAGGCGCTGCTGCGCACGGCGACCGCCGAACTCGCCTCGCGCACCGAGGCGCTGGGCCGGGCCCGGGAGGCGCACGCCGAGCTGCTGGGGGCCCACCGCGCCGCCGAGGACGCGGCCGGCGGCTTCGACGAGATCGCCGCGATGCTCCGCGACCTGCTGCGCGAGCACACCCCGGAGGAGGACCAGGAGGAGACCGAGCCGTATCCCGGCAGCCCGGACGAGGCCCGGCAGTCCGCCGCCGAGGCCCGCCGGTCGCTGCGCGGCTGCGCCGCCGACCTGTCCGCCGCCGAGGCGGCCGTCCGCGAGGCGAGCGATGTGCTCGTGCGGCACGCCAACTCCACGCGGTACGAGCAGGTACGCACCCCCGCGCGGCAGCAGATCCGGGAGCTGCCCGCGGCCTCGCTGCCCGAGCACGCACAGAAGTGGGCGGACGCCTTCGCACCCCGACTGCGCGTCCTCACCGACGAGTTGGCCCAGCTGGAGCGCAACCGCGACTCGATCGTGGACCGGCTGCGCGGGCTGGTGGAGTCGGCGCTCGCCACCCTCCGGTCCGCGCAGCGGCTGTCCCGGCTGCCCGAGGGCCTCGGCGAGTGGTCCGGGCAGGAGTTCCTGCGGATCCGGTTCGAGGAGCCCGACCAGGCCACGCTCACCGAGCGGCTCGGCGAGGTCATCGACGAGGCCACGCGCGCGGCGGTGAAGAAGAACTCCGATCTGCGGCGGGACGGGATGTCCCTGCTGCTGCGCGGAGTCGGCGCCGCGCTCCAGCCCAAGGGCGTCGCCGTGGAGATCCTCAAGCCGGACGCGGTGCTGCGTGCGGAGCGCGTGCCCGTCGGGCAGATGGGCGATGTGTTCTCCGGCGGACAGCTGCTCACCGCGGCCATCGCGCTGTACTGCACGATGGCGGCCCTGCGCTCGAACGACCGGGGCCGGGACAAGCACCGCCACGCCGGCACGCTGTTCCTGGACAACCCCATCGGCCGCGCCAACGCGACCTACCTGCTGGAACTGCAGCGCGCGGTCTCCGACGCCCTCGGTGTGCAGCTGCTGTACACCACCGGCCTCTTCGACACCACCGCGCTGGCTGAGTTCCCGCTGGTCATCCGGCTGCGCAACGACGCCGACCTGCGGGCGGGACTGAAGTACATCAGCGTCGAGGAACACCTCCGCCCGGGACTGCCCCAGCAGTCCCAGGGGGAGGAGGCGGTGCACAGCGAGATCACGGCGACCCGGATGTACCGACGGCCCCCGGCCGACGATCGGCCTTGATCAGATCCGCGCACTTCTCGCCAATCACCATGGTCGTGATGCACGGATTGACGGTCACCAGATCCGGCATCACCGACCCGTCCGCCACCCGCAGCCCCTCGACCCCCTTGACCCGCAGCCGCGCGTCGAGCGGGGCCGTGGGGTCGTCGTCCGCGCCCATCTTCACCGTGCAGGACGGGTGGTAGACCGTGTTGTGGGTCCGGTGGATGTAGTCCAGCAGTTCGTCGTCGGAGCGGACGTCCGGCCCGGGGGCCAGTTCGGCTCCCGCCCAGCCGCTGAGCGCGGGCTGCGCGGCTATCCGGCGGGCGAGCCTCAGGCCGTACGTCATCACGCGCACGTCGTGCTCGTGCGTGAAGTACCGGGGATCCACCCGGGGCTTGTCCCGGTAGTCGCGGGTGCGCAGGCGGACCGTGCCCCGTGACTTCGCCCGCGTGACGTTGGGGGTGAGGCAGAACGCGTTCTCGGACGTGGGGTAGCCGTGGCGCGCCGTGTTCATGTCGAACGGCACGGAGCCGTAGTGGAACATCAGGTCCGGCCGGTCCAGGCCCGGTTCGGTGTCGTAGAAGATGCCCGCCTCCCACCACTGGCTGGACGCGGTGGTCATGGGCCGCCGGGCCTCCCACATGATGACGCCCTCGGGGTGGTCCTGGAGGTTCTCGCCGACGCCCGGGGCGTCCACCACCACCTCGACGCCGACCTCGCGCAGGTGCGCGGCCGGTCCGATGCCCGACTGCATCAGGAGCTTGGGGGAGTCGATCGCCCCGCACGAGACGACGACCTCGCGCCGGGCCCGTACCGTCCGGCTGTGGATCAGGTCGGGGTCCAGGTACTCGGCGCCGACGCAGCGCCGGCCGTCGAGGAGGAGCTTCTTGGCCCGTACGCCGGTACGGACCTCCAGGTTGGGCCGCTTGCCCATCACCGGGTGCAGGTAGGCCACCGATGACGACTGGCGGACGTTGTTCTCGTCGGAGTTGATCTGGAACCAGTTGGCGCCCCGGATCACCGTCCGGCCGGTGTTGAAGGCCGTCGTCGGTATGCCCGCCTGCGCGCACGCCTCCAGCAGGGCCGTGCCGCACGGGTCCGCGCCCTTGAGCGTGCGCAGTTTCACCGGGCCGGTGCGGCCGTGGTGGTCGCCGGGGGCGTCGTTGTTCTCCAGGCGCCGGAAGAGCGGGAACAGGTCGGCCGCGCTCCAGCCGGTGCAGCCGCCCGCCGCCCAGTCGTCCAGGTCCTCGGCGGGGGCCCAGAAGGCGATGCAGGAGTTGTGCGAGGAGCAGCCGCCGAGCACCTTGGCGCGGGCGTGCCGCAGGAAGCTGTTGCCGCTGGACTGCGGCTCGACCGGGTAGTCCCAGTCGTAGCCGGACTCCAGCAGGCCCATCCAGCGCTCCAGCCGCAGGACGGCGTCGTCGCCGACGTCGCTCGGCCCGGCCTCCAGGACGCACACCGTGACCGCCGGATCCTCCGACAGCCGGGCCGCGACCACATTGCCCGCGGTGCCGCCGCCGACCACGACGTAGTCGAACTCATCGCTGCTCAAGACGGTCTCCTTCGGCCTCCGCGGCGGTCTGCGACCGGTGCTCGGCCAGCACACCCGTGCGGTGCCGCTGGACGAACCAGTAGTAGGCGAAGCCGCCGCCCGCGATGACCCCGACGAACAGGACCGCGCCCCACTGCAGGTACCAGTGGAAGGGGGCGCTGGCGTTGTAGACGGAGGCCCGCGGCCAGATCAGGTTGATCGTCATGCCGAGGCCCCACAGCACGGCCAGCGTGTTGACGAGCAGACCCCAATGGCCCAGCGAGAAGCGGCCGTCGCCGGCCGGCTGCCATCTGCCGCGCAGCCGCGCCACCAGCATCGGGGCCGTGACGCCCAGGTAGGCGAGGTAGATCATGATGATGCCGATGCTGGTGACGACCGTGAAGATCTGCGGCTGCCGGATGTTGACCACCAGGATCGCCAGCGCCAGGATCCCGATGATCACGGTCGGCAGGACCGGGGTGTGGAACCGCGGGTGGCACTTGGCCAGCTTCGAGGACGCGGGCAGGTTGTTGTCCCGGGCCATCGCGAACGCCAGCCGGACCGCGGCCGTGTGGACCGCCAGGGCGCAGACGGTGACCGCGATCAGCACGCACCACAGCATCGCCTTGCCGGCCGTCGAGCCGAGCACGTCCAGCACGATGTACTGCAGTCCGTCCGTGGAGAGCCGCTCCCCCTTGAGGCTGGAGACGCTCATCAGGGCCAGGAGCAGGATCAGGCCGCCGAGGACGAAGGAGGCCACGATCGCCCGGATGATGGCGCGCGGCGCGTTCCGGGTGGGATCGAGTGACTCCTCGCCGAGCGAGGCGGCCGTGTCGAAGCCGTACATCACGTACGCGGACGCCAGCGACGCGACGAGGAACGCGCCCAGGTACCCGGCGCCGTAGCCCGCGCCGGTGTCGTTGGTCTCCATGACCACCTGCGGGCCGCGGGTGATGTGGACGGCGAACAGGACGATCAATACAACGGTGGCGATCAACTCGATGAACACGCCCGCCGTGTTGATCCGGGCCATCAGCTTGACGCCGAAGGCGTTCACCAGGGTGGTGAACAGGATCAGCACCGCGGCCAGGATGACCGCGTTGGTCGCCACGTCATACTTTCCGGTGCCGTCGCCCACGAGCTGGAACGCGTCGGAGATCTGCGGCAGCGTCAGCTGGTAGGCCAGCGCCACGGCCGCGATGGACACGATGGACGCGATCAGCATCATCCACCCGGCGAGCCAGCCCAGGTGCGGATTGCCTATCCTCTTCGACCAGTTGTAGACGGACCCCGCCACCGGGTAGCGGGCCGCCAGTTCCGCGAAGCAGAGGGCGACCATGAACTGGCCGCCGAAGACCATCGGCCACGACCACCAGTAGGCGGGGCCGCCGCTGCCGTAGCCGAAGTAGAAGAGCTGGAAGGTGCCGGTCAGGATCGAGATGTAGCTGATGCCGGCGGCGAAGGTGTGGAAGGTGCCGAGGGTGCGCTTGAGTTCGGGTCGGTAGCCGAACTCGGCGAGTTCGGCGTCGTCGGCGTCTCTCGGTGGGTGGGTCGTGGTCATGAGCGGACTCCTGGTGGGCCTGAGGGAGGACGGGGAGCGGCTCGTGCGGGGGCCGAGGGTTGCGTGCTGCTACCCGGGGATCAGCTGAACCATCCCTGAGGCGTGGGGCTGGTGTTGCGCCAGATGTGTTTGGTCTCGCGGTACTCGGCGAGCCCGGAGGGGCCGAGCTCCCGCCCGAAACCGGACTGCTTGTAGCCGCCCCACTCGGCCCCCGGGACGTACGGGTGGTAGTCGTTGATCCAGACCGTGCCGGTGCGCAGCGCGGCCGCGACCCGCGCGGCCTTGCCCTCGTCGTCCGTCCATACCGCGCCGGCCAGGCCGTAGACGGTGTCGTTGGCCAGGCGTACGGCCTCCTCCTCGCCGGTGAAGCGCTCCACCGTGAGCACCGGCCCGAAGGACTCCTCCTGGACCACCGACATCCCGGCGGCGCACTCGGCGAGCACCGTGGGCGGGTAGTAGAAGCCCTCGTCGAGACCGGCACCGGTGGGGCGGGCGCCGCCGCAGCGCAGGACCGCGCCCTCGGCGAGCCCCTTGGCCACGTAGGCCTCGACCTTGGCGCGGTGGGCCGCCGAGATCAGCGGCCCGGTCTGGGCGTGCTCGTCGAAGGGCCCGCCGAGCCTGATCCCGGCGGCCCGCCGTACGACCTGGTCGACGAACCGGTCGTGCAGCGGCTCCTCCACGAGCAGCCGGGCGCCCGCCGAGCAGACCTGCCCGGAGTGCAGGAACACGGCCGTCAGCGCCATGTCGACGGCCGTGTCGAAGTCGGCGTCGGCGAAGACGATGTCGGGGTTCTTGCCGCCGAGTTCCAGCGCGACCTTCTTCACGGTCCCGGCCGCGGCCGCCATCAGCCGCCGCCCGGTGTGCAGACCCCCGGTGAAGGAGACGAGGTCGACGTCCGGGTGGTCGGCGAGCGGGGCGCCCGCCTCGGGTCCCGCGCCGAGCACCAGATTGCCGGCGCCCGGCGGGAGTCCGGCCTCGTCCAGCAGCCGCATCAGATGGATCGCGGTGTGCGGGGTCAGCTCGCTCGGCTTCAGCACGAAGGTGTTGCCCGCCGCGAGCGCGGGGGCCACCTTCCAGGCCGTCTGCAACAGCGGGTAGTTCCACGGGGTGATGAGCCCGCAGACCCCGACCGGCTCGTGCACCACCCGGCTGTCGATGGCCCGCGCGCCGGTGTCGACGACCCGGCCGGTCCCCTCGCTGGCGACGAGCCGCCCGAAGTAGCGGAAGCAGTTGGCCACGTCGTCGATGTCGTACTCGCTCTCCACGAGCCGCTTTCCGGTGTCGAGCGACTCGGCCCGGGCGATCGACTCCTTGTCGCGTACGAGGAGGCCGGCGACGCGCAGCAGCAGGTCACCGCGCTCCTGCGGTGCGGTCCCGGGCCAGGGGCCGGTGTCGAAGGCGCGGCGGGCGGCGCCGATCGCCGCCACGGTGTCCTTGCCGCCCGCCTCGTCCACCACCCCGACCAGCGAGCCGTCGGCCGGACAGCGGATCTCCCGGGTGCGCTCGTCGAGCGCGGCCCGCCACTCGCCGTCAATGAACAGGTCCGGCATGGCCGCCTCCCAGCTTTTCCAGGATCCACTGGTGGAAGATCCCGATGTGGTGCTCGTTGGGGACCAGCACACCACCCGCGCGGTACGCCCGGGACGCCATGGCCGGCTGTGTCCGCTCACAGGCCTCGAAGTCCTGCTCGTTGACCCGGTGGAACAGCTCCACCGACTTCGACACGTCGGCTCCGGACGCGACGACCTCGGGGGCGTACAGCCAGTCGCACTCGACGACCGTGCGGTCCTCGGCCAGCGGGAACATGCGGTGCAGGATCACATGGTCCGGCACGAGGTTGACGAAGACCGCCGGCTTGACGGTGACGGCGTAGTAGCGGCGGTCCTGGTCCTCACTCACCCCCGGCAGCTTCGCGAAGCCCTCGCTGCCGTCCACGGTGAAGCCCTTGACCTCCTCGCCGAACTCGGCGCCGTGGCCGACGTAGTACTGCGCGGCGTAGCCGTCGGCGAACTCCGGCAGCACCTCGGTGAGTTCGGGGTGGATCGTGGCGCAGTGGTAGCACTCCATGAAGTTCTCGACGATCAGTTTCCAGTTGGCCTTCACGTCGTAGGAGATGCGCCGGCCGAGGGTGAGGTTCTCCGTGCCGTAGTGCTCGATGGCCGCGGTGTCGCCGAGCCGTTCGACGGCGGCGCCCAGGACGGTCTCCTCGAAGGAGGGCGGTTGGTCGGCGAGGCACACCCAGGCGTAGCCCAGCCACTCGCGCAGGGCCACCTTGATCAATCCGTACTGGACCCTGTCGACGTCGGGCATCTTGATCAAGTTGGGGGCGGCGATCAATGTGCCGTCAAGGTCGTACGTCCAAGCGTGATACGGACACTGGAGGTTGCGCCTGACCTCACCCGAGTCCTCCATGCACAGCCGCGCTCCACGATGACGGCATACGTTGAGGAAGGCGCGCAGGTCGCCTCTGCGGGTCCGCGTGATGATCACGCTCTCGCGGCCGACTTGGACCGTACGGAAGGCGCCCGGCCTGGCGAGGTCGGCGCCGCGGACGGCGCAGAACCACATCGACTCGAAGATGTGCTCCTGTTCGCGCCGGAAGATGCCGGGGTCGGTGTAGTAGTGGCCCGGCAGCGTCGCGAGCAGGCTGGGCGGCATCGGGGTCGTCGTCACGTGCGTGCTCCTGTCGTCGGCGTGCGGCTCAGGTGTGCGGCCCAGGTGTGTGGCTCAGGCGTGTGGCTCAGGCTGGCGGCCCAGGTGTGTGGCTCAGGCGGGCGCGGCGGCGAGGCGGGCGGGGTCGAACAGGCCGATGGGGTGCTCGGTGGCGCCCGTCATGGCCAGGTCGGCGAGGATCTCCCCGACCACGGGCACGAACTTGAAGCCGTGCCCGGAGAATCCGCAGGCCACGGTGACCGAGTCCGGGTGCGCCGGATGGCGGGCGATGACGAAGTGCTCGTCGGGGCTGTTGGAGTACATGCAGGTCGCGGCCCTGAGGAAAGTGCCGGGCAGGTCGGGGACGCAACGCGACAGGTGGTCCGCCATCGCCCGGACCTCGTGCTCGTGAACCGTGCGGTCGATGGTCTCCGGGGTGGTGATCTCGCCCTTGCGGAAGAAGGCCGCCTTGGCGCCGAGTCCGGGTCCGTCGATCGCGGGGAAGCCGTAGGCCTGGATGCCTCGGGTGTCCTCCCAGATGTAGATGGGGTGCTGCTCCGGGCGGAACGGCTCGATGCCCTGCTTCGGCTGGAACCAGTACATGACCTGCCGCTCGATGGTGAACGGCACGCCGAGATCGGCGAGCAGCCGGGGCGCCCAGGCGCCGGGGCAGATCACCAGCTGACCCGCGGTGTAGGTGTTCTCGGCGGTGTGCACGCGGACGCCGTCCCGGTACGGCTCCCAGCGGGTCACCGGCTCCTCGAAGTGCAGGTCGGCGCCCTGCCGGGTGGCCAGCTGGAGATGGGCGGCCACGGTGTGCTCGGGGCGCAGCAGCCCGGCCCGCCGCTCGTACAGCGCCACCTCGTCGTCCTTCGGGGTGAGCGTCGGGAAGCGGCGGCGGATCTCCTTCGCGTCGAGCATCTCGTGCGGCAGGTCCCACTGGCGTGCCGAGCGCAGCGAACCGGCGACCGTCCGGGTCTCCGGGCGGCCGACCATCACACCGCCGCAGAGCGTGGCGATGTCCCGGCCGCTGGCCCGCTCCAGGTCGTCGTACAGCTCGTAGGCGCGCAGCAGCAGCGGTACGTAGGCGGGGTCCTCGAAGTACGACTGGCGGGTGATACGGGAACCGCCGTGGCTGGAGCCGCGCTGGTGGACCGGACCGAACCGCTCCAGGCCGAGGACGCGTGCGCCGCGCGCGGAGAGGTGGTGGGCGGCGGCGCTGCCCATGCCGCCGAGGCCGATGACGATCACGTCGAAGGTGGGGGACATCTGCGTCTCCTAGCGCCGGATGCGGGTCATCTTCGGGTCGAAGAGCGGCTCTTCGGCGACCGTGGCCGGGATCCTCTCGCCGAAGTACCCGATGTGCACGGCGGTGCCGGTGGCGAGCGGGGGCAGCCACGCGTAGGCGACGCAGCGGCCCAGGGTGTAGCCGTACGAGGCGCTGGTCACGTAACCGGCCGGGGCGCCGTCGACGTGGACGGGCTCCTTGCCGAGGACGACGGCGGCGGGGTCGTCGAGGAGGAGGGGGGTGAGTCGGCGGGTCTGCGCGGGGCGGTCGCGGAGCGCCTCCTGGCCCACGAACCCGTCCTTGTCCATCCGCACCGCGAATCCGAGGCCCGCCTCGAACGGGTCGTGCTCGTCGGTCATGTCGACGCCCCACGCGCGGTACCCCTTCTCCAGCCGCAGCGAGTTGAAGGCCGAGCGGCCGGCGGCGATCACCCCGAGGCCCTGGCCCGCCTCCCAGAGGGTGTCCCACAGACGCAGGCCCAGATCGGCGGTCGTGTACAGCTCCCAGCCGAGTTCACCGACGTACGACAGGCGCATGGCGGTCACCGGGACGTGGCCGATGTACGTCTCCTTCGCCCGGAAGTAGCCGAAGGCCCCGTGCGAGAAGTCGTCGTGGGTGAGGGGCTGGACGAGGTCGCGGGCGAGCGGCCCCCAGACGCCGATGCAGCAGGTGCCGGAGGTGATGTCCCGGAGGTGGACGTCCTCGGGCGCGTGGCGGACGAGCCAGTCCAGGTCGGCGGGGGAGTTGGCGCCGACCTGGAAGCGGTCGGGGGCGAGCCGGGCGACGGTGAGGTCGGAGCGGATGCCGCCGGTCGGGTCGAGCAGGAGGGTGTAGGTGACCGCGCCGGGCTTCTTGCGGAGGTTGTTGCTGGTCATGCGGTTGAGGAAGTCGAGGGCTCCGGGGCCGGTGACCTCCAGGCGGCGCAGCGGGGTCATGTCGTACAGGGCGACCTTCTCGCGGGTCGCCCGTGCCTCCGCCGCCGCGATGGGCGACCAGTAGCGGGAGGACCAGGCGTCGCGCGGGGGGAGCCGGATCGCGTCGGCGAGGGGCGCGTTGGCCTCGTACCAGTGCGGGCGCTCCCAGCCGCCGCCCTCCAGGAAGAACGCGCCGAGCTGCTGCTGGCGGGCGTAGAAGGGGCTGACGCGCAGCGGGCGGGGCCGCTCCATCGGCTGGAGGGGGTGGAGGACGTCGTACACCTCGACGAACTGCTGTGAACCGCGCTCACGGATGTACGCCGGTGAACGCTGCGCTTCCTCGAAACGCGTGAGGTCGCACTCGTGCAGGTCGAGGCTGGGGCGGCCGTTCACCATCCACTCGGCCACCGCCTTCGCGGCACCGGCGGAGTGGGTGACCCAGACGGCCTCCGCCAGCCAGAAGCCTCGGACGTGCCGCGATTCGCCGAGGACGGGCATGCCGTCGGGGGTGAAGGAGAAGACGCCGTTGAAGCCCTCCTCGATCTCGGAGTCACGCAGTGCCGGGAGCAGCCAGCGGCAGTCGTCCCAGGCCGGTGCCCAGTCCTGCGGGGTGAAGGGGTACGAGGAGGGCATGTCCCGGCCCTGGGCGCGGGCCTCGTCGTACGGCGGCACCGCGAACGGGTCGACGGGCAGCGGCCGGTGGGCGTAGGAGCCGATGCCGATGCGGCCGGTGTGCTCACGGAAGTACAGGTCGCGGTCCTGGAAGCGGAGGATGGGCTTCGAGGCTTCCGTGGTCGCTGTGGTCGCCGTGGTCGCTGTGGTCGTCGTGATCGTTGTGGTCGCTGCTCGGAGCTCCGGCAGCGGCTTGGTCTTCGCGTACTGGTGGGCGAGCGGCTGCAGCGGTACCTGGACGCCGGCCATACGGCCGATCACCGGGCCCCAGAAACCGGCCGCGGAGACGACGTGGTCGGCGCGGAAGGAGCCCTGGTCGGTGCGTACGGCGGTGACGCGGTTCCCTTCCCTCTCGATGCCGGTCACGGTGTGGCGTTCCAGGAAGCGGGCGCCTCTTTCGGTGGCCCGTTCCCGCTGGGCGCGGGCCGCGAGGAGGGCGTGGGCCAGGCCGTCGTCGGGGGTGTGGAAGCCGCCGAGGACCACCGACTCGTCGAGCAGGGGCCACAGTTCCTTGCAGCGGGCGGCGCCGACGATCTCGCCGCGGATGCCCCAGGCGGCGGCGTAACCGGCCCTGCGGTGCAGTTCGGCGAGGCGTTCCGGGGTGGTGGCGAGCTCCAGGCCGCCGACCCGGTCGAAGCAGGGAACTCCGTCCACGGTCAGGGCGTTGAACTTCTCGACCGTGTACTTGGCGAACTCCGAGAGCGTCCGGGACGGGCTGGTTCGGAAGACGAGCCCGGGCGCGTGCGAGGTGGAGCCGCCGGGGGCGGGCAGGGGGCCCTGTTCGAGGACGGTGACGTCGGTCCAGCCGCGCGCGGTCAGTTCGTCGGCGAGCGAGCAGCCGACGATGCCGGCACCGATGACGACCACACGGGGGGACTGGCTTTCGGGCGTGCTGGACATGCCCCTCCTTGCGGGGTGGGGGTCTCAGGGGGTCGCGGGTGTCGGGGAGCTAGGGGTCTCGGAGAGGGGCAAAGGCGTAGGGGCGTCAGGGGGTCTCCGGGACGCTGGGTCCGTGGCGCCGGTCGACGGGGCTCACAGGACCACGACCGAGCGCAGCACCTCACCCCGGTGCATCTTGGCGAAGGCCTCCTCGACCTGGTCGAGGGCGATCGTCTCGGTCACGAAGGCGTTCAGGTCCAGCAGCCCGTAGAGGTACTGGTCGATGAGGAACGGGAAGTCCCTGCTCGGCAGCGAGTCCCCGTACCAGGACGACTTGATCGCGCCGCCGCGTGAGAACACGTCGATCAGCGGGAGTTCGACCTTCATCTCGGGGGAGGGGACGCCGACCTGCACCAGCACACCCGCGTGGTCGCGCATGTAGAAGGCCTGGGTGAAGGTCTCGGGGCGGCCCACGGCGTCGATCGCGATGTCGACCCCATGGCCGTCGGTGAGCGCCCGCACCGCCTCCACCGGGTCCGTGCCACGGGAGTTGACCGTGTGGGTGGCGCCGAACTTCTCCGCCTGGTCGAGCTTCTTGTCGTCGATGTCGACGGCGATGACCTTCATGGCGCCGTTCAGACAGGCTCCGGCGATGGCCGCGTTGCCGACGCCGCCGCAGCCGATGACGGCGACCGAGTCGCCGCGCCCGACCCGGCCGGTGTTCACCGCGGCGCCGTAACCGGCCATCACACCACAGCCGATGAGACCGGCTGCCTCGGGCCGGGCGGCCGGGTCGATCCGCACCGCCTGCCCCGCCGCGACCAGCGTCTTCTCCGCGAAGGCGCCGATGCCGAGGGCGTTGCTGAGCGGGGTGCCGTCGAGCAGCGTCATCGGCTGCTCGGCGTTGCGGGAGTCGAAGCAGTACCAGGCGCGGCCGCGGCGACAGGAAGGGCACCTGCCGCAGGGGGCGCGCCAGGCGAGGACGACGTAGTCGCCGGGCGCGAGGTCGGTGACGCCTTCGCCGACCGCCTCGATCGTGCCGGCCGCCTCATGACCCAGCAGGAACGGGAAGCCGTCATTGACCGCGCCCTCGCGGTAGTGCAGGTCGGTGTGGCAGACCCCGCACGCCTGTACGGCGACCAGCACCTCACCGGGGCCCGGATCGGGGACGACGATCGTCCGCACCTCGACGGGTGCGCCCTTCTTCACAGCGACTACGGCACGGACCTCGTGTGGCACGACCGGGCTCCTCTGCTGTTGCGCACTGCACGATGGGTTGCGCGATGAGGAACATAGTGAGAACGCCATCAAGCGGCCGTCAAGAGGCGCGAGTTAACCCTTGGCAAAAGGAATCCGCGGGGCGAAACGTGTCGGACATATGGCGGCAGAGGCTGTCGGACACGCGACGGCGGGGGCTGTCGGACACGCGACGGCGGGGGCTGTCGGACACGCGACGGCGGGGGCTGTCGGACACGCGACGGCGGGGGCTGTCGGACACGCGACGGCGGGG
>NZ_JBSFVD010000008.1:0-27138 GCF_053592135.1 Streptomyces sp. NPDC002784 | reverse complement strand
GGGCTGTCGGACGCGCGACGGCGGGGGCTGTCGGACGCGCGACGGCGGGGGGCTGTCGGACGCGCGACGGCGGGGGCTGTCCGACACACGATTGCGGTGGCCGTCGGACACAGGGGCGGCGCGGGAGCAGGAGGAACCTGGTCTCGCGCCGTTACCGGCTCGTTCGGCTCGCTGCTGCTGCTCGGAGGCGGTCGGTCAGAAGCCGTATCCCATACGCCGGGACAGCTCGGCCCCGGCCGCCACCGTGCGCTTGGCCAGCTCGGGCAGCCGGTCGCTGTTCAGCCGGTAGACCGGGCCCGAGACACTGATCGCCGCGATCACCTTGCCGTCGTGCGAACGCACCGGTGCCGCCACGGCGGCCAGCCCCAGCTCCAGCTCCTCCAGGGTGATGCCGTAACCCTGCTCCACCACGGCCTCCAGCTCGCCGCGCAGCACCGACGCGCCGGTGATCGTGCGCTCCGTGAACCGGGGCAACGGGCGGGCCAGCAGCCCCTCGCGCAGGGTGGGCGACATGTGCGCGAGCATCACCTTTCCGCTGGAGGTGGCGTGCAGCGGGGTGCGCCGGCCCAGCCAGTTCTGCGCCGTCACCGACGCCGTGCCGCGGGCCTGCATGATGTTGACCGCCGCGTCGTCGTCCAGCACAGCGATGTTGACCGTCTCGCCCAGCTCGTCGGCGAGTTCCCGGCAGACCGGGACACCCTCCTGCGAGATGTCGAGGCGCACTGCCGCCGCCCCCGCGAGGCGCAGTACGCCGGCGCCCAGGTAGTACTTGCCGCGGTCCTTCGCCTGGGCCACCAGGCCGCGGTTCTCCAGGACGCCGAGCAGTCGGAAGGCCGTCGACTTGTGCACGTCCAGTTCGTCGGCGATCTCGGTGACGCCCGCCTCACCGTGCCGGGCCAGGATCTCCAGGACGCTCACGGCGCGGTCCACCGACTGCACCGCGCTCGCAGCGCCTCTTCCGCCCTGTTTCTCCGGGCCCGGCGTGCTGTCAGCCGGGTCGGACTGCTGCCTCTGCGTGCGGGTCATGGCTCAACTCTCACCACCTGGGGGCCCGGTTCGGGCCGCATCTGCGGGAAACCCTTGACGCGACGGTCGTCCCGCCCGGATTCTGTTGCGCATAGCGCTCGCTCGTGCGCCATGCGAAACATCATGTTACCCAAGCGTCCGGTCCCCGGAAGGGGCCGAACAGCACATACGGCCGCACCCCGGCTCCGGACCGATGTCGTCCCGGAACCCCGGGCGCGCCGCAGCACCGCAGTCGCAGCACCGCAGCACCCCGGCCCTGGAGCCCCGCTTCCGGGCTGTCTCTCCGCGGACCGACCGACGACGGTCCGCGCTCCTGACTCCCTGCCGCACCTGGACCACACCTGTCCGGACCAGCGCTCCGGACCGTGAGGGGGGCCCGTGATTCCCGTCTGCCGCCTCGAAGACCTCCCCGAGGGCGAGTCCGTCCGCATCGGGACGACACCACCCGTCGCCGTGTTCCGCACCGAGGACGGTGAGCTGTACGCCATCGACGACACCTGCACCCACCAGGACGCCTCCCTCTCCGAGGGCTGGCTGGAGGGCCGCCTGGTCGAATGTCCGCTGCACGCCGCCTCCTTCGACCTGCGCACCGGCGAACCGACCTGCCTTCCGGCCCGCCGAGCCGTCCGCACCCACCGGGTCACGGTCGACAACGGCGTCATCCACGTCCACCTGGCGTGGGAAGAAGGTACGGCCGCATGAACGCCGTGACCCGGCCGACTTCGGCCCTCTGCGCTGACTCGTGCGCGACCTTGGCCGAGAGGAGGCGCACCGCATGAGGACGGTGACCGTCGTCGGCGCCTCCCTCGCCGGGCTGTACGCGGCCCGGGAACTGCGCGCCCAGGGCTTCGACGGGCGACTGGTGATCGTCGGCGAGGAATCCCACCGCCCCTATGACCGACCTCCCCTCTCCAAGGACTTCCTCACCGGCCGGATAGACGAGGGCCGACTCGCCCTCATCGACGCCGAGGAGACCGCGGAACTCGACGCCGAGTGGCACCTCGGCACCCGTGCCCGCGGCCTCGACGCCCGCGGACGCGCCGTTCTGCTCGACAACGGCCGTACGGTGCCCACCGACGGCGTCGTCATCGCCACCGGCGCCTCGCCCCGCCGCCTCCCCGGGGCCGAACTCGCCGGCGTCCACACCCTGCGCACCCTCGACGACGCCCGAATCCTGCGCGAGGAACTCACCCGGGGCCCTCGACGCGTCGTTGTCATCGGCGGCGGTTTCATCGGCGCCGAGACCGCGTCCTCCTGCGCCGCCCTCGGCCATACGGTCACCGTGGTCGAAGCCGCACCGCTGCCGCTCGTGCCCCAGCTCGGTGCCGAGATGGCCGCCGTCTGTGCCGCCCTGCACCGCCGGGGCGGAGTCCAACTGGTCACCGCCACCGGCGTGGCCGGGCTGACGGGCACCGCCGCCGTCAGCGGCGTGGCACTCGCCGACGGCCGTGACCTCCCGGCCGACGTCGTGATCGTCGGCATCGGTGCCGCCCCCAACACGGCCTGGCTGGGCGGGTCCCCGCTCGCCCTTCAGGACGGTGTCCTGTGCGATGAAGGCTGTATGACGGCGCTGCCCCAGGTGGTCGCCGTCGGAGACGTCGCCCGCGTCGGCGGTCACCGCGCGGAGCACTGGACCTCCGCCACGGAACAGCCCCGGGTCGCCGTCGCCAACCTGCTC
Organism: Streptomyces sp. NPDC002784; assembly: GCF_053592135.1. Lineage (NCBI taxonomy): Bacteria > Bacillati > Actinomycetota > Actinomycetes > Kitasatosporales > Streptomycetaceae > Streptomyces > Streptomyces sp. NPDC002784. Next base: position 24,434 of record NZ_JBSFVD010000008.1, on the reverse strand, counting down.
GCCGGGCACACCTCCCGGACGGTGAGGTCCGTGCCCTACTTCTGGTCCGACCAGTACGGCGCCCGCATCCAGTTCGCCGGCCGCCACCGGGACGGGGACACCGTCCGTATCACCGAGGGCGCCTTGTCCGACGGGGCACCGGCCGAGGGAGGCTTCCTCGCGGTGTACGAGAGGGACGGCCGTACGACCGCGGTCCTCGCCGTGGACAGACCGCGCCCCTTCATGCGGCTACGTCGTGAACTGGGGCGAGGGGAGAGGCGGATGGGGTCGGCGGTGTCCTGAAGCGGTGCTTCCGGGGACCGGTGCTCGGGCGCCCCCGCTTCGCCTCAGGGGCGAGGTACCGGTCGGGCCCCGCCGCTTCGCCTCAGGAGTGCGACAACTGACCCGCGCCGCCCCGCCCAGGTATCCGCTCCTGGCCTCGCCCGGCCGCCCTGGCCTGGCGCTGCGCCCTGCGCCGCTCCCGCCGCAACTGCCGCGCGGTGCTGGCCGGCGTCGACACCACGCCGTAGCGCTGGTTCCACACCTGACGGGTCACCCAGACGTCCAGCGCGGCCCAGGTGGCGACCACCGTGCTGGCCACGCTGCTGAGCACCATCGGGAACGCCAGCCACGAGCCCGCCAGGGTGCACAGGAAGGCCACCATCGCCTGCATCAGCGTCACGGCGATGATCAGCACCGCCCGCACCGCCGCCGTGCGCACCGGGTCGGGCAGCCGACGGCGCCGCGCCGGTTCCTCGACCCACAGCGGGGGATGCAGCGCCTCCGCCGGCGCTTCCTCGCGCTCCTCCCGCTCGTGCGAGGCGACCCGCACAGGCGTCACCGCCTTCTCCTCCGGGCCCGCCGGAACTCCCGCCCGGGCTGCCGGAATGTCGAGATTCGGCGCCTCAGGCCCCTCCCGCACCGTCAGGCGCGTCGCCGCACCGCTGTCCTCAGGCGCCTTGCGCCGCTGAGCCGTGCCCATCACCGTGTCACTCCCCACCGCCAGCAGACCGCTCGCTTCCGTGTCCGAAGACCCGGCTCCCCAACGGCTGCCCGGCTTGCGCTGTTTTACGCCGCCGGGAGGCGAGATGCGGCTCCTGTGGCCGATTCTGCCCCCGTTCCCCATGGAGAAGGACGAACGACCTCGCCCGAAGATTCCCAACGAGGGAAGAATTTCAGCCAATTGACGTTGCGGGCGAGCCGGGCCGGTCCCGGCGGCCGGTGGCGGGATCCGGGAGGCAATCTCCCCCAATGGCCGGACAACTCCCCATGTCTCGTCCCCGGTACGGAAGTTCAGCTTCCGGACGGCTCTTCGAGTTACGTGTGCGTCGGTAGTAGGCTCGCGCCGTTTGTTGACGCACATGTGTACCCCCGTCCGCTGGGGGTCGAGCTGGGGGAGGCCATGCGCTTTCGCGGGAAGTCCATCCGCCGGAAGATCGTGGCGTTGCTTCTCGTGCCGCTGGTGTCCCTCACCGCGATCTGGGGCTTCGCCACGGTACTGACGGGTCGCGAGGCACAGCAGCTGTTCAACGTGTCGTCCGTCGTGGAGAAGATCGGCTACCCCGTCGAGGACACGGTCCGTGTCCTCCAGCAGGAACGCCGGCAGACACTTGTCCACCTCGCCGACCCGCGCGCCTCCGACGGGCTCGCCGCCCTGAGGCGCAGCCGCAGCGCCACCGACGAAGCCGTCGCCGAGATCCGCAAGAACGCCAAGAACCCCGACGTGCGCGAGGCGATGGGTCAGGGCACGGACGAACGCCTCACCGCTGTCCTGGACGCCTTCGACGGCATCGCCTCCCTGCGCCGCAGCGTCGAGGACGGCACCGTCAACCGGGCCACCGCCCTCAACCTCTACAACGGCCTGGTCGACCCTTGTTACGTGCTCCTCGCCAACCTCCACGTCGTCGACAACGTGGAGATGGACAAGGAGTACCGCGCCCTGGTCAACCTGGCCCGCGCCCGTGAGCTGCTCTCCCGCGAGGACGCCCTCCTCGGCTCCGCGCTGATCGTCGGCAGGCTCTCGCGCGACGAGCTCCGCGCGGTCTCCGACTACGCCGCCCAGCGCACCCTGATCTACGACGTCAACCTCCCTCTGCTGCCCTCCTGGGAGCGGGACCGCTTCACCCGCTTCTGGAAGAACGCCGCCAGCGCCCCGCTGCGCGTCGCCGAGGAATCCGCCGTCTCGACCGGTGCCGGCACGCCCAGCGGTGTCACCGCGAAGAGCTGGGACTCCGCGGCCGGCAACGTCCTCGACGAGCTCGCCGAGCTCAACGACCAGGCGGCCGACCGCTACCAGGACCGGGTCCGGCCGGTCGCGATGGGCGTCATCGCCAAGGCGGCCATCGCCGGTGTGCTCGGTCTCGTCGCCCTGCTGGTCTCGCTGGTCCTGTCCGTCCGGATCGGCCGCACCCTCATCCGCGACCTGCGACAGCTGCGGCTGGAGGCCCACGAGGCGTCCGGCGTCCGGCTGCCCAGCGTGATGCGCCGCCTGTCGACGGGCGAGCAGGTCGACGTGGAGACCGAGGTCCCGCGCCTGGAGTACGACAAGAACGAGATCGGCGAGGTCGGCCAGGCCCTCAACACCCTGCAGCGCGCCGCCGTGGAGGCCGCCGTCAAACAGGCCGAACTGCGCGCCGGGGTCTCCGAGGTCTTCGTCAACCTCGCCCGCCGCAGCCAGGTACTCCTGCACAAGCAGCTCACCCTCCTCGACACCATGGAACGCCGGACCGAGGACACCGACGAACTCGCCGACCTGTTCCGCCTCGACCACCTGACCACCCGTATGCGCCGGCACGCCGAGGGCCTGGTGATCCTCTCCGGCGCCGCCCCCTCCCGGCAGTGGCGCAAGCCCGTCCAGCTCATGGACGTGGTGCGGGCCGCCGTCGCCGAGGTCGAGGACTACGAGCGCATCGAGGTCCGCCGGCTGCCCCGGGTGGCCGTCACCGGCCCGGCGGTCGCGGACCTCACCCATCTGGTGGCCGAACTCCTGGAGAACGCCACCGTGTTCTCCCCGCCGCACACCGCCGTCCATGTGCTCGGTGAACGCGTCGCCAACGGCTTCACCCTGGAGATACACGACCGCGGACTCGGCATGGCCGCCGACGCGCTCCTGGACGCCAACCTCCGGCTGGCCGAGACCCCCGAGTTCGAGCTCTCCGACACCGACCGGCTCGGTCTCTTCGTGGTCAGCCGGCTCGCCCAGCGGCAGAACGTCCGGGTCTCCCTCCAGCCGTCCCCGTACGGCGGCACCACCGCCGTCGTGTTCATCCCCGACGCCCTGCTGACGGACGACGTACCGGACACCAACGGTCTCGGCTTCCGGCTGGACCGGCCCGGCCCCTCCAAGGAGGCCGAGCTGGAGGAGGCCCGCCGGCTGGAGGAGAGCCGCCGAACCGCCCTCGCCCAGGTGCCCGTACAGCTGCCCGGCCTGCCCACGCAGCTCCTTGACGGGCCGGTGGAGCTGGAGGGGCCCGTCGATCTGGACGCCCTGGGCGACTTCCCGGACGGGCTGGACGAGGAGGACGGGGAGCGCGGCGGCCTTTTCCGCCCGCGCCGCTCCCACCTCGCCCGCGCGGAGGACACCACCGCCCGCCACGACCCGCCGGACTCCGCCGACCCGGACCATGCCGCCGCGGAGGACCACCTGGATGCCGCGGTTCCGCTGCCCCGGCGCCGGACGCCGAAGCTGGTCAGTTCGCACGGGCGCCCCGTCACCGACCAGCGCTCCCGACGCGACGAGACCGAGGAACACCCGGCGGGCGCCGGCCGCCACGAGCCGGCCACCCCGCCGCCGCTGCCGAGCCGGCGGCGCGGGGACGCGCCCCCGCGCCGCGGCCCCGGCACCTCCGACCCGGCCGGCGAGCGCACCGGCCCGGTCCCGGCCACGGGCCGGGACTCCTCGGGGGAGCCCTCCCCCCTTCCCCGGCGCACCCGGCGCGCGGAGATCGAGTCCAGCAACCCGGGCGCACCGGACCGGCACCCCGCCCCCATGCCGCAGCAGACCGGCTCCGGCACCGGACCGCTGCCCCGGCGGGTACGCCAGGCCAATCTCGCACCACAGCTCAAACGGGATCCCGCCCGACCGACCGAGGGCTCGACGGAGCCCACCGAGCGGGATGCCGACGAGGTACGCAACCGCATGGCCTCGCTCCAGCGCGGCTGGCAGCGCGGCCGCGAGGAGAACGCCGCGGGCGACGACGCCCCCAGCGGCACAGCACCACGAGGAACGACAAAGGGGGACGGTCGATGACCGCACCGAAGGCGACCGGCCATACCGCGACCACCGCGTCCGGCGAGCTCAACTGGCTCCTCGACGACCTGGTGGACCGCGTCGCCAGCATCCGCAAGGCCGTCGTGCTCTCCGGGGACGGCCTGGCGACGGGTGCGTCCAAGGACCTGACCCGGGAGGACAGCGAGCACCTGGCCGCCGTCGCCTCCGGCTTCCACAGCCTCGCCAAGGGCGTGGGCCGCCACTTCGAGGCGGGCAGCGTACGGCAGACGGTCGTCGAACTCGACGACGCCTTCCTGTTCGTGACGGCCGCCGGCGACGGCAGCTGCCTGGCCGTCCTCTCGGACGCCGACTCGGACGTCGGCCAGGTCGCGTACGAGATGACCCTCCTGGTCAAGCGGGTCGGGGTGCATCTGGGCACCGCTCCACGCACCGAGCTGCCCGCGGGCGGGTAGTGGGATGACATGAGTGCAGACGGTCAGGGAAGAAGCCACTGGTTCGACGACGAGGCCGGACCGGTGGTCCGTCCGTACGCCATGACGCGTGGCCGCACCACCAGTGCGGCCCAGCACCGCCTCGATCTCATCGCGGTGGTCGTCGCGGAGTCGCGCGCGGACGATCCGGAACCGGATTCGGCTCTCTCCCCGGAACACGTGGACATCGTCGATCTGTGCCGTGACGCCCCGCAGTCGGTCGCCGAACTCGCCGCCGAACTCGACCTTCCCATCGGCGTGGTACGCGTCCTCGTCGGGGATCTGGTGGACGGGGAACTCGTCCATGTGAACCGGCCCGTTCCCCCGGCGGAACTGGTCGACGAGAGTATTCTGCGCGACGTGATCAACGGCCTCCGGGCCCTGTGACCGGCGCGGAAGCGGGGTACTGACGTGACTGGCTGGCAGTTCTGGGTCGACCGGGGCGGCACCTTCACCGACATCGTCGCGCGACGACCGGACGGCCGCCTGCTCACGCACAAGCTGCTCTCGGAGAACCCGGCACGCTACGCCGACGCGGCCGTGGAGGGCGTACACCGGCTGATGAACGGCTCGACGGAGCCCGTCGAGGCGGTCCGGATGGGCACCACCGTCGCCACCAACGCCCTCCTGGAACGCAAGGGCGAACGCACCCTCCTGATCGTCACCCGCGGCTTCCGCGACGCCCTGCGCATCGCCTACCAGAACCGCCCCCGCATCTTCGCCCGCCGCGTCGAACTCCCCGAGCTGCTGTACGAGCGGGTCGTCGAGGTCGACGAGCGCATCGCCGCCGACGGCACCGTCCTGCGCGCCCCCGACCTGGAAGCCCTCACCGGGCCGCTGCGCCAGGCCTACGACGACGGGATCCGCGCCGTCGCCGTGGTGTGCATGCACAGCCACCTCCACCCGGCCCACGAACAGGCCGTCGGACAGCTCGCCGCCCGGACCGGCTTCCCCCAGATCTCGCTGTCCAGCGAGGTCAGCCCGCTGATGAAACTCGTCCCGCGCGGGGACACCGCCGTGGTCGACGCCTACCTCTCGCCCGTACTGCGCCGCTACGTCCGGCACGTCGCCGACGCACTCCACGGGGTGCGGCTGATGTTCATGCAGTCCAACGGTGGCCTCGCGGAGGCAGGGCAGTTCCGCGGGAAGGACGCCATCCTCTCCGGGCCCGCCGGCGGCATCGTCGGCATGGCCCGCATGTCGCAGCTGGCCGGCTTCGACCGGGTCATCGGCTTCGACATGGGCGGCACCTCCACCGACGTGTCGCACTTCGCGGGCGAGTACGAACGCGTCTTCACCACGCGGATCGCCGGTGTCCGGCTGCGCGCCCCCATGCTCGACATCCACACCGTGGCGGCGGGCGGCGGCTCCGTCCTCCACTTCGACGGCTCCCGCTACCGGGTGGGGCCCGACTCGGCGGGCGCGGCCCCCGGCCCCGCCTGCTACCGCGGCGGCGGCCCGCTCACCGTCACGGACGCCAATGTCATGCTCGGCCGTATCCAGCCGGCCCACTTCCCGCCGGTGTTCGGCCCGGACGGCGACCAGCCGCTCGACGCGGACCTGGTCCGCGACCGGTTCGCCGCCCTCGCGCGCGAGATCAGGCAGCGGACCGGCGACGACCGCACCCCCGAGCAGGTCGCCGAGGGCTACCTGCGGATCGCCGTCGCCAACATCGCCAACGCGGTCAAGCGGATCTCCGTGCAGAAGGGCCACGACGTCACCCGCTACGCCCTCACCACCTTCGGCGGTGCGGGCGGCCAGCACGCCTGCGCGGTCGCCGGCTCGCTCGGCATCCGCACCGTCCTCGTCCCGCCCATGGCCGGTGTCCTGTCCGCGCTCGGCATCGGCCTCGCCGACACCACCGCCATGCGCGAACAGTCCGTCGAAGCCCCCCTCGAAGCGGCCTCGATGCCCGGCGTCCGCAAGACCGCCGACGACCTGGAAGCCGCCGCCCGCGCCGAACTCCACGCCGAAGACGTCCCCGAGGACCGCGTGAAGGTCACCCGCCGCGCACAGCTCCGCTACGACGGCACCGACACCACCCTCACCGTCGAGCTGACCGAGCCCGACACAATGCGCCGCACTTTCGAAGAACGTCATCGCGCCACGTACTCCTTCACCCTCGACCGCCCGATCGTCGTCGAAGCCCTCTCCGTCGAAGCCACCGGCATCACCGAACCCCCCGATCTCTCCACCCTGGCCACCCACCAGGGCCGCGCCTCCACCCCCGGCACCGTCCGCCTCCACACGGGCGGCGCCTGGCGCGACGTACCCCTCCACCGCCGCGAGGACCTTCCTCCCGGCGAGTCCGTCACCGGCCCCGCGATCGTCACCGAGGCCGGCGCGACGACCGTCGTCGACGACGGCTGGCGGGCCGCGACGACCGACGACGGGCATCTGGTCATGGAACGCACGGCGATTACGGAGAGTTCCGATCTCGACACGAAAGCGGATCCCGTTCTGCTGGAGGTCTTCAACAACCTCTTCATGTCGATCGCCGAACAGATGGGCGCCCGCCTGGAGTCCACCGCCCAGTCCGTCAACATCAAGGAGCGCCTGGACTTCTCCTGCGCCCTCTTCGACCCCGATGGAAACCTGGTGGCCAACGCCCCGCACATCCCCGTCCACCTGGGTTCGATGGGCACCAGCGTCAAGGAGGTCGTCCGGCGCCGCGGCGACTCGATGCGGCCCGGCGACACCTACGCGGTCAACGACCCGTACCACGGCGGCACCCACCTGCCCGACGTCACCGTGATCACTCCGGTCTTCGACACGCAGGGTGAGCGGATCCTCTTCTACGTCGCCTCCCGCGGCCACCACGCCGAGATCGGCGGTATCGCCCCGGGCTCCATGCCCGCGAACAGCCGCACCATCGAGGAGGAGGGCATCCTCTTCGACAACTGGCTGCTCGCCGAGGACGGCCGCTTCCGCGAGGCGGAGACCCTCCGCCTGCTCACCGAGGCGCCCTACCCCTCCCGGAACCCGCAGACCAACCTCGCCGACCTGCGCGCCCAGATCGCGGCCAACCGCAAGGGCGCCGACGAAGTCGCCCGCATGATCGAGGAGTTCGGCCTCGCTGTCGTCCAGGCCTACATGCGGCACGTCCAGGACAACGCCGAGGAGGCCGTCCGCCGTGTCATCGACGCCCTCGACGACGGCGAGTACGCCTACGAGACCGACTCCGGCGCCGTCATCCGCGTCCACGTGCGCGTGGACCGCGAGAACCGCTCCGCCACCGTCGACTTCAGCGGCACGTCACCGCAGCTGACCACCAACTTCAACGCCCCCAGCTCCGTGGTCGCCGCGGCCGTCCTGTACGTGTTCCGCACCCTCGTCGACGACGACATCCCGCTCAACGACGGCTGTCTGCGGCCCCTGAGCATCGTCGTACCGCCCGGCTCCATGCTCGCCCCCGAACCGCCGGCCGCGGTCGTCGCGGGCAACGTGGAGACGTCCCAGGCGATCACCGGTGCGCTCTACGCGGCGCTCGGCGTCCAGGCCGAGGGCTCCGGCACCATGAACAACGTCACCTTCGGCAACGCACGCCACCAGTACTACGAGACCGTCGCCTCCGGATCCGGCGCGGGCGACGGCTTCCCCGGCGCGCCCGTCGTCCAGACCCATATGACCAACTCGCGGCTCACCGACCCCGAGGTCCTGGAATGGCGCCTGCCGGTGCGGCTGGAAGAATTCGCCGTCCGGCGCGGCAGCGGCGGGGCCGGACGGTGGCGCGGCGGTGACGGTGCCGTGCGCCGGATCCGCTTCCTCGACCCCATGACCGTCTCCACGCTCTCCCAGCACCGCAGAGTCCCTCCGTACGGTCTGGCAGGCGGTGCACCCGGTGCGCTCGGCGCCAACCGCGTGGAACGGGCGGACGGGACGGTCACCGCACTCGCCGGCAGCGACACGGCGGACGTCGGCCCCGGCGACGTACTCGTCATCGAAACCCCCGGCGGCGGAGGCTACGGCACACCGTCGCCCGACCCCCATCAAGCAGGAGAAGAGAACGATGATCTTCGGGCGTTCTGAGCGCGGCAAGCCCCCGGTCGAGCCCGTCACGCTCAAGATCCTGGTGGCCGGCGGCTTCGGGGTGGGCAAGACCACCCTGGTCGGCGCGGTCAGCGAGATCAGGCCGCTGCGCACCGAGGAGTTCCTCACCGAGGCCGGCCGCCCCATCGACGACACGCGCGGGGTGGAGGGCAAGAACACCACCACCGTGGCGATGGACTTCGGCCGCATCACCCTGCGCGAGGATCTCGTGCTGTACCTGTTCGGGACACCCGGCCAGGAGCGGTTCTGGTTCATGTGGGACGAGCTCTCCGAGGGCGCGCTCGGTGCCGTCGTACTGGCGGACACGCGCCGCCTGGAGGACTGCTTCGCCGCCGTCGACTACTTCGAGCGACGCTCCATACCCTTCCTCGTCGGTGTCAACTGCTTCGAGGGATCAGCCCGTTACCCGGCCGACGACATCAAGCGGGCCCTCGACCTCGACGAGGACGTACCCGTCGTGCTGTGCGACGCGCGCGACCGGGAGTCCGTGAAGGAAGTCCTCATCGGCGTCGTCCAGCACGCCATGGCCCACGCGGCGGACCGCAGGCAGGCCGTCACCACCTGACCCCGCGTGCGCACGGCCCGTACCCCCGCCGACCGGGGTACGGGCCGCGGCTCGTGGAGGCCGCACGCGCGCGTGCCTACTCCTCGCCGTCCTCCAGCCAGCCGAAACTCTTCTCCACCGCCTTGCGCCAGTTGCGGTACTCCCGGTCCCGCACCGCCGCGTCCATCGACGGCGTCCACTCGACGTCCCTCTGCCAGTGGGCCTTCAGCTCGTCGAGGTCGTTCCACACACCGGTCGCGAGCCCGGCCGCGTACGCGGCGCCCAGACAGGTCGTCTCGGACACCCTGGGCCGGATCACCGGCACATCGAGCACATCCGCCTGATGCTGCATGAGCAGATTGTTCTGCGTCATGCCGCCGTCCACCTTCAGGGTGGTGATCCGCACGCCGGAACCCTGGTACATGGCGTCCACGACCTCGCGCGTCTGCCAGCTCGTCGCCTCCAGCACCGCGCGCGCGAGATGCGCCTTCGTGACGTACCGGGTGAGCCCGGTGACCACCCCGCGCGCGTCGGAGCGCCAGTACGGCGCGAACAGGCCGGAGAAGGCAGGCACGATGTACGCGCCGCCGTTGTCCTCGACGCTCGCCGCCAGCGACTCGATCTCGTCCGCGGAGCGGATGATGCCGAGCTGGTCGCGGAACCATTGGACCAGCGCGCCCGTCAGGGCAATCGACCCCTCCAGGCAGTACACCGGCGCCTCCCCGCCGATCTTGTAGCCCATCGTCGTCAGCAGGCCGTTCTTCGACGGCACCGGCCGGTTGCCGGTGTTGAGCAGCAGGAAGCTGCCCGTGCCGTACGTGTTCTTCGCGGTGCCCACGTCGTAGCAGGCCTGCCCGAAGACCGCCGCCTGCTGGTCGCCGAGCGCGGAGGCCACCGGGACGCCCGCGAGCTGGCCCACGGCGGTGCCGTACACCTCGGCGGAGGAGCGGATCTCGGGCAGTACCGCCTCGGGGACGTTCATGGCGGAGAGGATCGAGGAGTCCCACTGGAGGGTCTCCAGGTTCATCAGCATGGTGCGGCCGGCGTTCGTCACGTCGGTGACATGCCGGCCGCCGTCCGTGCCGCCCGTGAGGTTCCAGATCAGCCAGGAATCGATGGTGCCGAAGGCGATCTCGCCGCGCTCGGCGCGGGCCCGGAGCCCGGGCACGTTGTCCAGCAGCCAGGCCGCCTTGGGGCCGGAGAAGTAGCTGGCCAGCGGCAGCCCGGTCTGTTCGCGGAACCGGTCCTGCCCGTCCGGGCCGCCGAGCCGGTGGCACAGCGCGGAGGTCCGGGTGTCCTGCCAGACGATCGCGTTGTGCACGGGCTTGCCCGTCGCGCGGTCCCACAGGACGGTCGTCTCGCGCTGGTTGGTGATGCCGAGGGCACTGAGCTGGTCGGCGCGCAGCCCCGCCTTGGCGAGGGCTCCGGCGACCACCGCCTGCACCTTGGACCAGATCTCGGTGGCGTCGTGCTCCACCCAGCCCGGCTTGGGGAAGATCTGGCGGTGTTCGCGCTGGTCGACGGCGACGATGGCGCCGTTCCGGTCGAAGATGATGCAGCGGCTGGAGGTGGTGCCCTGGTCGATAGCGGCGACGAACTTGTCCGTCATGACGTCCCCTTCGTGGGTTCCTTCAGAAGGCTGCGTTGAAGATGAGCCCGGACAGCGCCCCGCCGACCAGCGGTCCCACCACCGGGATCCACGCGTAACCCCAGTCCGAGGTGCCCTTGTTGGGGATCGGCAGCACGGCGTGCGTCAACCGCGGGCCCAGGTCGCGGGCCGGGTTGATGGCGTATCCGGTGGGACCGCCGAGCGACAGACCGATGCCGACCACCAGGAAGGCGACGATCAGGATCGCCGTCCCGGACTGGCCGAGCCCTTCGGTCAGCCCGAACGCCAGGATGGGCAGCACCAGTCCGACGGTCGCGATGATCTCGGTGACGAGGTTCGCCACGGGATGGCGGATCGCGGGCGCGGTGGCGAAGATCCCGAGGGTCGGCTGCGCCTTGTCCTCCTCCGCGTTGGCCTGGAACTGCGCGAAGTAGACCAACCAGCACAGCACCGCGCCGAGGATCGCCCCGACCAGCTGGCCGGCGACGTAGAAGTGCACCGTGTCCCATTCCCCGGTGTCGATGGCGATCCCCAAGGTCACCGCCGGGTTCAGATGCCCGCCGGACAGCGGCGCCGCCGTGTACGCCCCGGCCAGCACTCCGAAGCCCCAGCCGAAGGCGATCACGACCCAGCCCGCGTCCTTGGCCTTGGAGTCGTTCAGTACGACGGCGGCGACGACTCCGGCGCCGAAGAGGATCAGGATCGCGGTTCCGATGACCTCGCCGAGGAAGATGTCTCCGTTGCTCATGGCGGCTCCTAGGCCCTGGCCCGGGGTGATCGACCCCGTTCCTCCGTGCAGGGTGCGTTTCCCATGGCGACTTCAGCCGAAGGCAGGGAAGGACCCGCGCCCCGCCCGGCGTCCGTGACGAGCGTGCCGTCGTCGTCGCATCGCCCCTGGGGATGGCCGTGGCTGGATCAGGCGGAGCCCGCGCGGGCGCAGTGCCTGGTACGCCGTGAATGTACGGCGATGTCGACTGACACCGGAAGTGTTCACCGGTGTCCGAAGGGCGTCAAGGTCGCGGACGGGAACCGTTGAGGGCATGCCGTACCGCCGTACGCGGCACCGCCGGGCTTGGATTCAGCCCCTGCCCGGCTCCACGACCGCCCACTGCGCCTGCGCCTGCGCGGCCGCGGCTCCGGCCCCGCGCCGGATCTCATGGCCCGGCAGCCCCGCACGGCCCAGCACCCAACTGGCCCCGTGCAAGGACTTCGCGGCCTGTTTCAGGGGGGCCAGACAGGCGGCGGCCTGCCGGTGGTCCAGGACGCTCCCCGGCGGGCACAGGACCGTCGCCAGGGAGAGCGTGACGGGACGTCCGCCCGCCGACCAGGGGGCGTCCAGCACGGTGGCGGCCAGCGGATCAAGGCCCTCCGGATCCGCGAGGACCAGGAAGTCGTCGCCGCCGATGTGGCCCACGCGCGTACTGCCGGACGCCGCGTGCTGCAGTGTCCGCCCCACGGCCCGGATCAGCTCGTCGCCCGCCGCGAAGCCCGCACCGTCGTTGACCTGCTTGAAGTGGTCGACGTCGAGCCAGCTCAGGGCGAACGTCCGCCCGTCCGCGATCCGCCGGTCCACCTCGCCGGTGATCGCGTCCGATCCGGGCAGCCGGGTCAGTGGGTTGAGCCCGGCCGCCTCCTCGACCCGCGACTCGGCCAGCGCCCGCACCAGGTCCGCGAGCCGTACGACGCCCACACACCGCCCGTACCGGTCCACGACCGCCACGTCGTCGGACGTACGGTCCCGGTCGCCCACCGCCACGACGTCCAGCACCTCCCAGGCGGTGGCGTCGACGCCGACCGTCCGGGGCGGATCGCCGAGCTTGGACGCCGGCCGGTCGGCGTACAGGGCATGGCCGTAGCGCCCCGACATCGACAGCAGGAAGCGGGAGCGGTGCACCGAGCGCACGGGCACCCCGCGCGTGTCGACGAGCAGCACCCCGGACACCTCGGGTGACCCGGTCAGCAGGGTGCGCACCTGGCCGGCCGACGCGGTGGCCGGCAGCAGCGCGGCGGGCCGGACGAACTCGCGGACGGCCGGACCCGAGGGCTGGGGCGCTCCGCCACCGGGGCGGCGGGGCGGAACGTATACGTCCGCGGCGGGCAGCCGGGCGGGCGGCGCGAACAGCTCGCCCTGCGCCAGCTGCGCGCCGGCCGAAACCGCCGCCGCGCACTGCAATTCGGTCTCGACGCCCTCCACGCACAGGAGCGCCCCCAGCGCGTCGCACAGGGTCCGCATGGCGCGCACGCCCGCCGACCGCGCCAGCAGCGACGCGTCGAGCTTCACCAGGTCCGGCGCCAGATCGACGAGCAGCCGCAGAGGTACGTCACCGTCCCCGACGCCGTCCGCACTGATCCGGAAGCCCTGCTCCCGCACCCCGGCCACCGCCTCCAGCAACGCCTGCTGCGGCACGTGCGTGTACGGCGGGACGATGTCGAGGGTCACCTCCCAGGGCATCCGCCCCACTTCCCGGACCGCCTCGGCCAGTTGGACCAGTCCGCCGAGGTCGGCGAGGGTACCGGCGAAGACGTTGACGTGCAGCGGCAGCAAGGTCTCCTTGCGGGCCGCCGCCCGGACCGCCGACACGGCGAGGCCGCTGTCGAGTTCGGGGTCCCGCCGGGCCTCGGCCAGGATGTCGCCGGTCTCCGGACGGGCAAGGACCTCCAGCCCCGCCACTCCACCGGTCGTCAGATTGACCACCGGCTGAAAGGCGAAGCGGAGCGTATCCGACCAGGAGTGCACGGCAGCATCATCGCCCTCCCTTCACGCACCCGAGCCCAGTTCATGAGACGTTCACGCAGCATTCCGGGATGGTCACAGAGCGTGGAAGGCTCCCGCCCACGCCATCTGCCGCCGGCCGGGTCAGCGCACCGCGATCACTGCCGAACCGTGCCCGAACAGCCCTTGGTTCGCCGAGATGCCCACGCGCGCGCCCGCGATCTGCCGCTCGCCCGCCGCCCCCCGCAACTGCCACGCCAGCTCGCACACCTGGGCCACGGCCTGAGCGGGCACGGCCTCGCCGAAGGAGGCGAGCCCGCCGCTGGCGTTCACGGGTATGCGCCCGCCCGGACCTGTCGCTCCTTCCCTCAGCAACTTCACGCCTTCCCCCTCGGCGCACAGCCCCAGATCCTCGTACCACTGCAACTCCAGTGCGGTGGACAGGTCGTAGACCTCCGCGAGCGAGAGATCCTCGGGCCCGATGCCTGCCTCCTCGTACGCGGCGGTCGCGATCGACGATCGGAACGGCTCCGTGGCCGGCTCCACCGCGACCGCCGAGTCCGTCGCGATGTCCGGCAGATCGAGCACGGTGGTGGGGAAGCGCGGGGTCACCGTGGACACGGCGCGGATCCGCACCGGCTCCGCCACGCCGTGCCGCCGCGCGAACTCCATGCTGGACAGCACCAGTGCGGCCCCGCCGTCCGAGGTCGCGCAGATGTCCAGCAGCCGCAGCGGATCGGCGACCGTCGCGGAGGCCGCCACCTCCTCCGGCGTGACCCGCTTGCGATAACGCGCGTACGGATTCAGCGCTCCCATGACGGAGTTCTTCACCTTGACCTGCGCGAAGTCCTCGGGCGTGTCCCCGTGCACGGCCATGCGCCGACGCGCGTACAGCCCGAAGTACGTCGGGTTCGTCGCCCCGAGCACCCGGAAGCGGAGCCAGTCCGGATCGTCGGGGCGATCCCCTCCCGCCGGCCGGAAGAAGCCCTTGGGGGCGGCGTCGGCCCCGACCACGAGCACCGTCTCGGCGAGCCCCGCCAGGATCTGCGCCCGCGCGGCGCCGATGGCCTGCGCCCCGGACGCGCAAGCCGCGTACACGCTGGTGACCCGGGCCCCCTGCCAGCCGAGGGCCTTCGCGAAGGTGGCCCCGGAGACGTATCCCGGATAGCCGCCCCGCACGGTGTCCGCGCCGACGATCGACCGGACGTCCCGCCAGTCCAGCCCCGCGTCGGCCAGCGCGGCCCGAGCGGCCACCGCCCCGTACTCGACGAAGCCGCGCCCCCACTTCCCCCACGGGTGCATGCCCACCCCGAGCACCGCCACATCCTCCGTCATGTCCTCACCGCCCCCTCGTCGGCCGCCACTGCCAGGTCGTCCGGACGGCCTCCGCGTCCTCATGGAGCACGCCCGGCACGACCTCCACCTCCATGCCCACCGCGAGATCACCGACGGTGACCCCGGGTACGGCCTGCCCCAGCACCACCAGCCGCTCGGCGGCCAGTTCCACGGCGATCAACGTGTACGGCTCCCACGGAAGTTCCGGATTGGTCACATAGGGTGACGGTGGCCGATACCGGCTGTCCGTGTACGACCAGATCCGGCCCCGCCGGGACAGCGGGACCTCCTCCAGATCGCCCCCGGGGCACCCGGGGTTGCGGCAGTGGACGTCCTCGCGGGGGAAGAAGACCGAGGCGCAGGCGGAGCAGCGCGTTCCGAGAAGCCGGAAGTCGTCTCCGTCGCCGGCGAACCATCCGGCGACCACGGGCGTACGTGTACGCGACAAAGCCCCTCCCGGCAAACGGATCTGACGGGACGTCAGAAGTGTGGCACGGGTATCCGCGAAAGGGCAGCGGTCCGCCCGCCCCTGTGCGGCACCCGCCCCCGGAAGACGTCCTTCCCGTGATCGGATACAGTCCGCCGCGTGTCCGAAACTCAACATCCCAACCCCAACTCCGCGCCCGGCTCCCACTGTTCGAGCTGCGGAGCGCCCTTTGGACAGGGCATCACCGGCTGGCCCCGCACCTGCCCGGTCTGCGGCACCGTGGCCTACCGCAACCCGCTCCCGGTCGCCGTCGCGCTCCAGCCCGTGTACGACACCAAGGGCACCGCCCTGGTCGTCATCACCCGAACCGTCGCCCCCGCGCGCGGGGGCATCGCACTGCCCGGCGGTTACCTCGACGACCGCGAGGACTGGCGGCAGGCCCTCGTCCGCGAACTCAAGGAAGAGACCGGCATCGACGCCGCCGCCCGCGACGTACGGCTGGTGGACGCGATGAGCTCCACCGACGGCCACCTGCTGCTCTTCGGTCTTCTCCCGGAGCGCCCGGCCGACAACCTCCCGGCATCCGCCGAGACGGACGAGACCGAGGGCTGGCACCTCCTGCGCCGCCCGGAAGAACTCGCCTTCCCCCTGCACACCGTCGCGGTACGGGCCTGGTTCGAGGGCCGCTACATCTGAGTTCATGCCTGCGCGAGCCCCCGCATCCGCACCGGGTGGGGCGGCTCGCTCACGCCGTCGTCACCCTCCCGCTCCACCACCACCTGCCGGCCCTCCCAGCGGGCGACGTACCGCTCGATCTCCGGTTCGTCCCAGCCGTCGCCCGTGTCCGGCACGACCAGCCCGCCGCCGGTCCTGCCCCGGGCAGGCGCCCACACCTCCAGCTCCAGCCCGCCGTCCTCACCCCGCACGGGCAGGACGGCACCCGCGCGCGCGAGCACCGGGACACGGGACAGCGGCGCGTCGACCAGCACCTGACCCGGACCCTCGTACACCCGCTCCGTCACCGTGTCGTACCACCGCCCCCGCGGCAGCTGCACCGCACGCCGGTCCGTGCCCGGATCGAGCACCGGCGCCACCAGCAGACAGTCCCCCAGCAGGAAGGCGTCCTCACAGTCACGCAGCGCCCGGTCCTCGGGAGCGCCCCACCAGACCGGCCGCACATAGGGCGCCCCGGTACGCCGGGCCAGATGCGCCAGTGTCAGGAAGTACGGCAGCAGCCGCCTGCGCTCCACCAGCGCCACGCGCGCGTGCCCCAACACCTCCGGGCCGAACTCCCACGGCTCCCGGCGCCCCGCCCGCAGACCCGCATGCGTACGGAACAGCGGCAGGTACGCGCCCAGCTGGAACCACCGCAGATACAGCTCGGGCGAGGGGCTCCCGTCGAAGCCGCCCACATCCGGCCCCGAGTACGGCACCCCGCACAGCCCGAGCCCCAGCACCAGCGACAGCGAGACGCGCAGCCCCGGCCACCCCGTCGCCACATCACCCGACCAGGTCCCGCCGTAGCGCTGGAGACCGGCCCACCCGGAGCGGGAGAAGACGAACGGCCGCTCCCGGGGAGCCAGCTCCCGCAGCCCCTCGTACCCGGCCCTGGCCATGCAGAGGGCATAGACGTTGTGCGCCTCGCGATGATCCCCGCCGCGCCCCTCCAGGGAATGCCGGCCGGAGCGAGGCAATGTCGACTCCCCGAAGGCGGTGAACGACGTGGGTTCGTTCACGTCGTGCCAGAACCCCGCGAACCCCTGTGCCAGCCGTTCCTCGTAGAGCCCGCCCCACCACCGCCGCACGCGCGCGTGCGTGAAGTCCGGGTACACCGCCTCCCCGGGCCAGGCGACCCCCTCGACGAGACGGCCGGAGGCGTCCCGCACGAACGCGTCCACCGCCGCTCCGCTGTCGTGGACGTCGTTGCCGGCAGCTGCCTTGACCGCCGGGTCGACGATCGAGACCAGCCGGACCCCGTCCTGTCGCAGCTCCTCCGCGAGCTGGGGCAGCTTGGGGAAGCGGTCCTGGTCGACGGTGAAGACCTGATGGCCGTCATAGTGATCGATGTCCAGATGCACCGCGTCCAGCGGCAGGCCGCGCTCCAGGTAACCCGAAACGATCCGCCGCACCTCCTGCTCACTGCCGAAGCCCCACCGCGCGTGGTGGTGCCCGAGCGCCCACGCGGGCGGCAGCGCCGGCGCCCCGGTGAGCGATGCCCAGGTGAGCAGCACGCGCGCGGGCGTGCCCACCATGACCCAGCAGCGCAGCGGCCCGCCCTCCATGCGCACCTCGCAGGTCCCCGCCCGGTCGTGTCCGGAACCCGCCCCTTCCTCGCCCTCCCGCAGCGTCACCGTGCCGTCCCACGAGGTGTCGTGGAACACCAGATGCGTGGCCGCGTCCGCCACCACCATCTGCACCGGCATCGTGATGTACAGCGGATCCGCGTCCGGCCCGAAGGCATGACCGGGGTCGGTGTTCCACAGGCGGTACGTCCCGTCCCGCAACCGGGGCCCCGACGCCCGCCCGCCGAGCCCGAAGAAGCGCGCGTCCGCGGCCACCTCCGAGCGCTGCATCCACCGGGCGGGCCCGCCCCCCACCGGCTCCCACCACCGAGGCGGCAGATCCCGCCGCAGGGTCACACCACCCGGCGTACGCACCTCCACGGCGCCGTGCCGTGAGACCACCACCGTCACCCGTTCGGCCACCACCCGCCAGCCGCCGTCCTTGTCCGGCTCCAGCAC
Source organism: Streptomyces sp. NPDC002784 (assembly GCF_053592135.1). Lineage (NCBI taxonomy): Bacteria > Bacillati > Actinomycetota > Actinomycetes > Kitasatosporales > Streptomycetaceae > Streptomyces > Streptomyces sp. NPDC002784. Next base: position 6,335 of record NZ_JBSFVD010000008.1, on the reverse strand, counting down.
GACCCGGGGATCCGGCTCAGGGCAACGACCGGCAAGCGCGTACGACGGCTCCGGCTCCGCCCCGTCCCAGCCCCAGAAGACGGCGCCGTTCACGGTCACCGTGACGCGCAGCCGCGTCCTGCTGAACCGGAGAACGCCACCGCCGGGGCCGGGCTCCACATCGCGCACGGGACCGGGCACGCGCGCGCGTTCGGCCCCCTTGGGCGGCAGCCCGGCGGCGTCCGCGCGCCGCCTGCGCCATGCCGCCCGCACGGCACGCAACCCTTGCGCCGCCCCCGTAGAACCGACCACCTTCACCGAACGCACCAGGTCACGACCGTCCATGCTGCTCAGCCTGCCATCGGCGGCCCCGCCCGGGTGTGTCGTTCAACTGCCGTTCACCCGTGCCGGGACCACATCTTCACGACGCGGACTATGTGGCGGGCACCCTGGTGCGGGAGTCGATCACATGGCATCGTCCGTGTCAGCCGCGTCACGCGCACACCCCGCTCGTGCGCGGACGACGCACACCACGCGCACAGTCCGGGAGCCGCCCCATGCCGACCCTGAACCCCGAGCCGCTCTGGCAGCCGGATCCGCACCGCATCGCCGACGCGCAGGTCACGAAGTTCCAGGCCTGGGCGGCGGAACGCCACGGAGCACCGGCCGAAGGCGGCTACGCGGCACTGCACCGCTGGTCCGTCGACGAGCTGGACGCGTTCTGGCAAGCGGTCACCGAGTGGTTCGACGTACGGTTCTCGACACCTCCCACGCGCGTGCTCGGCAGCCGTGCGATGCCCGGCGCCCAGTGGTTCCCCGGAGCGACCCTCAACTACGCCGAGCACGCCCTGCGCGCCGCCGCCACCCGCGCGGCCGAACCCGCTCTCCTCCACGTCGACGAGACCCACGAACCGAGCCCGGTGACCTGGGCCGAGCTCCGCCGCCAGGTCGGCTCCCTCGCCGCGGAACTGCGTGCGCTCGGCGTACGCCCCGGTGACCGCGTCAGCGGCTACCTCCCGAACATCCCCCAGGCCGTCGTCGCCCTCCTCGCCACGGCCGCCGTGGGCGGCGTCTGGACCTCCTGCGCCCCCGACTTCGGCGCCCGCAGCGTCCTCGACCGCTTCCAGCAGGTCGAACCGGTCGTCCTGTTCACCGTGGACGGCTACCGCTACGGCGGCAAGGAGCACGACCGCCGCGCCACCGTCGCCGAGCTGCGCCGCGAACTGCCCACCCTGCGCGCCGTCGTCCACATCCCGCTCCTCGGCACCGAGGCCCCCGACGGCGCCCTGGAATGGTCCGCCCTCACCGGCTCCGACACCGAGCCCGTCTTCGAGCAGGTGCCCTTCGACCACCCCCTGTGGGTGCTCTACTCCTCCGGCACCACCGGCCTGCCCAAGGCCATCGTCCAGTCGCAGGGCGGCATCCTCGTCGAGCACCTGAAGCAACTCGGCCTGCACTGCGACCTCGGTCCCGAGGACACCTTCTTCTGGTACACCTCGACCGGCTGGATGATGTGGAACTTCCTCGTCTCCGGCCTCCTCACCGGCACCACGGTCGTCCTCTACGACGGCAGCCCCGGCTACCCCGACACCGGCGCCCAGTGGCGCATCGCCGAACGCACCGGCGCCACCCTCTACGGCACCTCCGCCGCGTACGTCATGGCCTGCCGCAAGGCGGACGTCCACCCGGGACGCGACTTCGACCTCTCCACGGTGCGGTGCGTCGCCACGACCGGCTCACCCCTGCCGCCCGACGGCTTCCGCTGGCTGCACGACGAAGTGCGCGAGGACCTCTGGATCGCCTCCGTCAGCGGCGGCACCGACGTCTGCTCCTGCTTCGCGGGAGCCGTGCCGACCCTGCCCGTGCACATCGGAGAGCTCCAGGCGCCCTGCCTCGGCACCGACCTGCAGTCCTGGGACCCGAGCGGCAAACCCCTCATCGACGAGGTCGGCGAGCTCGTCGTCACCAACCCGATGCCGTCCATGCCGATCCACTTCTGGAACGACCCCGACGGCAGCCGCTACCACGGCAGCTACTTCGACACCTACCCCGGCGTCTGGCGCCACGGAGACTGGATCACCGTCACCTCACGCGGCTCGGTCGTCATCCACGGCCGCTCCGACTCCACGCTCAACCGCCAGGGCGTCCGCATGGGTTCCGCCGACATCTACGAAGCCGTCGAGCGGCTCCCCGAGATCAAGGAATCCCTCGTCGTGGGCATCGAACAGCCCGACGGCGGCTACTGGATGCCGCTCTTCGTGCACCTGACTCCCGGAGCCGTCCTCGACGAGGCCCTGCTGAACCGCATCAAGCAGACCATCCGGGAACAGCTCTCCCCGCGTCACGTCCCCGACGAGGTCATCGAGGTCCCGGGCGTCCCGCACACCCTCACCGGCAAGCGCATCGAGGTACCCGTCAAGCGCCTCCTCCAGGGCACCCCCCTCGACAAGGCCGTCAACCCGGGCTCCATCGACAACCTCGACCTCCTGCACTTCTACGAGGACCTCGCCCGCAAGCGCGCCTGAGCCCTCCGAACCAGCCCCGGCAACCTGGCCTCGGACGCCGCCAAGACGGCAAAGTCCGAGGCCAGAGCCATTGTCAGTGCCGCCGATTACTGTAAGTGAGCATAGATCGACCGTGCACACACAGGGGGAAACATGGCGCACACCGACCACCAGACCATGCGACGCGTCCTGCGCCGGGAAATCGCCGGCACCATCGGCCTGCTCACCGACGAGCACGACTTCCGCGCCATGCGGCGCTATCGCAGCTTCGCCTTCGACGACCACACGACCTATCTCGAACAGGTCGAGGCCCTCCTCAAAACACTTGCCTCTCAAGGCAGCCACACCACAGTGGCCCTCTTCGACCCACTCGAGTACGCCGAATTCTGCGCGGACACTGGCCTGGACCCGGACATCCCCTCGACCCGCACCCGCTTCACCGCCGAACTCGCGACCACCGGCCCCAGCCTCCCCTACGACGGCCGGCCCCTGACCGACCTCGTCCCGGACCTCATCGACGAGGCCGTCCGCCAGGCCACCTGGGAGTACGCCTCCACCCTCCTGGCCCGCCTGGGCGCCTGCGCCACCTGCGGCGAGGACATCGGCCGCGCCGCCTTCGCCCGGGCCTCGTCACTGCTGGTCCGCATCCTCGAAACCGCGCGCCACGGTCACCGGCATCTCGTCTGCAGTGTCTCCGGCACGCCAGAACCCCTGGTCTCCACCCTCCGCGCCGACGAGGACACGAGCGGCACCACAGAACTCGACGAGGCCGAAGCCCTCGAATTCACCACGGTCCTGGCCCTCGGCATCGCCACCCAGAGCCCAGGCGGACTCGTCATGCGCACCAGCACACCCGGCACCACCGACACCATCTACGGCTGGCGCCTGCGCGGAGACGGCCTCGAACCCCTGACCGCGGGGGAGGTCTTCGACGCCTACTGCACCGACGTCGAATCCGGCGATCTCATCTCCCCGGAGTCAGACGTCGACTACACCGTCCCGCCGGACCTGGGGGAGACGGGGACCGCCTCCGGACACACCCACTGAACGGGGGAGGGGCGCCCCACCCGAAGGTGGAGCGCCCCTCTACGACCAGGCGACAGCGCCCAGCGACCGGCTACTCGCCGGACAGCACGGCCTGCGCCGCGCTGCGCGCCTCCTCGGCACTGTCCGTCGCCCGCGCGGCCGCCGCGGCCCGCTCGCACTGCGCGAGCGTGTACTTGGCGAGTGTCGCCCGTACGTAAGGAATCGACGCCGCACCCATGGAGAGGGACGTGACACCCAGACCGGTCAGCACACACGCGAGCAGCGGGTCGGACGCGGCCTCACCGCAGACACCACAGCTCTTGCCCTCCGCCTTCGCCGCCTCCGCGGACAGCGCCACCAGGTCCAGCAGCGCCGGCTGCCACGGGTCCTGCAGACGGGACACCGCGCCCACCTGACGGTCGGCGGCGAACGTGTACTGGGCGAGGTCATTGGTGCCCAGGGACAGGAACTCGACCTCCTGAAGGATCGAGCGAGCCCGCAGCGCCGCCGACGGAATCTCCACCATCGCACCGAACTTCGCCTGAAGCCCGGCCGCACGGCAGGCGTCCGCGAACGCCCTGGCGTCGGCACGGTCGGCCACCATCGGGGCCATCACCTCGAGGTAGACCGGCAGGCCCTCGACCGCCTTGGCGAGCGCCGTCAGCTGGGTACGCAGGATCTCCGGATGGTCGAGCAGCGTCCGCAGACCGCGCACACCCAGCGCCGGGTTCGGCTCGTCGGCCGGAGTGAGGAAGTCCAGCGGCTTGTCCGCGCCCGCGTCCAGCACCCGCACGACGACACGGCCCTCGGGGAAGGCCTCGAGCACCTGACGGTAGGCCTCGACCTGCTTCTCCTCCGACGGAGCGTTCTTGCTGTCGTCGAGGAAGAGGAACTCGGTACGGAACAGACCGACACCCTCGGCACCGGCCTCGACCGCGGCCGGCACGTCCGACGGGCCACCGACGTTCGCCAGCAGCGGCACCTTGTGACCGTCGGCCGTGGCACCGGGACCGGTCGAGGCCGCCAGTGCGGCCTTGCGCTCGGCGGCCGCCGCCTCGAGCTGTCCCTTCTTCTCCTCGCTCGGGTTCACGAAGATCTCGCCGGTGCTGCCGTCGACGGCGATCATCGTGCCCTCGGCCAGCTCACCGACACCGGGCAGTGCCACCACGGCCGGTACACCGAGAGCACGCGCCAGGATCGCGCTGTGGCTGGTCGGGCCGCCCTCCTCGGTGACGAAGCCGAGCACCAGGGTCGGGTCCAGCAGCGCCGTGTCGGCCGGCGCGAGGTCCCGGGCCACCAGGACGTAAGGCTCGTCGCTGTCCGGGACGCCTGGCATCGGCACCCCGAGCAGACGGGCGACGATACGATTCCGCACGTCATCGAGGTCGGCCACCCGACCCGCCAGGTACTCACCGGCACTCGCCAGCAGCTCGCGGTAGGCGGCGAAGGCGTCGTACACCGCCCGCTCCGCGGTGCTGCCGACGGCGATACGGCGCTCGACGTCCGCCATCAGCTCGGGATCCTGGGCCATCATGGCCTGGGCCTCGAGAACCGCCTGGGCTTCGCCCCCGGCCAGATTGCCGCGCGCCATCAGGTCGGCAGCCACAGCCTCCACGGCCTTGCGGGCGCGCCCCTGTTCACGCTCCGCGTCCTGTGCCGGGATCTGCTTGGCCGGCGGTTCGAGGACCGCCGTGCCCATGTGCCGAACCTCGCCGATCGCCACACCGTGGCTCACGCCGACGCCTCGCAGCGTTGTCTCCATCTCACCCGTCTCCGTTAGTGCGGCGGGTCCCGCCGCCGCGGTGGTTGTCCCTACGTGCCGTCAAGGGACGGCGCCGGCGTCACTTCCAGAGGAAGAGGCTGTCGCCGGCCTTCACATCGCCCTCGTCACGGAGATCGGCAAGAGCCTCGGCGGTGGCCTCGAGGGCGACGATCGGGCACACCGGGGACTTTCCGGCGGCCTCGACGGCGGCCGGGTTCCAGCGCACCACGCCCTGACCGCGGGTGACGGTGTCGCCCTTGTTCACGAGCAGCTCGAAGCCCTCGCCGTTGAGCTGCACGGTGTCGATGCCGAGGTGAGTGAGGACTCCGTGGCCCTGCTCGTCCACTACTACGAACGCGTGCGGGTGGAGGGAAACGATCACTCCGTCCACCGGGGACACGGCCTCGGAGGGCTCACGGACGGGGTCGATCGCTGTACCCGGGCCGACCATGGCCCCGGAGAAGACCGGATCCGGCACTGCGGCCAGTCCGATGGCGCGTCCGGCGAGCGGGGACGTCACGGTGGTCATGGGAAGCCTCCCAGGGGTGGAGATCTAAATGGGCCGTCACTGCCTGTACCAGACGGCGCACTGTTCAGCAGGGTATGTCATATGAAGTACCGGTTCCGCATGAGCAAGCCGTCTGGTGGTCTAGACCATAACCCCAAACGATTTGCCCCCGCTCCGCGGCCCCGTGTACAGTCGTACTCCTGCTTGAGGCTGAGTGACGCGCACCAAAACGTCTTTGCCTGGCAGCATCCAACTTGTCAGATCCTATCTCTGGATCCCTTTCTGCATGTCTGCAGGACGGTGGTCAGAGGGCCGGAAAAACCCTGATAGAGTCGGAAACGCAAGACCGAAGGGAAGCCCGGAGGAAAGCCCGAGAGGGTGAGTACAAAGGAAGCGACCGTTCCTTGAGAACTCAACAGCGTGCCAAAAGTCAACGCCAGATATGTTGATACCCCGTCCCTGGTCATCACGGCCGGGACGCGGTTCCTTTGAAGAAAAACACAGCGAGGACGCTGTGAACGGCCGGGCTTATTCCGCCTGGCTGTTCCGCTCTCGT
>NZ_JBSFVD010000007.1:268068-288376 GCF_053592135.1 Streptomyces sp. NPDC002784 | reverse complement strand
GCATGATCAAGGAAGCGAACAGCCTCGGAATGACCGTCCGCTTCGAACCCATCACAACGTCCTGACCTCGCAGTCGCTTGCATCTTTCGTGTCAGTGCCAGCGCCTGGGGCGAGACGTCCACGGCGACGACCCGCGCGCCCGACGCGGCCGCGATCATCACCGCGGACAGGCCCACTCCGCCGCAGCCGTGCACCGCCACCCACTCCCCCGCGGCGACCCGGCCCTGCTGCACCACGGCCCGGAACGCGGTGGCGAACCGGCAGCCGAGCGAGGCCGCGGTGGCGTACGACAGGCCGTCCGGTATCGCGACCAGGTTCACCTCGGCGTGGTCCAGCGCGACGTACTGGGCGAAGGAGCCCCAGTGGGTGAAGCCGGGCTGGGTCTGCCGCTCGCACACCTGCTGGTCGCCCGCCTCGCAGGCCGGGCAGCTTCCGCAGGCGCAGACGAAGGGGACGGTGACCCGGTCACCGGGGCGCCAACCGCTCACCCCGGGGCCCACCGCCTCGACCACACCGGCGAGTTCATGGCCGGGGACGTGCGGCAGCGTGATGTCGGGGTCGTGGCCCTGCCAGCCGTGCCAGTCGCTGCGGCACAGGCCGGTGGCCTCGACCCGGACCACGACTCCGTGGCCGGCGGGGCGGGGGTCGGGCAGGTCGCGTACCTCGGCGGGTTCGCCGTACTGCTCGAAGACCACGGCTCGCATGGGGCTCCTTCCTCCCCGGCGAAGACTAGCCAGGCCCTGCCGTTTCGATCACCAGGACTCTGGCTCCCCGCCCGCGTCCCGCGGCGCCGCACGCTCGCCCCGCAGCCGCAGTCCGGCCGGCGGGAACACCAGTACCGACACCATGGCCGCGCCGACCAGCGCCGCCGCCTCGTCGGTGCGCAGGGTGCCGGCGTCCACGCCGATCGTGGTGATGGCCACGACCAGCGGCAGGGCGGTGGCGGCGAACAGGGTCAGGGCGCCCCGGTCGCGGCGGCCGAGGTCACGCGGGGCGAGGGCGTACACCGGCAGCCCCCGGACGGCGAGGAGGAGCAGCAGGAACAGCGGCAGGAGCAGCAGGGCGCGGCCGCCGGACAGCAGGGAGTCCAGGTCGAACTCGATGCCGGTGACCACGTAGAACACCGGCACCAGGAAGCCGAAGCCCATCGCCTCGACCTTCTCCATGACCGGTTCCGCGCTCTCGGGTGCCGAGCCGTGCAGCACCAGCCGCGCGATCACCCCGGCGGCGAAGGCGCCGAGCAGGGCGTCCAGGCCCAGCGCCTGGGAGACGCCGAGCATGACCGCGAGGAGCAGGACCACCAGGCGTACGGCGAACTGGCCGCTGGTGTGCAGCGTCACCTCGACGACCCGGGAGAACCACGGCGGCCGGGGCCGCGTCGCCCACCACACGGCCACCGCCGTCAGCAGCGCGAACGCGGCCAGCACCGCCGTCGCGCGGCCGGGCGAACGGCCGCTCAGCAGCAGGGCGATGGCGATGATCGGCCCGAACTCCCCGACCGCGCCGAACGTCAGCATCACCGAGCCGAACCGGGAGCGCAGGTCACCCGCGTCGCGCAGCATGGGCAGGACGGTGCCGAGGGCGGTGCTGGTGAGCGCCGTACCGAGGTAGACGCCCCGGTCGAAGCCGGACAGCAGGGTGGCCAGGCCCAGCCCCACCGCCAGGGAGATCAGCCAGGCGCGCACCGACCGGCGCAGGGTGGTGCCGCGGACCTTGTCGAACTCGATCTCGTAGCCCGCGAGGAAGATCAGCATCGCCAGGCCCAGGTCGGCGAGGACATCGATGACCTCGCCCTCCCCCGCCCAGCCGAGCACGTCCGGGCCCACCAGGATGCCCAGTGCGATCTCGAAGATGACGAGCGGGACGGGCAGCCGGCGGCCGACCCCGTGGGCGAGCAGCGGCGCCAGCACCGCGATGGACATGATGAGGATGAGCGTCCCGGCCTGCGACATAGGGGGTACCTACCATAAGGAATGGACAAATCCTCCCAAGCCGAGAGATTCTCCTGGGGTCCGGTCCCGCGTGGGCGCCTGCGCCCGCCCGGCCCGACCCGTCTTGGAGTAATACCCCGCCGGGGTATACGGTGGTGATACGGGGACCCCTCGCGGTACCCGTCGGCCCCACCTGCCTCGACGAGGAGAACAACATGAGCGTCAGCGCCGTCTACAAGGTCAGCGGGATGAGCTGCGGACACTGCGAGGGCGCCGTCTCCGGCGAGATCTCCGAGCTTCCCGGCGTCAGCTCCGTGCAGGCCGTGGCCTCCACCGGCGAGGTGACCGTCGTCTCCGCGGAGGCGCTGCGCGAGGAGGATGTGCGCGCGGCCGTGGACGAGGCCGGTTTCGAACTCGTCGGCGCTGTCTGAGCGGTCCGGAGTCCGGTCATGTCCACCGTCACCCAGGCCCCGACAGCCCCCGCCTCCGAGGTCGAGCTGCTCATCGGCGGCATGACCTGCGCCTCCTGCGCCGCCCGGGTCGAGAAGAAGCTCAACCGGATGGACGGGGTCACCGCCAGCGTCAACTACGCCACCGAGAAGGCGAGGGTCAGGTACCCGGCGGGGGTCGAGGTGGCCGATCTGATCGCCACGGTGGTCAAGACGGGGTACACCGCCGAGGAGCCCGCCCCGCCCGAACCCGCCGCGCCGGAGCAGGCGGCCGAGGACGACCCCGAACTCGCCGCCGCCCGGCAGCGCTTCACCGTCTCCGCGCTGCTCGCCGCGCCCGTCGTGCTGCTGTCGATGGTCCCGGCGCTGCAGTTCGACAACTGGCAGTGGCTCGCGCTCACCCTCGCCGCGCCGGCCGTCGTCTGGGGCGGGCTGCCCTTCCACCGCGCCGCCTGGACCAACGCCCGGCACGGCGCCGCCACCATGGACACCCTGGTCTCGCTCGGGACGCTGGCCGCCTTCGGGTGGTCGCTGTGGGCGCTGTTCCTCGGGGACGCCGGAATGCCCGGGATGCGGGACGAGTTCCGGCTCACCGTCGGCGGGATGGACGGCGCCTCGACGATCTACCTCGAAGTGGCCTCCGGGGTCGTCGCCTTCATCCTGCTCGGCCGCTATCTGGAGGCCCGCGCCAAGCGCCGGGCGGGAGCCGCGCTCAGGGCGCTGATGGACCTCGGCGCCAAGGACGTGGCCGTCCTCAGGGACGGGCGGGAGCGGCGGATCCCGGTGGCCGAACTGGCCGTCGGCGACCGGTTCGTCGTACGGCCCGGGGAGAAGATCGCCACCGACGGCACCGTCGTCGAGGGCGTCTCGGCGGTGGACGCCTCGATGCTGACCGGGGAGTCGGTGCCGGTCGACGTGACGGCCGGCTCCGCCGTGACCGGGGCCACCGTCAACGTGGGCGGGCGGCTCGTCGTCGAGGCCACCGAGGTCGGCGCCGGCACCCGGCTCGCGCGGATGGCGCGGCTGGTGGAGGCGGCGCAGAGCGGCAAGGCCGAGGTGCAGCGGCTCGCGGACCGGATCTCCGCGGTCTTCGTGCCGGTGGTGCTGGTCGTCGCCGTCGCCACGTTCGGGGGGTGGCTCGGTGCCACCGGTGACACCGTCGACGCGTTCACCGCGGCCGTCGCCGTCCTGATCATCGCCTGCCCCTGCGCGCTGGGTCTCGCGACCCCGACCGCGCTGATGGTCGGCACCGGGCGCGGGGCCCAGCTCGGCATCCTGATCAAGGGGCCTGAGGTGCTGGAGTCGACCCGTCGCGTGGACACGGTCGTCCTCGACAAGACCGGCACGGTGACGACGGGACGGATGACCCTGCACGAGGTGTACGTCGCCGAGGGCACCGACGAGACGCAGGTGCTGCGGCTGGCGGGCGCCCTGGAGCACGCCTCCGAGCACCCCGTCGCCCGGGCGGTCGCCGCGGGCGCCGAGGAGCGGGCCGGACAGCTGCCGGTGGCCGAGCACTTCGAGAACGTGCCCGGGCGGGGCGTACGCGGGCGTGTGGAGGGCCATGAGGTCGCCGTGGGGCGGCTGTTCGCGTCGCTTCCCGGGGAGTTGGCCCGGGCCCGGGACGAGGCCGAGAGGGGCGGGCGTACGGCCGTCGTCGTCGGCTGGGACGGGGCCGCGCGTGCGGTCCTCGCGGTCGCCGACACGGTCAAGGAGACCAGTGCCGAGGCCGTGCGCGAGCTGCGCGCGCTCGGGCTCACACCGGTGCTGCTGACCGGGGACAACCGGGCGGTCGCGGAGGCGGTGGCGCGCAGCGTCGGGATCGAGCAGGTGATCGCCGAGGTGCTGCCCGAGGAGAAGGTCGCGGCGGTACGGCGGTTGCAGGGCGAGGGGCGGACGGTCGCCATGGTCGGCGACGGCGTCAATGACGCGGCCGCGCTCGCCACCGCCGATCTGGGGCTGGCGCTGGGCACGGGGACGGACGCGGCGATCGAGGCCGGGGATCTGACGCTGGTGCGCGGGGATCTGCGGGTGGCGGCGGACGCGATCCGGCTGTCCCGGCGGACGCTCACCACGATCAAGGGCAACCTCGTGTGGGCGTTCGGCTACAACGTGGCCGCGCTGCCGCTGGCCGCGGCGGGGCTGCTGAACCCGATGATCGCGGGTGCGGCGATGGCGTTCTCGTCGGTCTTCGTGGTGACGAACAGCCTGCGGCTGCGGACTTTCCGATAGGGGCGCCTCTGGAGTCCTGCGCGAGCCTCACATAAGCTCTTCACAAGGCTCGCGCAGCATCCTTACGCTTGGGCTCGTTCGATGGATCGGGGCTCTTGCGTATCTAACGGACATTTGCAAGAGACGCAGATCACAGTGATGCGAACGTAACCATCGAAGGGGTTCGAAGGTCTAAGTTGGCGATGTCAGGAAGCGTCTTGGGGGGCGTGGACTGGCGTCTGGGGATGTCTTGGGGGACTTCCTCAGAGATGCGTTGCCGGGGCACGCACACCGGGGAGCTTTGAGCGGCCCTCCCGGGTGCGTTGTCCCGGCAGACCGCACACCGAGTAGTACGGCGGACCGCGCCGTTCTGCTCAACGCAGTACCGAACAACAGCGATTCAGGCGCTGTCCTCACAGACGCCCGGCCGGATCCCGTGGGGGGAATCCGCACCGGGACATGGGAAGGCGCCCTGGACGTCGGCCCGTGGGGGGACCGGCGCCAGGGCGCCTTCTTCTTGGTCTTACGGCCGGAACACCTACGGCGTTCACCGCGCGAGGCACCAACTCCGGCTCGGGCGCCACCGCAGCGGCGCCCCCACCGGCAGGTGTCAGCGCTCCTCGACCGGGACGAAGTCCCGCTCGACGACGCCGGTGTAGATCTGGCGCGGGCGGCCGATGCGGGAGCCCGGCTCCTTGATCATCTCGTGCCACTGGGCGATCCAGCCCGGGAGGCGGCCGAGGGCGAACAGGACCGTGAACATCTCGGTCGGGAAGCCCATGGCCCGGTAGATCAGGCCGGTGTAGAAGTCGACGTTCGGGTAGAGGCTGCGCGAGACGAAGTAGTCGTCGGAGAGCGCGTGCTCCTCCAGCTTGAGCGCGATGTCCAGCAGCTCGTCGGACTTGCCGAGGGCCGAGAGGACATCGTGCGCGGCAGCCTTGATGATCTTGGCGCGCGGGTCGAAGTTCTTGTAGACCCGGTGGCCGAAGCCCATCAGCCGGACGCCGTCCTCCTTGTTCTTCACCTTGCGGATGAAGGAGTCGACGTCACCGCCGGAGGCCTGGATGCCCTCCAGCATCTCCAGCACGGACTGGTTGGCGCCGCCGTGCAGCGGGCCCCACAGGGCGCTGATGCCGGCCGAGATCGAGGCGAACATGTTCGCCTGCGAGGAGCCCACCAGACGGACCGTGGAGGTCGAGCAGTTCTGCTCGTGGTCCGCGTGCAGAATCAGCAGCTTGTCGAGGGCGGCGACGACGACGGGATCGAGCTCGAACTCCTGCGCGGGGACCGAGAAGGTCATCCGGAGGAAGTTCTCGACGTAGCCCAGGTCGTTGCGCGGGTAGACGAAGGGGTGGCCGATCGACTTCTTGTACGCGTAGGCCGCGATCGTCGGAAGCTTGGCGAGCAGCCGGATCGTGGAGAGGTTGCGCTGCTTCTCGTCGAAGGGGTTGTGGCTGTCCTGGTAGAAGGTCGACAGCGCGGAGACGACCGACGACAGCATCGCCATCGGGTGGGCGTCGCGGGGGAAGCCCCGGTAGAAGTTCTTGACGTCCTCGTGCAGCAGTGTGTGCTGCGTGATGTCGTTCTTGAACGTGCTCAGCTCGTCGACGGTGGGCAGCTCACCGTTGATCAGCAGGTAGGCGACCTCCAGGAAGGTGGAGCGCTCGGCCAGCTGCTCGATCGGGTAGCCGCGGTACCGGAGGATGCCCTGCTCGCCGTCGAGGTAGGTGATGGCGGATTTATAAGCGGCCGTGTTGCCGTAGCCGCTGTCCAGGGTCACCAGACCGGTCTGGGCGCGGAGCTTGCCGATGTCGAAGCCCTTGTCGCCGACGGTGCTGTCGATCACCGGGTAGGTGTACTCGCCGTCGCCGTACCGCAGTACTACAGAGTTGTCGCTCACGTCTTCCCTCACCGACGTTGTGCCTCTTCTTCGAGGTTGCCCTGACTGTCTCTACCATCCCCCATTTGGCGCATGAAAGTGCACTCGGGGTCGACCATTGGGCTTATTGGCGGCACTCAGTGCCGCCAACTTGCTCATCCTGCCCCTCCGCACCGGCATCCGGAAGAGCTGTGTGACGTTTACGACTCGTTTGATCGATCAAATTTCACTCACCTCTCCCCGGAGCGCGCTGAGAGCCTGGCACTCACCCCTCCAGTGCGCGTGGTGCGAGCCTGAAGTCCAGCGCCGTGCAGCGCCGTCCGGCCGAGACCGTGCGCACCGCCTGACCGATGGCCTTGCGCGAGCCGACGAGCACGACCAGCTTCTTGGCCCGGGTGACGGCGGTGTAGAGCAGATTGCGCTGGAGCATCATCCACGCGCCCGTGGTGACCGGGATCACCACCGCCGGGTACTCGCTGCCCTGGGAGCGGTGGATCGTCACCGCGTACGCGTGCGCCAACTCGTCCAGCTCGTCGAACTCGTACGGCACCTCCTCGTCCTCGTCCGTCCGCACCGTCAGGCGCTGGTCGACCGGGTCGAGCGAGGTGACCACACCCACGGTGCCGTTGAAGACGCCGTTCGCGCCCTTGTCGTAATTGTTGCGAATCTGGGTGACCTTGTCGCCGACCCGGAAGACCCGGCCGCCGAACCGCTTCTCCGGCAGGTCGGGGCGGCCGGGGGTGATGGCCTGCTGGAGCAGGCCGTTGAGGGTGCCGGCGCCGGCGGGGCCGCGGTGCATGGGCGCGAGCACCTGGATGTCCCGGCGCGGGTCGAGCCCGAATTTGGCCGGAATCCGACGGGCCGCCACGTCCACGGTGAGCCGTCCGGCCTCCTCGGTGTCGTCCTCGACGAAGAGGAAGAAGTCCTTCAGGCCGTCGGTGAGGGGGTGCTGCCCGGAGTTGATCCGGTGCGCGTTGGTGACCACCCCGGACTGCTGGGCCTGGCGGAAGACCCGGGTGAGACGGACGGCGGGGACCGGGCCGCCGTCGGCGAGCAGGTCCCGCAGGACCTCCCCCGCCCCGACGCTGGGCAGCTGGTCGACGTCCCCGACGAACAGCAGATGGGCGCCCGGCGCGACCGCCTTGACCAGCTTGTTGGCGAGCAGCAGGTCCAGCATGGACGCCTCGTCGACCACCACCAGGTCGGCGTCGAGCGGGCGGTCCCGGTCGTAGGCGGCGTCACCGCCGGGCTTCAGCTCCAGCAGCCGGTGCACGGTGGATGCCTCGGCGCCGGTGAGCTCGGCCAGGCGTTTGGCGGCCCGCCCCGTGGGGGCGGCGAGGACGACCTTCGCCTTCTTGGCGCGGGCCAGCTCCACGACCGACCGGACGGTGAACGACTTGCCGCAGCCCGGCCCGCCGGTCAGCACGGCGACCTTCTCGGTCAGCGCCAGCTTGACGGCGGCCTCCTGCTCGGGGGCGAGTTCGGCGCCCGTCCGGCCCTTCAGCCAGGCCAGCGCCTTGTCCCAGGCCACGTCCCGGAAGCCGGGCATGCGGTCCGCGTCGGTGCGCAGCAGGCGCTGCAGCTGTCCGGCGAGGGACAGCTCGGCGCGGTGGAAGGGGACGAGGTAGACGGCGGTGACGGGGTCGCCGCCGTCCGGTGCCGGCACCTTCTCCCGTACGACGCCGGGCTCCCCCGATTCCTCGTCCGGTGCCGCCAGCTCCGCGAGGCACTCGATGACCAGACCGGTGTCGACCTGCAGCAGCTTCACCGCGTCGGCGATCAGCCGCTCCTCGGGGAGATAGCAGTGCCCCTGGTCACTGGACTGGGACAGGGCGTACTGCAGACCGGCCTTGACCCGCTCGGGGCTGTCGTGCGGGATGCCGACGGACTGGGCGATCTTGTCGGCGGTGAGGAAGCCGATGCCCCAGACGTCGGCGGCGAGCCGGTAGGGGTGGTTCTTCACCACCGAGATGGAGGCGTCGCCGTACTTCTTGTAGATGCGCACCGCGATGGAGGTGGAGACCTCGACGGTCTGGAGGAAGAGCATGACCTCCTTGATCGCCTTCTGTTCCTCCCAGGCGTCGGCGATCTTCTTGGTCCGCTTGGGGCCGAGCCCGGGGACCTCGATGAGCCGCTTGGGCTCCTCCTCGATGATCCTCAGGGTGTCCAGGCCGAAGTGCTGGGTGATGCGGTCGGCGAAGACCGGCCCGATGCCCTTGACCAGCCCCGATCCCAGATAGCGTCGGATGCCCTGGACGGTGGCCGGCAGCACGGTGGTGTAGTTGTCGACGGTGAACTGCTTGCCGTACTGGGGATGGCTGCCCCAGCGGCCCTCCATCCGCAGGGACTCGCCGACCTGGGCGCCGAGCAGCGCGCCGACGACCGTGAGGAGGTCGCCGCCGCCGCGGCCGGTGTCGACCCGGGCGACCGTGTAGCCGTTCTCCTCGTTGGCGTACGTGATGCGTTCGAGCACGCCTTCTACCACCGCCGGACTGGACATGATCCGACGCTACCGTCCGGCACTGACAGCTCAGCCGGACTGTGCCTTCACATGGTCGAGGACCTTGCGGAACTCCTCGGTCGGGGAGAACTCCACGAACTCGCAGTCCTCCAGGGCGACCGGGACGTGCCCGGGGCCCCAGTAGTAGGCCTGGCCCTCCTCGTAGATCTCCTCGCCGTCCGGGGTGACCATCCGCAGCCGGCCCTTCAGCAGGACGCCCCAGTGCGGGCACTGGCAGGCGTCGCCGGGCAGGCCCTTCATCGCCGGGCCCATGTCCGTGCCCTCGGGCAGGCGCACATAGCCGACGGACATGCCGCCGCCGATCGGTTCGGTGCGCAGTTCCACGCCACCGCCTTCCAGGAAGACGGGCACCTCGTCGCGTGTCGTCGCCGTCATGGTTCCTCCGCTCCGGGCCGTGGGCCCTGGGGGTACGACCCCGCAGTTCCAGCGTGGCACCGGCGCGCCCCGGGTGCCCTTCCGGGCGCCGCGGAGTCCGGCAGAATCGCCGGGGCGGACAGCCGCAACGGACGGAAAGCGGCTCGACGGACGGAAACGGGGAGACACTTCATGGACGACTACGACCTCCTGGTCGTCGGATCCGCCAACGCCGACCTGGTGATCGGCGTGGAGCGGCGGCCCGGTGCCGGTGAGACGGTGCTCGGCTCCGATCTCGCCGTCCACCCGGGCGGCAAGGGCGCGAACCAGGCGGTGGCGGCGGCCCGGCTCGGGGCGCGTACGGCCCTGCTGGCCCGGGTCGGCGACGACGCGCACGGCAGGCTGCTGCTCGACTCGCAGCGGCGGGCCGGGGTGGACACGGCGGGCGTGCTGGTCGGCGGCGCGCCGACCGGGGTCGCGCTGATCACCGTGGACCCGTCCGGGGACAACAGCATCGTGGTCTCGCCGGGCGCCAACGCCCGCCTGACGCCCGGGGACGTACGGGCCGCCGCGCCCCTGATCCGGGCCTCGCGGGTGGTCTCCGCGCAGTTGGAGATCCCGTTGGAGACGGTCGAGGAGGTCGTACGGCATCTCGCGGCGGGCAGCCGGTTCGTGCTGAACCCCTCGCCGCCGCGGCCGCTGCCGCCGGAGGTGCTGGCCGCCTGCGATCCGCTGATCGTCAACGAGCACGAGGCGAAGGTGATCCTCCAGGACGCCCGTGCCGGGGAGGAGCCCGAGGACTGGGCGCGGCTCCTGCTGGCGAAGGGGCCGCGTTCGGTGGTCGTGACGCTGGGGGCGCGGGGGGCGCTGGTGGCGTCCGCCGAGGGGGTGGCGCGGGTGCCGTCCGTGCGGGTGGCGGCCGTGGACACGACCGGCGCCGGGGACGCCTTCACGGCGGCGCTGGCCTACCGGCTCGGCACGGGCGCCGGGCTGGTGCGGGCGGCGGCTTATGCGGCCCGGGTCGGCGCGGCGGCGGTCACCAAGGAGGGCGCGCAGGCGTCCTTTCCGACGGCGGCGGAGGTCGAGGCGCCGGCGGAAGGCGCGCGCGAGGAGTGAGCCGTACATGCTTCGAGGGGGCCCGGTCCGTCGACCTGGCCCCCTCGCGCTCTCCCCCTCCGTGTCAGAACCCCCCGCGATCCCCCCAGATCCCCCTCCAAGAAGTTCCGACACCCAGTACGACCCACGTCCTCTGGAAAGGGTTGTACGGCTTGCCGAGAATTTATTTCGCCCCCGGCGCGAGGTGCGGTGGGGGCCGGGGTGAGCCGATGACGGCTTCCGCCGCTGAGCTCGCCGCCAGTGTTTCAGCCGTGGCCGAATCCGGTGGGGGGTCGTGGTCATGGAGGCCGAACTCGAGTTCTGGGCCGGGGACTTGGCGCGTCTGCGGTTCGCCGTCTCGCCGCTGTGGGAGGTCGCGACGAGCTTCCGGCTGCTCCGCGCGGGGCGCCCGCATCCGGCGCATCGCCCCTGGGTCGAGCAGGTACGTCCGCGGGTGGCGGCGGGTCTGGAACGGCTCGCCGAGCTGGTACCGCCCGACGGCTATGTCCCCGATTTCCTCAACCCGGCGCCACCCGGCCCGGACCCGGCCCTCGCCGAGGACTGGCCGCCGTACGGTCGGCTCCGGTGGACCGGATACGCCGGGACCTGTCCCGCCTGGAGCGCGAGCACGGCTGCTCACTCGGCCCCCGACTGCGCGCCCTGTACGACGAACCGGAAACCCAACTCCCGAGGCTGACCGAGGAGTTGGAGACGTACTGGCAGCTGGCGCCGGCCCCCTACTGGGCGCGGATACGGTCCGTGCTCGACGCCGACGTCCTGTACCGCGCCCGGCAGCTCGCCGAGCACGGCACCGCCCATCTGCTCAACGAGCTTCACGACACGTCCGGTTGGGAGGCCGGCGCCCTGCGGCTGCGGCAGCGCGGGCGCGGTCCGTCCCGGGCGACGGCGGGCGCCGGGCTGGTGCTCGTCCCGTCCGCCTTCGCCGGTCCCGGCCTGCTCACCCGGGTGGCGCTGCCGGACCCGCCCCAGCTCGCCCATCCGGCCCGCGGCACCGGAACCCTGTGGCAGCCCCGGCCCACGTTGGCCGCCGACGCCCTGGCCGCCGTACTCGGGCGCTCACGGACCCGGCTGCTGACCGAGCTGGACACACCGGCCCCACGACCGACCTAGCCCGGCGGACGGGGCTGTCCGCGGGCGCTATCCCGTGTGCGCCACGAACCGCGCCGCGGTCTCCGCCAGCACCTCCCGGCCGTCCCGCGCCCACAGTCCGTCGTTGAAGAGCTCCACCTCGATGGCGCCGGTGTAGCCGGCGGCCTCGACGTACCCCTTCCACTCCCGCATGTCGATCGAGCCGTCGCCGATCTGCCCGCGGCCGTTGAGCACGCCCTCGGGCAGCGGCGTGGTCCAGTCGGCGAGCTGGAAGGTGTGGATCCGCCCGCCCGCGCCCGCCCGGGCGATCTGCGCGGGCGCGTCGTCGTCCCACCAGATGTGGTACGTGTCCACCGTGACGCCGACCTGGTGGGCGGGGAAGCGTTCGGCGAGGTCCAGGGCCTGGGCGAGGGTGGAGACCACGCAGCGGTCGGCGGCGTACATCGGGTGCAGCGGCTCGATGGCCAGCCGTACCCCGTGGTCCTCGGCGTACGGGCCGAGGACCGCCAGCGCGTCGGCGATCCGCTCCCGCGCGCCGCGCAGGTCCTTCGAGCCCGCCGGGAGACCGCCCGAGACCAGGACGAGGGTGTCCGTGCCCAGGGTGGCCGCCTCCTCGACGGCCCGCCGGTTGTCGTCCAGCGCCCTGGCCCGCTCCGGCGCTTCGATCGCCGTGAGGAACCCGCCGCGGCACAGGGTGGTGACCGTCAGCCCCGCGTCCCGGACCGCCTTGGCCGTCGCCTCCAGGCCGTACGCCTGGACGGGCTCCCGCCACAGGCCGACGTTGACGACACCCAACTGCCCGCACGCGTCGACCAGTTCCGGCATCGACAGCTGCTTGACCGTCATCTGGTTGATGGAGAAACGCGCCAGCTCCGTCACTGGTTCACCCCGTACGTCGACAGCAGGTTCCGCATCCGTTCCTCGGCACGTTCCGGGTCCGGGAACAGGCCCAGAGCGTCGGCGAGTTCGTAGGCGCGGGCGAGGTGCGGGAGGGAGCGGGCCGACTGCAGGCCGCCGACCATCGTGAAGTGATCCTGGTGGCCCGCGAGCCAGGCCAGGAGGACCACGCCGGTCTTGTAGAAGCGGGTCGGCGGCTGGAAGAGGTGGCGGGACAGCTCGACGGTCGGGTCGAGGAGTTCCCGGAAGCCCTTGGCGTCCCCCGTGTCCAGCACCCGGACCGCCTCCGCCGCCAGCGGGCCCAGCGGATCGAAGATGCCGAGCAGGGCGTGGCTGAAGCCCTTCTCGTCCCCGGCGATCAGCTCCGGGTAGTTGAAGTCGTCGCCGGTGTAGCAGCGCACGCCGTGCGGGAGGCGCCGGCGCAGGTCGATCTCGCGCTGCGCGTCCAGCAGGGAGACCTTGATGCCGTCGACCTTGTCGGGGTGGGCGGCGATGACCTCCAGGAAGGTGTCGGTGGCCGCGTCGAGGTCCGCGGAGCCCCAGTAGCCCTCCAGCGCGGGGTCGAACATGGGGCCGAGCCAGTGCAGGATCACGGGTTCGGCGGACTGGCGCAGGAGATGGCCGTAGACCTCCAGGTAGTCCTCGGGGCCGCGGGCGGCGGCCGCCAGTGCCCGGGACGCCATGAGGATCGTCCGCGCGCCGGACTCCTCGACCACGGCGAGCTGTTCCTCGTAGGCGGCACGGACCTCTTCGAGGGTGCCCGCGGCGAGCTGGTCGGTGCCGACCCCGCAGGCGATGCGTCCGCCGACCGCGCGGGCCTCGGCCGCGCTGCGCCGGATCAGCTCCGCCGCGCCCGCCCAGTCCAGGCCCATCCCGCGCTGCGCGGTGTCCATGGCCTCGGCGACGCCGAGCCCGTGGGACCACAGATGCCGGCGGAAGGCGAGCGTGGCGTCCCAGTCGACGGCGGCCGGCGAGTCGGGGCTGACGTCGGCGAACGGATCGGCGACGACATGGGCCGCGGAGAACACCGTACGAGAGGTGAAGGCCGCGCCCGGGGTGACGGCGACGGGCTCCCGCCGGGGCTCGTACGCCCTCAAGGCCCCGGTCGCGTCCGGGAGTCGGATGGTCACAGCGCGATCTCCGGTACGTCGAGGCGGCGGCCCTCGGCCGAGGACCTCAGGCCCAGTTCGGCGAGCTGGACGCCGCGGGCGCCGGCCAGGAGGTCCCAGTGGTAGGGGGCGTCGGCGTAGACGTGCCGCAGGAAGAGCTCCCACTGCGCCTTGAAGCCGTTGTCGAACTCGGCGTTGTCCGGCACCTCCTGCCACTGGTCGCGGAAGACCTCGGTGGCCGGGATGTCGGGGTTCCAGACGGGCTTGGGGGTGGCCGAGCGGTGCTGTGCGCGGCAGGTGCGCAGCCCCGCGACCGCCGAGCCCTCCGTGCCGTCGACCTGGAACTCCACCAGCTCGTCGCGGTTGACCCGCACCGCCCAGGAGGAGTTGATCTGGGCGACGGCACCGCCCTCGAGCTCGAAGATGCCGTAGGCGGCGTCGTCGGCGGTGGCGTCGTAGGGCTTGCCGTTCTCGTCCCAGCGCTGCGGGATGTGGGTGGCGGTGAGCGCCTGGACAGACTTCACCCGGCCGAACAGCTCGTGCAGCACGTACTCCCAGTGCGGGAACATGTCGACGACGATGCCGCCGCCGTCCTCCGCGCGGTAGTTCCAGGAGGGGCGCTGGGCGGACTGCCAGTCGCCCTCGAAGACCCAGTAGCCGAACTCGCCGCGCACGGACAGGATCCGGCCGAAGAAGCCGCCGTCGATGAGGCGCTTGAGCTTGAGCAGGCCCGGGAGGAAGAGCTTGTCCTGGACCACGCCGTGCTTGATGCCCTTCGCGCGGGCCAGCCGGGCCAGTTCCAGGGCGCCCTCGAGACCGGTGGCGGTGGGCTTCTCGGTGTAGATGTGCTTGCCCGCGGCGATCGCCTTCCTGATCGCCTCCTCGCGGGCGGAGGTGACCTGGGCGTCGAAGTAGATGTCCACGGCCGGGTCGGCGAGGACCGCGTCCAGGTCCGTGGAGATGTGCTCCAGGCCGTGGCGGTCGGCGAGCGCCCTGAGGGCGTGCTCGCGGCGGCCCACCAGGACCGGCTCCGGCCACAGCACGGTGCCGTCGCCGAGGTCGAGGCCGCCCTGTTCGCGCAGGGCGAGGACGGAGCGGACGAGGTGCTGGCGGTAGCCCATACGCCCGGTCACGCCGTTCATGGCGATACGCACCGTTTTGCGTGTCACGTCATTCCCTTCGTCCGCTGACGCCCCAGCGGCGCAGCAAGCGCTTTCTATATGGACTGAAGCTAGCCTCTGAGCAGTGGTCTGTACAAGACCGTGATGGGGATGAGTCGTTCGAGGGGGCGAACCATCCGGGTGCCCGGCCGTATGGTCTGGTCGGCGGCCCCGGAACCGTATGCGCCGGGGGCCTGTCTAGGAGCACGTACGACGTACGAGGCGGTACGAGAGATGCGCGACCGGAGGACGACGAGATGACGGTGACCCTGGCGGACGTGGCGGCCCGCGCGCAGGTCTCCCCCGCGACGGTGTCGCGCGTGCTGAACGGGAACTACCCCGTCGCCGCGTCCACCCGGGAGCGGGTGCTGCGTGCCGTGGACGAGCTGGACTACGTGCTGAACGGTCCGGCGAGCGCGCTGGCCGCCGCCACGTCCGACCTGGTCGGCATCCTCGTCAACGACATCGCCGACCCCTTCTTCGGGATCATGGCGAGCGCGATCCAGGCGGAGATCGGCGGCCCCGGCGGACGCGCCGGCGGCGAGCGGCTGGCCGTGGTCTGCAACACCGGGGGCTCACCGGAGCGCGAACTGACCTATCTGACCCTGCTCCAGCGGCAGCGGGCGGCGGCCGTGGTGCTGACCGGCGGGGCCGTGGAGAACGCCCCGCACGTGACGGCGGTCTCGGCCAAGCTGCGCAAGCTGGCGGAGGCGGGCACCCGGGTGGTGCTGTGCGGGCGGCCGCCGGCGCCGGACACCGGGGCGATCGCGCTGACCTTCGAGAACCGCGGGGGCGGCCGGGAACTCACCGAGCATCTGATCGGCCTCGGCCACCGCCGCCTCGGTTACATCGCGGGCCCCGAGGAGCGCACCACGACCCGGCACCGCCTGGAGGGGCACCGGGCCGCGCTGGAGGCGCACGGCATCGAGGACGACCCCCGCCGGACGGTCCACGGCCGCTACGACCGCCGCTCCGGGTACGAGGCCACCCTGGAGCTGCTGCGCCGCGACCCGACCCTGACGGCGGTGGTCGCCGCGAACGACTCCGTCGCGCTCGGCGCCTGCGCGGCCGTGCGGGAGTCGGGGCTGCGGATCCCGGAGGACGTCTCCGTCGCCGGCTTCGACGACCTGCCGTTCAGCATCGACGCGGTGCCCTCCCTGACGACGGTGCGCCTGCCGCTGTCGGAGGCGGGGGCGCGGGCCGGGCGGATCGCGATGGGCCGCGAGGAGGAGCCGCCCGGGGGCATCGCCACGATCAGGGGCGAGCTGATGGTCCGGGGGTCGACGGGAGTGCCGCGGAACTGAGTCGGTGACCATCTCCTGCGTGACCGGAGCGGGCCGGTGAACCCCTTCGCCGACCGGATGAACTCCCTCTAGGAGTACGTCGTCTCCGGCGCCGGCCACCGCCCGGCTCCGCCTGCTCCTGGTCGAACCGGACGCCCGCGGCCTCGGTGCCGGGGACCGGCTGATCGGCGCGGTCGTCGACTTCGCGCGCGGGGTCGGCTACCGGGACCTGGTGCTGTGGACCAACGACGTCCTCACCGCCGCCCGCCGCCTCTACCAGCGCCGCGGCTTCGTCCTGACGGCGGAGAAACCCCACCGCTCCTTCGGCAAGGACCTCACGGGCCAGGACTGGCACCTGAACCTGACGGACGCCCAGCAATAACGGCCCGAGCGCCGGGGGTCCCCCGGAGTAGCCGCGCCGCCCGGTGGCCGGCCGCCACTGTCCACTGACCGGCGCCCGCCCGGGCCCGCACCCGGCAATGACGGCCCGAGCCGCGGCATTCCCCAGGCAAACCGCATCCCCCGACGACCCGCCCCCGTCCTGACCGACACCCTGGGGTGCGAGCCCGAGCGTCGGGGCCCCCGGCAGAGCGCGCTCCCGGCGACCGGACGCCGCTGTCCGCTGACCGGTACCCCGGAAGGGACGGCCCGAGCCGGGCCGCCCCGGGGAGCGGTCAGGGCGGATGCCGGTCGGTGCTGACCGGGGCCCGCGCTGACCGGGGGCTCGGTGGCGCGTAGAGTCGCGAGCATGAAGCTGGCGTTCTCCACTCTCGGTGTCCCCGGTCTTCCGCTCGCCGATGTGCTGCGGCTCGCGTCCGCGCACGGCTATCACGGCGTCGAGTTGCGCGCGCATCCCGAGGAACCGGTGCATCCCGGGCTCGGGCCCGAGGAGCGCGTCGCGGCGGCGGCCGCGTGCAAGGCGGCCGGCATCGAGGTCGTCGGCATCGCCGGGTACGTCCGGGTGGCCGCCCCCGGCCCCGACGAACCGGTGATCCAGGAGCTGTACGGCCTGCTCGACCTCGCCCGCGACCTGGGCTCCGGTTTCGTCCGCGTCTTCCCCGGCGCCGAGGAGTCGCAGAGCGCCGAGGACGCCGACGCGACGGCCGCCCGCAGGCTCGGCACCGCCGCCGAGTACGCCGCCGACGTCGGCGTACGGATCCTGCTGGAGACGCACGACTCGCACCGCACCGGCGCCGACGCGATCCGCGTGCTGGGCCTGGTCGGGCACCGGCACGTGGGCGCGCTGTGGGACGTGATGCACACCTGGCTGGGCGGCGAGCAGCCCGCGGAGTCGTACGCCGCGCTCGCCCCGCATCTCGGCTACGTCCAGGTCAAGGACATCGCGTCCGCCGAGGACCCCACCCCGCTGCCGCTGGGCGCCGGGGTGCTGCCGCTGGCCGAGTGCGTGGAGGTGCTCTCCCGGCACGGCTGGGACGGCTGGCTGTGCTGGGAGTACGAGAAGCGCTGGTACGAGGGGGCGGCACCGCTCGAAGGTCTGCTCGACGCCGGGCACGACCACCTGGCCCGGCTGCTCAACGACTCCGCGTAATGCGTTGGCCGGGGGCGGGAGCCTCCGGCTAGCGTCCCGGGCATGACCCCGCCCGCGCAGCCGCGCTCCGCCATGTCCTCATGAGCCTCGCCCGTACCCTCCTCGACGTACGGCCCCTGCGCACCTCCCCCGTCTTCCGGCGGCGGACTCCGTGTCGGTGCTGTCCCGGGCGACGATCGTGCAGACCCGTACGCCGGACGCCCTGCTGGGCCGGGTGACGGCGGCCGAGCAGATAGCCGGCCAGGCGGGACCGCACCTGGGCAACCTGCGCGGCGGTCTGGTCGCCGGCTGGTCCTCCGGAGCGACCGCCCTGATCACCGGCGGCGTCCTCTGCGTCCTGGCGGTGGCCTACGTCGCCACGAGCACTCCGGAACTACGGGCGGGCGGCAAACGGGGGTGAGCGGGGCCGCTGTTCACCACCGGCGTCTTCATGGCCGTACCGGAAGAGCCCCTCAGCGCGGCTCGGACAGGCGTTTCTCCAAGTGGGCGCGGCGCTGGGGCCATTCGTCGGCCGTGATCGAGTAGATCGCGGAGTCGCGCAGCCGGCCTTCCTCGCCCGGGGCCCAGGAGCGGGACCAGTTGCGCAGGACGCCCTCGAAGCGGGCGCCGGTGCGCTCGATCGCGGCGCGTGAACGGCTGTTGCGGGCGTCGGTCTTGAGGTCGACGCGGGACACCTCCCACTCCTCGAAGGCGTGCCGGAACAGCAGGAGTTTCGCCTCGGTGTTCACGCCGGTGCCCTGCGCGGAGGCGGCGAGCCAGGTGAAGCCGACCTCGATGGCGTCCAGGTGGTCCGGGGAGCGCCAGGAGCGCGGCTCCCAGTAGGAGGTGGTGCCGACCACGCGTCCGGTCTCCTGGGAGATCTGGGCGTAGGGCGCGAGCATCCCGGTGGCGGCGCGGGCGAGTTGGGCGTCGATGTAGGCGTCGGTCCCGGCGGCCGTGGGCACCCAGGTGAACGCGTACGAGTCGCGGTTCTCCTCGGCCGCCGCGGCCAGCCCGGGCGCGTGCCGTCTCTCCAGCGGCTCCAGGCGCACCAACGTGCCCTCCAGAACCGGCCCTGCCAGCTTGAAGCTCACCCGTCGCCCCTCACAGCCGCGCGCGCAGCGCCCCGAACTCCTCGTGGAAACCGGGGAAAGTCTTGCGTACGCACCCGGGGTCGTCGAACGAAATACCCGGCACGCGCAGGCCGGTGACCGCGAAGGACATGACGATGCGGTGGTCGCCGTAGGACGTGATCCCGGCGCCTTCCACCGCTCCCGGGTGGATCTCGATCCAGTCGGGTCCCGTCTCCACCCGCACGCCCAGCCGCCGGAGGTTCTCCGCGCAGGCGTCCAGGCGGTCGCACTCCTTCACCCGGGTGTTGGCGACGTCCTCGATGCGCACCGGGCCCGAGGCGAAGGGGGCGATGGCGGCGAGGGTGGGCATGGTGTCGGAGATGTCCCGCATGTTGACGGTGAGGCCGCGCAGTTCGCCGGTGCCGCGGACCGTGGTGCGGTCGGCGCCGATCCGCACGTCCGCGCCCATCCGGCGCAGCACCTCGACGAAGCCCAGGTCGCCCTGGAGCGCGCCCCGGCCCAGGCCCGGCACGGTCACCTCGCCGCCGGTGAGGGCCGCGGCGGCGAAGAAGTAGCCGGCGGTGGAGGCGTCCGGTTCGATGGCGTAGGTGGTGGCCCGGTAGCCGCCCGGCGGGACCACGAAGTCGGCACCCTCGCGGGTCACCTCCACCCCGAAGGCCCGCATCATCGCGAGGGTGATCTCGACGTACGGCACCGAGACCAGGTCGGTGACATGGATGCGCAGGCCCTGCTCGGTGAGCGGGCCGAGCAGCAGCAGGGCGGTCAGGTACTGGGAGGACTGACCGGCGTCCAGCGTGACCTCGCCGCCGACCACGCCCTTCGCCGCGACGGTCAGGGGGTGGTGGCCCTCGCGCCCCTCGTGGCGCAGGTCCACGCCCAGGTCGCGCAGGGCGCGGGTGAGCGGCAGCAGCGGGCGGCGGCGCATCTGCTCGGAGGCGTCGAAGCGGTAGGTGCCGTGGCCGGCCGCGGCCAGCGTCGGCAGGAAGCGGGCGGTCGTGGCGCCGTCCCGGCAGTAGACGTCCGCCTCGGCGGCCGCGGGGCCCTGCGGGCGGCCGTCCACCTGCCAGCTGTCGGGGGTCCGGCCGACCCGGTAGCCGAGGCTCACCAGCCCCTCGGCGAAGCCCTCGGTGTCGTCCGACCGCAGCGGCCGTACGAGGGTGGTGACTCCGTCGGCCGCCGCCGCCAGGAAGAGGGCGCGCGCGGTGATGGACTTGGAACCGGGAATGTCGACAACTGGCATGCCCCCATGATCGCCCGCCACGACCCTCCGGCGCCCCCAAGTCCACGAGATGGACCCCGACTCGTCAGTCCACGGCCATGTCCCCGGCAACGGAACGAACACCTCCGGTGAGGGCGAGGGATACGCCACCCTGTGCGTCCCCCGGGGTGGGTGAGGGGTACCTCGTCAGCCGTCGCCTGCACCTCCGGCGAGGGCCACGTCGGCGACCGCGGCCTGCGCCCGGCCGGGGGTGGGTGAGGGGCACGACGGCGACTACGGCCTCGCCCGGCTGGGGGCGCGTCGTCGGGTGCCGCCAACGCCTCCGGCAGCGGGGCGAACCCGGCGTCGCCCGCGGCATGCACCCCGGCGGCAGGGCGGGGGTCACGTGGTCGCCCGCGGCCTGCACCCCCGGCGAGGGGCCTGACGGCAGTTGCAACCTGCGGCCCGGCCGGGGCCACGGCGTCCGAC